>CAVVDN010000013.1:0-61430 GCA_963747045.1 uncultured Acidobacteriaceae bacterium | reverse complement strand
CTGTTCGAGCTGGTCCAGCGGTGCGTGCACGAGGGGCACGCCGAGCCGATCATCACGCCGTCCCAGCAGATCGCCGCTGACCGTTTCGTTGCCGGAATCGATCTCGCCGAGGTCCAAGCGGCGTTCGCCGCCCTGGAGGACGTGCTCTGGCAGCATCTGGCCCGCACCGTGAGCGCCGGGCAGCGGCTGGCGACGCTCCGGCTGGTGAACATGATCCTCGGCACCGGCCGGGACACGCTGGCCCAGACCTATGTGTTCCTGGCCGGGCGCACCGGCGAGACGGCTGCCGCCGGCCCACCGGCCGTCATGGCCAGGCTGGCCACCGCGGGCTCGCCGGCCACCATGGGTCCGCCCGCTGCTGATGGCACGCCTGGCGGCGCCAGCCCCGCAGGCGCCACAGCCGCGCCTGGCGCGACGGGCCGGACCAGTCCCGCGGAGGATGCCGTGGTCCACACGGCCGTCCGCGGCCAGGTCGGCGTCATCACCCTGGATGACCGGCGCAAGCGCAACGCCATCGGGGCCCGGATAGCGAACGGCATCATCGCGGCGCTCGACAGCCTGGGGGCGCAGAGCGCGCGTACCGTAGTGATCCGCGCCGCGCCGGGGATGTCGGTCTGGTCGGCCGGGCACGACATCGGCGAGCTGCCGAAGGGGCGGCGTGACCCGCTGGGGTACGACGACCCCCTGGAAGGACTGCTCCGCGCGATCCGCACCTTCCCGGCGCCGGTGCTGGCCATGGTGCACGGCACCGTATGGGGCGGGGCGCTCGATCTGGTGCTCAGCAGCGACCTCGTCATCGCGGACGAGACGGCGTCGTTCGCCATCACCCCCGCAAACCTGGGGCTGCCGTACAACACGACGGGGCTGCTGCACTTCGTCGGGCGGCTGCCCATCAACCTCGTCAAGGAGATGTTCTTCACCGCCGCGCCGCTGGACGCGCAGAGGGCCAAGGAATGGATGCTCATCAATCACCTGGTGGGGGCGGCCGAACTCGAGACGGTGACCTTCGAGCTGGCCGAAACGATGGCGGCGAAGTCGCCGATGGCGATGGCGGTCATCAAGGAGCAGCTCCGGGTCCTGACGGACTACCAGCCCATCGCGGCGCAGGTGTACGAGCGCCTGCAGGGGCTGCGCCGGCAGGCCTACGACAGCAGCGATTATCTGGAGGGCCTGAAGGCCTTTACCGAGAAACGCAAGCCGGTCTTCCGCAACACCTGACCGGACGGCACGGGAGCAAGGGAAGCACAGCGGGGCATTTGGTGTTGTTAGCCCTCAGACGGGGGCACGCGACGACGGCACGGGAGCAAGGGAAGCGCAGCGGGGCATTTGGTATTGCTAGCCCTCAGACGGGGCACGCGACGGAAGGAGATAGCAGGTGTCGGCTCCGCTGACCATGTACACGACGCAGTGGTGCGCCTTCTGCAGGCGCCTGAAGAGCCAGCTGGCCAGGGACGGAATTACCATGACCGAGGTCGACATCGAGCGTGACCCGGCCGCCGCCGAGTACGTGATGAGTGTCAACGGGGGCAACCAGACCGTGCCTACTATCGTGTTCCCGGACGGAAGCGTGCTGGTAAATCCCTCAGCCGTCCAGGTGAAGAAAAGGATGGCGGAGCTCGCGACCAGCGCGTGAGCTTTTAATCTTCGCCAGTACCGATATATTTGCTGATGCCGAACGGGGTGGCACAAATGAATTCCCCGCAATTGGCCAGGCACCGGGGAGCGCGGGCCGGAATCACGAGAGGGGCCAGGGAAGGCAGCGGCAGATGAGCGGCACGACGGTACCGGGTGAGACGGTAGTCCGCAGATCCGCGGGGGGCTGGGGCGTCGGCGACCAGGAAGTCTCCGACCTGACGAGCGCGATGGTGCTCGCGGACCTGCTGGCCGCGGACCTCGTGTCCTCCGCCGCCGCCCCGGCGCCGAATCCGGCGCCGCGGCACGCCCGCCCTCTGACCGGCGCCCCGGCGGCCGACGAGGCGGCCCGGCTGGCCGTGACGGTGGCCCAGCTAGAGCACGCGCTGACCGCGCGGGTCCGGGTCGAGCAAGCCATCGGGGTACTCGCCGAGCGGCACCGGCTCCGCACCCGCGACGCATTCGACCTGCTGAGAAGCGCGGCCCGGACGCGGGGCAGGCGCGTCATCGACGTCGCTGAGGACGTCGTGAGCAGCACCTCGAACGCGCTGCTGCGGCTGCCCGAGGAACTGGAACGCAAGCCGGAACCACGCGGCCGGATCCGGTCCTCGCGCCGCTCACGCCCGGTCGGCTGACGCGCATCCGGGGCTGACCGTCCTCTACATATGGGAACGCAACGGTCGAACTCCGCCAACTGGGATCGAGTGGCCGCCTGCCAATCGTCGGGGGTTTCTCTGCATTGCCAGATGATCATGAAGGGGGTTCAATGAGTCCAGGGGTGTCATGGCCGAGCCTGCCGAATCGTCCGCCGGGCCTTTCCGGAGCAGTCCGTTGTATCAGGATCCGGTGCTGCTACAGATGTACGTGGAGGCGCTGGATGACGTGCTAGCCGCGCGGGAGGTGCGGGCCGCGCTCGAAGAGTTCGATCTCATCCCGGCGACAGTGCGGATGAAGATGGTAAGTGAAGCCGCGCTCGTGCTCGGGTCTGCGCCGCAGGAATATGAAAACTACCGCCAGGCCGTTGCCAGCGAGGTCAGCCAGTCATACACGCTCCCATGGCCTTCGCGTGATCCACGCACACACCAGGGCGGTGCGGCACCTACGGGCCATCACGGCGGCCCTGCGCCGTGGCCATAATCTTCTGGGAGCGGCCAGTCGCGCGATGGCTGCCCGCCCCGCTCTCCTGGGTGCAGGACACGGGCATCGCAATGCTGGGCGTGGTGACGGTCAGCATCGCGTGGGCGGCAGCTAGCCGACCGGGCGGGCGAAGTCGGCAGATCTGGCAGGTAAGAAGCGTCCGCGGGCCCCGCGAGAAGGACCATCCTAACCTTCCCCGAGGTTCCGGAGGTGGACATCGATCTGATCGATCGTCCTACGGAGAAGCCCTGGGGCGTGGGTGAGCCCGCTGCCTCTGTTGTTCCCTCCGCCATCGCGAACGCGGTGTTTGATGCCGTGGGGGTGCGGATGCGCTCGGTGCCCTTCACGCCGGCTAAGGTCCGCGCCGCTCCTCATAGCGCCTGAGGTGCCTACGCGCTCCAAGTCGGGCGCTCCATCACCTCCCTTCCAAACATCAGTTGACGAAAACAGGGTTTCCCGTGAATTGACAGCGCGTCGTCGAGAAAAAGAGGAATTCCGCAAAGCTGGCCACTGATTGCGGGCCCGCAGCAGAACTTGACCCCAGACCGACTTGGCGTCCGCCGAACTGCTACCGATCCAGTGCAACTTCACCAGAACGACACTTCGGGACCGCAGCTTCCCGCACTAGAATTGTCGAGACAAGCTCGCCGATCGGATCGATTCCGCAGGCAGCACGGAGATGTAATGGTTGGTCCTCACTATCGAAGACCGTGCACTGCTCTGGAGTTTGGGTCGGCATGGGCAGAGGTCCGAGCGAAATCAATGGGGAAGAATCTTGATCTCGGATTTGAATTCGTGATAGTTGCGGAAGTCAATGATGTTGTGGCTGCAGTAGCTGGTACCCCGTTCACAACCCAAGCTCTCGGCATGGACCGGAAGCAGAAACGATGTCCCGCCAATCATCACGTACGAATAATCAACCGCGGATTCGACCGTATCCATCGGGAAATCTGACGGTATGTTGCGGGCCTGCATCTCGATTCGCAGGACGCGCGCGGTTTTCGGATCCACCCATACGGAGCCTCCGTAAGCCGGAGTCAGAGTCTGAGAGCCGGCCTGCACCATCCAGTGTGAATTTTCACTCCGCACTTGAAAGTCGTAAACCTGGGCACTGAAACCCGAAATGGGAGACGCACCGCCGGACCGGAACTGCGCGTCGCGTATCGGGGTGAAAAAGTTCCAGCAGTGTGGACGCAAATTCTCCGGTGGACCAGGACCCACCGATTTCCTGCAGGCCCTTGTCCGTGGGGCGGTCATTGATCTTCACGTTACGATAACTTTCCTGCCCGTCCTCGTAAATGATTTCAGCCGAAACCACGTCCAGGGGCATTTCCTCCTCGCGGCCTCGCTGGGTAAACCGCGACATGAACTCCTCGCAAATAAAGTTGGGAAGCTTCTCTGAAAACTCGAACGCCGCCTCTCTGGCCCTTTCGATCAAGGATTCGGCGGGACTCAGCGAACGCGTGGGTACGGAGTCCGCAGGGGGCGACGCGGCCGGCGGCGGGTCAGGACAGGGAGGCAGAGCCGGCTGTGTGCCTCGTTTCAAAATGGGAGGACGTCGGAGCAAGGAGGCGTACTCTGTGCTTGCGATTGCGTTGGGGGCGGCAGAGTGGGGCCGCTATCACTGGCTGAGGCTGACGAATCAGCGCCGGGTGATGAGCTGCCGCCCGGAACCGGCATGGCAATGGAGAACCTCCCGATAAAGTTATAGTTGCCGCCAAGCTCGGCGCTTGGCCGGCGTGAGTGGCCAAAGCAAGCGCTAAGGCGACTACGGCGCCAGCCAAGCGAAGCCATTGGCGCGTATGTTGAAAGCTGCATCCCTTCACAGACTCACTTCCCGTCGAATTTAGCACAATTCACGGGGAATCTTAGGCCCCGAAATTACCCACACGCTAAAGACATCCAGGCATCGTGTCGAGCGCGTTGGATATCAGGTTAATGAGCACCTGCTCCAACTGCATAGGGCCAAAGAAGACACTTGGAACGCGAACATTAGCGACCACCCGAAAACGAATTCGCGTCCCGACCGAGGGACGAAACAATTTGAGCGAGGTCTTGCAGAAACTGTCTTACCTCGACTGGCTCGGGGTGACGTGGTTTTTTGCGGCTAAACGCTAAGAGATTGTCCGTGACGTTGCTCGCTCGACGAGCAGCACTTTGGATGACGTTCAGACTCCGCGATACATCGCTCCCCGACATAACCTCGTTTCTTGCGGAATCAGCCTCCCGCAGAATGATGCTCAAAGCATTACGGAACTCGTGCGTTACGCCGGCAGACAAAGGCCCAATCGTCTCCATTTTTTGCGTATAGAGCAGTTAGGCCTCCATCTTTCGGAGCTCGGTCACGTTCTCAAAAAGAATCAAAATACCGCCGGTGATCTCCACAGTGTCACCCCAGGGATGAACCTCCCAGCGGAAAGTAACGATTCGGCCGTCGGGGCGCAGCCAGCTATTTTCACCCTTTACGATCTCCCCATTCAGGCCCCGGCGATGTGCCACTTTCCATTCCTCAGGCATGTCCGGAATCACGTCATAGTGACAGCGTCCCGCAAGCACCGGAACATCGGCCATTCCGATCTCAGCTCTCCATTTCCGGCTGGTTCGGACGTAACACATCTTGCGATCAAACATCGCTATCGCGGCAGGGACATGTTGAACGAACAGCTCCAGTAAGTCTCGAGTCTTTGCGAGTTCCGACTCTTGTTTTTTGCGCTCGCTGATGTCGCGCCCGATTCCGAGGATTTTCCCGTTGTACAACAGTACGAGACTTACCTCGGCCGGGAAGCGGCTTCCGTCCTTTCGACGGCTTTGCCACTCTCCACGATGCACCTTGTTGGCTTCCAGGCCCGTGAAGAACTCTTGGAGATGCTTAGACTCCTCCGGCACCAGCAGATCGGCAACTGAGAGCTGCCATCTCTTCAGCTGTGTAACCAAAGACGGCACACGCGGCAAGGTTTGCGTACTCGATGTGACCGGTGGGATCGGCAATGGTGATGGCATCGGGGGCGAAGTCTGAGAGTTGTCCCCAGCCAACTTCATCTTTCGCCACGCTCCCCGAGGTGTGGGAGGAAATGGCTCTCGACCGGCTGAGATGCTGGTGACAGGAACATCGTCGCCCACCGGCGGGCAGACGTACAACGCTGGAAGGCGAGGTCCAGAATGATATTCGTTTTCAGAACCTCCATTGCCAGTGACAGGCTTCACAGGCCGGCGAGACAATTGTCAACATCGCTGACTAGTGACGAAAACCATTTTTGGAAGAATTTCGGCGGGTCGGACCAGATTGGTGTCCGGCCTTACCATGACACTCTGCTGGTGACGTTAGATTACTGAGATCAGTACTGGCAGTTACCCTGAGCTGCGCCAGGTTACTTAAACGGTGACTTAAGTGCATTGTCAGTGGTGGATAGAGGGGCTACAGTTAATAGGGCAATTTTTGGCCCAACTTAAAGACGATCAAGAAAAACGAAGTGAGCCACGCGTGTTGAGTGGCAGGCTGTCGGAACATGTAACTGCCGGTGGTTGCTTTCTTCCGTCCAGCAGGGCGGGCCAGAAGCAAGCCAGTACGCTCGTCAGTACGGATGACGCAGGCCTGACCCTTCGAGCGTGACAACTCCTAAACAGAAGTGGTGGTCTGTTGTGTTTTTTGCTTAGGCTGAAGCAACTTCTGCCGCCCACACCTATTTCCTAAGCGCACACACTCCCCTCGGATCGGACCTTAACGCGGTCGATCCGTCTCAACTCTTATTTGCACGTTGATTGCTGCTGCAAAGCAGTACTGCGCTCCCAACAAGATGTTCACGGCGGATCGAGAAGTGGCGCATGCGAAGACCTATTGTGCGGGTCATCTCTGACAGGACCGATGTACGTGGTCGACTTCTGTTGGTCCTGCGCGAGATCGGAGATGTACAGGTCAGCGATGTGGGCATGCCGGACATCATTTGCATAGGCTGCGAACATCAACTTGCCATGGGGGACCTGGAACGCGCGCGTAAGTGCAGTAATGGCACCAAAATCCCAACTGTGGTGGTCGCTTGGGAAGGCTCCGAAGAACTCGCTATCGCGGCATGGCGTAATGGGGTTGACAGCTATATTCGCGGCGTGAATTGCCTGGTCGAACTGCCAAATATCCTGATGGCGCTCACCAGCTCACAGCGGCAGACCTCCTTGGTGAGTTGCGAGCTGCTGGTGGGCGAGAGTGACTACATACAGCGAGCACGTACCTATATCGAGCGCGTGGCCAAGACTTCAAGCAACGCACTGATCACCGGTGAAACGGGGACGGGCAAAGACTTAGTAGCCAAGCTGATCCACCGCAACAGCAGCAGGGCGAATAAGCCGCTAGTCTGTATCAATTGCGCAGCCATCCCGGATACGCTCCTCGAAAGCGAGTTGTTCGGCGTCGAACGCGGAGCGTACACCGGCGCCGATCTTGCTCACGATGGGAGCCTGAAGGCTGCGGATGGAGGAACGGTATTCCTGGATGAGATTGCCGACATGAGTCCGTACGCGCAGGCCAAGATCCTGCGAGTGATCGAGACCCACGAAATTCAACGTCTCGGAGACAACAAGATACATTACGTCGACTTCCGGCTGGTTGCGGCTACCAACCGCGACCTGGAGGCCATGTCACAAATAGGTACCTTCCGACGAGATCTGTTCTTTCGCTTGAATGTGGCGCGGATTCATCTGCCCCCCTTGCGCGACCGTCGCGAAGATCTTCTGCCTTTAGCGCACTATTTCAGGAAAGAATTTAATCGTAGCTTTGGACGAGAAACTTTGGGTTTCACTCCGCGTTCGGAGCAGGCTATCTTGAGTTATTCCTGGCCGGGGAATGTCCGTGAGCTGAGAAACCTGGTGGAAGCGGCCTTCATCACTCTGGAACCGGACACCCTTTGGGTGGAAATGCCCGACTTCCTGAGTTTAGCAGTGGAAACCGAGAACGCTCCCGATGAGGCGAATCGCATCTTGCGGGCATTGTCCGATAGTAGCGGGAATAAGAGTAAGGCAGCTGACCTCTTGAGCTGGTCGCGTATGACGTTGTATCGAAAGATGGAACGGTATGGAATTCGAAGCGAAAACCAAAATGCGACCTCGTCGAGACGCTGAACATCCCTTTCAAATCTCTTCTCCCCGGTTGTCCTCCGGTTTCAAAACAACGACCGTCCCAGTTGTTACGGTGAGTTACAGTTCCTGATACAACTTCTGTTACAGGCATCCCTCATGTTCCACCTAAAGTGCTGAAACCATGTTTGCACTTAAGTGCCGTATTAATGGCACGACAGTTGCACATGGTGACGGTGTCTACTGCGGCAGAAGCAGGTAGCCGCTCTCCAGACAGACAAGATTCCGCAGGAAGAAGGGGCAGCCCTTCTCCTCCCCGAATCAATTTTAGCTTGCGCCACCAGAGATGCTAACTGGTTGTGGCGAAGCCTTACTCAGGTGCGATTTTGAAATCCCAGACTCAAATTCATCCGGCTTATGAATACGTCCCAAGATGGTACGCAGTCTACGTTCAGCCTCGCCGTGAGATGACGGTCGAGAACCAACTCGCTCTTCGGCAGTGCGAGTGTTATTTGCCGGTTTATCACGTGGTGCACAAATGGAAGAACCGTTGCACCAGACATTTGGACTTACCGCTGTTTCCAGGCTACCTGTTTGTACGAATCACACCCCACCAACGCGTGTCGGTCCTGTCAATACCTGGAGTAGTAGATTTGGTGGGGCCGCCCGGAAGGCCAGCTCCATTGCCTGACGCTGAAATCGAAGCGCTGCGTTCAGGACTGTCAAATAGGAATCCCCAGCCGCACCCGCCGGTCGTCGTGGGCGAGCGAGTTCGTATCCGTTCCGGAGCCCTGGCAGGCTTGGAAGGTACCTTACAACGCGGAGCCAACGGCCCGCGCGTGGTTCTCACCCTGGACATCATCTCCCAAGGCGCGCTGGTCGAAGTCGATTGGCACGAACTGGAATGGATTGGAGTCGAGCATGGATCTTTGGACAGTGCGCCCGATATCAGATCAATGCCAGCGCCATTAGTCTTCGAGCTACCGCTACAGGCCTTGTAGACGCGTCAGGTACCTCGGCAGGACGATAGACTTAATACTTTAACTTCTTAGCCATTCTCTTCGGAGCGAGTCTTCCATTCTTCAACTTGGCCTCAGTCGCCAGGCGCACAATCTTCGGATCAGCAACACGACATTTCTCAAGCCTGAGTCTTCGATGAGGTTGCCATGGACTCTATCTATCGATATCGCGAAGTGAGGACGTTCACCTTTCCTTGGCCACCAATGGTGTATGGCGGGTTCCTGCTAAGTGAAGCAATTTGCTGCTACCTGCTTCTACATAGGCCGTTGATCGTCGCTTATTGGATGTGGCGCTAATAACTCTCCGCTGTTGCCCATGTCCGCCACCAAGCGTTGCATCTTACGATTTGCCCTTTAGCCGATGTGCTTTGGGCCATCTAACGGTTCCACGGTTTATCTACCACAGAGGAGTTCCCCGTGCCGATAGAACAGACACAACCCACGCGCTGCCCGATTTGCGGTAGTGATCAAATCACGCAGATTCTCTGTGACACCCTGCTGAGCGCCCATTTCCGTGGCATGCAGTGTCCTTCTGAGGGCGTGGTTGCCTATCATTGCGAGGGCGGTCACGTTTTCTTACTGCTGCGAAGTGACTTTTCCTGGGGACAGCCAACCTTTCGAGACGTAGATTCCGACAGGCCGCCTGAGAGGTCCTGGTCATTGGCAACTGTCCTTAGGAAGGGGCTCGTTTCCGCACCCGTGAGTCCGCTTTCTATCTTCTGGTTTCTCCTCGCCGTCATGCTGCAGCGCCGAGAGAGGTTCCAGACCTTGCAGCTAATACCCTGAGTTGCCACTGAACACAGACCCCGAGATTCCAACCCCAGACACTCATCGGGTAAATACCTTCGCCCAGCTAAGTTTCACATCGAACGACTCAGAGCCGCCGGATAGGAGGTCAGACAAATGAAAAGAACCGACGATCAAGGTCAGGCGCTAGTGGAAGTTGCGTTCTCCTTGTTTCTCCTTGTGCTGCTCAGCATGGCCGCCATCGATTGTGGCTATCTGTTCTCGACCAAGGTTACCCTGCAGAATGCCGTGCGGCAAGCCGGCCGTTACGCCCTGACAGGACAGTGCATCACCGGAAGTAACGGGTCATGTACACAGACACGTTACAACTCTATAGTTCAAACCCTCCAGACCTCTTCGGTCGGATTCCTGAACGCCTCCAACTCCGGTGACATCACAATATCCTGTACGAATACCGGCGGCGGTTGTCCCAACAACGCCGGCGGACCAGGCGACCTGGTAACAATCTCTGTTTCGTATCCCTATAGATTTGTGAGTCCACTCATGGCGGCATTCTTCCCTTTTCATGCCTATACCATCAGAGTCAGTGCAGCGTTCACCAATGAGTCTTTTCCTCCGGCAGCGAGCTAAGGGGCATATCGACATGAAAGCACTTAATGAAGAATCCGGTCAGGCATTGCTCGAGTTATCTGGGGCCTTCGTAATACTAGTCGTATTCGCCTTGGGAATTATCGATTTCGGACAGACTGTTTATGACGCTGAAGTCATGAAGAATATCGGCGGACAAACGTCCAGCCTGGCCTCCCGTGGAACGAACCCAGCGACGACGATCGCTTCGGCAGTCGCAAATGCTCCCTCCGTCGTAAGCCTTGGCACTCACGGGTGCGTCATTGAGACCGTAGTCACGAATAACAATGGCACCCTGCAGGTCACCAATCAGGCTTCGCAATGTGCGATTTCCGTTGCGAGCAAGATCGGTTGTGTACAAGGTCAGTCAGGCTGCAACTCTTCGACACCAGTTCTTCCCGCAGCCGCAACCAGTGCCTTGCAAAGCGAGGTCAGCGGATCTTCTCTCTACATCACTGAAATATTCTACAACTATACGGCTACGACACCGATCAACCAGTTTCTTCAGGGGACCGGATTGCCATCGCAGCTCTATAGCGTGACTTACTACTGAGGAGTGACACTTATGCGCATCAGCAATGGCCTAAAGCGAGATGAAGGACAGATGCTCATAGCATTCGCCAGCCTGCTTACACTGGTAGTGCTCTGTGCCGGCATCTCGATCGATGCTGGCCTTATGTACATCGCGAAGGCCAAGCTATCGAGCGCGGTCGATAGTGCATGCCTCACCGGCGTCAAAAACCTGTGGCAGGGACAGACGACGGCGACTGCGGTCGCGACCAATATCTTCGACGCTAATTATGGTGCCAACGCACCGGCGCCCACGGTTAGCTATCCGACGGATCAGTACGGCAATCAAGAGGTGAAGGTAACAGCCACGATGAACGTACCCACATTGTTCATGGGAATCGTTAGCTCATGGAAGACGGTACCGATCACTGCGACAGCGGTAGCCACACGCGCAGACCTGATTATGTCTATCGTTCTTGATCGATCAGGTTCGATGTGCGGCGGAACCAACAAGTGTGACTCAGGAGTGACCGGAGACAGCGGAGGCATAGCCCTGCAGTCCGCGGTTCCGGCCTTCGTCAGCGATTTTAGTAACGCCACCGACCGCGTCGGTATGGTCAGTTTCGCATCGAACAGCACAGCTAACGTGGCTATCGATTATAACTTTATAACCCCAATTACGACTGCTGTAAACGCACTCGCATTCACTGGTGGCACCTTCGGCACAGGCGCAGGCACCGGCTCACTGCTGAGTTCAACGGTGGGGCCGCCGCTATCGCTTGGCCAGTCCCAGGTGGATAGTGTAACGCCGAAACCGGGGGAGAACATTGTGAAGGTCGTCGTGTACTTCACCGACGGCTTGATGAACACGATTCAGGACAACTTCGCCTGTCCGGCCACGACCCTCATCAACTATGGTGGGCACGATTCGGGCTCGCAAGTAGATATGTTTGATCCTGTCGCTGGAACAGATTGGGGCCACTACACGAGCGGAACAGGCTTCCCCTATGACGCGAAAGGCGACATTTGCAAGAATAGTAGCAGACAGATCGTAACGACTTTCCCCTCCCAGCAATCGGGCACGCAACAGTCCTTGACCCAATCAAATGTGACCGCCGAGGCTAAGTATCGAGCCATCCAAACTGCGATCGCTATGCGAACGGAAAGTCCGACACCGATCTACATCTTCACCATCGGCCTGGGCAGTGGTGTGAGTTCCAGCACCCAGGCATTCCTAGCCCAATTAGCCAACGATCCTTCGTATTCCACCTATGTCAAGGGGCAACCCGCGGGGCTGTTCTTTTATATTCCCAACTGCCCGTCCTCGACCTGCACCTCTGACGTGCAGGAAGCTTTTCAGACTATTGCCGCCAAGGTCATGCTGCGCTTGACGCAGTGAATCCACCGCAACATTTCATTCCGCCCAGGATCTGTACTCGGGATAGATCGAGATCGAAAGAGAGGAGAATACCTGTCATGCCAGATTGGGGTGTAACGGCTGCAACACGATTTGCCACTCAAGAACGCAATAGAGCCGTGGAGTTTGCAATGGCTCAAGCTCGATATCAGAGCCGGTTAGCGCAAGCTCCTAAGTGGTGGGACACCATACGCGAGGCGTTTATTTCCCAAATACGCTCCTTCAATGAGTGTGTCGGTCGAGAAGTATTGAGTCTAGGTGTGACGAACAACCAACGCCTGACCGCTCTGGCAAAAATCGCAAATGATCGACGAGCGATGTGTGCTGATTTTGATCCCAGCTGTTGCGCGGTTATGTGCAGCGCATATTCCATGGAAGGGATTGTTGACTTTAACGAACGTTACGGTATGGCAATCAATTCTGAAAACTGCTCCATTGTGACCGCGCCAGGCGGTGGCGATTTCACGCCAGACGCAATAGCAGAGCGAATGCTCAACGGACTAATGGGATGGGAGCAATACAACCGTGCAGACCTACTATCGCTCGACGAACTTCAAGCACAATCCGACCACAACCAGGCCTGAGCCACGACCACACACCAACTGCCGACGAGGACATGCCGTGCCAGATCAGCGGTAGTCCCCGGATCCTGACATCTGAAATAGCCCGAACAGGCGTTACTGGCTGCACTTGAAGAGATCCGTTGCAGCTCAATCCATACCACATTTGTGAACTAACAGGAGTAGCTATGAATTCACCGTGTCCATCTGCACTTGCATATCTGGACGATTCGCTTGCTGTTGCCTACGAGAGCTTGCGGAAGCTTGAAGTCGCCGAATCGATTGACGTAGCGGAGATAATCCGCCAGGTCGAAGCCGCAGCAGCTTCGGCGCACCGAGTGCGGACTTTAGTGTCCTCGGAGCTGCCCTACGCGTCATGGGACAACCGCGAGGAACTGGACGCACTCATCGGAGACAATCAGGAGAAGTGCATATCCAAAGGTCTACCGACTCGGAGGTGACGTGATGCCGGTATCTTTAAGAATGCTGCACGAAGATGAAAGCGGTCAGGCTTTTATTGAATTTGGCTTGATTGCCTTCATGATTGCGCTCGCAGGCTTAGCCGGTCTGAACAAGCTGTCAAAGCCGGTCAACGTAGGATGTCGCGACCTGCGCCGCCGCTCTTCGGACGTCAGCGACGGCGATACGCCGCAGGTGCGGATACTCATGGAAAGGCGTCGGTAAGATATGGCCTTACCATGCTGGTTGATCACGCACGTAGGTGACTAGCGCCCTTTCTGATTTGAGCCGCGCCGGCCGACAATTTGGTGCGATCCGGATCGTCTGGCCGCGCACCCGGCGTTCCTCCCCGCTGCCCATCCGTTGTTTCCTCGGGCAATTTTTGGAGCCTGCATGAGCACGACTGCCACCGTCGAGCCCGTAATCCAGAAACAAGCTGTCGGAACGCGTACCGCCGTTTGGGCGCTGGCCTCCGCTTCCCTGGCGATGTCCGTTGATCCCTCCGTTCACAACATTGCGTTCGTCGGCGCCGCCAATCAGTTGGGTATGAGCGGGTCGCAACGATCGCTGGTGGCCAGTATCGGAACGCTTTGTATAGCTGCCACAATCCTCGCTACCGGCAGCCTGGGGGACCGGTTAGGGCGCAAGAAGATCATGCAGGCCGGACTGCTCCTGGCCGTAGTGGCTGGAGTCTTCACTTCCGTTGCGCAAAACACGGCGATGTTCGCCTTCGGTCGGGTGCTCGTGGGGATGGGCTATGCGGCATCGTTTGGACTTTCTTTCGCACTACTGCGAACCGTTGCCCCCGATGAAGAAAAGTTGTCGCGCGCTGTCGCGAAGTGGCTGGCGTTGCAGACATTCGGTGTAGTTGGGCTCGGCTTGCTGGGCGGATATCTTGCAGGGCTGAGCTGGCGAATTGCCTACCTGCTGCCCAGCGCTGTCGCAGCGCTGGCGCTTCTCTTCTGTCTGCGGAACGTACCGGAAGCGCGGGCGGACGACCCAGGACGCTTCGATACCGTAGGACTTTTGCTGATCGCCGTGGGCCTGGTGTGCACCCTGGATGGAATCAGTGCATCGGCTTCCGCCGGATGGGGCAGCAGCAGAGTCCTCATCCCGTTAGCGATCGGCGTGGTCATTCTGCTGACATTTGCTCTTTACGAACTGCGGCTCAAACATCCGGCGTTCCCCATACGCCTGTTCCGCGACCCTGAAATGTCCGCCGCAGCTGTGAGCGGAGTGGCTTTCAATATCGGAAATGCAATCCTGGTGCTGCAGTTGTCGCTTCTATGGCAATACCTCTACCGCTACCACCCATTCACGGTAAGTCTTGGCCTGATGCCGCTAAGCATTGCCAGCATCTTTGGAGCGAGTTGGGTCGGCTCATTACTGGCGCGTGGAACGCCGAGCCGGGCGCTCATTCCGTCCGGCCTCTTCGGCACCGCGGTTGCTATCGCTTGCCTGAGTTTCGCGGGGACATCAACTCCCTTTTACTTCTTTCTCGCCCCGTTGATCCTGGCCGGTGTGGCGCTGATGTTCGCGCAGACACCCGCAGCGCGAATCTTCGTCAGCAAATCGCCGGCGGACCTGGTCGGTGCTGTAGGCTCCTCGCGCACTTTTTTTGGCCAGTTTGGATTCGCTTTTGGCCTCGCTTTGAGTTCGTCGCTCCTGTATGGACGCTTCGATCCTGAACTCCACACGAAACTCGTAAACGTGGGAGCCGCCCCGGGCGACTTGTCTCAAGTCACGGGGATCATTCAGTCCTACGTGAGCGTCGGGAATGTCAAGGGATTCAATCCGCAACTGGCCGGCCTCGTCTTGCAGAAAGCCGCAGCGTCTTACGTCTCAAGCTACCGGACCATGATGCTGATTCTTGCGGCTCTCATCGCGCTGCTCGGGGTGGTGACGCTATGGCAGCTTCGCGGTCGCAAAGCACAGGTCGCGCACGCCACCTCTCAACGCGAAGAAGAATTGGAGAGCATTTGTGGCAAATAACGGAAACCACAATCACCATGGCAACGGAGCCGGTGCGGCCGCGGTTGCCGAGGCCTACGCTGACGGACGGCCGCTCGACACGATCGGCTACCTCGAAACCAAGCTGATACTCAAGCCCGATCGGTTCACCTCCCTCGACAGCTTTCGCCACTTTGGCAAACTTGTGCAGCACACGGCAAAGAAGGTGGATGTCGAGTTCATTCCCAGTTCCAAGCTCGACCAGCGGCCGATGGTGAGGGAGATTGTCTTCGGCGACACACCGGACTTTCGTCTCTATAACCAGGCGTTCATTCTGCGGCGACGCATACGATATGAGGACGGATTCGCCGTCGGCGATCCGGAGGTCGTCCTCAAGTATCGTCATCCCGATCAGCGTGCCGCGGCTGCGGTGGATGTGCGACCAAAGATCGCGGGCAACTACCGCATCAAGTTCAAGATCGAAGCCTTGCCGCTCCAGAACGAAATTGGCGGCTTCCGCTTCCTGTATTCCCACAACTGCGTCTTCGGCCTGAGTCAAATGCACGACTCCGACAAAACATCATTGCAGACGCTGACTCACGTCTTTCCCGCACTGGCCGCGTTGGAGCAGTCCGGTGGCGAACACGTAGCTCTGGTCGGCGAAGCCATCATCGAAGAAGTTCTTCTGGAGCTCGGCGAACTGGACTTCGGCAAAGGCGTGCGGGCCGGCTGCAATGTCGCTCTCTGGCGCACGCGCGGCGAGCACATGCCGCTGGTGGGAGAGTTTGCCTATCAAGCCCGATTGGATCCCAGCAAACCCATCCGCGAGAAAGTAAGGAAGCTGTGCGAGCAGTTCTTCGTCAGCTTGCAGTTTGATTTGCAGGACTGGATTTCGCTGGGCACAACCAAGACAGGTGTGGTGTACCGGCTGAAAGGCAACGCTCCACAGCGCTATGAGTGAAGCTCCTGCAATCGCGTTGGAGTTGGCAGAAGATACGGCGCTTTCGCAGCCACAAGCCGCGGAAGCCGCAGTCGGCCAGATTTTTCTTGCCTTTCTTCTAATCGGCGCTACCAGCTTCGGCGGGGGGGTGGTGGCATATCTTCGGAGCAGTCTGATTACGAAACACCGCTGGCTCGACGACAACAGCTTTGTCGAACTTCTTTCGATAAGCCAGACGTTGCCCGGCCTGAACGCTACCAATATGGCAATCCTCGTGGGTGACCGGCTGCGCGGGATCTGGGGAGCAATGGCGGCCATCTGCGGCATCTGTCTGCCCGGCGCGCTTTATATGTACGCAGCGGGAATCATGTATCACCAGCATGGGGACCGTCCCTTCGTGAATGCCATCCTGCGCGGAGTGGTAGCCGCCGCGGTCGGACTCATGCTGGCCACAATTCTGCAGCTCGGACGCACGTCGGTGAGGCATGCGCCGGATCTCGTATTCGTCGCGTTGACGGTGATTGGAGTCGATCGCCTGCACCAGTCAGTACCACGAGTGCTTATTGCCGTCGGTCTACTCGCCATTTTCTGGCATCGCCCGCGGAAACAATCGAGAAAGGAGGCGACGCTGTGAACCAGATTCCGTCGTTGATTCGCGTTTTCTCCTATCTCTCGTTGTTAACCGTCGGTGGCGGCGTGGCGGCATTGCCAGAGCTGAAGCTGCTCACCGTCGATGTGCATCATTGGATCACCCTCCGTCAATTGATTCACCTGTTCAGCGTCGGACAGCTAGCTCCCGGTCCGAACATGATGATGATCGTCTCGATTGGACAGTGGGCCGCTGGTCTGCCGGGCGCCGTCGTGGTTGTCCTGGCGTTCTTTGGGCCGACAGCTCTGCTGGCGCTGGTGATCGGCCGCTTCTGGAATCGGCTTGGCCGATGGCCTTGGAGAAGTTCGATACAGCGAGGCCTGGCCCCGGTCTCAATCGGATTGCTGCTGGCAGGTTGCCTGATGATCGCCAAAGGCGCGATCCACGGCACGATTACCGCGTGCATTGCCGCGGTCGTGCTGATGATTTTGCTCCGCTACAAGATTAATCCCGCCCTGCTGGTTCTGGGAGGTGCGGTTGTCGGAGCTTTTGCGTTCGGACCGAAATAAAAGACCTCCGTACAAACTGAAGCAACAACGAGGAGATTGCAATGGCCCATAATTCTGGCAGTCCTGACACAATTTACTTTGGCGGCGACATCATCACCATGGACGAAATGCAGCCGTCGGCCGAAGCCGTCTCAGTAAAGGGAGAGCGAGTCGCTGCCGTAGGCGCAAAGAGTGAGCTGCTGAAAACTGCGGATGTCGCAACCCGCCTTGTGGACCTCGGCGGCCGAACGATGCTGCCCGGTTTTCTCGACGGTCACAGCCATTTCTTTCAGGCGGCGATGATCGCCGATTATGTGAACGTCTCGGCCCCTCCGGTTGGTCCCGGGGGAAGCATCGCCGAAATCGTGGCTGTGCTCAAGGAACACGTCGCTGCCAAGCCGCTACAACGCGGCGAATGGTTGATCGCCTACGGCTACGACGGTACGGCACTACGCGACGGGCGCGACATTACGCGCGACGATCTCGACAGAGATTTTCCCGATATTCCCCTGTTGCTGGTGCATGTCTCGGGACATGGAGGCGTGTTGAACTCCGCGGCCTTCAAAGCAGTCGGAATCGATGCGGATACCCCGACTCCGCCCGGCGGCGTGACGGTTCGTAAGCCGGGAAGCAATGAGCCGGCCGGGTTGCTGATGGAGAACTCCTGGTTCCCGGTCGTGATGGCGCTGCCCAAGCCATCGCCACAGCTTCTGTTGCGACACCTCACGATTGCGCAACAGATTTACGCCAGCAACGGCTATACGACGGTGCAGGACGCGCCAGTCGAGCCCAAGGTCATGCCTCTCTACCAGAAGGCCGCTGAGGAAGGTTTGCTCTTCCTTGACCTCAACGCCTACTGGGAGTCGCACACGTTTCTTGCCAAGGCAAAGCCGGGCTTTGACTTTCGCTCGCCTCGGCCCGACCACTATCGGCTCTCGGGGGTCAAGATCATCGCCGATGGCTCACCTCAGGGTAAGACAGCTTACTTTACCCAGCCGTATCTCACCGGTGGTCCAGGTGGCGAGAAGAACTGGTGCGGCACTCCCACTGTCCTTCCAGACCACGTGAATGCTGTCGCCAAGCTCGCCTATGAACGCGATGCCCAGGTGCTGGTTCATTGCAACGGGGATGCCGCCATCGACATGCTGCTCGACGCGCATAAAGCCGCGGATGCGCCAAGCGATCGGCGAACCACGGTCATTCACTCACAGTTCGTGCGGCACGACCAGCTCGAAGACTACGTGCGTTACGGAGTGCGGCCATCCTTCTTCACTAATCACACTTTCTTCTGGGGAGATGTACACGTCCAGAACCTCGGTAGAGAACGGGCTTATTTCAGCAGCCCGATGAATACAGCGCGCCGCCTCGGCCTGCGCATGACGAACCACAGCGACTTCCTGGTCACGCCGCTCGATCCCATGTTCATTCTCTGGACCGCGGTGAACCGCACCTCTCGCTCCGGCCAGGTGATTGGGCCAGAGGAACAGATCTCCGCTATGGACGGACTCAAGGCACTGACCGTTGACGCGGCTCATCAGTACTTCGAGGAGTCGCGCAAAGGATCGATCGAAGTGAGTAAATTGGCCGATCTTGTCATACTCACCGCCAATCCGCTGAAGGTCGATCCCAAGTCAATTAAGGACATCAAGGTCGCCGAGACCATTAAGGAGGGAAAGACGGTGTTTCAGCGCGAGCCGCAAAAGGCGACAGCCACGCCAGAGCTCACTCTGGCCGGTGCATGATTGCAGCTTAGTAAAATCTTTTGGACTGCAATCCTTCGTTGATGAGGCTTGATCTTGCGCCTTTGGTTTTCCCCTGCGAGCGAGGTTCCCATCTATCGGCAACTCGTCACCCAAGTGGCGCTAGCTGTCTTGAGCGGCGATCTCAAGCCCGGCGACCGGCTGCCGAGCACCCGTGAGTTGGCGCGCCGGTTCAGCATCCATCCGAATACCGTGAGCGCCGGCTACCGGCAACTGGCGCGGGAAGGATGGGTGGAGTACCGGCATGGGAGCGGCGTGTATATCAAGAACGACGCAGCGCCGCCGCTCGACACCAGAGCAGATTCTTGACCAGCACATTGCGGCATTCTTCCGAGCGGTGCGCGAGTTGCACCTTCCGGCAGCGGCGATCAGGCAGCGCGTGGCCGAGTGGATTGCGTCGCCCCCTCCGGATCATTTTCTGCTGATCGAACCCGATGCCGATGCCCGGGAAATCCTGCTCACCGAGATTCGGCAACTCACCGACTGGCCAGTGTCGGCAATCTCGGTCGAGGACGTCGCGAACCCGGACGCTCTGCTGGGCGCCGTTCCGCTCTGCCGGCCGAGTCAAGACGAAGATTGTTCGAACAGCTTTGCCTTCCGGTATCGAGCTCATCCCGCTGCAGATTCGATCGGCGAACCAGTGGCTCCATCCGGAGCTTCCCTCGCTCAAGGCAGAACTGGTAGGAGTTGTCTCGCAACTGGATCGACTTCCGGGACACTGCCAGGACCATGCTGGCGGCCGCGGGAATCGACTCCGATCTGCTGGTAATGCGCAACCCGCGTCGGCCGCGGTGGCAGCGAGGCCTGGAGCAGACAGGCGCGATTATCTGCGATGTCCACACGGCAGCTACCCGCGAGTTCCCTAAGGGGCCGCGGGTATTTGTCTTTTCGGTGCTCGCCGACACCGCCCGCGTAGAATTGAGCCGATTTTCGCAAAGCTCATAATTTGTGACACTCGCGAAACTGTCTGGAAGGGCCTTTTTCCGGCATTCGCCAGAGGCTAATCTCGATGCGTCTACGTTGCCCGGAGGAGGCCAAAACCGATGAACTCCCTTTCCAGTGATGCCGTAGCGATCGACCAAATCACTATGACCGCCGACGCGCCGCGAAGCCGGCGGGGTTTCTGGGCGCTTATCGCCACGCAGTTCCAGGGCGCCTTCAGCGACAACATCCTTCGCAACCTGCTGCTCTCGATGATCGTCGGGATGAACCTGGCGAAGTCCGATCGCGAGACCTTCGTTTCGGTAGTCACGTTTCTCTTCTCGGTGCCGTTCCTCATTCTGAGCATGCCGGGAGGCTGGTTGGCGGACCGCTTCAGCAAGCGGCAGAGTCACGATCTGGACCAAGGTAATGGAGTTCGGATCGATGCTGCTGGCGACGGCAGGGCTGGCTACGCACACGCTGGGGCTTTCGCTGGCCGCGCTTACCCTGGTTGCGAGTCAGGCGGCACTCTTCGGACCGTCGAAGTACGGCTTGCTGCCGGAGCTTCTGCCGGAGAAGAGCTTGTCGTGGGGCAACGGAGTAATCGAGCTGGGAACGTTCCTCGCGATCATCCTCGGCACCGTTGCCGGCGCGTGGATGGGAGAGCACTTCAGCGCACACGAGGTGTACGCGGGATACGTGCTGCTGGGACTCTCCGTGATTGGCTTTGTCACCAGTTTGGCGATCGACAAAGTCCCGGCTGCGGCTCCGGAAAAACCCTTCCGGCTGAACATTGCCGGCGACCTGTGGGTACAGATCGGGAAGATGCGCCGCGACCGGGCGCTGTTTCTCGCCGTGCTGGGCAATACCTATTTCTGGTTTCTGGGTTCCTTGCTGTTTTCAACCATCGTGGTCTACGGCCCCGATGTCCTGCACATCGGGCAAACCAAAACCGGCTATCTGAATGCAATGCTGGCGGTGGGAATCGGCATTGGCAGCATGGCTGCCGGCTAGGTCAGCGAAAACAAGATTGAGTACGGCCTCATTCCGCTGGGATCGATCGGCATGACGTGTACGGGCCTGGCGCTCGGGCTCACGCCGCACGGAATGGTTGGATCGGCAGCGCTTCTTGGCCTCCTGGGCTTCTGGGCAGGATTCTTTGCGGTACCGGTGAACGCGCTGATCCAGCACAGGCCGGCGGAAGAGGACAAGGGCGGAATCATTGCGGCGGCGAATCTGCTGTCGTTCGTCGGCATCGCGATTTCGTCAGCGCGTTTATTTCATTTTCACCAACTACGTTCATCTCGATCCTCGCGGCGTGATCGTGGCAGCTTCGTGTATCACCGCGGCTGGCACAGCTTATGTTCTGTATCTGCTGCCCGAGTGGTTTGCGCGGTTGATCCTGTTCTTCGCAACGCGAACCGTGTATCGCGTTCGCGTCATCGGGCGCGACAACTTCCCCGAGAAGACCGGGGCGCTGCTGGTGTGCAACCACATGTCATTTGTCGATGTGGCTCTGCTGGTCGCGGCGACGGACCGGCCGATCCGCTTCCTGATGTACAAGGGCATCTATGACCATCCCGTAGTCAAGCCGTTCGCCAAAATCGTGAAGGCAATTCCGATCTCCAGCGAACAGCATCCGCGCGAGATGCTGCACTCGCTGAAGGTCGCCGAGCGACGCGCTGCGTGACGATGAGATCGTGTGCATCTTTGCCGAAGGACAGATCACCCGCACCGGACAACTGCTTCCCTTCCGCCACGGACTGGAACGCATCATGAAAGGCGTTGAGGTTCCCATCATTCCCGTGAACCTGGACGGCGTCTGGGGCAGCATCTTCAGCTTTGAACGCGGGCGCTTTCTGTGGAAGTTGCCGCGGAGAATTCCCTATCGCGTCACGGTGAGCTTCGGCAAGCCGATGCCGCCGACGTCGACAGCAGTCGAAGTGCGCGCCGAAGTGCAGGAGTCTGCAAGCCGCGGCCTTCGAGACGCGCAAGCCTCACATGAAGACGTTGGACCGGGCATTCGTGCGCACGGCGCGGCAGCGGCCCTGGCAATTCTTCATGGCGGACGGGAAAACGCCGAGGGTCTCGTTCGGATCGGCGCTCATCAAGACCGTATTCATCGCGCGCAGATTGCGGCGGCAGATCGGACGAGCAGCCGATGATCGGCTTGCTGCTTCCGCCGTCAGTCGGCGGAGCACTGACGAACTACGCGTTGATGCTGATGGGCCGCGTGCCCGTGAACCTGAACTACACGTCGTCGAACGAAGTGATCGCGAGCTGCGCGCAAGCAGTGCGGCATTGACGTTGTAATTACGTCGAAGGCATTCCTGGAACGCTTTCCGAATATGGCGATTCCCGGGCGCACGCTGCTGCTGGAGGATGCGCTGGGCCAGCCGCGCTTGAGCGAAAAGCTAACTGCGTCTGCGCTGGCCTGGCTGATGCCCGCCGGACTGCTGAAGCGCGCGCTGGGCGCGTATCGCATCAAAGCCGGGTGCGCGGCGATGTGGCCGCGAAGCGATGGCAAAGCGTCTCCGATGGATCAGCTGGCCACCGTGATCTTCTCCAGCGGCAGCACCGGCGATCCCAAAGGCGTGATGCTGACGCACTTCAATATCATGGCGAACATCAGCCAGGTAAGCCAGGTGTTCATGCTCGGCTGGCGCGACAAGGTTCTGGGCATTCTGCCCTTCTTCCACTCGTTTGGATTCACGGCCGGACTATGGCTGCCGGCGGTGCAGGGCGTGGGCGTTGTGTTCCATCCCGAATCCGCTGGATGCGCAGGTGATCGGCGGACTGGTGGACGAAGTACAAAGTGACATTTCTCATCGCGACACCGACGTTCCTGCAGGCTACATGCGGCGCTGCACGCCCGAGAGCTTTGGCTCGCTGCAATATGTGCTGGTGGGAGCCGAGAAACTGCCGGAGCGCGTGGCCGTTGGCATTTGAAGATCAATTCGGCATTCGGCCGCTGGAGGGCTATGGCTGCACCGAGTGCTCGCCCGTGGTGACTGTCAATGGCAAGGACTTTCGCGCGCCCGGTTTCCGGCAGGTCGCGGCCAAGCGCGGAAAGATCGGGCATCCGCTGCCCGGAGTCTCGGTGAAGGTGGTTGACATCGAGACGGGACAGCCGGTTGCGCCCGGAAATTCGGGAATGCTTCTGGTGAAAGGACCGAACGTGATGCGGGCTATCTGGGCAAACCAGAGAAAACCGCCGAAGTTCTGCACGATGGCTGGTACACGACCGGCGACGTCGCAACCATGGAGGAGGATGGATTCCTCACCATAACCGATCGGCTCTCGCGCTTCAGCAAGATTGGCGGCGAGATGGTGCCGCACATTCGCATCGAGGAAAAGCTGCATGAACTGGCCGATACCACTGAGCAGGTATTTGCCGTAACCGCGCTGCCCGACGAAAAGAAAGGTGAGCGGATTGTTGTGTTGCACACGCTGCCGGAAGCCAAGCTGGCAGAAGTGCTGGAAAAGCTCGCAGCCTGCGACTTGCCCGCGTTATGGAAGCCGAAGGCCAATCAATTTTTCCACATTGATTCTATCCCGGTCTTGGGAACAGGAAAGATGGACCTGCGCGGCATCAAGGCTCTGGCAACCTCACTTTTGTAAGCGTTTGGGCCCGCCGAACTCGCCGAGCGGGTTGCGGGTATCGGCGACACGGCAGGCGGGCTTGATGAAAACAACGCGGGCCATGTGTATGCAGCAGGCAATCAACTATTGAAGTCCATAGACAGCGGAGAAACCTGGTCCCATGTAGACCTAAGTCAATTGAATCAGCAGCCGCCTCTGACGCTCGTACTCGATCCGGCGGGGGCTAATACGATCTTTGTCACTTCCTTCTTGGGTTCGGTTGCGCAGGATCGCGCCGAACGATAGCGTCTGAAGGACCGAGGACCTCAGGTCTTCGGGTCGATGCGCCATATGATTTCTCGTATCGAGCTTGCGAAGTTATTTAGGTTTCTCATAGATGAGCGGCCACTGCTGTCGATAATCTGCAAACTACGTCTGCCACTCCGAATTCAGATCACGTAATTTCGTTGCACCGGGCTGTAAGCTCAAACCGCGTTTCCCCCGCCTGGTAATTTTGCTGGAAACTCACACGTTCTGAGCACCCTCTGGAAAGCCGGATGCGTTATCTGCGCACATACCAATGCATTGCGGCATTGGTCCGTTGCAAAGGACTCAACCCAACTCTGACTAACGAACTTCAAGCGGAAGGATCTTATGAAGCAGACGCAGCTTTGGATGAATGTTGGTGTCGTCTTATTGGCAATCGGTTTCGCCAGTGCGCAGCATTACACTACCATCAACGCACCGGGAGCCGGTACTGGCGCCGGCCAGGGGACCTTTCCACAGAATATAACCGACACGGGCCTAGTCTTTGGGTATTACGTTGACTCGAACAGTGTCGCCCATGGATTCCTGCGCAACCAGGACGGAAGATACACCACGTTCGACGTTTCAGGAGCGGGCACCGGCGCAGGCCAAGGCACATTTGCTTACAGTATCAATCCTGCGGTCACCATAACCGGACAGTACATTGACTCGAGCAATGTAATTCACGGGTTCTTCCGCACCGCAGACGGAAATATCACGAGGTTCGATGCTCCGGGCGCGGGCAATGGTGCCGGCGAGGGCACGCTCTCCTACAACATCAATCCATCGGGAGAGATTGCCGGATACCTCTGGGACTCGGCCGACGTCGCGCACGCATTCCTGCGCTACACGAATGGAACATTCCTGACGTATGAAGGTCCGGGCGCCGGTACAGGCGCGGGGCAGGGCACGGGTTCGTCCGCGGGAATCGGGCTGAATCTGGAGGGCGCGCTGGCGGGTGCGATCATCGACGATAACAACGTGCTGCACGGCTACTTTCGCAAGCCTGATGGTACGTTCGTCGTTATCAATGCTCCCGGGGCAGGTACCGGCCCCGGCGAGGGCACTGACACCGACGGAGTGGGCGCTGACTACTTCGTTTCGGGAGTGTACATAGATTCGAATGGCGTATTTCACGGTTTCGTTCGGTACGCTGACGGTCACTTCATCGCATTCGATGTGCCCGCCGCGGGCACAGGATCGGGACAAGGCACGCTGCCGGAGGTCTTCAATTCGTTAAACGTCGTCGGAGGTCCGTACATCGATTCGAACAATGCGTACCACGGCTTTATGCGGTATCCCAATGGGACGATCGTCACATTCGACGCTCCGGGCGCGGGTACCGGCGCCGGGCAGGGCACTTTTGCCGACTGTCTCAACGACGAGGGAGTAATCGGCGGAATGTATTTCGACGCGCAACAACGCGGTTCACGGCTTCGTGCGTACACCTTGGTAAACCAGCCCCCAAGGCACTCGAAGCCACGAGAGCTCGCAGCGATGCGAGCTCTTTATCTCTTGGCTCAACGAAATCGAGTGGCGCGGGGTTCATGAATCAAAACTTTGGCGCCGGCGCGGCTAATCTGGCCAAGTCAATGCGAGTCAATCGGAGAAGTTTCCAGTTCCGATCCAGAACTCCGCCAGCGAGCGCAGGTTCTTTTTGTAGGTGCGGGTAACGGTGTACTGTTTCCCGCTCTTCAGGCAGAGCTCGTATTCTCCCGTGGCGCAAGGGCGGATTTCCTGAACGAAGGAAGCATTCACCAGCACTGAGCGATGGATGCGAACGAATCCATACGGCTTGAGCTTTTCGGCGATAACGGAAATCGATTCGCGCAGAAGATACGAATCTGTTTCGCGCTGCAATAGCACGTAGTTGCCTTCGGCCTCGACCACGACCAGATCTCTAGGATCGAGGAAGAGAATTCTTCCGTTGCTCTTGATGGCGATTTTCGCGGCTGCGGTTTGCTGAACGGCGCCCAGGTAAGGCATCAACTCGAGCAGCTGAGCGGCGCGCTCACTTGCAGTCCTTCGGGAGGCAAACTCCAAGGCCTGATTCACGCGCTCGCTGGAGAAAGGTTTGAGAATGTAATCGACAGCATGTTTCTCGAATGCAGCCACCGCATGCTGAGCATATGCGGTGACCATGACGACGGATGGCAAAGGGCGCCCCTGCCGCTGGAGCTCGCCGAGCAAGTCAAGCCCCGACAGCTCCGGCATGCTGATGTCGAGCAGCATCACGTCGTAATTGGCTTTCGCTAGATGCTCCTGCGCCTCGAAGGCATCGGCGGCGGCGGCGAAGTGCTCGACATCAGGGCGCGCGGTCAGAATCTTCGCCAGCGCGGTCCGCGCTAGTGGCTCGTCATCGACGATGAGAACGCGCATGGCTAGTCCCTTCCCTCGAGGACAGGTTTATGCGGCTGGCCTGCACAATGGCAGGAGGAGACTGCAGCGCGGGAAGACTCAAAATGACCACCGCGGTGCGATCCTGGCCGAAATTCAGGCTGCAGATTTGCATCGCCGGAATAGAGAAATCGCAGGCGCGCCCTAACATTGCGCAGGCCCACGCCATCTCTATTCGACTTCACTACGCTGAGACCGGTGCTGTTACTCACCCGTACATGGAACTTTCCGTCGCCGTTGGTCGTCGCTACTTCAATCCATCCTTCCTCGCGCGACGCAGCGATGCCATAGCGAATCGCATTCTCGACCAGCGGCTGAAGAATCATCTGCGGGACGAGCATGTGGGAGGTCTCGGGAGCGATCGACCACTGGACATTCAGCCGGGGGCCAAAGCGCATCTTCTCCAGATCCAGATATTCCCGAACGAACTTCAATTCCTCTTCGAGCGGAATCAAATCCGCGCTGTCGCGGTCGAGCGCAGCTCGCAGCAGTCCGGACAGCTTGAGGATCATAGCCTTCGCGCATGGCGCATCGCTATCAATGAGTGTGGCAATTCCATGCAGGGTATTAAAGAGGAAATGAGGATGCAGCTGCATCTTGAGCGCCTGCAGCTCACTGGCAAGCAGCGCCTGCTGATATTCGTATCGTTCGGCCTCTTGCCGGCGCATACGCTTCAGGTACTCGTACGCGTGCGCAGCCACGATGATCGCGATGTAAACGAAAATCTCGTCGGCAAAGCTGCTACGAACAATCTGCAGCAAGGAGGGCAGCGTCCGCGGCATGGTTTGCCGCAGGACATCATCGTAGGGAGGGTTCAGCAGCAGGATGAGTCCTGAGTAGACCACGACGAATGGCGCAGCCCCGAAACTCCATAGCAGAAAATAGCGAGCCTGATGGCGCGCGTAGCCGAGATATTTTCCGACCAGATAAAAAATCGGCGGTGTCCACAGCGCAAACGCCAAACGCATGAGCGGCTGCCTGGAGCAGCAGGTTGCGGAGCGAAGGCCCCAGATGATGTCGATCGAGCGGCAGGTATTGCAGGCCCATCAGCAGGGCGAGGGGATACCAGAATCCAATGGACATCAGGTAGGCCCGGGCCATTACGCGAAGGCGTGACGGTTGCATTCCGCAATTCTAACGCCGCAGCCCGGGCGGGTTCGCGACAAAGCTAAGCCCCGGAGGATTTGTGCACCGCGGCCGGAGGCGTCTGAGAACCGGTCGATAGCGGAATTCCGGAAGCGAACACAGCGCTTGCTCACCCCGCATCGCGAGTTCCGTACACATGGAAATGGCGACGTCGAACACCCTTGCGACCTCGACCTCGTAAAAGCTGGCCGGTATCACTCCGATCACCAGAAACAGGGGACCCGAATGTCATCGGCCGGAGGCTCACGCTGGGCCGTCGTCCGTGGAGCAGAACCATCGGCTTACCTTGGCCATGAATCTCGTAGTAGAGCTGCATGCCATGAATCGGTGCGTATCCAGTTTTACTTTCTGCGTTCATAGGAACTCCTGATGTGCTCACTTCAGTGCCAGCGAGACCCAAGGGCAGCACAGTTATAAGTGTCAGAATGTTATTTCGCATAGTCTTCTCGCCGGTAGCCAAGTTCTGCATGTTCGGTTGCGCTATTCATGAGTAACTCCCCGCGAGCGAATCCAGACGAGCGTAGCTGGCTTCCATTCATGTTCCATGCCTCGTGGCCAGCATTGCCGCACGTGTCTGGGCATCCGGTAACGTCATGCACATAGTCATCAGTGTTCCGGAACCTTGAGGTTTGGGAATCGATCGTGATCGACTGTCGATGAGTGCACTGGCCCGAAGGCAACAGTCGAGCCAAGGCCGCTTGCCCGAAAAACTAACCATTCGGCCAAGTGACGAGAAGCAGGGTTCAACGAAGCCTCCGCCGCCCTTAGCCAGGGTCTCCGAGACAGCCTGCCCTTGCTTTACGTTCAGTCGCTCGCGCAGAGATCACTTGAGCGGGGGACATTCTATTCGACAGAGTTCGCGATACCTGGTCTCTTGAGCTTTACTTCTTGGGACGCGACTCCGGCGGCACAAGACCTGCGAGGCGGTAGTACACAACGAGCTGGCCGTAGTGTTCACCGCTATGTTCGATGATGCCGTATGCGATGTCGAGAACGCGCGCTTTCTGATGAGGGAAATAAACAAACTCCGTTATCATGCCTTTTTCGCCTTTGGACTGAATGGCGGCGGCTCCGTCGGCAAAGGATTTCTTTACGAATGCGACGATGTCGGCCTTTGTTTTGTACTGGTCGCGCTTTGGATCTGCTCCCGCGGGAGGCTTCCGCCCCATCACCGTATCAGTGAAGTAGTAGTTTGAACCCGCCGCGTGCAGCAACTGCTCGGCGAAGCTCCGCTGCGCGGGTGTCGGCTTGAAGTCATATTTGTCCTCGGGGAAATCTTCGGCCATCGCCGTGAGCTTGCGGCCAATCTCATTCCAGGAATCAAGCACGACTTTCACTTCCGGTTCGGCAGGTTTGTCGGCTGCATCTTTCTTCATCGCGTCCTGGGCATGGGCGGGAAATGCAAATGCCAGCAGGACGAAAGCGAGAAACGGTATTCTTTTCATTTCTTTCTCCACGCTTGAGTTTCGCGAATCAAAGCTTCAGCTTCTTATTTCGTCGGCACCAGTCCTGCAACAACGGCAGCAAGTTTATCGAGTTGCTCCGCCCAGCCCTCGAGTTGCCCGCTCTCGATTGCGTTCTGCATGGTTTCGTTTCCAATGAAAGTGAGTTTCGTCTGGCCGTTTCCAATATCCTCAAAAAGAATCACGTTGTGCGCATCGTCTATGGCCTCAAGCTCTATTCCCAGCTGCTCAGGCTCAATCTTGTTTCCCTTCGAATCGGAAAAGTACATGGATGAGACGATCTTCTCGTACGGAACAATCTCATAGTATTCACCACTGTTCCAGCCCTCCCACCCATCCGGCGTTCTCATGCTAAGGAGAAATTTTCCTCCCACGCGAAAATCGATCTCACAAAAGGGCGCAGTGAAACCCTTCGGCCCCCACCACTGCATCACATATTTCGGGTCTGTCCACGCCTTCCAAACCAATTCGCGTGGGGCATCAAAAACTCTCGTGATAACCATCGGCTCTGTTTCATTCACCGTGTTTTTTGTCATCTCTGACCTCCTCTTTCTTCATTTGCTTTACAACTGCATCCAGTTTGTCGAAACTCTCTTCCCAGAACTGGCGATAGCTAATCGCCCAGTCGCTGACTGCCTTAATCGCCTCCGGCCTCAGCTTGCAAATACTCTCTCGTCCACGTTTCGTCTTGATCACAATCCGCGCCCGCACCAGGTAGGCAATATGTTTTGAAATCATCTGCTGCGAGAGTGCAAACGGCTTCGTCAACCCATGCACAGAGGCAGGCCCACGGGAGAGCCGCTCGATCATCGCCCGCCGGGTTGGATCAGACAAAGCCGCAAATGTTGTACCCAATCTATCCACAACCGTATGGTAGTGGATTATCTGTCAATGTCAAGTGTGAATTTTGCGATCCCTGATTTCTAAACCCTGACTCATTAATCCGACGATGAAAGTGCGTACGGCAGACTGCGCAGGAGCGCGATTCCGCCACGGTTGCGCCGCTGGCATCAGCGGCCGGAGGGATGCGGATTGCGTCTGAAACCTGTTCTCGATGCGCCACCGGCTTTTGCTAGATCGCTTCTGGGAGCCGTACCGAGCAGTGGTCGAGCCGTATGGCTTTGGCGCCTGCTGGTCCACTCCCATTCTTGCGCATTCGGGCAAGCCGTTGGGCTCTTTTGCGATGTATTACCGCGAGCCCGGTAGTCCAACCCCGGCAGAGATTCGCGCTCTGGACTTGTGGGCCGCCTCCGACTCCGGACGCCGGGCGAGCTTCCATTTCACTCTGCCCTGTGAAGTTGAACCTATGACGGCTCAAAAAGAATCTCATTCCCAGAGCGCCTAGTTAGGCTGCGACGGCCTTGGGACCTTCTAAGTCAGAGCTGAGTAGCTACCGATATGAGACAAGAAAGATTTTGGATCGTAGTTGCGATGCTGGCAACAGCCGCTATCGTCGTGCTCCTGGTTTGCCCTCGACCGATTTCAGTGCAAGCACAGGACGCGGATAAGGATTACCCCGCCTCAACCTATAATCCGTATCCTCCGGGAATACTGCCACCCGACTTAAGCTCTGAGATAGCTCGCGTTCAAGCAGAGGTGGATGTCATCGAAAACCGGGCGCTGGCACGATGGCACGCGCTCGAGTCGCCGACTCTGGCGGGTCAGCCGCCGGTCATTCAGAATGTTGGAACGGAAGCAACAGAGACGCTGGGTGAACTCATGCTGTACGACAAGAACCTCTCACCCAACAGGAATGAGGCATGCGCGTCTTGCCACATGCCCTACGCCGGCTTCAGTGGACCGATTCCCTCGGTCAACCTGACCATGATCGCGTATCCCGGGACGGCCCATTTTCGCGCCGGCAAGCGGACAGCACAGCGACACCCATATTCACCCTTCTTCCCCGTACTCCAATACAACCAGGTGCAGGGTTTGTTCTTCGGCGGAAATTTCTGGGATTCGCGTGCCACCGGATACAAGCTAAGAGTTCCCGACGCCGAACAGGCACAGGGTCCTCCCGTTGATACTCAGGAAATGGGCTTCCCTGATACTGCTTGCATCGCGTTTCGGCTCTCTACCGCCGTATATAGACCGCTCTTTGAAGAGGTATGGGGCGCGGGATCGTTCGACATCAAGTTCCCGCGCGACACCGAGAAAATTTGCGAGACTCCCGGAGGCGCTGCGGTTTTCAAAGGGAGCACGACCCCCATTCCGCTAAGTCCGGAAGACCGCACCCGAGCGAACACCGTCTATGATCGCTGGGCGCAGTCGATTGACTCATTCGAGCAGTCGGTGCAGGTCACCGCATTCTCCTCGAAGTTCGACGCCTACCTCGCAGGCAAATACAAACTCACATCCGATGAAATGGCGGGGCTCAAGCTGTTTGATGGCAAGGCCAATTGCAATTCGTGCCATCTCGACGGAAGAGGGACCACGCTCAAGCCAGGTCAGACCGATACCAGCTCAGCCGCGCTCGTAAACCCTCTGTTCACCTGCTTCGGCTCAGCCAACGAGGGCCTGCCGCTGAATCCACGAGACGCCTTTTACTACCAGACGAAGCCGGATTCCTACGGATTCATTGCCAATCCCTACGGCTTCGGCTACCGAGACTTGGGACTCGGGACCTTCCTCAGAAGCGGATTCGGTTCCGGCCCCAACCCGAACAAGAGCTGGAAGCAGTATGCGACGACTGTCGACGGGCAAATGCAAGTTCCTATTTTGCGTGACGTGGCGTTGACACCGCCGCAATGCCCTACCACAGAAGCCCCCGGGCCTTACTTCCAAAAAGAGTTCTTTCACAATGGATACCTGAAGAGCTTGAAGCAGGTGGTTCATTTCTACAACACGCGCGACAAGTATGCCTACCCCGTCACTTCCGGCCATTGTCCGGCGGGAACCACCGAAAAAGTGGACTGCTGGCCCATGCCCGAGGTGCCGAACAACATCGACATGACCAGCGGCAATCTTGGATTGACCGACGAGGAGGAGAATCAAATCGTGGCGTTCCTAGAAACTCTGTCGGACGGTTTCAGCAGGCCTTACCTAAACAACGATACTTTCACCGGTGCTTGCATGAAGGGCGGTTCAGCTGCGACGCAAGGTAACGAGTTCCTGATTCCCACTCCGCCGTTGCCGCCCTGCGCACCCGCTATCTGCGAAGTTGCGCCTGTGCCCGGCCCCAAGAAGATCAGCGCTAACCTGCTCGCTCGGCGAAATCCAGCGAAGTCCGAAGTCGCACGTATCGCCCAAGGCCCTGCAATCGAGCTGTCGAAACAGCAGTTGACGGTAATCAGGTGGACAGCAACCAATCTGAGTGGCTCCCCGGTGCACTACGGAGTGGTGCACTACGGCACGGATCCCAAAGATCTTAGACAAACCGCGAGCTCCCCAATCAGGTTGAATCCGAGCCATGCCACGGCCGTTTTTCGCGTGCGACTGTACGGACTGAAGCCTGAGACAACCTACTACTATAAGGTCGATTCGATGGAAGCAACGCGAAACGACGATGGGGTGAAGTGCGGCTTCAAACATTTCACGACCCCTTAGACAATGTCCTGGTTCGAGGCTGAGTACACGAGGGTGGTGCTACCGAGTGAGCGCGCACTTTGATGGCCTCGGGCCGCATCGGCAGCCTCTCGACACTGTCCTCTACCGCGCCGCTAATTCGTATCGTGCTCCAACTCATAGGTTGACCCAATCTCCGCAGTATGTTGTTCACCACCTTCTCGTTCGCCGCTTGAATTGCCTAAATCTAACTGTACGCAACTGCGCTGCCCTCACCCTTGACGCGGCTGCCGTATCATCTCGACCAAGACTTCTCTGGTCTGTGCCGGATGCTCACTTCCCGCAAAAATGCCATACGACTTCTTCGCATACCATCGTGGGTTCTCAATCGAATCTCGAAGCGATGGAAGTTCCCGCACTTGCGCGGAGGACCGGCACTCCTCCTCCGCGAGGTGGCTCGTGATCAGAATAGGTCCATGAGGATAAGCTCACGCCCGAGAGATCTAGATCCTTCGTGTTGGGCCGGTGAATGTGACCTGTCCACAGGGTAAAGAGCATGGCCCCTTTGAGGGCAAACTTATCCCGGTATGACGATCGGCCCAGACGATTTCAGCTCAGTCCGGCTTGCGTTATTCAGTTCCCGAGGAGTGGCGTTGTCGGGAGACAGGGCGACGATAGACGAGTGAGTTCGATCTGTGAGCACACAGTTAAGCAGTGCTTGACCGGGCGTAGTAACTACGCGACGAAACTAATGGGCCATTGACCTGGAATTTATTCTGGCATTCAATATATCCAACTAGCTTTCGACCCTCTATTCCAGACCCTCCTGCGAGTAGCCATGAGCTGCGAACGCATTCCGTGGATCACTGTTTTGTATGTGTCGTTTGTTCTGCTGATGATGGTCTGCTCGGCTATTTTGTCGAGATAGCAATCATCGCAGAGCATTCTAAGCCGTGTCACGAAGCCGGTTCCGAAGCAACCGCATCTGTGACCGAGGAGCGGATTGTGTCTGACGATTGTAACGAAGGGGCCAAGGAAGGCCGGCAGAGTCTTAGCCGGCGAGCGTCCGATAAACCGCACGTATTCGAGCGGAATAAAGGATTTCGTACCTGTCGAGCTTGCGGCCTGCCTAAGAAGCACGAAGTCCATCAGGCAGAACCATCGAAATCCACCCCCGCCGGAGGAGCGCAGCCACCGTCAATAGAGCAGTTGCGAGAACGTCTGCGCGATAATCCGCCTCCCGAGCCGCCGCGTTTTGCCATATCTCACATTGTCCTGGTCAGTGTCGGATTGATCGTAGTTGTCGTCGGCCTCGCATGGTTGGCATTGTTTCGTTTCAACAACGCGGTAGACGAGCCTTTGCAAGAAGTTCTAAGGAACCCTAACAATCAGATTGTTCGAGCGACTGCGCATTTTGACGGGCTGGACTCCCACACGCTGGTGTTTGACCTGACGGACACGGCGGCCAGCGCATCTCGCCTGGATGTATTCCAATCATTCTTGCAATACGCCCAGGCGATGAAGGCGCAGCGCTTCGCAAAACTGATTTTGGCCTACCGTGGTGTAAAGAAGTTCACGTTGGAAGGCGGCTATTTCCAGCAACTAGGCCAGGAACATGCCCAGGAAAGTCCCGTCTATATCGTCCGTAACTTCCCACCTCATTTAACGGCCATGGATGGATCGAAACCGTTCTCCGCGTACCCCGGTGACCTTCTCGAGAACGTTACCAAGGAGGTCGGGCAGTTCACGGAGTTTAGCGATAAGTGGTATGCACGCGATGCTGCGGTTTTCGCTCTAACCAGCGCTGGTAGCTCTACCGCAATCGCTGCTGAGGCGATGGCCTCATCCGCGAACGATTACTGGCTGGTACTTGATTCCAGGAACACAACGGACAATACGCCCGAGGTATCCTTGCACAATGCCGGTACGGAAGGAGCTGTGCTCACAATTCGTTGCGCAAACCAGCAGACGGAAGCCTATGTAGACACGGATACCGTCTTATCCAACAAGGGTGTCAGAGTTCGTTTTGATGGCTCCGCCCCAGTCCGTCAGAGTTGGTACAGATCCGCCAGCGACAAAGCGCTCTTCGCGCCCGATGCCATTGCGTTCGCCCGCCGCCTTGCTAACACGCGCACACTCCACTTCGAGTTCACACCACTCGAGAACCAGGAAAGCACCGTCGTCTTCGATGTCTCAGGACTAGACGGCAAACTACAAAAGATCTCCGACAACTGCAATTGGGCGCCGATTGACAAGAATCATTTGAGCGCCAAAGTGTCGGCAGCTGCCCTCAAATAGCACGCTCTCCCACTCGGAGCGTGAGTGACGCCGAGCGTTCTTGCGCGACAATCCGTGCCTGGCAACACGCCAACCAGTTATTGAAGGCTCCGAGGAAAGCCTCAAGCGCTACTGTTGCCAGCCTCCGCCCAGCGCTTGATAAAGCTGCACCAGAGCGATCAGCTCGTTGCCCTGCGCTTGCGCCACGCCTAACTCGGCAGAGAAGGCGTTGGTCTCATTGGTCAGCACTTCCAGATAGTCGGTAGTGCCCACATTAAAGCGCTGTTGCGACAGTTGCGCCGCATCCTGAGCAGAGGCCAGCAGGTGCTCCTGCTGAATTCGGAACTCCCGATCTTTTCGGTACGCTACCAGCGCGTTGGAAACATCGCGAAAGGCGCCCTGTATTGTCTGTTCGTAGCTCAGGACCATCTGCTCCTTCTGCGCCTCCGTCAGCCGCACGCCATTCTTCAGCCGTCCTCCTTCGAAAATCGGCTGCGTGAAGGAGGCTGCCAGGTCCCAAAGGCCGGCCGGACCGGTAAACAGATTGGTGAGCGAGGGACTCTCGTAGCCGGCGTTCCCCGTCAGCGAAATCTGCGGGAAGTACATCGACTTAGCGACCCCGATCTGTGCGTTGGCAGCGACCAGATTCTGTTCGGCCTCACGAATGTCCGGCCGCCGCTCCAGCAGGGCCGACGGAAGTCCGGCGGGGACTTCCGGAGCGTGTGGTTCCTCGGTAAGTTTCAGACCTCGCGGTATCTCGCCCGGATTGTTGCCCAGAAGAATGCTGATCGCATTCTCTTCCTGCGCGACCTGGCGCTCGAAATCGGGAATTTCAGTTGCGGCCGTATATACCAGTTGCTCGGATTGGCGCACGTCCAGCAACGAGTTGAATCCGTTTTGCTCCAGCGTCTGCGTCAACTCCAACGACTGCTTACGCGAGGCATAGGTGCGCTTCGAGATCTCCAACTCCAGATCCAGCTGTCTTAGCGTGAAGTAATCGGTCGCGAGATTGGACACCAGGGTCGCAATGACGGCCTTCTGAGCCCACTCATTGGCCAGCAGAGTCGCCCGCGCCGACTCCGTTGCCCGGCGATATCTTCCCCAAAAATCCGGATTCCACGCCGCGCTCGCGGTCAGATTCCCCTGGGTCAACTCATAAGCAGGAATCGGGCCCGATGACCGGATTCTGCTGGCTATAGATCGTTCCGCCGGCGCCAAGCGACGGAAGCTGATCGGCGTGGGTGATCCCAAGTTGTGCTTGCGCCTGCAGAACGCGGGTCGCCGCGATCCGAACATCGTAGTTGTTCTTGAGCGCCGTACGAATCAGCTCCTGCAGCGCCGGATCCTGGAAGACCTGCCACCATTTCTCATCACCGAAAGACTGGGCGGAGGTTTCTGTCGGTTGCTGCTCAGGCTTCGCCTGCTCGGGCTGTTGATATTCCTTGTCCGACGCATCGGGCGCCACGCCACGATACGCGCCGGGAACATCGACAGCCGGCCGTTTGTAATTCGGTCCGACGGTGCATCCGGTCAGGCCCGCGATCGCAAGCACAAAAGTAAGTAAGGTATGACGCGGTTTCATAAAACGATTCCTATCGAACTGAGTGTCGCCGGTAGAGCGGGCCAGGCCCGCGTCGCGACGTCGCCTTGCTGTGCATAGTCGGCTTTCGCCGACGACACTTGTACCGCCGGGCTAGAGTCCGGCTTCGGTTTGAAATCGGGCTTGTGACGCGGCGCTCAAGCGCCGCTCTACCCGCAATCGCTGCAACTATAAAGCTCTAGTCTCCATGCTCCTGCAGCGCCAACACTGGCTCTTCCACCAGCACCGGCTTATGCGCGTCGAGCGCAGGAACGAGAACCGGTCCAGCACCTTCTCCTGAAATTCTTCCAGGTAGAGATAGATGGCCGGCGTGATGAACAACGTTATGAACTGAGAAACGATGAGCCCGCCAACGACCACCAGTCCCAGCGGACGGCGCGACGCCCCATCAGCGCCGTAGCCCAGCGCGATGGGCAATGCACCCAGCAACGCCGCCGCCGTAGTCATCATGATCGGACGGAAGCGCTCCATGCTGGCATCGTGTATCGCCTGATCGTCGGGTATGCCTTGCCGCACGCGCTGCTCGGCGAAGTCGACAATCATGATGCCGTTCTTCTTCACGATGCCCATCAGCATGAACATGCCGATGTAGGCATAGAGCGATGCTTCCGCGCCGAACAACCACAGCGTCAGCAGTCCGCCGAGCAGCGCCACCGGCAGCGACGACAGCACCGTGATCGGGTGCAGATAGCTCTCGTAGAGAATCGCGAGAATCACGTACATGACGAACACCGCGACCAGCATCAAAAGCGCCAGGTCCGAAACCGTGTTGCGGAAGATCAGCGCTTCGCCCTGAAGCTGCCCCTGGACGCCCGGTGGCAAGATGTCCTTGGCAGTTTTCTCGACGTACTGCGTAGCCGGGCCGATCGAGTAGCCGGGCTTCAGGTTGAAGAACATGGTCACGCTGGTGAATTGATTGATGTGGTTGACCGCCTGCGGCCCGATCACCGGATGCCAGCTGGTGACCGCCGTCAGCGGAATCATGCGCTGACCGTCATCGCTCTTGATGTACAGCTTGCTCAAATCCTCCGGAGACGCACGCTGATCGTCAGCAGCCTCGAGAATCACCTGATACTGATCCGTCGGTTTCTTGATCAGGTAGCTGTAATTCTGCGAATAGGCGTCGTGCAGCAGCGAAAGAATCCGCGTCTCCGAGACGCCGTATAGCTTCGCCTGATCGCGCAGGATATCGACCTGCAGGTTGGGCGTGTGATTGTAGAGGTCCGAGTTGACGAAGAGGAATCCGGGATACTCATGCATCTTCGCGATCATCTTGCCGGCGACGTCGTAGACCTCGTTCGCATCAATGCCCGAAATCGCGTAGGCGAACTGGCCCTGCGTGTTCGCCGTCGCGCCGGTGCTGATCTCCAGCACAGGATTCGGCTGCAGGAAGGCCAGCGCGCCGGGAATCGTGCCCATGATTCCGCCCATCAGCTGTCCGGCGACGACATTGATCGGCGGCCGCTCCGACGGCGGCTTCAACAACGCGATCAGCATGACCTGGTTCGAGCCAAGATACGTCGCATTGCCGCTCATCGTGAACGTGCTGCGCACCGCGGGATTGGACTGCAGGATCTTCTCCGCCTCGCCTTGATAGGCGTGCATCTGCGCCGGAGACGATCCTTCCTGCGCCACCATCACGCCGCGTATGAACGAACTGTCGCCCACCGGCAGAAACGCCTTGGGCACGACGTAGAAGAAGAAGCCCGTTCCAGCCAGGCAGATCACCCAAGTCACCGCCGATACCCAGCGATGACGCAGGAAGAACCACAAAGAGCGGCCGTAAACATTCAGCACGCGATGTTCAACGGCGCCGAAGCCTCGCTCCATCCAGGTCTTCTTCGTCCCCTCACCTCGCCGGGCCAACAGCCGCGAGGTCATCAGCGGAGTCAGCGTCAGCGAGACCAGTCCACTGGCCAGAATCGAGATCACGATGGTGATCGAGAACTCGCGGAAGATGCGGCCCATGAGTCCGCTCATCAGCACCAGCGGGAGGAACACAGCCGCCAGCGACAAGCGTCATCGCCAGAATCGTGAAGCTGATTTCCTTGGCCGATTCCAGCGACGCCTCGAACGCGCGCCATGCCGCCTTCCATCAGGCGCACCGTATTTTCCAGGAAGACGATCGCGTCATCCACCAGGAAGCCAATGGCGAGGGTCAGTGCCATGAGAGAGAGATTGTCCAAGCTGTAGCCCAGCAGCTTCATCGAGATGAAGGTGAGCAGCAGCGACAACGGCAACGCGACGGCAGGAATCAGCGTGTCCGTTGCTCGGCCAAGAAAGATGAAGATGACGATAACCACCAGAACGAACGCGATGTACAGCGTGGTCTGAACGTCCTTGATGCTGCCGACAATCGTGTTCGAGCGGTCGTAAGCCGAAACCAGCAGCACCGAACTCGGCAGTTGCGACTGAATGCTGGGCAATACGTCACGCACCGACTTCGACACTGCGACTGCATTCGCACCCGCGCGCACGGAATACCGCGACAACCACCGTCGCGCCCGGCTTCGGATAACCGCGCGCCCAGAAGCGCATGTCGATGCGCTCGTCCTGCACGCCCTGCTTGGCCGTGGCAACGTCCTTCAGATAAACCGGCGCGCCGTTGCTCTGGCCGACAATCAGGTCGTCGTATTGCTCGGCGGTGGTCAGCTGCCCTTGCGGCTGAATCAGGAACGTGCGATGCGGCCCATCGAACTGGCCCGCGCCGGTATAGCTGGTGCCGTTCTTGATGGCGTTGGTCAGGTCCTCAAGCGTGATGTTGCGGATCGCCATCTTCGACGGATCGGCTTTCACGCGCATCGCCGACTGCGTACCGTACACTGCAACCTGGCTGACGCCGGGCAGAATGCTCAGTCGCTCGCCCACTTGCGTGTTGGCGTAGTCATAGAGCTGGCCTTCCGTCTCCGTATCGCTGACCAGCACGAGGTACATGATTGGCTGATCGTTCGGATTGGTCTTGGTGAACGTCGGCGGGCTCGGCAGATCGACCGGCAGTTGTCCCGAAGCGCGCGTGATGGCCGCCTGAACGTCGGTCGCCGCCCCGTCCAGACTCTTCGATAGATCGAACTGCAACACGAAGTTGGTGTGGCCTTGAGTATTGTTAGAGGTCACCAGCTCCAGCCCCGGAATCTGCATGAACTGGCGCTCCAGCGGCGTGGCGACGTTGTTCGCCATCGTCTCCGGCGTGGCCCCGGGATAGTTCACCTGCACCTGAATCACCGGGTAGTCGACCGCCGGCAGATCGCTGACCGGCAGCCGAAAGTACGCGACCAGTCCGAACAGGATGACGGAGACGCTCAGCGCCACCGTCATCACCGGACGACGAATGAAAAGTTCGGAGAGATTCACGACTGCGCTCCCGGAGCCTTGTTGGTCTTGCTGTTTGCGTTCGCGGCCGGCGCCGCCGAAGGACTGCCCTCAACCCGCACTTTGCCGCCTGGGCGGACCAGCAGTTGACCGGTGACGACCACGCGACTCGTTAGGAGCAACCCCCTTCGTGACGACGACGTCATCGCCCTGGCGCTGTCCTAGCACGACCGGCCGTAGCTCAGCCGTCGAGTCCGGCTTCACCACGTAGACGAACGGTCCCTTCTGGCTGATTTGCGCCGCTTGATTCGGAATCAGCACCGCCGACTTGTTGGTCGCCAGACAGCAGCTTCACATCGACAAACTGGCCGGGCCAGAAATGATGATCAGGATTGGTTAAAGTGGCGCGCAGGTTGACGGTACCGCTGCCGTTCTGCACGGTGTTGTCGAGGAATTCGACTTTGCCGATTCGCGCTGCGCTTTCCGAATCGGAAGGAATCCGAACCGCCGCCTTCAATCACTCCGGCTCGCCATCTCCTTCTGCACATCCGGCAGATCGCTTTCCGTGACGGTGAAATTCGCGTAGATGGGATTCAGCCGCTGGACCGACAGCAGAGACGTGGAGTTCGCCATCACCACGTTGCCCACGTCGACGAGACGCGCGCCCGCCCGGCCCTCGATCGGCGAATGAATGTAGCAGTACTCGAGATTGAGCTTCGCCGTTTCCAGCGCGGCTTGCGCCGCATCCACCTGCGCCTGATCAACGTCGACCGTACTTTTCTTGGTGTCGTAGTCCTGCTTGGAGATGGCTCGGGTCCCGATCACCTGCTGGTCGCGCGCAAACTGGATCTTCGCCAGCTCAAGCGCGGCTTGCGTTTGTGCGAGTGTCGCTTGCGCTGAGTCGACCTGCGCCTGGTAAGGCCGCGGATCGATAACGAACAGCAGTTGTCCCTTGCTCAGGTTCTCACCATCCCGGAAATGCCGCTCGGTGATGCGCCCGCCCACCTGCGGCGTAACGGTGACCGATTCGAACGCCGCATTCCTGCCGATCTCGTCCAGATATTTCGGCACATCCTGCGCGCTCGCCTTCACCACAGTGACGAGCGGCGGCGGCAAGGCCGGTGCAGCCTGTACGTTGTTTCTGCCGCATGCCGTGATCGCCAGCAATGCCAGCGCTAGTCCGGCAAGCGCCAAATATCTGCGAAAAATTGCATTATGCTTTCCCGAATGCATTGCCCCATCCTCACTCTGAAAAAATCCTGCTGTTTACGGCAATGTCGCCAAGAGCGGAACAGACTCGACCTTCAGCATCAACGCCGCCAACTCTTGCGCCTGATCCGCGGGACCTTCCGCCGTGCGATCGATTTTGCCCATACTCCCAATCTGCTGCAGCGCACGGACCCGCCCTGCGATCACGTCGTTGCGACTGCAATCGAGCAGCAGCGCACAATCCCGGTCGGAGTAGCGCTCGAGCACCGACATCACGAAGACAAAGCGCTCAAATACCGGTAGTCGAACGACGGCAGACAATTCCGCCGGCCCGCTCTTCGAATTTTCCGCACCGCGATTGAATGTCTCTTTGGCCGCAGCCTGTGGGTGCATGATTTGAATTGCGTTCTGAATTACCATCCGGCGGGCCCAGGAATGAGCCCACTCACGGAACACTCGCGGATTACTGCCCGAGTCCTCCAAGCCACCGACAAAACATTTGGTTGCCGTAGCGTGATCTGCCGTCAGCAGAAATGACAGCAGGTACAAATAATTCATGTCCTGCTCGAAGATCTTGCAAAAGTCGCTGGCCACGGCATGCGTTGCGAAATTCCGTTCTGTTAGTTGTCCTGTTCTGGCCATCTTCTCCTCCGCCCTGCAATAGAACGACGTATGAACCCGCTCAAAACCGACAGGCAAAATTGATTGCTGATGTAGTTTCGCGTTTCCGAATACGACTTACTGGCGACAATGGCTTCTGCGCGCCAGGCGCCGCAACATATGTTTCGTGAGTACGTCAGCGCAGGAGAACCTGGCGCCATCCTTCATGAGTTCGAAAAGCGTGTTTTCACCATCCGCGCTGATTTGGGTTACGTCTCTCAGATCGATGACGAGCTTCCGACCCTGCAATTGCTCTCCCGCGCTTCGCCAGGCGCTCTCTACTTCTGCGGTCCAGGGAAAAACCAGCTTGCCTTCGAGGACGAGTCTCCTCTGTCCGGGAGTTTCAACGATGGAGATCCTGAACATTGCCTGGCTGCTCGTAAAGAAAGCAATGCGATCGCCAATCGGCGGATCGCGGGCAATGTCGCGAAGTGACTGAAGAGATTGAACGAGCGGTGTCGATGCGCAGCGAAGGTGTCGATGAGTGTCGAGCGTAATGTCGATAACTGTCGAAGCCTTCGACATCGTACTGCGACTCAACACCGGAAACCGGCAATTCGAAACTGTGTGGTTAGGCGAACGTGCGCGGGTCGATGCCGTGTTTCTTCATGCGAGAGATGAGGGTAGTTCGTTTGAGACCGAGGCGATCGGCAGCGCCTTGCGGCCCGGCAACACGGCCCATGCTTTCTTTAAGAACGCGGACGATCTCGGCGCGTTCATCATCAGCGCGTACACCCACCGCGGCGCCAGAGTTACTGTTGCCTCCGCTGAGCTCACCAACCGGCACCTGTAGCGCCGAGCCGTGGGTCAGGATAACGGAGCGCTCGATGAAATTTTCCAACTCGCGAATGTTGCCGGGCCAATGCCAACTAGAAAGCTTCTTCATGGCAGCGGCCGGAATCGATTCGATCCGCTTCTCCATCCGGCGACCGTACTTTTGGACAAAGTAGCGAACCAATAGCGGAATATCTTCGGGTCGATCGCGCAGCGGGGGAATGCGAATTGGAAAGACATTCAGCCGGTAATACAGGTCGCTGCGGAACTCGCGGTCCTCGATCATCTTTTCGAGATCGCGATTGGTTGCGGCGACCAGACGCACGTCGACCTTCTTCGTGCGCGTGCTGCCAAGACGCTCAAACTCCCGTTCCTGCAGGGCGCGCAGCAACTTCGGCTGAATCTCAAGTGAAATGTCGCCAACCTCGTCCAGGAAGAGCGTTCCCTGGTCAGCCAGTTCAAGTCGTCCCACCTTCTGGGTAATCGCGCCGGTAAACGCCCCGCGTTCATGCCCAAACAGTTCGCTCTCCAGCAAGCCGGTCGGGATCGCCGCACAATTGAGCTTCACGAAGGTTCTGTCTTTTCGCCGGCTGCGGTCATGAATCGCGCGAGCAATCAGTTCTTTCCCGGTCCCCGTCTCGCCCAGCATCAAGACGGTTGAGTCGCTCGGCGCTACTGTCTCCACCAGGTGCAACACATGACGCAGCGCAGAACTCTGCCCAACAATTCCCTCAAAGTCCATCTCCCCGCGCAACTCGTCTTCGAGGTACAACTTTTCCTGGGCAAGACGATCTTTCAATTCCGCAATTTCGCTGTACGCGAGCGCGTTCTCCACTCCGATCGCGACCTGATTAGCCACCTGAGTTAGAAACTCGATCTCTTCACCGTCGAACGCATTCTCCGCCCGCTTCGCGACCGCCAAAACGCCCAGCAGGCGATTTCTGCTCATCAGCGGAATATCGCAAAACGAGTTCAGCCCCTCACCGCTTGCTTTGCGATACATGTCGGGCGGCATCTCCGCCGGATCGAGTCGATTCACGACCATAGGCTTGCCGCTCCTGAAGGCATCGCCCGGCATGGTGCCTTCGATGGGGACCAGTACGCCTTCGGTGAAGATGCCGCGGCTCTCGGGAAAATCGAGCGCGTGCACTCGCAAATGCGTGCCCTCGGCGTCGACCAGCATTATGGCCGCTGCGTCGCATTGCATCACGCGGCGCACGCTGCCGGAAGCAGCCTGCAGCAGATCATGCAGCTCCAGATTGGACACCACTTGGTTGGTGAGATCCAGGACGAGCTTCAGTTGATCCTGCGCCTGCTGGGATATGAAAAAGTTCACGGCGGCGTCAATCGCCAGGCCAATCTGGTCGGCAACCAGGCCGAGGAAGCGAAGTTCGTCCTCGTCGTAAGCATTGGGATAGCGTCTGCCGAGACTCAACACGCCCAAACGGCGTGCGCCGCGGGTCAGGGCTAAGCTGCAAGTGGAAACAATCCCCAGGCCCGCCAGAAATTCTCTGTAGCCTGGAAATCGCGTGTCGTGACTCCAGTCGAGGCAAACCAGGCGCTGGCCAGACTCGTGTACCCATCGAATCGGCGAGTCATCAATCCGCGTCATCGGGCCAGAACCGTCGTCGATCCTCTTGCCGTTGGCTTCGAGCAGGGACCAGCAGGGAACGCCCGTATCCTTGTCGAACGCGACTACGTGGAGATAATCGAACGAGACGATCTCGCGCAGTTGACTGACCAACATCGCTGAGGCAGTGCTACAGTCGCTGGACGTAGCAATTGCGTTGGCTGCGCGCAACAGCGCCAGATACCGTTCTTCCTCTACTTGGGGAGCAACCGAAGCGACCATGAACATCCCTGGTTCAAAGTGGCAGGATGAATTCGTTGTGTCGTAGTTGGGTTATTTCGCGCTGGCAGTCACTCACCCTACACGAAGACCCGATTTACCTATCATGGGATGCGCCACCAGGTCGCAAGGCTTCGGAAAGTGTTGCTTACTGAAGAGTGTCGCTCTGGAATTCCGAGCGATCAATGCGGGGGCCCTCGTCGCTGGCAGGCAACAAATCGCAGCTGCGTCCAGCTGATTGGCGCGTTCCTGACAACCGCGGCTTGCGCTGATTCGCGTCAGCCAAAACAGCGCAAGCTGCGTCCCTTTCCCTGCATCTTGGGCCTCTGCCTTCGAATGTGGGGACACGGCGATGGCTAATCGCTACGAAGAGCTGCGCTGCGAAGAGACACCGAACACCGAAGTCCCGTTCGACAATGCCGCGGCGAGTGGCACCTTATACCCCGCTAAGTGCTATTAGATTACTGTAGGTTACTTTCGTAATGACGGCAGGTTATTTCCTCGACCGAATTCGCGGTTCGTTCCTCTAATCTGGGACTGTGCTCCTGTGCGGCTCTCGGGTCGTAAAGGGCCTCCAGATGAACGTCTCTGCGAGAGGGCCACGGTGATAACTAGCAAGCGGATGTCCTTTTATTTCTCCTTTGTTCGCTCCCTCCTTGTACCAATTGCGTTTTTGGCAATGACGACATTCCTAGTCGCACAGAGCCCGGTTGGCGAGTGGAAATTCGATGAGGGCTCCGGGAATATCGCGTTCGATGCTTCCGGAAACGGCAATGCAGCGCAATTGTCGAACGGGATCCGATGGGCCCATAGCATTCAGGGCTGGGCGGTGTCTGCCAGCAACACGAATAGGGGCGTGGTGAGCACTCCCCCTATCGACCTCAGTGCTACAAGAGCCACCACGATCAGCGCATGGATTAACCGCAGTTACAGCGGAGACGAAGGCGTTCTGATCCAATCCGGCCGCAATGACATCGAGTCGAATTCGGGCTTCGCCCTTCTGCCCGACGATGAAACCTGTCACGGCCTGCGTGCAGTATTGCACGGCAATGGTGGCCTGACCGCCAACTGTTACGCGCAGCCTTCTTCCGGGGTGTGGCACCATCTCGCCGTTGTATTCGACAAGAGCCAGACCGGCGGCGATCAGATCAGCCTCTACGTCGACGGCGTGGCGCAGAGTCCGACATGGAACCTGGCTTCCGCCGCGAACACAGATAACTTCGGCAGCGATCCGCTCTACCTGTTCTCGCGTGCCGGCATTTCGCAATTCAGCTCCGGTACGGTCCGCGATCTTCGCATCTACGATCGCGCTCTGACGGACGGAGAGATTCAGCAAATCTACGCTGGCTCTCCGCAACAGTTAGCGCCGGCGCTGGGGATCCGGTTTGTTCAAGGCAATTACGCAACTCCACAGACTCCGCAAACGACGGTCAACGTAAGGTTCAATGCTGCCCAGACCGCGGGCGACCTGAACGTCGTCGTCGTGGGATGGAACGACAGCACGGCCACGGTGAGTCGAGTGGTCGATTCGAAGGGTAATACCTACACTCGCGCCGTCGGTCCGACCGTCCAGTCGGGATATGGGACGCAGTCAATCTATTACGCAAAGAACATCGCCGCCGCAGCATCCGGTACCAATACGGTCACAGTGACGTTTTCAACTGGCGCGGTGTCCCCTGACATTCGCATACTGGAGTACAGCGGAGCGGATCCCAATAACCCGGTCGACGTGACGTCAGCAAGCTCCGGCAGCAGTACGTTGAGCAACAGCGGCATGGCGACAACCACCAATGCCACCGACCTGATCTTCGGGGCAAATCTGGTTCAAACGCTAACTACTGGCCCCGGCGTGAACTTCACCAGTCGCATACTGACCGTGCCTGACGGCGACATTGCCGAAGACACGTACGTCGCGGCTACCGGTAGCTACAGCGCGACCGCACCCGTGAGGCCATCGGGGCCTTGGATCATGCAGATGGTTGCCTTCCGCACGCCAGCGACCGGAAGCTTCACGATTTCTGCATCGCCCTCTTCTCTGAGTGTTGCTCAGGGGCGACAGGGCACGTCGACCATCACCACCGCCGTCAGCGGCGGCTTCAACAGTGCAATCACGTTGTCGGCATCCGGAGTGCCGTCGGGAACGACGCTGAGTTTCAGCCCCAATCCAATTGCTGCGCCGGGCTCGGGTAGCTCGACCATGACCATCACCGTCGGTTCCACGACGCCGATGGGAACTTATCCGATAATCGTGACCGGAAATGGAGGCGGGGTCCAGCAGTCAACCACCGTGACACTGACGGTGATTGCGGCCGCTTCGTTCACCATCTCTGCATCGCCTTCCTCGCTTAGTGTCTCCCCCGGACATCAGGGGCTGTCGACCATTACAACCGCCGTCACTAACGGCTTCAACAGCTCCATCACACTGTCCTCCTCCGGCGTGCCGACCGGCACCACCGTGAGTTTCAGCCCCAATCCGATTTCCGCACCCGGTTCGGGCAGCTCGACCATGACCATTGCCGTGGGATCGGGCACTCCGACGGGCACTTACCCCATCACGGTCACCGGCAACGGCGGGGGCGTCCAACAGAGCACCACGGTCACTCTTACCGTCGCCATCCCGACATTCACGATTTCGGCTTCGCCCAGTTCTCTGAGTATTGCTCAGGGGCGACAGGGCACGTCGACCATCACCACTGCCGTCAGCGGCGGCTTCAACAGTGCAATCACGTTGTCGGCATCCGGAGTGCCGTCGGGAACGACGCTGAGTTTTGGCACCAATCCGATTCCCGCGCCCGGCTCGGGTAGCTCGATCATGACCATCACCGTCGGTTCCACGACGCCGATGGGAACTTATCCGATAATCGTGACCGGAAATGGAGGCGGGGTCCAGCAGTCGACCACGGTGACGCTCACGGTGACCGCAGCCGCTTCGTTCACCATCTCTGCATCGCCTTCTTCGCTAAGTATTGCTCAGGGGCGACAGGGCACGTCGACCATCACCACTGCCGTCAGCGGCGGCTTCAACAGTTCAATCACATTGTCGGCATCCGGAGTGCCGTCGGGAACGACGCTGAGTTTTGGCACCAATCCGATTCCCGCGCCCGGCTCGGGTAGCTCGATCATGACCATCACCGTCGGTTCCACGACGCCGATGGGAACTTATCCGATAACCGTGACGGGAAATGGAGGCGGAGTCCAGCAGTCGACCACCGTGACACTGACGGTAACTGCGGCCCCTTCGTTCACCATCTCTGCATCGCCTTCTTCACTTACTGTCTCCCCAGGAAATCAGGGGCTGTCGACCATCACCACCGCCGTTACTAACGGCTTCAACAGCTCCGTCACTCTGTCTTCCTCCGGTGTGCCGACCGGCACCACCGTGAGTTTCAGCCCCAATCCGATTCCCGCACCCGGTTCGGGCAGCTCGACCATGACCATCACCGTGGGATCGGGCACGCCGGCGGGTACTTACCCCATCACGGTCACCGGCAACGGTGGAGGCGCGCAACAGAGCACCACGGTCACACTTACCGTCGTCATCCCGACATTCACGATTTCGGCTTCGCCCAGTTCTTTGACGATTGCAGCCGGCACTCAGGGCACGTCGACCATCACAACGGCCATCAGCGGCGGCTTCAACAGCGCCATCAGCCTTTCGGCCAGTGGTGCGCCGACGGGAACAACCGTTGCGTTCAATCCCAGCACGATTCCGGCACCAGGTTCTGGAACGTCGACGATGACCATCACCGTGGGAACCGGTACGTCGGCAGGCACCTATCCCATCACCATCACAGGTATAGGCGGAGGAGTACAGCAGAACACGGTCGTTACGCTGACGGTCACCCGCACGGTGTCGACTATTACCTATGTGCAAGGAAATTACGCCACGCCGCAATCGCCGCAAACCACAGTTAGCGTCGTGTACTCAGCCGCCCAGAATGCCGGAGACCTGAATGTGGTGTCTCTTGGCTGGAATGACAGCACCGCGACTGTGACCTCCGTCGCGGACTCCAGCGGAAACCAATACACCCGGGCAGTAGGCCCGACGGTCGTGAGCGGTTATTGTTCGCAATCGATTTACTATGCCAAGAATATTCGTGCGGCGGGGGCCGGTGCCAACACCGTGACGATTACGTTTTCAACTGCGGCCGTCGCTCCTGACATTCGCATACTTGAGTACAACGGTGCTGATGTCAACAGCCCGGTAGACGTCACCGCAGCCAACTCTGGCAACAGCAGCAGCACCAGCAGCGGCTCTGCCACGACCACCAATCCAACCGACCTGATCTTCGGCGCGAACCTGGTTCTAACCACCACCGGCGGGCCGGGCAGTGGGTTCACTTCGCGGATGATCACCCAACCAGACGGCGACATCGCTGAAGACCAGATGACAAGCTCGGCTGGCAGCTACAGTGCGACGGCGCCTCTCACCTCGTCTGGCTGGTGGATTATGCAGATGGTCGCTTTCCGCACTCAGGGTACAGGAAGCTTCACTATTTCAGCTGCACCCTCTTCTTTGAGCATCGCCCAGGCTCACCAAGGCACATCGACCATTACGACCGCGATCAGCGGAGGCTTCAATAACTCCATTGCCCTTTCGGCTAGCGGGGTGCCGTCAGGAACGACCGTGAGCTTCAGCCCGAACCCGATCGCCGCTCCCGGATCGGGCAGCTCGACCATGACCATCAGCGTGGGGGCCACCACGCCGGCCGGCACTTACCCCATCACCGTCACCGGAAATGGAGGCGGAATTCAGCAGGATACAACTGTGACGTTGACGGTAACCGTCGGGCCAGGCTTCAGCGTGTCGGCGTCGCCGAGTTCTCTCAGTGTAATGCAAGAAACTCAGGGCCTTTCGACTATCAGCGTCTCGGTGAGCGGCGGGTTCAACAGTTCGGTCAGTTTGTCTGCGTCGGGAACGCCGAGCGGAACGACTGTGACTTTCAACCCCGCCACGCTTCCGGCGCCCGGATCCGGAACCTCGACCATGACGATCACCGTGGGAACAACTCCTGAAGGAACCTATCCCATCACGGTCACAGCGATGGGAGGCGGCGTCCAGCAGACAGCAACCGTAAACCTGACGGTTACGGCGGAGGTAATGCTAACGTGGACGGCCAGCCAGTCGCCGGGAATTGCCGGCTACAACGTCTACCGCGGTACGACGTCGGGCGGACCGTACACGAAGATTAATTCCAGCCTGGATACAACCACTGCATATAACGATCTGGCAGTTCAGGATGGCGTGACGTATTACTACGTGACCACCGCCGTTAGTAACCAGGGACAAGAGAGCAGCTACTCTAACCAGTCGTCAGCAACCGTCCCATAGAGTCGCTTGGTCACCGCACACGAAGCGAGCTACAATCTCTCCTTACTGGGTTGGACAGCGAAATGTCCAGCCCGGTACCGGGAGGAGAGGCTCAGAAAATAACTACACAGCACGACCCCGAGCCAGGTTCCCGCCGTGTTGGTGATCAGGTCGGTTATCCCGGAGAATCGAGTGGGCAGATATGATTGAAAATATTCAATCGCCAGACTCACGGTTGCGCCCACCAGAATCGTTTTAAGCGTGACATATTTTGTTTTGCGCACCACTCTTAAATACAGTCCACAAACAAAGCCCAGAGGCACGAAACCCGCCACGTTGGTCAATGCGTTCTTCAGGTAAGTATCCTGGCTGCGAAACTCTGAGACAGGCGACTCGAAACGAAGCTGGTCGATAACTCCGAAGCGCTCTGGGATGTTCAACGTAGGTGCAGACCCGATCACACTAGCGATCGCGGAACCCCCGTGCTCCGTCAATGCGTAAACCGCCACGGCGCTCGTATTCTTGTCGAGTTGTGGTGCGCCAAGATTCGTCCAACTTGCGTAATGCTGTTGCACCTGTGCCGAAACAAGCGCAGTAGAGTAAATTGCCAGCCCCTTCAGATCTCCCGACCAGCCGTGATTGCGCAACGCCGATGTGGCGACGATGATTTGGCCAGCCAAATCGCGACTGGACAAGATGAAGCCTGGCGAGCTGGTTGCGAGGCGTCCGTCAACATAAACCACCGTTTGCCGGCCATCGGAGGTGATGGTTATGAAAGGCTGCTTGTCTCGGAAGACGTTCTCAACCCTGAGCTCCTGCCTCCCCTTGCCCCCATCGCGAACACTTCCATTCGTCAGAAGCAGATCGGCGAAATCCTGCTGAATCGAGAACTCACGCGCTGCTTGCGGGTTATAAAAAGTCAAGATGGAGCCTGTCGTCCAGATCTCCGCCGGCTCGATCCAAAGCTCAATCGTGCAAGCTCCGCCTCCGCCGCCAATCGCTAAGGCTTCCGTGCTCAGAGCGGTTCCGTGCGTGCCGAAACGAATGCCGTTTTCGCCTTGTATCCAGGTAACTTGGTTTGTGGGCGCGCGGAAGGGCCACAGACCAGCAACCAGGATTGCGCATATGGTCAATAGGCAGAGCGGAGCAATTAGGCGTGTAGGTATGCGCAATTGACCACAGGGTAAATTGCCATTAGGCGCCAGACTTTCAACTTCGGCATTCTGCGCTTCTGATTTCTGCTGCTGTGGCTGCATGCGATGACGCGGGACTTGAGTCAGGACTTGAGACGGTCTAATTGTCTCTTGATATCGTTTGCCGCACGGTAATTAGGGTCAATTTTCAAAGCACGCTCCAAGTGTTGACGCGCCAGGGCGGGATGTTCTGTCTTCGCATAGGTCAGTCCTAAGTGGTACTGAAGATCGGCATTGTCAGGCAGGTTACGGTTTTCCTGCAGCTTGAGCGCCTGCTGAAAGAGGTTGAGCGCGATCTGGTATTCCCCTTTCTGATAGTAGACCCAGCCCAGCGTGTCGACAGCGTCAGGCGAGTTGGGCATGCTGTGTTGGGCGGATTGTGCCAGCGATAGCGCTTCATCCAAATTGCCGCCACTTTGCAGGAGTACGTTGGCGAGGTCGCGAGTCGCGACCGGATTGCCGGGCTGGAGCCCGCGCGCCTGCTCGAGCGCCTTCTTAGCATCGTCCCACCGTTGCTGCAACCCATACAACTCACCTAATACGGTATAGAAAGCTGCCAGCCGAGGCTGCTCCTTGATGGCTTGTTGGCAAGTAGCGATTGCCTGATCGACATTTCCCTTGGCCGCTTGTAGTTCGACCAAATTGATTCGGACTTCGTAGTTAGTGGGATCGAGCTGGACCGCCTTAGTTAAGGCTGCTTCAGCTCCATCAAAGTCTTTCTTGAATCGGAACAGCGTGTCGCCGAGCAATTCGTAAAAGCCGGCGTCATTGGGAACCTTCGCGATCTGCGCCTGAGCCGCGGCAATAGCTTGATTTACCTGTTTCTGAGCGATATAGGTATTCATCACTCCACGCAACGCGTCCTTCGAATTGCTCTTGAGAGCAAGCGCCTGCTGGTAGGCTTTCTGCGCCTCACCATACTGCCTTTGCGCAAGCCTCAGGTTTCCGAGCTGGACATAGCCTGAAGCGTTCTGCGGAGCCACTTGGATAGCCTTGCTAACGTCCGACTCTGCCGCAGCAAACTGGTTGCGGCGAATTTCGGCGAGAGCGCGCAAAGCGTATCCGTCGGGGGCGTTCGGTTGCAGGTTGATGATTTGCGTAGCTGTGTCCGCAAGCCTGCCGGGATCGCCCCGACGCAGCGCCTCCCCGGCCAGCGCCCGTTGTGCGTCAACTAGATCCGGACGCAGCCGTACTGCCTCTAGCCATTCGCTTTCCGCGCCCTGCGCATCCGCCGATTTGTTCAAGGCAACTCCCAGGCTGTAATGCGCGTTGGCATTGTTGGGTTCGGCCTTGATGACCATTTTCAAGGTCGCAATGGCGTCCCTGAGATCACCGCTGCTGATCTCGATCTGGCTGCGGGCGATCAGGACTTCATTGTCGTTAGGATTCGCCTGCAAGAGCTCGTTGTTGAGCTTGGTCGCCTCGTCAAAGCGCTCGGATTGAATGAGCAGTTGGATGTACTTTCGCTTGACGTTGGTGTCATTGGGATGCTCCTGATAAAGAGTGCCGTATTCGGCGACGGCTTGGCTGAGTTTGCCGGTATCGACGTAGAAGTCGCCCAGCATGCGGTATCCGGCGGAGTCTTCCGGAAACTCGCGCTTGACCTGCTTGAGGAACTGCTCGGCCTTGTCGCTCTGCCCTTCCGCGATGTACAGCCGGGCAAGGGCGGCCCGTGATTCCGCATTCTTGCGGTCCATCTTGACGGCCGCCTCAAACTGCTGCTCCGCCTCCGCGAAGCGCCCCCGCGACTGATAGAAGCTTCCCAGGAGAAGGTGCGGTTGTACCGCCGTCGGATCGAGGGCGACGACCTTCTTGAAGGTGGCCTCGGCAGCTTCCGGCTGATCGAGTTTGAGCTGCAACATCGCCAACTCCAAGTAGAAGCCCCACTCGTTCGGATCAAGCCTGATGGCTTCCTGGATTTCCTTCATGGCCCCGGTGAAATCCTGTTGTCCGGCCAGCAAGCTTGAAATTGTGGAGTGAACGACAGGATCGTTAGGACGCTGTTGCAGCAGCAGATCGATGTGCTCCTGCGCCTGCGGGTAGTCATGGGCCAAAATCAACAGGTTCGCCAGTTCGATACGGGCCTTATAGTTTTGTGGCTGCAACTCAACCGTCCGAGCGAGTTCCTGCCCCGCCGCCTGAGGCTTTTGCAGTTTGATGTAGGTCTCGGCGAGTTGATTGTGAGCCTCGGCGAAGTTGGGATCAATCTGAATCGCGTCTACGAATTCGATCGCCGCCTCACGATACTTGCCCTTGCTGAAATACTCCTGGCCGGCGCGGAGATATTTCTGCTTGCGTACGTTGGGGTCCCGGGAACACGAAGACGACAGCAAGCAAAAGCACAAGCACAACAGCAAACTCAAACCTTGGCGAACAGAGAGCATCAGGCCGAAAACCTCGAGCAGGGCGCTACCTGCCGCACACCTTCCACGGCACCTCGCGAAGACCATCACAACAAGGAGCTTATGCGATGATGACACGAAACCTGGACAACGGCCGCAGGATACGCGCCGGCTCCAAGAAATAATCGCATCGCCAGAATCCCGGCTCGTTGGTTTTGCAGCCGTTTATGGGTATTCCTCCTTCGCGAGAACCACCAGGAAATGTCCTGTAATCAATTGTTTGGCGCACGTTGCAAGGGTTTGCAACCGGACGCAGAAATTATCATTCTTGACAGCCTCCAGATTCAGGGTAAGTTGATGTTTATAGAGGCGAAGTCTCTTCGGTAGAGGTATGTGGAAAGGCGACTGGCAAAAGACATGAAACGGACTCTGCTTTTCCTGGCAGTAATGGCTTGGCTGGTTTGCGCGTTGCCCATGTCTGCGCAAATCGGCAACACCTTGATGTATTTCAACGGCGGCACGCAGGGCAACGTTTGGGGTGGTGGTCCTGAGGGCGCCGTCGAAACAGGTTTTTACGATGGATCGGTCAACGGGGTAAACGTGGGGCCCGGGCAGACCTCCCCAGGGTTTATCTGCGACGACTACTACGACAACGTCTACTCCGGGGAACACTGGACAGCTACGGCCTATCAGGCGTCTACCTTGAATGCCGGCAATATCGGTACGGATTCGCTGTTCGGCAACGCGAACTGGTCCTCAGTGGTCAGCGGCTGGACGGGCGTGCAGGGTTATCAGGCATTGGCCTACCTGGTAAATGATATGTTCACCAACGGAGGGGGCAATTCAGCCTTACAATCCTCGATCTCGCAGGCTCTTTGGTACCTAACGTCGTTGGCCACCGGACGCGGATTCAGCTTGAGCTCTTTGGACGCAACCGCACAGTCGTTGGTGACTTACGTTATGAATATCAGCCACGACCCGGCATTGAGCACCTACACGAACCTCTGGCTTTACACGCAGCCGTTCAACCCTAACGGTCCGCAGGAGATGTGGGGCCAGATCCCGCTTGGTCCCGTGCCGGAAGGTGGGCAGGCTCTGTTGTACGTGTTATTGGCTGCCTTGGCGTGCACCGGCACGATTTACCAGTCACGACGTAGCACAGGAGCAAGACAGTCCCGCTGAACCGTTTGCAATCTCATGAACTCGGTGCAAAGTAAAAGGGCGCTCTTTAAAGAAAGAGCGCCCTTCGTTCTTCCCACCTCAATTCAGCAGAAAATCAGGACGGCAGATAGTCCTCGAGATCGGTGACCGGAGAGGTGCACTTGACGGCGAGCGGCGAAGCCTTCGTTAGCTGCTTCTGACTCCATGCGCACGACTCTCCCCTCACCCATCAGGTGGACCGGCCGGATGGCATGCTTTCCGTGAACACTTAACACAAATGCCACCGTGGTCTGTGGCGGAATCGCACTCGCGCTTCTGACTAAGAGTCCGCCGAGGCTGACGTTCTTACTGACGCCATCGATCTCGGCGATATTAGCGCCAGCCTGATACCTTAGGCGTACGGGAAACGCCAAGTTCAAAGCGGCGATAATTGCGGCTTTGCCGTCTGATCGTTGAAGCGGGAAAGTAGTCGTTCATATTCCCTTCGGTGGTCTTTATTCTCATAGACAGTCACCCAACAACTCCGCATATGGTCACAAGTCAAGCTGGCCGACTTAACTCCATTCGGCTGCATGCAGTGTTGCATCGCCCCGCGGGAACTCTGGCACGACAAAAGTAAACAGCACCATTGCGCTGACGGCCGTCGTCAAGCTCGTCAACTGCTCGCCAATCGCAGTCGCATACGCAACGAACCCTTGGCTGAATTTCCGAGAGCCGGACCAAGCTAAGGAAGTTTGACCTTCACCTCTTCCGAGAAGCGGCTTAGGACTCCTCGTTCGCTCACAGCCTTGACTTGATAAAAGTAGGTTTGCCCGGGCGTAACCTGGTAGTCAATGCAGCCGGTCTCTCGAATGGGAACGAATGGATTGAGCTCTGTGCAGTGGCTATGGGGCCGGTCGCAGCGTTCACCTGACTCGCGACGGAAAATATAGTAGCCGGCTATCGCATTTTCCTGTGCACCATTTGCCGGCATACTGGCAGCCCAAGTGAGGCTTATACTGCGTGGCTTGAAATGCTCAGCAGGCCGCAGTGGAAGAGCTATTCTCACCAGCGCCCGCGCTCGTCGCCTCGATTGCTGGCCTGCGTTCACCCGTGCAGCTTTGCACTTCAGGCTGCTCGGCCGCACGACAGACACTTGATACCAGCAGAATTGCAGGCAAACAACAAAGCAGGAGGACTGTTCGCTTTACCTGTCGGGAGACGTTGCGCATCACGACCGCAAGCAGTGGAATCTATGCAATATCGGGTGAGAAGAGCCGCACCTTGGCTGTGCCGCTCTGCCTGCGCTCCAGGCGAGCGAATAGCCATATCAGACCACTTACCGCCGCCAAAGCCGCGGCGAAGAACAGGACGCCGCCCTGGTGGTGCAGCCAGCTTTTGAGAATTCTCGGATCAACATACGCGGCCAGGATCACCAAGGTAAAAACCCGTAGGCCATTCTTTGCGATGGCGAGCGGCAGCGCCGCCAGCATGACCAATGCCCTGCCCCAAAAGGAACGAAGCTGGGCATAGGACATCACCATCGAAGTAACGATCAGCATCATGCTCGACCTTATACTGCTGCACTCTTGCGCTACCTCGACAGAAACTCCTGGTACGCTCAGGACGGTACCGCTCTGACCCACCGGCACTCCGAACATCGTAAATAGAATCCGCGCTGTCGAGGCCGTGCCTTCCTGCAGGCACTTGACAACGTAGTTCAACGCAAAAGCTGGGCATGGGAACTAGCCAAAACAAAAAAAGCAACGGAAACCCGCAGCGGCGAAGCGCACGTCCCCCGAAACAAAGCGTAAAGGAAGCAATCCACCAGGCAACCAGTGCCGCCATTCGAATCGCAAGACCGATGTGACCGCCTGAATGACCGGCTCTTTCCCAATACAATCCTGCGAGATCGATAAGCACTACCAGCCCGAGCAATGCCATGCCCGCGCGTATGCGCTGGCTTGATTGGCATGGCTCGCTTTTTCCATTCAACGATGATCAGCGTAATGCTAATGGGGATAATCAGAAGAATGTGGGTATATGCGTCATCGTGTGCGGCGAGAGCGAATGTCGCAGTCAGAACACTCCACCAGAATAGTACCGAAACTCCACAAAGAACCGCAAAGAGCCGATAGGGGGTTGTCGAACTCATCTCAGGCTCGCCAAAAAGTGTTCCTTGTATTTTGAAGTAATGCCTCGTCCTTTTGGAAGGAGTACCTCTCAGCAGCTACGTTGCTCTCTATTCGGAGTTTAGCCGCGATCTCCGCAAGCAGCCTTTTCTTCGGCGTGCGACGTCCGCTCTCGCTGTACTGCACTCAGGTACGCTCTCAGGAGGGTCACCCGTTCAACGCTCCAGTTGAGCCCCTCTTGAATTCGCCGTCTGCCGTTCGCTCCCAAATTCTTACGTCGTGACTCGGAATCGAGCAGTCTTTCGATCTGATGAGCGAAATCAACCGGATCGTTCGGTTTAGCGTATAGTGCTGCGTCACCCGCAGACCGCTTGCCCTCCGAAAGTTCATATAAGACTACGGGAATTCCATAAGCCATGTACTCATAGATCTTAATCATTGTGAGTCGGTCATTGAGCGGGTTGAGAGGGTCGGGTGCGACTCCCACATCAGCGGTAGCAAGATATTTAACCAGCTCGTCACCGTAGAGGGGCCCGGTAAACTTCACCCATCGCTCGAGCTGCATGTCGATTACATCTGCTTTCAACCGCGGTACCTCCGGTCCGTGGCCGATTAGAGCAAAGAGCGTGTCGCGACGATTCTGCTTTGTAACCAAGTAGTCGATCGACTCCAGAAGCAGATCTAAACCATCCTGCGGTCCCATTACTCCGACGTAGACCACCAGATAGCGCAAGTTCTCTTTGAGCTTAAGGTCCGCAAACTCCGGTCGAATCTCGTCTAATTCCGGACAGGTTCTTACAACGAAAACACGGTCAGGCGACACGCCGCCGCGTTGAATGGCAATTTCACGGCCCGACTCGTTTGTCGCAATCACGAGGTCAGCCGTTCGGCAACTCAAGCGCTCCGCAAGGCACACGATGCGATATAGAACACGATGCCGAGGATACTTAAGTGCAAAGAGCTCTGGACTTGGGTCGTGGTAGTCAAATATGAATTGCACTCCGAATAGTTTGAAGATAAGTGCTATTAGAAAAATTGTGTCCGGAGGGTTGCATGCTTGAAGAATCTGAAAACGTGTGCGAAAGAAGATCCGTACTGCTAGTAATAGTTCTACGATTAGTGTCAGGCCGTACTCGCGTATATATCCCAAGATCGTGCCGTCTGATTCGCGATTCTGGTGTCGGTAGATGTCGATTCCGTCTAGGACTTCATGGGACCTTTCAAAACCAGGTCCTTTAGGACAAATGACGGAAACGTGATATCCGACCTTGTGTAGCGTTTGCGCTTCGCGCCAGACTCTACGGTCAGCTGGGACGGGGAGGTTTTCGACAATAATGCAGACGGCGACAGAATCCGTACTTCGATTGCTCACAACGGAACACCCCAAGAATTAACAATGAGACCAAGATTGCTCTATCTCTCTTTCTGCGAAATTGGGGTTTTGATTTCTCGACAATAGCCGCAGTGACGGTATCTTGGCACGCGATCAGCCGGGCGGTGCGCACGAGTGCCCTGTCCGCCTGCACTTCGCATGGTCGGTGCCCCCTTGAGGACCGCCGAACCCGTTAGGCTCGCGATATTCCACGCCGGCTTTGCACGGTCTCCAGCCTGGGACTGATGTGATATTCAATGTGATTTTCCACTACCTTAGCGAAGGCCAGCACGGCGTGCTCGGAGCCGGGTCCCTCAATCTGCCACTCGTCCCCATGCTGAACCACTCGCATCCTGTTTCGTAAGCGCCACCATTCGTCCACTTCGCCAGGCAGTGCGCACCATAAGCGCTCCCGTGCGCTTAGGTCGCGCAACCAGCAGAGAAGCTCGCAATAGACCTGACGTGATTTGTGTTCGCCGACATAGTCAGGATGCACTAGAAAACTGATCAGCCCATTCTTCTTCAGAATTGTATCGACCTGTGATTTCCATAGATTCAACGACAAATCGCCGAGTAGATGGAACAGCATGTAGTCTTGGATAGTCGTCAGGGGAATCTCCAGCACATCGCCCACAAAGTACGGGAACACCGTGCAGCAGCCACCGCGCTGCGGATCAAGATGCGCGACGTTCGGCACCGACATATCATAGGAAAAGTCGAGCGCATCGTACCATGAGAGATTGCGATAAAGCACGGCTGCGCGGAACCCCTTCGCGGCATACCCCTTTCCGTAGCCGTTTATCTTCGCCGCCCGGCGAAGAAATTCCTCTCGGTCAGCAAAGAGATAGCCGTCGTGATTGAGGTCCTGTATGTTGACTTCGAAGCCGCGATCTCGGATTCGATCAGTTAGCGCCTTAGAGATCGGGTATGTTCCCTCGGGTACGAGTTGGAAAGAGGCCTTGAAACCATGTGCGTTGTCGATGTCGATCAGTTCTGAGCACATCTCGTAGCCACGCTGATCTTCGACGTCATGCGTGACCACGACGCAGCCCTGGGCGCCTTTTGGCCAGAACCAAACAAAGGGCATTTCGCCGGTGCCTTCGGCGTTTATTCCAGCCAGGAGCAGCGCTTCACTCAGTTGCTCGACGGTCGTATCGACCGGCCAGCGTGGGAACACGATCCGCCGCCACCCACTGGCGTACAGCCGTTGCAGATGCTTGCGCAGGTTGACCCCCATGTAGGGTCGCAATGCGTAGTAGGCGTCGCGGAGCGTCCGTTTGCGCCAGGCCCATTCGTCGGGTTTACAGCCGCTGGCATAGCGCTCCAGACGAAGGTTGTCGATGACTTCGGTCGGATTGAACGGCAGCCGCAACGTGGATCCGGCAATTTCCAAATCGTGCAACGCGTCATAGCGCAGCTCGCCGGCATCCGGCGTGCGGTAGCCGTTCGACGTGCGTCCGAAGCAGATCGCGCCCGGCCCACAGCGGAAGTAACCTGAATCTGTCGAAAGCGGCCCGGCCAGTTCGAAATCGAGGAACTCTGCGGGACAGCGATAGTGGTCCGCCAGCGCCAGGTTCATGGCGCTTCCATTATGCAGCCTCGCGCAAGACTCAAGGTCGTTTAACGGATACACCGCTGGGAGCGCCATATTGTTAACTTCTTAGAACCCTGCTCAAAGTTGTTAGCAAAGAACTTGCTTGCGTTCATTCCGCAAATCGCCGCACTGCAACCTGCGAACTTTCAAACGCGGTATCTCCGCGAAGTAGGCGCCGGGCAGTATTGGCAGCTGGAGAACCCTACGTCGTTCGATGATTTTCTGCAACGTGGTTACCGGAATCCCGGAGAAAGCCGTACTTCCATTTGTCGATCCACGAGAACCTGCCCGCCCCAACGGATCTCCCATCGGGCTAGACCATAGACCAACTACAACAACCTCAGCTAGGGCAAGCCGCCATATACGGTCAGAGTGCTCATGGTTGCGACATATACTTTTCCATTCGCCACGACCGGCGGATTAAATTTGGCTGCATAGTCGAGAGTGTCGCGGGAACCTGATTGGTTGCTGTTGTAGAATTCGTCGGCCAAGTTCGACGGGTCGTAAGCGTAAAGCACCCCAGGTGATGTCGCACCATTCCGCTGTACTACCCAAAGAATTCCATTGGTCGTACCATTTCCAGAGGCCGACATAGCGCCTCCCGGGAACCCAAATACTTCCGGTGACATCGACGTTGGAGTTGTCGACAATAACCCATTGCTCAAGTGAAAGGCCTTGACGGAATCCGCAACCGCACAGTAGTAGACATTTCCATTAAAATATACAGGCGCACTATAATTTCCAGATTCATCGGTGCCATTCGGCAAGATACCAGGCAGAGATTGTATTATCTGGTTGTCGTTGTTCTGGTTGTAGTGTCCCATATCGTCTCGATCAATCACATAGATCGTGCCAGTTTTACCAGCGGTGATGAGTTCGTGCGAATAGGACCCAGGTTGATCGACTAGCAGGACTGGCCCAGCAGACGCGAGATCGAGGTCGTTGACTTCCATATTCGACTGGTCGTGCGGCGTAAAATAGTCGACGACGGTCCCAGTAGAGCTGAGTTTTTCGACTGAGTCACCATAGTCAACTCCACCCGTAGCGGCATCGAAATCGCCGTTGCCGGTGGCGAAATAGATGTCACCGCTGCTGTCGGAAGTTAAGCCGCCGCCGCCCTGCCAAACCCCGCCGCCATAGCCATTTGCTGTCACGCTATATATAAACACTTGCTGTAAAGTGGATTCGTTATAACCAAAGATCCAACCATGGTAGGGACGAACATCATCGTGTCCGCCAAATCCCACATAGACTACTCCGTTGTTAAGCAGCAATCCAGGGCGCTGGCCTTCTCTGAGAGCATTGAACGGTACCAGCCCTCCGGAAGCTCCGTCTCCGGTACCAGGCACGCTTCCCTGAATCACGACGGGTCCTCCAAACTTCTCGGCACCTGTGGTGATGTCCAGTGCATGTAACCGTTGTACATACGTTGTTGTTTGGCCGGAGACCTCTTTGGTAGCAGCAACAACGTACAGTGTGTTGGTATTGGAGTCAATTACCGGTGTACCAGTGATACCGACCTCGGGAGCTAGGTCACAGCAGCCGCTGCTGTCATCGGTATCTGCGGCAGGAATGGTTGTCACGCCACCGGCCGGGTTGATGAAGCTAACCTGCCAGAGGGCAGTCGTTGTCAAGCCGTCGGCATCATAGGCATACACGCTGTCATGCTCCGTGGCCAGATAAACAACATTGTGGAAACCGTGCCCCGGAATATTAATATTCGCCACATAAAGCGGTGAGGCTAATGTTTGGCCATCGAGCGGATAAGAAAATAACTTCCCAAACTGATTGTGGTTGACATTTGCTGGGGTTAAGACCGTCTCATCAGCATTTTGCCCACTCCGCATATTGTCGTAATGGTAAGTGTATGCCCCAGGGTAGTTGCTGACGTAGACGGTTGCGTTGGCGGACTGCTGCTGATTAGTTGTAGCGGTCACGGTGTGGCTACCAACAGTCGCCGGCGGACTATATAAGCCGTTGGTCGTGATGGTACCAACGGTAGTTGAGCCGCCAACCACACCGTCGACGGACCAGGTTATGCTACCAAACCCTGAGGTTGCCGTGAACTGCTGGGTTCCTGTAAATGTAACCACAGCTACCCGCGGAGCTATACCAAAACCCGCCGTAACAGTTAAATTCGTGGAGCCATTTATCGACCCCATGGACGCCTGGATCATGGTACTGCCCGCCGTTTCACCGGTAGCAAGACCCGTACTGCTGATCGTTGCCACCGACGGGAGGCTCGAGCTCCAGGTGGCCGAATTCGTCACGTCCTGGTGGCTCCCGTCGCTGTAGGTTCCCGTAGCCGTGAATTGCTGTGGTGATGCCACGGCAATCACCGGATTGACGGGGGTCACGGCTATGGAGGCTAATACCGGTCCTCCTCCCTG
>CAVVDN010000012.1:0-28084 GCA_963747045.1 uncultured Acidobacteriaceae bacterium | reverse complement strand
TGGCCGACGATTTCTCCCGCGGAAAGATTTCGTTGCAGGCCCAGCAGCGCGGTCATGCAGAATTTGCAGTCGACCGCGCAACCGACCTGGCTGGAGACGCAGATGGTGGCCCGCCGCCAGTCGTTGCGCTGCAGTCTCTTCATCGCCGCTGGGCGAGCCGTCGCCGCTTCGCCGCCATCGCCCTCCGGCATCCATACCGTTTCCACGCTTTGTCCGTCGGCGAAGGCCAGAGATAACGGACCGTGCCATCGGAGGATACGAACTTCTTTTCGGTCCGCGGCAACCCGACCGAAAATCCGCCTCGCGCAGCTTGCTGGCGAAGCTCCGCAGGCAACGGAGTAAATTGCTCCAGACTCCGACCACCTTTGCCGGTATAAACCGTCAAATAGCTGCCGGGCGCGGTAGGAAGGCTCGCCCAGCTCCTCGATGATTTCCGTAAGCTCCTGAAGGCAAAGGCCTAAAAGTTCGGTATGTTGCGGCTTGGCTCATGCATCCAATATGCTAGTTATATTCCTGTTCGCCCGACATCGCTTCGGGGATTTTCGTCAATAAACGATCTGCGTAAGCGTTTCGCGGGCACCTACGCCGTAGCATACGCGAGACCGGATCAGGCCATTCATTATTCATTCGACTGAGCGACGACCGTCATGTCGCTTGGAGCAGCCATCATGGTAGAAGAACTGCGCAACATTCAACGCGAGGTGTTTCCCAACGGGCTTACGGTCCTGACCGAACGCATGGACCACATCCGCTCGGTGTCGATGGGGATCTGGATCAAGTCCGGCTCGCGCCACGAAGATCCCCTCGTGAACGGCATCTCGCATTTCGTCGAGCACATGGTGTTCAAAGGTACCAGCAACCGCTCGGCGGAGCAAATCGCGCGCCAGGTGGACTCCATCGGCGGCAACATGGACGCCTTTACCGGCAAGGAGACCATCTGCTTCAACATTAAAGTGCTGGATGAACATTTGCCGATAGCCGTCGATGTACTCAGCGACATGGTGCTGCATCCCGTGTTCGATGGGAAGGAGATCGTGCGCGAACGCGGGGTCATTCTGGAAGAGATCAAGATGGACGAGGACAATCCTGACTACCTGGTTCATGAAATCTTCACTCAGAACTTCTTCAAGGACCATCCGCTGGGCAAGCCGATTCTAGGGACAAAAGAGACGGTGCGCCGCTTCGACCAGGATGCGATCCTGGCGTATTACGGTGGCAAGTTCGCTCCCGGCAATATGATTATTTCGGCTGCGGGGAACGTCGAATCACCAGGACTTCGTCGAGCTGCTGCGGCAGCGATTCGCGACTCTGCCGCAAGGGTACGAACGGATGGCACGAGACGCCCGCCAAAGACCAATTCGCGAATCATTCTGCGCAACAAGAAAGCGCTGGAGCAGGTGCAGATTTGCGTGGGCGTGCCGTCGTATTCGATCTGCCACGATCGCCGCTACGTGATGTATGTGCTGAATACGCTGCTGGGCGGCGGCATGAGCTCGCGGCTGTTTCAGAACATCCGCGAGAAGCAGGGGCTGGTGTACTCCATCTTCTCCGAGCTGAATCCGTTCCGCGATACTGGATGCTCTCGGTGTATGCGGGAACCTCGCGCGAGTCGGCTCCCAAGGTGGTGCAGCTCGATTGTCAGTGAACTGCGGCAGCTCAAAGAGAATCCCATCGCCGACGAAGAATTGAAGCGGGCAAAAGACCAGCTCAAAGGGAGCCTGATGCTCAGCCTGGAGTCGAGCACGGCGCGCATGTCGAACCTGGCGCGTCAGGAGATGTATTATGACCACTTCGTCAGCATGGATGAGATCATCCAGCGCATCCAGGCCGTGACGCAGGAAGACCTGCTGGCGTCGGCCAATGAACTTTTCCGGCCGGAGTTGATCGCGGTGACGGTGCTGGGCAATCTCAATGGGCTGAAGATCACGCGCGATTCGCTGGCGTGCTGAGGATCGCTTCTGGCGTTTCGCCGAAGGTCAAATTTGCGTTAAGGGAGCGCCTGCTCGTACACAGAGGGGCGCCCGTTAGATTGGTCCCGGGAATCGTGCTGGATCGGCTGCTGGTCGAAAAGCGAACAGCGAATGCCGAAGGATACACTACGTTCTGAGTTCGAGGCCGTCTAAAGCTTTGACATCGGATGGTCGCTGAAGAATAATTCTCCTTGTCAGCGTGTACTCGCCGCGCGGTTTCTGTTGCCTAATGCCCTTATGCTCAATTCCGGAACCCGCGACTCTGCGGGTTTAGCCACTCGAGCTGACGAGGAAAGTAGAGGTTTCTATGCGTAGTCGTAACCGGCAGCGCGGATTTACGCTGATCGAACTTCTGATCGTGGTGACGATCATCCTGATCATCGCCGCGTTCACCATCCCCAAGATCACCAAAGCGAAGATTCCGGCGAACGAAACGTCGGCGATTGCCAGTATCCGGGCTATTAACGAAGCCGAAATGATTTATTCCAGCAGCCATCCTGATGTGGGTTTCACGCCCGATCTGGCGATGCTGGGTGGGACAGCCCAGAGTGGCGGCGAGCAGACCATCGACAACAATCTGTCCAGTGGCCGCAAGACGGGCTACACCTTTACCTACACGCCGGGGGAAAAGGTGAACAACGCCATTCGGTCCTACACCATCACGGCGGTGCCGGACCAGGTAGGCACGACCGGCGAGCGTCGCTTCTTCTCGGATGAGTCCGGCGAGATTCACTACAACGGGGCTGGCCCGGCCGATGTCAACAGCCCGGTGCTGCAGTAGGACGCAGGCGATTTTTGTGATCGCCAATTGAAGGCTCAGGTTCGTAACAGGGCACCGCTTCACCGTGCCGATTGTTGATTTACATTCAGGGCTTTAGCCCCTGCTCGGAGTCACGGGGCTAATGCCCCTTAATTTTTATGAACCGGCTCGTGGCACGACTCAAGTCGTGCCCTGTTACAAAGCTCGTTTTGCTGGTGTCAATATTCGCCGTCGGCGCGATGTCGCTCCCCGCCCAGGATGTTCACGCCATAGCCGCCAAGGTCGACCAACGTTACGATCACCTGCATTCGCTCCAGGCGCAATTCACGGAAACCTACACCGGCGCCGGTATGACCCGCACCGAGAGCGGTATGCTGCTGCTCAAAAAGCCCGGCCGCATGCGTTGGGATTACGAGCAACCTCATCGCAAGCTGTTCATCACCGATGGCAACACGGCATGGTTTTATGTCCCCGGCGAGCGCCAGGCGCGCCGCGCGTCGGTGAAGCAACTCGACGACTTGCGTTCCCCCCTCCGATATCTGCTGGGCAAGACCAAACTGGAGAAGGAACTGGACGGGCTTTCGCTGGCGCCGGATGAGAAGCCCCTGAATCCGGGCGATGTTGTCCTGCGCGGCGTACCGAAGGGAATGCGTGATCGCGTTTCGCAGACGCTGATCGAGGTTTCGCCCGAGGGCCTGATGCAGCGCATCGTGATTGAAGAACTCGACGGCTCGGTCACCGACTTCCGCTTTCTTCGGCAGAAGGAGAACGTCCAAATAGCAGATCAGGAGTTCAGCTTTGTACCGCCGCCGGGGGTCGAAATCGTGGCGGGAACAGAGATGATGGAGTAGCAATCAGCAGTCGGCTCTCGGCCCCTGCGAGTCGACCTCTCTTTAACAAGCGCCGAGCGTCTAACCTCGGAATTCACATTATCGAATTGCAAACGAACGTAGCTTTGCCGATTGCCGAATGCTGACTGCCGACTGCCAGCCCGAGTGCTAAACTACAAGAACACCTCTCGCCCAAGGATTGCGCCTTAAGAATGGCCGAATACACAATCAAAATGGCCGACGAGCGGGGGCACGTTCTGGAGCAGATCGAGAGCGGCGCCTCTGAGGCCGAGATTCGCGACCGCTTTGCGCAGCAGGGCTACTTCGTCTATTCCATTAAGAGTAAAGGGCTACTCTCGGCTGACGTCGGGCTGCCGCAACGTCGCAAGGTCAAGCAGGATCAGTTCGTCATCTTCAATCAGCAATTTGTCACGCTGATTCACGCCGGCCTTCCGATTATCCAGTCGCTGGAGCTGCTGATCAAGCGGCAGCGAAACCCGTTTTTCCGCTCCGTCCTCCAGAATGTGCGCGACCGGGTGCGCGGCGGGGAGTTGCTGTCCGAGGCCTTCGAGGCGCAGCAGGTATTCGCGAAGGTCTACACCACGACCTTGCTGGCGGGCGAGAAGAGCGGCAACCTCGAAGAAGTGTTGGGACGCTTCATCTCCTTTCAGCGGTTATCCGTTAGCTTTCGCAAGAAGCTCATTTCGTCGCTGGTCTACCCCGCGCTGCTGGTTGTCGTGCTGATCGTGATGCTGACGTTCCTCATCACCTTTGTAGTTCCGCAGTTTGCAAATTTGTACGCAGCGCTGGGCGCCAACCTTCCGGTGATGACCCAGTTGATGCTGACCATCGGTGTCGGCGCCAGGCAATACGCTCCCTACGGTCTCGCTGTCCTGGCGATTATCGCTTTCTTCCTGTGGCGCTGGATGAAAAGCGACAGCGGCGCCACTCAGACCGATCGCTTGAAGTTGAAAATTCCATTGCTGGGCGACGTTTGGCTGAAGTACCAGGTCGCGGTGTTCTCGCGGATGTTATCGACTCTGCTCTCCGGCGGTTTGCCGCTGGTGCCGTCGTTGGAAACTGCCGGCGAATCGATGCAGAGTCGCCTGATGGCACATGGCATCCAAACCTCAACGCGAACCGTGCGTGAGGGGCTGGGGCTGGCGCGCAGCCTGGAAGACACCAAGATCTTTCCGCAGATGTCGGTGGAGATGATCGAAGTTGGCGAATCCACCGGCGCGCTGCCGGCAATGTTGAACTCGATTGCCGAATTCTACGAAGAAGACGTGCAGAACGCGCTGGCTACGGCCATGGCGCTGATCGAACCCGTGATTCTGATCGTCATGGGCGTGGTCGTGGCCTTTGTGCTGATCTCGCTGTATCTGCCCATCTTTAGTTTGGGCGCGAATATACATTGAAGGAGCAGCCAGCAATTAGCAATTAGCTAAGGCAATTCGATTGGAATGACTCGGCTAAGTGCTAAATGCTAATTGCCAACTGCAACCTGGCAGGCAGTCACGAGTAATTGAGGTCATTCATGGCAGAAGTTCCCAAAGCAATTTTCGTCAACGGCAACGGCGGCGTCGCCGTCAGCGACGAAATCGAGCACGGTAAAGATCTGGCGCGGCGCTATCGCTGCGAGTTCGTGGACCTCAAGAACTTCCACATTCAGCACGAACTGTTCCGCAAGATCAAAGTGGACCTGATGTTCCGCTACAACTTCGTGCCGCTGGAAGAGAAGCCGGACGGACGGTTGGTCATCGCCATGGCTGATCCCAGCCAGCTGATGATGATCGACGAAATCAGCCTGCTGCTGGGCCGCCGCATCGTAACCCGGGTTGCCAGCCTGTCGCAGATCAACGACGTCCTGAAGAAGAGCGAGCAGTCGCAGCGCGTGCTGGAAGAAGCCGGCGAGAACTTCGCGCTTGATGTCATCAGCGAGGACGAGACCGGCGACGAGACGATCTCCATCGAGAAGCTGACCGGCGAGACCGATCAGAGTCCGATCATCCGCCTGGTCGACACTACCATCTTTACCGCCCTGCAGCGGCGCGCCAGTGATATCCATATCGAAACGCGCGACGACTCTGTCGTCATCAAGTACCGCATCGACGGCGTGCTGCAGCAGGCCATGCAGCCCATCGCCAAGGAGCATCACTCGACGATCATTTCGCGTATCAAGGTCATGAGCGAGCTCGACATTTCCGAGCGCCGCGTCCCCCAGGACGGCCGCTTCCGCGTGCGCTACACCGGACGCTCCATCGACTTCCGCGTCTCCATCATGCCGTCGATTCACGGCGAAGATGCCGTACTCCGTGTGCTCGACAAAGAATCGATGAGCGAGAAGTTCCACAAACTCACGCTCGACGTGGTTGGGTTCAGCGAAGAAGACCTGCGCAAGTTCCGCCGCTACATCAAAGAGCCTTACGGGATGGTGCTGGTCACGGGACCGACCGGTTCGGGCAAAACGACGACGCTCTATGCCGCGCTGAATGAGATCAAGACCGATGAAGACAAGCTGATCACGATTGAAGACCCGGTCGAGTATCAGATTCGCGGCATCACGCAGATCCCGGTCAACGAGAAAAAGGGGCTGACCTTCGCCCGCGGACTGCGTTCCATCCTGCGTCACGACCCGGACAAGATCATGGTGGGTGAGATCCGTGACACCGAGACGGCGCAGATTGCCATCAACTCCGCCCTCACCGGACACCTGGTGTTTACCACCGTCCACGCCAACAACGTGGTCGACGTGTTGGGCCGCTTCCTCAACATGGGCGTGGAGGCCTACAACTTTGTTTCGGCACTGAACTGCATCCTGGCACAACGATTAGTGCGATTGATCTGCGAGTTCTGCAAGAGGGAGGTCCACTACTCGGCCGAAGAGCTCGAGGCCAGCGGTCTCGATCCGAAGGAGTGGCTGAACTTCGCTTTCTATGAGGGCGACGGCTGCATCGAATGCGCGGGCACAGGCTTCCGCGGCCGGACCGCGATTCACGAACTGCTCGAGTTGACCGACAACGTGCGCGAGATGATTCTATCCAAGAAGCCGAGCAGCGAAATCCGGCGCACCGCCAAAGAAGAAGGCATGCACTTCCTGCGCGAGTCGGCCATCGACAGGGTTCGCCGTGGCCTGACTACGCTGAAGGAAATTAATAAGGTCACGTTTATCGAGACGACGCGATAGGGTAGAGCGGCGCTTCAGCGCGCGCGTTACCCTGCAAATAAGTTTTAAGAGCTGCGATGTTCGGGTAGTGACCATCGCAGCTCCAGTAAATTGCGGATGACGTTGCGACACCGACCGGAAGGTCGGCTCTACCCGTCCTTCGCGATACATATATCAATGGCCGACACTTCCATCCACCGTCCCCGCATCGCCTGCGAGATCACCGCTGATCGCGTGGTGGCGGCGCGCGCCTCGGACAAAGGCACGAACCTCGAAGCGGCGACCGCGGCTCCGCTCGCGCCAGGTCTCGTGACGCCGGGATTGCAGCAAGCCAACGTCGGCGATCGGGCCAAGCTAGTGTCGGTCTTGCACGACTCGCTGGCGGTCGTCGCTGGACGCTCGCGCGATGTGTGTGTGGTCATTCCCGACGCCGCCACGCGCGTTCTGCTGCTGGATTTCGAAACGCTTCCGGAAAAGCAGCCGGATGCCGATGCCGTCGTTCGCTTCCGCCTGAAGAAGTCATTGCCCTTCGATGTTGACCAGTCCTCGGTTTCGTACGATCGGCAAAGCACGGCGAGTCCGGTGCGGGTGGTGGCCGCGGTCACACACACAGCGTTCTCGAGGAATATGAGTCGCTGGTGCGCGACGCGGGATACAATCCCGGCGCCGTAATCCCCTCGATGCTGGCCGTGCTCGGCTTGGTGGATGCCTCGCGTCCTACGATGGTCATTAAGGTCGAGCACGGCACGACGACGTTCGCCATCGTCGATCAGGACCAGCTATTGCTGTATCGCGCCCTCGACAACGGTGGCACGTCCGTGAGCGGCGAATCGCTGGTCGATGATGTAAACACGTCGCTGGTGTACTTCGAAGATCGCTACGGGGTCGGCGTGGATCGAATGCTGGTTACGGGCGTTGAAGATGCGGAACGGCTGCAGGAAGCCCTGAGTTCGACCTGGACCGTACGAGTCGAAGATCTGACTGCGACGACACAAATGAGTACGGTTGCGCGTGTCAGCAAGAAGGCGCTGGTCAGCGTCATGGGGGCACTGGCGTCCTGATGCGGGTCCACATCAATCTCGCCAGCCAACCGTACGAGGTTGCGCAGAGTTATCAACGCCGGATGACCATCGTCATTGCGGCGTTGGGCATTGTCGCGATCGCGTTGCTGAGCTACATCCTTTATCAGCGGCACAATTCGCGCGCTATCAACCGGCAGCTGGCCCAGACGCAGGACGAGATTCGCAGTATGGATCAGGAAGAGGCGCAGGCGCGGGCCATCCTCAACAAGCCCGCGAACCGTGTGATTGCCGATCAGGCAGACTTTCTCAACCAGCTCTTCGCGCGCAAATCGCTCTCCTGGACGCGCATCTTCACCGAAATGGAGAAGATTGTGCCGGCCGGGTTGCACGTTGTTTCCATGAAGCCCGAGTACACCAAGACCAACGATCTGGTGCTGCACGTGATCGTCGCCACGGATTCGCGCGACCGCGCCGTCGAGATGGTGCGCCACATGGAGACGTCGAGCCACCTGCGTCAGGCGCAGATTGTCGCCGAGTCGGTATCCACGAACAGCAGCGGCGAGGCCGTCGGCGGCAACATTCAGTTCGATATCGCGGCCATTTATGTGCCCGGTGGCGCGGAAACGGATGAAGAGACGCCCGCTAACCGTGAGGACGACAAAACTAAAGCGCAGCAACCGGCCGCTCCGGCGAAACGGGCTGCCGCAGCCCCTGCAGGAGCACCGGCGCCGAATGCGGCGACGCGGACAGCCAACAATCAGCCCATGCGCCCGGGAGGCACGAGGTAGCAGATGGCGAGCATTCGGGAAACCCGTAAGAAGCTGATGCCGGTCGTGATCGGGCTGGTGATCCTCGACCTGGCCTGCGTGGGCTACCTACTCTCACCAGCGGGGCGCTCCCGCCAGGCGCGCCAGCGCGAATACACCAAGCTGCGGCAACACCTCGTCGCCAAACAGCAGGAAGTGCTGCCCACGCGCGGCATGGACGGGAAGCTGAAGCAGGCTTCGCAGGATATTTCGGGCTTTTACCAAGCTCGCTTCCCGGCCGAGTATTCGGTCGTGGCGGAGGAGCTGGGTAAGATTGCCGGTGATACCGGAATACGCCTCAGCGGCGTCAAATATGAAGAGAAGGATGCGCCCATCGAGGGACTGCGCAGGCTGAACATGGAAGTCTCGCTGTCCGGCGACTATCTTCAGGAAGTGAAGTTCATCAATGCGCTGGAGCGCAGCAAGCTGTTCTTCCTTATCGACGGCATCACGCTGGGCGAGCAGCAGGGCAATGTGCGCCTGCAATTGAAGCTGGAAACCTATCTGCGGGGAGCGCTTGCGTCGTGAAGCTGGGCACCGAGAACAAGAAAGAGACGATCATAGCCGGCGTGCTGATGGTACTTGCCGTCGCGGCCTTGATGTATCAGTTCTCAGGCGGAAGCTCGGAGAGTGCGCCGGTACAGAACGCCGCCCCCCCGACGAGCTCGACGGGCGTAAAGAATGCGCACAAGCCGCGCACCTTGATGGCGCATTCGCTTGATCCGACGCTGCGCTTCGACCTGCTGAAATCCAGCGAGGACGTGACCTACAAAGGCAACGGCCGGAACATCTTCAGCTCGCAGGCACCGCCTCCAGAAATTCCGAAGCCGATCGCTCCGGCTATGCCTGGGCCGAAACTCCCCAGGCACCGGCGCCCCCTCCGCCTAGCGGACTGAAGTTCTATGGATTTGCCGGGCCGAAGAATGGCGCTAAGAAGATCTTTTTGCTCAAAGGTGAGGACATTTTCCTGGCGAAAGAGGGCGACGTCGTCGATCGGCGTTACAAGATCGTGCACGTCGGAGCGAGTTCCGTCGATATACAGGACGTGCTTACCAACCACACGGAGACCATTCCGCTCACCGCGGGATAGGCAGTCGCACTATGCAGCAGCCCTCGCAAAACATCGAGTCCCGCTCGCGGCTAAAGCGCCGTCAACGCGAGGGCGGATACCTGCTGCTCGCCATCATGTTGATGATGGCGTTCATGGTCATCACCTTGACGTACGTTGTAGGGCCGGCGATGGTGCAGCAGATCAAGCGCGATCGCGAAGAGGAGATGATCCATCGCGGCACCGAGTACATGCGCGCCATCAAGAAGTTCTACAAGAAGAACGGCCGTTACCCCTCCAGCCTCGACGACCTCGACAAGGGGCAGATTCGTTTTCTCCGCAAACGCTACACCGATCCGCTCGCCAAAGACGGCAAATGGAAGATGTTGCACTATGGCGACATTCAGACGCTGCTGAACGCGAACGCCCCGGGCGTTCCCGCCGGAGCACTGGGCCAGCAAGGTGGCGCGCTGTCTCCGGGCGGTGCGATCACCCCGGGCGGAACTGCGGGCAACTCGGGATTTGGCTCGCTGGGATACGGTTCGCCAATTTCGTCGATCCCGCAGCCGGCGCAGCAACAGCAGTCTCAGAACCCGGGCACGGTGACCGGCTTTCCGATCACCTCTGACCAGGGCGGCAGTGTGCCAATCAACACCGGCGGATTCGGCAGCCCGTACAGCAGCAGCAGCCAGACCGGCTCCAGCGGCGATCAGCAGAGCGGCGGCGTCGGCGGCAATCAGTCCAGCCCGTTCGGTTCAAGCCAAGGTCAGGGACAGGGCAATTCAGTCTTCGGGCAGAACACTGCGGGTGGCAACCAGCAGTTTGGCGGAGGCGCGATCGTGGGCGTGGCCAGCGTCAGCAAAGAGAAGACCATCCGCATTTACAACAAGAAGAAGACCTACGACGAATGGCAGTTCATCTACAACCCGGCCATGGATCAGCAGAACGTGCTGCTGCGCGGTCCTTATCAGCCCACCACCATCGGCAATACGAACATCGGCACTCCCGCCAGCCAGCTAAACGGACAACAGGGTCAGCAAAACAGCCCCTTTGGCCAGCAGAACAACAGCGGGTCCGGCCAGCAGAACGCCCCGCAGAGCTTTCAGCCGCTCGGCGGCTACAGCGGACAAACCCCGCAACAGCAGTAATCAGAATTTACTAACGTAGCAGCGCCGTGGGATCGGGATCCGCTGCTTCCGGCCGCGGCATCGCGCTTTCGTCTGTCTCTTCAACGGTGTCGCCTTCGCCGGGCGCCAGAAACAGATTCTGCTCGATACCATGCTGCCGGGTGTAAAGCTCCCAATAGCGTCCGCCAAGCTCGAACAGCTCCTGATGCGTGCCGCGTTCCACGATTCGTCCCGCTTCGACCACCAGAATTTGATCGGCGCGGCGAATGGTCGAGAGCCGGTGCGCAATGACGAACGTGGTTCGTCCCTGCATCAAGTAGGACAGCCCCTGCTGAATCATCTGCTCCGATTCGGAGTCGAGGCTCGATGTCGCCTCGTCGAGAATCAAAATTCGCGGATTGGCCAGAATCGCGCGCGCAATCGAGACGCGCTGCCGCTGGCCTCCCGAAAGCTTAACGCCGCGCTCGCCGATGATGGTGTCGTACTTCTGCTCGAATTTCTCCGCGAACTCATCCACGCGAGCAATGCGGCACGCGTTCAGGATCTCTTCCTCCGTCGCATCCGGCTTCGAGAACGCCACGTTCTCGCGAATCGTGCCGTCGAACAGGAACGAATCCTGCAGCACCATGCCCAGCTGCGTGCGGTACGACTCCAGCCGCACCGTCGCCAGATCGATGCCGTCGACGAGTCACTCGACCGCTCGTTCGGCTTATGAAAAGCCGCGATCAGGCCGATGATGGTCGACTTTCCCGAGCCAGACGATCCCACCAGCGCGGTCACCGTGCCTGGCCACGCGTGGAAGCGAAATGTCGTGCAGCACCGTCTTCTCCGGCTCGTAAGCGAAGCTGACATCGTCAAAAGCGACGTTGCCGCCGAATCGGGCCGAGCGTCACCGTCCGCTCCGGATCTTCGTCCTCGGGCGTCTCGTCCAGCACCTCGCGCGTGCGCTCAAGGCCGGCGATCGCTTCGGTGATCTGCGTGCCGATGCCGACCACCTGAAACAGCGGCGCAGCCAGGTAGCCGAGGAACATCGTGTAGGTGAAGAAGCCGCCCAGCGTCAGCTTGCCGGCCAGGATCTGCCGCGTCCCCATGAACATCACAATCGCGCCGATCATGCCCATCAGCGTCGACGACGACAGGCTCATCACCGAGGTCGCGGTCAGCGTGTGAAAGACGTTCTGCAGCAGGCGTTCGACGCCCGAGCTGAACACATCGTGTTCGCGCGCCTCGGCGTGATAGCCCTTCACGACGCGCACGCCGCCCAGCGACTCCGTCAGGCGACCGGTAACTTCGGCGTTGATCTTTGCCCGTTCACGGAAAATCGGCCGAATCACTCGGAACGCCTTGCGCAGTCCGATGCCGAAGACCAGCAGAAAAGAGAACGCGATGGCGGTCATCACCGGGCTGATGCGGATGAGCACGGCGAATGCGATCACGGCGGTCAGCAGTCCGCCCACGAAGTCGACCAGTCCCGTGCCGATCAGATTGCGCACGCCCTCCACATCGCTCATGATGCGCGAGACCAGCATGCCCGTCTTGTTCGCGTCGTAGTAGGAAACCGACAGCCGGCCGACGTGCTCCTGCACGCGCCGTCGCAGCTCGGCGATCAGTTTCTGTGCGGCTTTCGAAAGTGTTTGCGTCAGTGCATACGAGGTGAGCCCCTGAATGAGCGTCGCCAGCAGCACCACTCCGACCAGGGGATAGAGCAGCTGGAAGTGCCGCTTGCCGATAATGTCATCGACCAGATACTTGGTGGAAGCGGGCAGCACCAACCCCGACACACGGTTGATGACCATCAGCACCATTCCCACGGCCAGCAATGCACGCCGCGGGCGGATGAGCTGCAAAATCTCGGGCAGGGCCTTGAAGATCTCGGTATTCTTCTTGGCGGCGCCCGGGTCGGATCCGGCGGAAGATTTCGTGCCGCGAATGCGTGAGATACCGTTCGGGTTCGGAACCGAGGCCGTCAGCTCGCCCCTCATGACCGATCCTGTGTCAGTAGTCGCGGCAGGTTTCGGAAAAGCAGAGGCGCAAGGCCCGCGAATTTCTCTTGCTGTCTGGTTAGTGTCACGAGATATTGATGTAACACAATGCTGCGCGGACACACTCTCATTGGCACGCTCGCTTTTGCCCTGGTAGTCGTCCCGGCATTGGCGGCGCAGACGGAGCAGCAGCCATTACCCGATGCTCCGTCACATCCAAAGCAGCATCAGGAGAAGCCGCCCGCGCCCGATGTGCCGCCGCGGCAAGCCCAACCGCACGACTTTCAGAGCGCTCCGGACCCTGGATTGCTGAAAGAGATCGACCAGATCAAGGCTGTCGACGATCATGCGCACCCGCCCGCGCTGAACGGACCCCACGGCGAGCCCGACGAGGATTACGATGCGCTGCCCTGCGATCCGCTGGAGCCGACCGATGCCGGCCTGATGTTCCGCGAGGACAATCCCGTCTACATCAAGGCGTGGCAGAAGATGTTCGGCTACAAATACGAGGATGCCAAGCCCGAGCACGTCGCCGAACTCCTGCTGGCCAAGGAAGACGTCAAGAAGCGTGAGGGCGATAACTATCCGGATTGGGTGCTGGAGCAGCTGGGCATCGAGACCGAGCTGGCGAACCGTGTCGCGCTGGGCCCGGGACAATATCCGCCGCACTTCCGCTGGGTGCCGTTCGATGACACCTTGCTGTTCCCGCTGAATAACTCGTCGCTGGCGGCACAGTCGCCCGACCGCAAAATCTTCTTCGGCCGCGAAGAGCTGCTCTTCGCCCGCTACATGAACGAGTTGCAGATCAATGGCGTGCCGCCGACGCTGGATCAATACACCGCCAGGATCGTTACGCCGGTGCTGGAGTCGCAGCGCAACAACGGAGCCGTGGCCATCAAGTTCGAGGCGGCATATCTGCGCTCGCTGGACTTCGAGCCGGCGAAGGAGGCTGACGCCGCTCGCATTTATGCGCGCTATGTGAAAGGCGGCGTTCCTTCCGACGCCGATTACAAAATCCTCCAGGACTATCTCTTCCGCTACATCGCCCGTGAGGCGGGACGGCTGGGCATGGCGGTGCATTTCCACACGGGCGGCGGCTGCGGTGGATACTTCTACATGGAAGGCGCCAATCCGCTATTGCTGGAATCGGTCTTCAACGATCCCGCGCTGCGCAAGACGAACTTCGTCATGCTGCACGGCGGCGCGGGCGGCTTCGAGCAGTTTGTGCCGTACCTGCTGATGAAGCCCAACGTCTACGCCGATTTTTCCGAGCAGACCTGGATGCTCTCGCCTCGCCACATCGCCGCCAACATTCGCGCCATGCTGGAGTTCTATCCCGATAAGGTCTTATTCGGCACCGACCTGTATCCGTTTGAGCCGCAGGTGAACTGGGAAGAAACCGGCTACGAGACGGCAACGGCAGGACGGACCGCGCTCGCCATCGCGCTGACGGGCATGATGCAGGACGGAGAGATCACCCGCGAGCAGGCCAGTGAGATCGCGCGCGAGGTGATGCGGGAGAACGCGATCAAACTTTACGGACTGGCTGCGAGCGCTGACAGCTCCAAGTAGATCGGTTCACCACGGAAGCTTGGAACCCACGGATTCGTTGCCTTGTTCGGGGCCCGAACTCCTGCGCGTATACGCGTCGTTTGCGCCATCCGCGCGAGTGTGACTTGCGGTTGAAGGTCTTGCGTTCAAAATTCCGTGCGTTCCGTGCTGCCGTGGTGAATTGCATTCGCAATTTCCACAACAAGGTTCTGTTTCCCACAGCATCTGCACAAACGAAAAGGCCACCCGGCAACTGGGCGGCCTCTTCTTCAAGGGAGAATAGTTCCAACGGAGGCTAGACCGTCAAAACTTTCTGGAGAAATACTAGGGTTCGGGAAAGTACGTGTCAAGCAATTTCTAGGACTTAAATTGCTGTGTTATCAATGGTTTGCACTATATTCTAAAAACCGTAGAGTAACGGCTGGAAAATGCCCGTTTCTTGTCATGTTGGCCGTAAATCACTACCAATAAACAAGTTACCGCTCAGTTGGCTCTTCCAGATGAAGCTGGATGATCTCCACCGCCTCGGGTCGGTCGAAGACCCTGTCGGGGAACAAGCGCTTGGCGAGGACGCGAATTCCTCCGAAGAAAATTCCAAAGATGAGTGAGATGAGAAGAATGATTCCGATGAGCGCGAAGACCGCGACGATGAGATTGCCGATGTTGTTCCGCGGGCTGACGCTGGTTGCCTGGTCCCACGTGACCTCGGCCTCATAGTTCACTGAGTTCAGCAAATCGCGCGCCTCACTGCTGTTCACCGCGCCGGTCACAATGTCCACCAACGGTCCGCTGCGCCGCGCCAGCAACGGAGCGCCGCTCGCCTGGCGCGTATTCTGCAAACTCTTAAGGCGCTCGCCGGCAATTTGTGGCGTGGGATAGTTGATGATCGTCAGCGTGAGCTCGCCCGAGGGCGATGTGTAGTCCTGATACAGCACCTCGGCATCATGACTGAAGTCGATCTGCTCAGCGGTCACCGGCGCATGCGAGGCTACCAGCGCCTGCGGTCCAAGAATGTACCTGGCGGAGTTCTCCACTGCATCTTTCTTGGGCAGATACTCGGGCAGGTTGGGTAGATTGTCGGCCGATCCCTTGGCCGCGGGAAGGGCGGCCGCCAGCTCGCGCAGCTCCGCGCCCGACATCTCGGTCACATGATCGAAGTTCGCGTCCACCAGCACATTGCTGCGGAAGAACAGAATGCGGTCGTTGAGCGAGGCAGCTTTGGTGCCGATCTGCTCGGTCTTCATCGCCGGCTGACGATAGAAGGTAAACGCTCCGTAGGCGCCGCTGGCATCGCCGAAGCGGGCGGCCTTGACGGTCAGTTTGCGTCCGTCATCGCGAGTGTAGGTCGCCGTTTCGGAGTCGGTGAAGCCATACTCCTTCAACACTGCCGGATAGGCGTTGTCGGCCTGAGCAGGACTCGAAGTCGTTTTGACCGGCCCAGTCTGCGTCCAACCGGCGAACGAGTGAGGAAGAAATCCCGGACTGTCGGCCGCCAAGGCGAAAGCCGAGAAGCAGAACCAGGCCAGTGTGGCCAAAGAGGCGTGCTTTATGAAACGGCTAAACAAAGAAAGATACCTGAGAATTAGACTACTGCGGGCCCAGCAAAGTTTCCAGCGAGCAAGCCCAGTGGGTGTCGTGCCTACGGCACTCGGGTTTGTGATGACGGATTTCCCCAGCCGTAAACGGCTGGGCTAACCGCTGTCGCGCCTACGGCGCTCTACGCCGAGTGCCGAGTCCCGTCCCTACGGGACTCTCCCCATACAGAAATCCGCTACCCAGCGCTGAAGCTGGGCTAGCCCCTTCCGCGCCCACGGCGCTTGAACACCAATGCAGGTTGCTAGCTGCCAAATGCTAACAGCTGCCTTACTGCGCCGCTTCTTTGTTGAACTTCGAGGCCACCTTCACGCCGCTTAGCCCGCCCGCGTACTTGGCGATGCCCTTGTAGAGCGACTCGGCGATCTTCTGGCGGTATTCGGGGGTTTCCAGCTTGGCCTCGTCGGTGGGGTTGGAGACGAACGAGATCTCGGCCAGCACACTGGGCATGTTGGCGCCGATGAGCACCACGAACGGCGCCTTCTTCACGCCGCGGTCGCGCAGCGTGGAATGCTTGGTAGCCAGGCCGGCGTACAGCGACTGCTGAACGTCGTTGGCCAACTCGCGCGACTCGTCGATCTTCTCTTTGAGCGTGATCTTCTTCACCAGGTCCTGCAGCTGGAAAATCGACTGCTGCGAGACGGCGTTTTCACGGGCGGCCACTTCCAGCGCGTCGGGGTTCGAGGTGAAGTTCAGGTAATAGGTCTCCACACCGCGAGTTTCGGGATCGCTGCTGGAATTGGCGTGGATGGACACGAACAGGTCCGCCTGATGCTGGTTGGCGATTGCCGTCCGCGTTTCCAATGGGATGAAAGTGTCGTCATCGCGCGTATAGATAACATCCGCGCCCAGCCGAGTCTCCAGCAGGCGCCCCAGGCGCAGTGCGACATCCAGCACCAGGTCCTTTTCCATCAATCCGTTCGGACCGATGGTACCGGTGTCGTGGCCGCCATGTCCGGCATCGATGACGATGTGACCGATCTTCAGCCCCAACGCGCGCGTCAAGCTTCGATCCCCGAGCGATGTCGGCGCCGCCTCATGCGTCGAAGCCGCGGTCGCCGCCGTGCTCTTGGATCCTTTCTTCGAGTCCTTCGAGCGGGGAGCGACCGCGATGGCCGTAGGCGCGTCGGTAGGCTCGGCCGTTGCCTTCAACTCCGGACCGCTGCTGTCGCGAGGGCTGGTGAACAGCGGATCGTCAGGATCGTTGGCTCGCGCCACGGTTTGCCTTGCCGAAGATTTTGTCGTCACGTTATTGCTTTTCGCGGCAGAGTCGCTCGTTGTCGATCCCGACCGGGCCGAAGTCGCTCCCGTCAACTTGGCCGGATTCGAGCTGCCATGGCTCACGGTTGCGGTGACGTCATCGTCGTCGGCGTCGTCATTGTCGACGATCGTCTTGTGAGCCGTCGGGGTCGATGAACCGGCACTCGCTACCGCGCTGCGCGATCCGGTCGCCGCAGCGCTCTGCCCGGCCGGAGCAGGCTTCGGTCCGATGGGCGCTGTATTCTTCGCCTCGTTTGCCTTCTCGAACGTCCGGTAAGAGGTCTCCGACTCGACCGCGGTGACCGAGCCCTGCTCATTGGCCGCGTTGGCGCGAGCGACTTGCGATTGCGACTGCCGTCCGTGCACGTCGACGATAAGCCGATACGGATTGGGCAGCAGGAAGGCCGAGTAGTCCGAAACGTCGGCTACTTCAAGCACCACGCGCACGTAGCCGGGCTGGTACTGTGCCACCCGAATCTTCTTCAGGAAGCCGTCGCGGACCTCGAAGCTCTTGCCCACCAGCACGGAGGCCAGCTTCGTATTCGGCAGGTCAAAGAAGATGCGGTCGGGGTCGGGCACGCGCCCGGCTTCGTATTTCACCTCTGCATCCACGTCGATGGCCACGCGCGTGTAGTCCGGCGTTGACCAGTGCCGGATTCCGGTGACCAGGGCCAGCGCCGCTTTCTTCTTTGCCGCATTTGCCGCAAGCGAAGCGGAGTCATCGTCCGCCGCAACCGGCGGCAAGGGCGTCTCGGTCGGGTGTGCCGGGGCGGCGGCGACCTGTTCCGTGACCCTGGGCGCGACCGGCTTCTCCTGGACGTGAGCTTCTTCGGTGGCCTTCTCGTTGGCCTTGCGGGCCGGTGGCGGCTGGTTCATTTCGGCGAGAGCCTGCTTCGCCTCGTGAGCCAGTGGGTTTCGGGGATAGCGGTGCAGAAACTCCTCAAAGGTCGCCCGCGCAGCCTCTTCGTCACCCAGGTCCTCTTTATAGATTTGCCCGATGGTGAACAGCGCCTGGAAGCGGTATTTGCTCCCGGGATATTCGCGGCGGAGAAACTCGTACTCGCCGATGGCGGCGCGCAGCTCTTTCTCGCCGGGCTGGAACTGCCGCCCCATGTCGGCCAGGACCTCGGCGACGGCGATCACGCTGGCATCGGCCTTACTTGATGCCGGAGCCACGTAGTACACCTTGCGATAGGCGTCGGCTACGCGCTGGTAGTCCTTGCGGGTGCGCTGGTCGGAGGGAAGTCCGTTGAGGGCCTCGCGCATCTGCTCCGCCTTCTCAAACTGCTCGCGGGCTTGCTGCTTGCGTTCGGCTGAGTTGGAAGCAGCCGCGAGGCCGGGACGAGCTCCAAGCAGCGCCAGCGTCAGACCTACGGCAAAGGTAAGCAGAAATCTATGGCAGGAAACGAAACGTGATGAGGAGAGAGGTCGCGGAAAGCTGTCGCCGGACGAGCCAACGGGGCGCGTGCATCTGCGCCTAAGCTCCTTGGCTGACAAGCAAATCGCCATTCGCATAGGTTCCGGGGCGCGCGCCACAGCGCAACGCCGCAGGGAAGCGGCCACGGTTTCGTCCAGAGCACTTCGATTATAGGGTGCGGCAGGGGTGGAAAAATCACCCGAAAGCGGACGGAATCACAGGAGTGACCCCATACCGAAAACGGCGCGCTGCTCGCCTTCCTCGAGGCTATCGGCTTCGTACTACAAGGTTTGCGCGATTACGAAAGCAAACGTCACGGGGTGATCTCCCAAACCACGCCGCAGCCCACAGGTGCCGGATCGACGCCGCAATAGTTATCGCCGCTGGGTCCGTAGTACAGGGCGTTCCCGAACAGATTTCCCGCGGCATCGAGCGCGACGCCTCCAACCAGGTAGCCGCCGTCACTGCCGCAGGAGAAGTCGTGCAGGTCGGTGTAGTTCCAGCGGCCGCCGGATGGCGTGAGTTTGAATGCGGTGCCACATTGCGCGGGACCTGCCGACAGCGTCGTCCCATAAAGATTTCCCGCCCCGTCGAAGGTCAGGGTGTTCTGTGGGCCATCGATAATTCCGCCGCCAATCAGGCTGTAGAGCACAGAGAAGGTCCAACCTCCATTCGAGGGCGATACCTCGAATACCGTTCCGCCCAAATTCAGGCCGCCGGCAGAAGTTGTGCCGTAAAGATTGCCGGCGCTATCGAGCACCAGTCCGCCGAGGGGGAAGCGCCCATCCTCGCTGTTCTGGAAGTTGTAGAGTACGGTTTCGATCCAGCCTGATCCCGAGGGCGACAACTCGTACACGGTGCCGTAGGTGTGGGCGCCGCCGAGCTGCGTGGTTCCATAGAGATTGCCGGCGCGATCGATGACCAGTCCGAAGAAGGGCCCTGATCCATCGGCGCCTCCGGTGAAGGCGTACAGCGTGCTCTTCACCCAACCCGAGCCGGTGTGCGCCAGCTTGTACACCGTCCCGCAGCCGCCACGGCAATTCATATTGCCGCCGGCCTGGGTGATGCCGTAGATGTTCCCCGCCTGATCGAAGACAAGATTCCCCGCCGGGTTAAGCCCGTCATCCGGACCGGAGAACTGATAAATCGGATTCTCCGTCCAGTAGCACACCGCGGTGTGGCAGGCGGTGGCTGGAGGCTGCAGCGAGAAGACCACGCCACAACCCAGGAAATATCCATTCGGACAGTTGCCATCCCCGCCCGCGCTGGTGGTGCCATACAGCAGACCGTTGGAAAAACTCACCGGCCCGTAGGGCCCGGCGCCGTCGTCAAATCCGGTGAAGCTGTACAGCGGCGTCAGCACCCACGCCGAGTTGTGACGCTTCATCTCGAAGACAATTCCGCAGCCGCCGTTCTCGCCGCAATCGCGGCCCCCGATGTAGTTGCCGCTGTAGGTCGTGCCATAGAGATTGCCCGTGCCGTCGACCGTCAAGGTCGCCGCCGGGTTCGCGCCGTCCTGATAACCGGTGAAGCCGTGAATTGTGCTGAACGTCTGTGCAGGGCTGGTTGATGCAAAGCCGGCCAGCAGAAAAGCCAGTGAGAGAATAGTGTTGTTCGCGCGGTACATAGTGGCGTCCCCTGTCGTTTCGCGGCACCGATTGTCCGCCGAAGCACAGCTTTCTGGCAATAGCAGGACGACTGTGAGTCGGGCGATCCAGAAACCATTGACGCTCATCCAACATCTCTCATGGCAATGTCGAAAACCGCCAAGATCATTCAGCTCGTCCTGCTGGTGGCGATTGTTGCGGCAGGAATCCGTCTCTACTTCTACTTTCGCGACCGCCAGACCACGATTGTCGAGGAGAAGAAGCCCGAAGTCGCTCTCGATCCCGATTACTACGTCACGCCCAGGAAGCTTCATCCCCAGGACTTAAAGGACGCCAAGGAGCTGACCAGGCAGCCGGTCTGGGTGCGCGATGGCGACCGCTACGCGTACTACCCTTACTCCGGCCGCAGCGATTTTGATCATGAAGCGGGAACTCTCGGCCCATTGGAGAAGCTGAACATCAAAGATGTCGTGCTCGATCGCACTCCCGGCTCAGCAACCCAGAAACAGGTGATGGCGGTATTCGAGAAAGACGGCAAGCGCTATGCGTTTCCCATCGGCATCGTCGAGAACGGCGACTACAAAATCTACAGTGACGAGATGTTGTTCATCCAGGACCCGCACGAACTTTACAAGCACTGGCCGGCCTCAACCTGGAAGGACATCGACGACCATCAGGTGAGGCTCGGGATGAACGAGATCCAGGCGACCTTCGCCATCGGCACGGGATCTCCTGAAGGTACCGGCATGGAGAATCCCCGCATCGTGAACTTCGCCAACAACGGCCACCCTCTTCGCGTCACCTTCACCAACGGCAAGGCCACCGACATCTCCCCCGGCTCATAAAAAAGGCGTCGCTTTGAGCGACGCCCTCTGCAACCACGGTCCGTGGATTTTACTGCGGCAGCAGTCCGTACACATCCACTTCGGTCGCCGTGCCGATATAGACGCGACCGTCAACGATGGTCGGCACGGCGAACTTCACCGCCGCACCCGCCATATCGCGGCTACCTGCCTGCGAGCTGTTGTAGAGCTCGCTGGCGAGATTCGTCGCGTCGTAGGCGTGGAGGATCGCGGGTCCACCGCCGTGAGCGTTGCTGGTGTCAATGTCCCACAGGATCGCGTCGCTGGTGCCATTGGCCGAAATTGAAGTGTTCGCGCCATGACCGCTATACATCACGGTCCCCTGCGATACCGGCGCCGTCGAAATCAGGCCCGTGCTCGGATACCAGTAGTACTGTTTCACCACGTCATCGGCGCAGTGAAAGTAGATGCTGCCGTTCCAGAACGTCGGCGTCGAGAAAATATTGTCGTTCTGTTGCGTGCCCGTCTGCACCGTCTGAATGACATTATTCGTCATCCCGAAGCCGCCCATGTTGTCGCGGTTCATGACAAAGATGCGGCCATCCTTGCCGCCGCCGATCAGCTCGTGCGGATACTGCGACTGATTCTCCGGCATGATGATCGCGCCACCGCTGCCGAAGTCCACGTCGTTGTCGCTGAGGTAGGTCTCGTTCGACGGCTCGAAGAAATCGAGCACCGAGAGGTTGCTGCCCAGCCGCAGGGCGGAATCGTTGTAATCGGGCGGGGGGTCGTCCAGATCGACGCCGCTGATGATGTACAGATCTCCCGTAGTGTCGTCAATTGCCGGCGTGCCTCCCCAGAAGCCGCCGCCGCCGCCATCGGGAGTCGCGTTAAAAATCCCCGTCTGCTGCAGCGTGGCTTTGTCATAAGACAGAATCCAGCCATGGCTGCAGTGTCCGAATGAGATGTAGATTCCATTGCTTGCCGGATCCAGCGCCAGACCGTTGCGCTGATAACAGCTGGTCTCCAGCGTGATCTGCCCGTTCTGGCTGTCATAGCCGGTCCCGGGGACGGTTCCCGTTACCACCACCGGTCCGCCGAACATTTCACCGCCGTTGGCGACATTGAGCGCGTGCAGCCGGAAGACCTTGTGGCCACTCTCCAGGCCGTCCGTCAGCACATACATCGCGCCGCTGGTGGGATCGATGACCGGCGTCGCAGTAATACCCAGCAAGGGACTGATACCTTCCTGGTCGTTGATCTGGAGCGGCGTAGCCAGGTGCCTCTCCCACAGCGGCTGGCCCGACAGGCCGTCGGCGTCGAATGCATAGACAGTGTCGTTTTCCGTGGCGACGAAGACCACGTTGTGCATCGCTCCTGCGATGCTGATGTTCGGCAGATAGAGCGGCTGAGCGTACACCTGCCCATCCACCTGAAGCGCAAATAGCTTGCCGAACTGCTGCGAGTTGACGTTGGAAGGATTGAGCGTCGTCTCGGTGAGATTCGCGCCGTCACGAACATCGTCATTGTGATACGTGAGCATGGAAGCGGTTCCCGGGGGCGCAAGCGTCACCGTGACGGCCGCATTCACGCTGTAACTCGGAAGCGCTGCACTGGTCGCCGTTACCGTGAACGAGCCCGAGCTTCCCGGCGCCTGATACAGACCGCCGGTAGTGATGGTGCCGACCATGTTGTTGCCGCCGACAACGCCATTGACCGACCACGTCACGCTGGTGTTGTTGGTGCCCTGGACTGTAGCCATGAATTGCTGCGGGCTGTTTGGGGCCAGGCTCACGCTCGGCGGCATCACCGTGAGGCTGACCACACTGACCGTTGCGCTGGCGTTGTAATTCGAATCCGCCACGCTGGTCGCGGTGACCATATGCGTCCCCGCACTCGACGGCGCGGTGTACAGTCCGGAGCTGCTCACGGTTCCGACCGTATTGTTTCCGCCGTTTACGCCGTCAACCGACCAGGTCACGCTGTTGTTGTTCTCGTTGGTAACCGTTGCCGTGAACTGCTGCGTGCCGCTGGCGGCGACCGTAGCCGTGGACGGAGAGATCATGACCGATCCCGCCGGCAATGCGTTGACCGTCACGACCGCGCTTGCCGTCTTGGTGGAGTCGGCGCTGGAAACGGCAGTCACGGTCACCTGAATATTGGTCATCGTCGGCGGAGCCGTATACAGTCCCGAGGTCGAAATCGTTCCGTTGGCCGCACTCCCGCCGGTCACGTTGTTGACCTGCCACAAAACGGCAGTGTTGCTCGATCCGGTTACTGTCGGCGTGAACTGTTGCGTGCCATTTGCGGGCACGGTCGCCATAGTGGGAGAAATCGAGACGCTGACAACCTGATTGCTGCCGCCTTCGGAGTTGCTGGAGCCACCGCCGCAAGCGGTGAGTAAAATTATCAGTAGGCTGGAGATCACTAGACTTGCTAGCGAGACGAACCGGCGAAACATGAAAGCCCCTTGATTGAGCAGTTACTTACGACTGCCTAGATGAGCAGCAGCTTGCACGTGTTGCTAAGCTGAGTCGTTGTTGGCAACGGTTAAGGTGATTTTTTTCTGCGTTCTTCCTTGCAGAGCACACGTCAGCGGGCTAAGGCTCCTGGCTAAGGCGACGGGACTTCCCTTCAGGCAAGGAGGAGGCGCTCTCGGCAGACGAGTGTTCGTCCGTGGGCAGTACTCCAGGTGCATTTCTCCGCAAGAATTTGCAATGTCTCCGACGATTTCTATTGCCGCCAGGCAGAGACTCGTCTACTATCCGCCCTAGTTTCTGCCGCTTGGAATCTGCTGGTTCGCGGGCGTTCTTTTGGAAGCAGATCTGCTGCTTGTCGGTTTTCTCTGATTTTCTTTGGGATCGGCCGCTCTCCCCTGGGGTGGGTTGTGCAGGGTAATGCCGAGCCCAATATTTCGCGTGAAGGGGCTTAATACTTTGTTCAGGGATGTCTCTCGTCTTCGTCTCCTCGTCTGTCTCAACTTCCTTCTTTCAGTCATTCTCGCCACCGCCGCACAAGCGCAGGCACAGCCGGGCACGGGCGCCGAAAATTCTGCCAACCCCGCTCCCAAGACCAGTACCGCACCTCCTGACCAGCGCGTCATTCTGAAGGTTGGAGATCAGCAGGTCACCCAGGCGGCCTTCGAGCAATATATTTCCGATCTGGAGTCGCAGCAGGGACCGGCCACCCTGAGCCGCGACAAACTGGGCGACAACTACGCCTCCATGCTGATGCTCGAACAGCTGGCCAAAGCCAATCATCTCGATACGTCGCCCGAAGTGATCCGCCTGCTCGCCATCGACCGCATGCAGATCCTCTCCAACGCGGAATTCGCCAAGCTCAAGGCAGAAACCGCGCCCACTCCAGAAGAGATCAAGGCCTACTACAACGCGCATCTCGATGACTTCGATGTCGCCGAGGTGCAGCGAATCTTCATCTGGACGGGCGACCCCAAGAAGCCTCACACCTTAACGCCGGCGCAGGCGAAGGCGTTGGCGGACGCAGTTCGCAGCGCCATTAAGTCGGGAGGCGATGTCGAGAAGGTCGTGAACAGCACGCCGCACAGCCAGGACGAGGTTTTGCCCACCTGAAGCCTCTCCGCTTCCGGCGCGGCGAGTTGGCGCCCACCATGAACGATGCGATCTTTGCCCTCAAAGAGGGCGAGTGGAAAGAGTTCAGCAACAGTCCGAGCGAGTACGTTTTTGTCCATCTCGTCAAACGCAGCCGTGAAGATTTGCAAGACGCTACCCAGGAAATCACCAAGAAAGTGCAAGCCGAGAACTTGCGAAACGAGCTTTCCAAACTGAAGTCGAAAACCGGTATCTGGATGGACGAGACGTACTTTGCCTCGAAAACTCCGGTAACCGGGTCCAGTAATGAGCCTGATGCTCCGGGCGCAGGTAAGTCCAGCACGGAAAGAGGAGAAAAAGATGAACGACAGCCGTAGGATGCTCTGGTGGACGCTGCCAGCTTTATTGGTGGTAGCGTGCATTCTTGCACCAGGATTCGCGCAAGCACAACAGACAACCACAGGTATTCCCTGCTCGGAGATTGCTTCGCGCCATCTGCTGCAGCAGGACAACATGCGAGCCGGCCTCACCCTGATTCAGTGTGGTTTGGTCCAGGGCGGTAGCGGCGAGCGCGGTCGCGGCGGTGAGGAAGAGGCACCGCAGCCCCCCAACGTTCAAGTCAGCAACCGCAGCTGCACCTCCGGTAGCTCCTGCACCCACAGCGAGAGCATGGTGTGGGCCAGTCCGCGGCCGGCAGTCAGCTGGTAGTCGTCAACTATAACGACGAGACCGGTAGTGGCGCCGACTATTCGGGAACGTCGTTCTCCACCGATGGCGGTGCGACCTTCACCCAAATCGTGCCAGCGCCATTTGGTTCCGGTCATGGTACCAACTATGGCGATCCGCTGGTGGTTTACAACCAGAAGCTGGGCAAGTTTTTTGCCGGTGACCTGGTGACTGGTTGCGGTGGCTTTGGAGTCGGAGTGTGGAGCTCGCCCGATGGCCAAAACTGGACGGCAGCGGGCTGCCACGGCTCGAACGGCGATCGTCCGTCGATGTGGGTGGATAACAATCCCTTCAGCACCAAGTACGGCCGCATGTACGTTTCCTTCAACAACTTTGCCATCGATGGTGGAGCTCTCTTCGTCAGCCACTCCGATGACGGCAACACCTGGAGCACTCCTTCGCAATTGACCACTACATTCTAGCGCGACGTGCAGCTTACCGGCGCACCTCCGGGACCTCCTGCTCCCGAACGCGACTTACACCAGCGCCGTGTTTCTTGCTTCCATGGACGAAATGGGCGGTGGTCTCGGCATGCGCCAGAACCTCATGTTCCATTCCTATGATGGCGGCAATACCTGGACCGAAGTCACAGTTGGTTCACCCTTCGAAGGGCCGGGCGATGGTGTCTGCTCCTCCAACAGCTACTTCGCCAAGATGAATCCCATCATTCGGCACATGGGTTGGGGACAGCCCGCAGTTGGTCCTGAACGGCGTGGTGCATTACGATTACGCCACCAAGGGTGCGCTGTCCACTGGCGACATCTTCTACACACGTTCGACCGACAACGGTAACACCTGGTCTACTCCGGTCCTACTCAACGATCCGGAGACCAACCAGTATCAGAGCCACTGGATGCCATCCCTCTCGGTTAACTACACTCCCGGCACCTTTACCCAGCCGCAGGATGTGACCGCTACCTGGTATGATCGCCGTCAGGCCACCACCTCCTGCATCAACGCTACGATCCGGGATGCGCGTATCAGCGTTATGCCGTTCAGTCGCTCGACAATGGCGCCACTTGGGGATCGAACACTGCCATCAGCCCAGTCGAACCACAGCCAACTCAGGATGATCCCTACATTCAGAGCTGCTACGCTGGCGACTATGACTACTCCACGGCGTTGAATGGCAATGCCTATACCACGTGGACGGACGGACGTGTTGCGGTCGGCGGCGTTCAAGTACAGAACGTCTTCTTTGCCGCTCAGCCCGAGCCTTAAACGAAAACCAATTGCAAGCTTCAGCCGGAGGGCGACCAACCAGTCGCCCTCCTTCTTATTGGTGGACGGTCGCGCTCATCGGCAGCTCAGCTGAGCTCAATCCGGTCCTGCAAGCAGGAACGTGTCCCCAGTTGTATCGGCGCCATAACCCGTGCTCTAATACCTCCAACCTGCCACGTAGTCCTCTCCGGGTTGTTCGGGCGATAGCAAGCGTACATTTTCGAGCCATATCTCAAGGCCCAACCACAACCCTATCCTGCCGACTCAGGCAGCCCCGGGCCCCCACGCCCATGGAACGGAGAAAGGAGTGGGATCGGTTATGACCCCAAAGCAGGTAATCGTTACGTGTCTGATTGCGCTCAGCGCTTTGTCGCTGGCGATTGTTCCCATCGCTGCTCAAGAGAAGTCCAACCCGCCGATGACATTTCGTCAAGCCGAAGGCTTTGCTATTTCGCCCCCTTTGCGCGAACTGGCGAAGATTCCTCCAACACCGGTTTACGGTTTTCACGAAGCCAATCCCGTACGCTGGGTTAACTTCCATCCCGGTCGAGTATTAGGACCGGCCGTGGATCCGGTCGAACAAAATACGCCTGGCGGACCGGCCAGCATCAATCTCGGACTGAACCTGCTTGGTGTGGGAAATGGTTTTCCGGATTACACCGTTCCGGACGCTCCTCCGGACACCAACGCCGCTGTGGGCGACACTGAAGTTGTGGATTGGGTGAACGTCTCCTATGCAGTGTTCTCCAAAACCACAGGTTCGATTCTCGCCGGTCCCATCGAAGGTAATCTTCTGTGGTCAAGCCTCGGTGGAATCTGCGCGCAACAGAATGATGGCGACATCATCGCGCAGTGGGACAAGACGAATCACCGCTGGCTGCTGGCGCAGAACGTATTCGTGACCCCCTATACCGCGTGCATTGCCGTATCCCAGACGAGCGACGCGCTGGGCTCGTACTACCTCTATTCCTTCTCGCTAGGCACCGGCTTCCCCGACTATCCCAAGTACGGCATCTGGCCGACCGGCTACTTTGAAACCATGAACAACTTCGGCCCCGGCGGCGGCAGCTTTGTGGGCGCTGAAGTTTGTGCTTACAACAGCGCCAAGCTGATCGTCGGCGACCACACCGCCGAGCAGATTTGCTTCCAGCTGACCGGCAACGACTACAGCCTGCTGCCGGGCGATCAGGACTCACAGCTTCCTCCGCCCAGTACGCAGCAAGAGTTCTTCGTCGGCAGCTACGACGTCGACTCGACCAACAATCACCTTTACCTCTACTCGATGAATCCGGTGTATAGCAATCCGTCGCAATCGACGTTTACCGGCAGCGGTTTGGCGAATCCGTTTACCGTTCCTACGTACACGCCGTTCTGCGACAACAACCCGATTCGCGGAGCGTGTGTTCCGGAGCCGGGCGGCTCGGGCGTCGCTTCGTTAGGTGACCGCGTCATGTATCGCTTCGCCTATTGGAACGACGGGCCGCTGCCCAGTGTGACGGCGACGCCTCCTTTGCCGGCGAACGCGCAGCACTGGTTCGTCAACCACGTGGTAACCACATCGGGTGGTCAGGCGGGCGTGCGCTGGTATGAAATTACCGGCAGTACGCGTCCGACCAACATCAACAA
>CAVVDN010000011.1:0-229270 GCA_963747045.1 uncultured Acidobacteriaceae bacterium | reverse complement strand
AAATCATGGCCGTTGTTAATTTTATATATCCCACAGCGTGAGAGATAAGCGCTTTGGTGGTAGCTCCCAACCCGTTTATTACTTGCATTTCGTTCATCATCCTGTAACACAGCTGGATGTAACCTGTTACTGTGATACCGACATCGGATAGCTCTCTGCCCACCGTCGGCTACAATACGGCCGTGAAGCAAATCGTCTTCGCCGTCGAAGATGACGCCGACATCTCGCGGCTGGTGCGCCATCACCTGGAAGCTGCCGGCTACGCCGTCCGCACCTTCTCCTCGACTGCGGGAGTCATTGCCGACGCCGAAAAGCAGAACCCGTCTTTATTTCTTCTCGATATCATGCTGCCCGGCAGCGATGGTTTGGAGCTTTGCCGCCGCATTCGCCAGAGCTCGTCGCTCGCCATGACCCCAGTCATCTTCCTGACCGCCAAGACCAGCGAATCCGATCGCGTCATCGGTCTTGAACTGGGCGCGGACGACTACATTCCCAAGCCGTTCAGCCCCCGCGAACTGGTCGCCCGCGTGCGCGCCGTGCTGCGCCGCTTCGAGCGGCCGCTTGCGCCTTCCATCGTGAAAGCCGGCGAAATTGAGATCGACAGCGGCGGCATGACCCTGACGGTTCGCGGCCAGCTGACGCAGACCACTGCGACCGAGTTTCGCCTGCTGGAATACCTCGCCCGCCATCCCGGACGCGTCTTCACCCGCGACCAGTTGCTCGATGCGGTTTGGCGCGACACCCACTACGTCACTCCTCGCTCGGTCGATGTCTACGTGCGCCGCATCCGTGAGAAAATCGAAAAGAACCCGGACGAGCCGCGTTATCTCAAAACCGTGCGCGGAGCCGGTTATCGCTTCGAAATTCCCAAGTCCTCCAACTCCACAGGCGAGGGCGCTGAAGAGCTGTAACTGTGAAAAGCAGGATCTTCGTCAAGCTGTTGGTTGCGGCGCTGGTCGTAATTGCAGCGTGCACCATCTCGCTTGACCTTCTGATCGGCCGCGCCTGGGAAAACATGCTGCGCAGCCAGATCGAGACCTCGCTACAGCAGAAGACCCGGATGCTGGCGACGCGTGTCGACGGCGCTGCTCCGTCCAGCCTGGCGCAAATTGTGCGGCAGGCCGCCGAAGCCGGCGGCGCACGCGTCACAGTGGTCGATTCCACGGGCAAGGTCGTCGCCGACTCGGAAGCCAATCCCGCCACCATGGAGAACCACGGCACCCGGCCGGAGTTCGCCGCCGCCTTGCGCGGCGAGGAGGCGAGTTCGGCCCGCATGAGCAAGACCATCGGCACCGAGCTCCTCTATGTGGCTGTTCCCATACACGGCGGAGCGGTGCGCATGGCCGAGCGCCTGACAGCGATCCGGGAAGCCAACATCCAGATTCGCCGCAACTTGATCAAAGGCTCGGCCATCGCCGCTTTGCTGGCCTTGTTGCTGGCTCTCCTGGCGACGCAGTCGATCGGACGCCGCCTGTTGCGCATCACCGAGTTCGCCGAGCGCATCGCGGCCGGCGATCTTTCGGCGCGTATTCAGGAGGGCTCCAACGACGAGATTGCGCACGTGGCCGCGGCGCTCGACAAAACTGCGCGCAAGCTGGAAGACGGCTTCAGCGCGGTCGAGAACAGCCGCCAAACCCTGGAAACCCTGCTGAACTCCATGCAGGAAGCTGTGCTGGCGGTTTCGGCAGACAGTCGCGTGCTATGGGCCAACCAGCGGATGGAGCGGCTGCTGCCTAGCGGCGTTCGGCTGGGAGCGCCGCTGGTGCAATCGGTGCGCGATCCGGAGATCCTCGAAGCCGTGCACAGCGCCCAGGAGACGCGCGAGGTGGTCGTGGCGCACGCTGCGAAAATTTTCTCTGGCCGAATCTTCGACGTAACCGCTGCGCCGATGCCTGGCGGCGGAGCCGTCGCCGTGCTGCACGATCAAACCGAAATCGAGCGGGTGGAGAAGACCCGCCGCGACTTCATCGCCAATGTCTCGCACGAGCTGCGCACGCCGCTGACTTCCATTCAGGGCTACGCCGAAACCCTGCTGGAGAGCAACAGCGCGGCCAACGGCCAGCGCGAGTTTCTCGAAATCATTCGCAAGAACGCCTTGCGCATGGGCCGTCTGACCGAAGACCTGCTCATTCTGGCGCGGGTCGAATCGGGCGAGCAGGCCTTCAACTTGCAGTACGCCATGCCGCAGGAGTTGCTGGACGATGCGGTGCAGACATTTCAGGAATTGGCGGCTGACCGCGGGGTTGAAATCTCGGTCATCAACACCAGCACCTCGGCGGTCCTGGTGGATCGCTATGCCATCCATCAGGTCCTGTCGAACCTGGTCGACAACGCGCTGAAGTATGGTGACCACGGAAGGAAAATCCTGCTAGGGGCGTGCGAGACCGAAGAAGGCGTGCAGTTCTATGTTCGCGACTTCGGCGCCGGCATTCCCAGCGAGCATCTGCCGCGTTTGTTCGAGCGCTTCTATCGCGTGGACAAGGCGCGCTCCCTCGAGTCGGGAGGCACCGGCCTCGGCTTGGCCATCGCCAAGCATGTGGTGCGTGCGCATGGCGGGACGATTCGCGCCGAGAGCGAACTCAACCACGGTTCCACGTTTTACTTTGTGCTGCCTCGGCAGGCGGTGCGCGCGCCGCTCGCGGTCGAGCCCTCGACCGTCTAACGAAACCCCGTTAACAGCCCAAGCTATTCCGCTACCGATGGAGAATTGTTCTCGGCGACGACCAGCTTGTCTTCCAACTCGGCGACGTGCTCCATCAGGTAGTGATCATAGCCTTTGAAATTGCGCAGCCGGTAGAGAAACTCGCCCAGCAGCAGCAGGCGGCAGCAAACCACCACGATGAAGATCAGCGCCAGCGAGATATCGAGGTTCGCGTGGAACCTGCTGTAGGCATCCAGGTCAGCAGCGCGGTTGGCGGAGCGAATGGAAACGATTTCCAGAAAGATGCCGCCGAGAAACAGTCCGATCAACACGAAGACGAACACAAACGAGCGCGCGATGTAGACCACGGTGGCGAACGAGTTATTGTGACATTCGCAGAGATTAAAGAGCTTGGAATTCACCGACAGCAGGCGCGCTTTCAGAAACCAGGTGCTCAGCCGTTGCGGCGGCAAGGAGACGAAATGCCGGACGGTATCGGCATAGATCGCCACCAGCCCACTGAACAGCACTACCAGCACCTCGAGCGGGAGGGCATGGTCGTGCACCCACCAAAGGAAGGAGTTAAGCATTGGCGCAAATATAACACGGTTGCCGCGGCCCCGGCATGGCAAGCCCGTGAGCCGCGACATCCAGAGTTCGCGCCTGAAACTCCCGTCCGCGTACGGATCCGGGTCCTCAAGAACATCCGCTTTGGACCGAATTCCGCTGCTCGCCGGCCCGGCTTTTTGATATCCTCCCGCCAGCAGATATTTCACCTCTGGTATGGTTCCGGCAATGAATGTTCTTATCCTTACTACCGATCAGGAGCTGGCATTGCTTCGCCAGCGGGTCTTGGAGTCGGCAGGCCATCGAGTCACGGCCTTCAGCGACGAGAAGCAGGTGCTGGAAGCGGTGGAAAAGCAGGTTCCCTTTGATGTCGCCCTGCTTTGCCATCGCCTGCCGGCAGCAACCGCGCGCCGTGTGTTGCGCATGTTTCGAGAGAGCAAGCGAGCGGGCAAGGTCGTCTACATCGCGCACATCTATGGCGAGTGGCCCGAAGTCGAAGCCGACCGCTACGTCGTGGGCGCCGACGGCCCGGACGCCTTGCTTCAGGTCATAGCCGAAAGCGGCCCGGCCGCGGCCTAGCATCGGCACAAGTGGATGCATGTCGCCTGGGCAACTCGCAGCTGTCGTCAGTACTTCCGCAACACCCCGATGACCCGGCCCTGCACCTTGACCGAGCCGGCCGGCACAATAATCGGCTGCATGCTGGCATTGGACGGTTGCAGGCGCACCTTGCCGCCCTCGACATAGAGCCGCTTCAGCGTGGCATCGCTGCCATCCACCAGCGCCACCACAATCTCGCCGTCGCGCGCTGTGTCGGCCTTTTCCACCAGGACGTAGTCGCCGTCAAGGATGGCTTCGTCCTGCATGCTCTCGCCCTTGACCTGCAATACGTAAACCTCTTTCGAGCGCGTGAAATCGGCGAGCGAGATCGATTCCGGATTCTCGATCGCCTCTAACGGACGGCCGGCGGCAATGCGCCCCAGCAGCGGCAAAGTCATGCTGCTCTCCGCGGCCACCGCCAGCGATTGCTTCATGCGCCCGCGCGGCTTCAGCAAATCGATGGAGCGGCTGCGGTTGTAGTCGCGTCGGAGAAGCTGCTTCTCCTCCAGATTGCTGATGTGCTTGTGGACTGTCGCGAGTGAGCTCAGACCTAGCCCTTCGGCGATCTCTTCGAACGATGGCGAATAGCCGTGCTGGTCCACAAAACTCGAGATAAAGTCATACACTTGCTTCTGGCGGCGGGTGAGTGCCATTGTGCGCTGCACCTCCGTCCTAATTGTTAGCGAATAAAAGGCGAATGTCAACCAGTACGCTGTAGTGCTTCTTGATTCCTACCCTGCCAGGAGCGGGTATTGATCTCGACACTGAGGAAACTCCCGCCTTGCGATTGGATTGAATTGGGGGTGCACTAAGCATGGAAACAAAATGTTACTGGGCACATTCCCCGAATTCAGACGTGCCAATCTGCGGAGTGCATCAAGGGCCGCTGATTGAACAGAGCTTCCCGACCGCCGCTCGGAATCCTCCGGGCTTAGGCAAAGGTGTATTGGTATACCACCCTACTGTGCTTGTTTGCCCAGTAACTAAGGAAATTGTAAGGCGGCCGTGATTGCTCTGCTCGCCTTTGCCTTTGTTTTCTGCCAGCAACATTCAGTCCCCTGTGCCCCACGCGCGAGCAGACCAACGCACGTTTCAGACGCTTCCCGAACCGCCATCAACACGGAATTAGATCCGTACGCAGGAGCGCAATCGGGCTACGCCGGGCGCGCGGTCGCGTATACTTTTCTCCGCAACAATTCCCCGGGACACTCCATTTCACAATCAGGACAGGTGACAGAATGCGCTCAAGAACCTTGCTATTGACGCTCGCGCTTTGTGCCCTTCTCGCCGTACCGCTCGCGGCCGACGTCGCCGACCAGGCGCCCAACGGATTCACCCTCCGGATCAACACCATCGTCCGCGGCGCTCCGCCGGAGGTGGTCTATGCCAAGCTGGTTCACAATATCGGCGACTGGTGGGACCCTGCCCGCACCTACGGGCAGGACGCCCACAATATCAGCATCGACGACAAGCCGATGGGCTGCTTCTGCGAGAAGCTGCCCTACGGCGGAGGAGTGCGGTTTGCCGAGGTCATCACCGTCATGCCCAACAAGCTGCTGGTCCTGTCGGGCGCACTCGGTCCGCTGCAAAAGTTCGGCGTCAGCGCGACATGGACCATCGTCCTCGAACCCATGCACAAGGACACGCGCGTGGAGATGGTCTATGCTGTCGGCGGCTATCTGCCCGATGGCGTGAACACCTGGGCTGAGCCCGTGAACAGGGTATTGACCGAGCAGTTAGGGCGCCTGCGAAGCTACGTCGAGACCGGCAATCCCACGCCTGCGCCCGCGACCGCGAAGCCGTAGCGTTGCCATTTTGGGAAACAGGTTTTGACAAGTCGTCGCGCGTGCGAGACTTTGGCCCAATTCATGGGTTGCAAGATGCTGGACCGGAATGTCCACGCACTCCCTGCTATGAACACCACCGCAAGAAATCCACTCTCTCGAGGTGTCTGCTGCCTGTTTGCCCTGGTTCTCATTCTGATGAGCGCCGGCTGCGGTAGCGGAAACAATAACCCGACCAACGTCGGCTTGTTCGGGAACTGGAACATCGCGATGTTCCCCACCGGAAGCCCGAACGCCTCCTACGTGTTCGCGATGGCGATCTCACAGGAGGGGACCAGCTACAGCGGCTCTCCGATTACCTACACGGGTACCGTCTCGCCGCCTAACAATCAATGCATCAACACCCAGGACTTGCGCGCGACGGCCACCACGACCTCAAGCAACAACTTCACTATGACGGTCACCGATGCCACGACCCAGACCATCATCACCATGCAGGGTACCCTGGCGAGCGACACAACGACGTTGACCGGCACGTACACCAATCCGGCCAGTTCCACCTGCTCTGCCTCGAGCGGCACGTTCTCCATGACGCCACAGTAGCGCGCTTGATTGGACTGGGACCTCCTCGTCTACAATGTTTACCAATCGGGGATGAGGAGCCCGCATCTGTGTACAAGCCTGTATTGCTAGCTGTCGTCTTTGCCCTTGGGGCATCTCCTCTTTTCGCCCAGCAAATCCGGGGTCCGCAACGCGTCCCGCAGTTGGACGGGTTGGGGTCGAAAATCTCGGGCGACTACATCGAGTCGCGCTCCACCGACGTGTACGTTGCGCAGTGCTTCGCCAATGGAGAAGCCGGATTGACCGGCAACTACGCGTTGCTGGCGTGGCATGTTCAGCAGGGTTCGTGGAACGGAGTCACGCTCAATGGCCTGACCGTAGCTGCGGCCGTTCGCGCCCGCGCTACGTTAGGCGATCCCTATGGCGAGCCGTACCCTGCCCAGGCGGTGCTGATGGTAGATGACGCCGCGAATGCCGCACAACGGCAGGCGCTCATCGCGCTGGCGCAGCATGAAGGCGGCAAGTTGCTGGAGAACGTTGCGCGCGTCGACTACGTGCCGGTGATGCTCGATGTACCGCAGGATGCGAGTCAGGGACATGCAGTGCTGCGCGCCGGGCATCTGGCGACGATCATCACGCGGCCGCTGAATCATCACGACCACATTTGCGGGAACGAGACAAACTTCTACCCGCCGCTGACGCCGGTCGAGCACGCGACTTCGGCCGTGGCTCTGACGGATGAATTTAACGGCGAAGGACTCGGCACCGAGTGGAGCACGCACGACCGCCGTAGCGCCTACATCGGCACCTTCAGCGAAGGCGACGCCACGATGGCGTCCGCAGCTCACGTGAGCCGGTAAGCTAGCGCGGCGCTCACGCGAGCGGTCACGGTAGTGCGGCGCTTTGACGGGGGCGTGAAGCCCCGCGGAGGTGGGCCCCTGCTCCCTGATACCTGATCCCTAATCCCTGATCCCTAATCCCTGACCCCTGGTTCCCGGCCCCTTGCCTTACGCTTCGCCGCGCTTGCGCAAGAACGCGGGTATCTCCAGATCATTCGCGTCGTAGGAAATCTCCACGCTGCTGCTGCGGGTTTCGATGGTCTCCGGCGCTGCCGCGGCCTGTTGCCGTGCCAGGGTTTTTTCCAGCGGCTCAGCGTGACGCACGATCTCCGACTCGAAGTCATCCGCCGAGTCGGGAATGTAGGAGATCGACGGCTGCCGCTCAGCCGTCATATCCGCGGCCCTGGGGGGATCGGGCGTGACTGGCGGTTTCGGTTCGCGCACCGCCGGCTCGGTGTTGTTGGCGCGGTGGGATGAGGGCACATCATAGGTCGCGTTCACCGTCGCTGCCGCGGCGCGTGCGCTATGCAGCGCCGACGCCGATTCCGATTGCTCCCGCCGCCTTCGCACTTCTTTGAAGCCGGTGGCGATGACCGTGATCTTCACTTCGTCCTTCATCTTCTCGTCGAGCACGGCGCCGAAGATGATGTTGGCGTCTTCGTGGGCGGCGCTCTGGATGATGGTCGAAGCCTCGTTGACCTCGGCCAGCCGCAGTGAACTGGAGCCGGTGATGTTGATGAGGATGCCGCGTGCGCCGTCGATAGCGCCGGCTTCGAGCAGCGGAGAAGCAATCGCCGCCTGTGCCGCCGCCGTCGCGCGACCTTCACCCTTCGCCGTTGCGGTGCCCATTACGGCGTAGCCCATGCCCGCCATGATCGTCTTCACGTCGGCGAAGTCGCGGTTGATGATGCCGGGGATGGTGATGATGTCGGAGATGCCCTGCACCGCCTGGCGCAGAATGTCGTCGGCCACGCGGAACGATTCGAAGAAGCCGGCGTCTTTGGCGACCGCCAGCAGCTTTTCGTTGGGGATCACGATTGTGGTGTCGACGGAGTCGATCAGCTCCTGCAAGCCGCGCTCGGCCTGGTTCTGGCGCCGCTTGCCTTCGAAGGCGAACGGCTTGGTGACCACCGCGACCGTGAGCGCGCCCATCTCGCTGGCGAGCGAGGCGATGATCGGAGCCGCGCCCGTGCCGGTGCCGCCGCCAAGGCCGGTGGTGACAAACACCATGTCCGCGCCTTCCAGGGCTTCGATGATCTGGTCGGCGTCCTCCAGTGCGGCCTGGCGGCCGACTTCGGGATTGGCGCCCGCGCCCAGACCGTTGGTCAGCTTCACGCCGAGCTGGATCTTCACCGGCGCATTCGACATCTTCAGCGCCTGCAGGTCGGTGTTGGCGACGACGAACTCCACACCCTCCAGGCGCGACTCGATCATGCGGTTGACGGCATTGCCGCCGCCGCCGCCCACGCCGATGACCTTGATCTTCGCGGTGTTCAGCAGCTCTTCGTTGAACTGAATGCGAATGTCGTTTTCCGGCTGATTTTTGTCGTTGAAGTCTTCGATCATGGGTTCCTCACAAAATAGTGCCGCCCCTGAAGGGGCCCGGTTGCGGTAGACCATGGACCCAGCGCTTCCGCGCTGGGCTAATTACTTTCAATCTTCGGGCTGCTTAAGTCCTGCCAACTCACACCCCTTGTTTCGCAAACAGCGATCTGATCTTCGCGCCCAATCCGCGATCCATGTTCATTCGCGCCTGCCGCGCGCGATGTCCGTACAGCACCATGCCAATGGCGGTTGCGAACTCCGGCTCCAGCAGCTCCGAGGGCAGCTTCGCGATCGGCACGGGATAGCCCAGCCGCATCTGCCGGCGCAGGATGTCTTCGGCCGTTTCCAGCAGACCATTCAGCCGCGAGCCGCCGCCGGTGAAGACCAGGCCCGCGCCCAGCAAATCGGCGACGCCCGCCTGGCGCAGGTGATCGCGCAGCAACTCCATCAGCTCGCGGCTGCGCGGCTCCAGAATTTCGCCCAGCATGCGCTGCTGCATCAGCCGCGGCGGACGATCACCCACCGACGGCACCTCGATCTCATTCGCTTCCGGAATCCGCGTGACGATGGCGCAGCCGAACATCTTCTTGATGTTCTCCGCATCGGGCAGCGGCGTGCGCAAGCCCACGCCAACGTCGTTGGTAAAGTGGTCGCCGCCGATGGGAATCGCGCCGGTGTGGATCACCACGCCCTCGAAGTACACGATGAGGTCGGTCGAACCGGCGCCGATATCGACCAGGCAAACGCCCAGCTCGCGCTCGTCGCTCTGCAGCACGGAATCGGCGCAGGCCAGCGCCTCAAACACCGTATCGTTCACGTGAATGCCGGCGCGATTCAGCGCGGTCACCACGTTCTGCGTCGCGGTTGCGCCCGCCGTCACGATGTGCACGCGAACTTCGAGCCTGCGGCCCATCAGCCCCGCGGGATCGCGCACCCCGCCCTGCCCGTCGAGGATGAACTCCTGCGGCAGCAGGTGCAGCAGCTCGCGGTCTTCAGGCATGTTGATGCTGCGCGCCTTCTCCACCGCCATGCGCACGTCGTTGCGGCTGATCTCGCGCGAACGCGAGCCCAGCGTGATGCCGCCATGGCTGTTCACGCCGCGAATGTGCGAGCCGGCCACGCCGACGATCGCGTGCTCCACCGGCGCCTGCGCCATGTTTTCCGCTTCCTCGACCGCATTCTTGATGGAATCGACAGCCTTGTCGAGATCGGCAATCACGCCCTTGCGCATGCCGCGCGAATCGGAGATGCTGTGCCCGCGATAGCGCAGAGCGTAGTCGTTCACCTCAGCGACGATGACGCAGGTCTTGGCGCTGCCGACGTCGATCACCGTCAACAAGTTTTCTGTTTGGCTTCCCATCGTCTACTTGTGCTTCTTGCTCTTCTTCGCTGTTGCCGCCTTGTGTCCCGCTCCGGCGTTCGCCGGAGACTCGGCCGCGGCGCTCTCCTGCGGCGCCTTCGCCTGAGCGCTCACCAAATCCGGATTCACGATCACCTGATGCTCATAACGCAAGTCCACCGACTGCAAGTTCGGAAACTGCGTGCGCCACTCCTGCACATGCGCAACGTAATTCTTGAAGCGCTCCAGAAAATTCGACGCGCCCAGGTGCACCAGCACCGCGCCGTGCGGATCGGTGACCGTCGCCTTCACATCGTCCGGATCGGACAGATCCACGTCGCTGATGTCGCGCGAATAATGCGCTCCGCCGGAGTCCAGCTCCTTAATGAATCGCATGTAGATCTTCATGCGCGCCGCCCGCGTCGAGAGCGGCTCGGAGTCGCTCATGCCCACGATCACCGGGAACGAATAGCTCGCGGTCTGCGCCGGAGGCATGTCCATCACCACGCCGCCGGCATCGATCAGGTGGATGTGCGAATTGATCTCGACAAATGCCACCGGCGTGCGCTCGGTGACGACGATCTTCAGCCGGTTGGGCAGCAGGCGCATCACCGCCGCCGACTTGATCCACGGAATCTGCTCGAGTTGCTGTTTGCGCTGCTCGAGCGGCACGAAGAAGATGTTGCGATCGATGTCGCTCGCCATCACCTCCATCACCTGCGAGCGCGGCACTTTGTTGGTGCCGGAGATGCTGACGTTGTCGCTGGAATCCAGGCGGAAGCGCCACGACTCGGTGCCATAACGATGCAGCGTCAGGCCAATCATGACGACTCCGGCCGTGATGGCGCCCGCGATGAGCGCCAGCTTGAGTTTTCCGCGTGTGTCGCGCGGCAGCGGCAGTCCACGGCGCACCGGAACGCGTCGTTGCCCGCGCAAAAACGGCGACTCGGCCTCGTCGTCGAGATCGAGAATGCGGGCGTCGAGTGGCGACTCGTCCAGCTCCGCCGAGCGCTTCGCCGACCCACGTATCCGTTCTTCGAGCTCTTCGTCTGCAACAACTGATGAGTTCTTACGCGCCATGAAAACTGCTGGGAGAAGCCGCTATCCGCAGCTATCCGCCTCACTATAACTGTTTTGACAACAGCAGAGATGAGACTTTTGCGGCCGACGCGCGGAACCGGGAGGACGTGTACCACGAAGGTAAACTTGCGGCGCTTCAATCGCGGAACCAGCTTGGGTTTGCCGGGCGCCGGCGGCTTTTTTATTTGACTTGCTCCTCAGAGGCAGCAGAATTCTGCAATCCATCCGCGGCGCGCCCAATGTGCCTGCCTTAACCTGATGAAGCCCAGCAGAAGATTCGGCACATCGAGTCGAAGCGTCAGGAAGCAGTCAGGCAAGCGACCGGTACTTAGCGGGTTCCATCCGCTCGGGATGACAAGTTGGAAGGGATGTATGAGCGGCACGACTCAAGTAGTGATGTGAGTCGCATCATGCCGTGTGATCTGGACGGCGCCTGAAGCAACCGACTCCAGCCCCTCGGCTGTTGCCCGACCCCTGACCTCTGCCTTAAATCACTACCGTCTCGTGATACTCCCCGTACACGTGCCGCATGGCGTCGGAGATTTCGCCGACGGTGGCATTGGCTTCGACGGCCTCAACAATCACCGGCATGAGATTGCCCGTTCCCTTCGCCGTCTCCTCCACGCGCTTCACCGCAGCCGCCCACTTTGCCTGATCGCGCTTGGCGCGCAGCGCGCGCAGGCGCTCGACCTGCTTGCGCTCCAGCGTCTCGTCCATGTGAAGAAGTGGGACCGGATTCTCGTGCTCCAGCGCGAACGAGTTCACACCGACAACAATGGCCTGCTTTTCGTCGACGGCCTTCTGGTACTCGTAAGCCGCGTTCTGGATCTCCTGCTGCACGTAGCCGCGATCGATTGCCTTCAGCATTCCGCCCATGGCGTCGATCTTCTCCAGATAGCGCGAGCGCATTGGCCTCAATCTGGTTGGTCAGCGCCTCAACATAATAGGAGCCCGCCAGCGGATCGATGGTCTGCGGCGCGCCCGATTCGTAGGCGATGATCTGCTGCGTGCGCAGCGCGATGCGCGCCGACTGCTCGGTGGGCAGCGCCAGCGCCTCGTCAAACGAATTGGTGTGCAGCGACTGCGTTCCGCCCAGCACCGCCGACATGGCCTGCAACGCCGTGCGCACGATGTTGTTCTCCGGCTGCTGCGCCGTCAGCGTCGAGCCGGCGGTCTGCGTATGGAAGCGCAGCATCTGCGACTTCGGATTCTTCGCCCCGAAGCGATCGCGCATGATGCGCGCCCACATGCGGCGTGCGGCGCGGAACTTCGCGACCTCTTCCAGAAAATTGCTGTGCGCGTTGAAGAAGAACGACAGCCGCGGCGCGAACTTGTCGACATCCAGCCCGGCATCGATCGCCGCCTGCACGTAGGTGATGCCGTTGGCCAGCGTGAACGCCACTTCCTGCACCGCGGTCGAGCCCGCCTCGCGCATGTGATAGCCGGAGATCGAGATGGTGTTCCACTCGGGCACGTGCTGGTTGGCGTAGGCAAAGATGTCGGTGATGATGCGCATCGCCTGCGCCGGGGGATAAATGTACGTGCCGCGCGCGATGTATTCCTTCAGCACATCGTTCTGGATCGTGCCCGCCAGCTTCGTGACGTCGCGTCCCGTGCGCTGCGCGGTCACGATGTACAGCGCCAGCAGGATCGACGCGGTCGCGTTGATCGTCATCGAGGTGGAGATCTTCTCCAGGTTGATGCCGTCGAACAGCCGCATCATGTCCTCGATGGAGTCGATGGCCACGCCCACCTTGCCGACTTCGCCCATCGAGAGCGGGTTGTCGGAGTCGAGGCCGATCTGCGTCGGCAGGTCGAAGGCCACGCTCAGGCCGGTGGTGCCGTTCGAGAGCAGATACTTGTAACGCCGGTTCGACTCTTCGGCATCGCCCATGCCGGCGTACTGGCGCATGGTCCAGAGACGGCCGCGGTACATCGTCGCCTGCACGCCGCGCGTGTAGGGGAACTGTCCGGGATAGCCGACCTCGCGGTCGTAGTCCCAGTTCTCCAGGTCCGCGGGCGTGTACAGCGGATTTACCGCGATGTGGGACGAGGTTTCCTGATTGTCGGCGGGCTTGCTTAGAACTGCGGATTTCGTTTTGGTTTCGGCCATAAGCGACTCGGGCCTCGATTCAAGAAAGACTACCCTTATTGTGAACGGCCGCTGAAAAGGCGGCTATGACGCGCGTCACAAAACCGCGCGAGCTGCGTTATCTCAGATGTGTCGCGGTTTCGAGAATTTCGCGCGTCCGCTGTTGCAGGTTGACCCCCCGGCTTTACGCTCAGAGCTCGCAGCCCGTGCTATCTTCTCTTCGACCGCCAGATCGAGTTCACCCCGAAGTAAGCGAACATGGCCGCGAGAATCCACGCCAGCACCGTCTTTCCCGCCGACCCCGCGCCCGCCAGTTGCCGATGGTGCTCGCGAACCGCGGCCGCGCCACAAACGAAGGCCAGCACCAGGAAGAATAGCCCCGTCACCTCCAGCCATAGAATGTGCAGAATGCGCGCGGTATTCTGCACCGTGACGCTGCCGGCCCGGTAAACCGCCCGCACCAGGCGATTCTCGCCGCTTTTCGTCCCCGCGACCCGCAGCAACGCGCGTCCCGTCTTGCCGAACCCTTGTGATGGCAAATCGACCCCTGCATGCGAACTTTCAGACAAATATTGTAACAATCAGCAGTACCTGATTTTCCTGCTGCTCTCGAGCGCTTGCAAAACTTCTGCGAACATTTGGCATCCAAACCATAAAGATGCCGGTGTCGTGCGACTTTCCTGCGAGAGCCGTTATATGCGAACATTGGCTTGCCGGCTGCCCGCAAGGGCCAGGTGGAGATTGTGGACAAGCGACTGAAAAGCATGATGCGAGAGCTGGGCGACGCCATCAATAACTCGCTCTCCGACTCCGACGAAATCGCCGATGTGATCGCCCGCATCAAGGCCGGTGGCTACGACGTGTTTGTCGTCCTCGAAGCCACCATCGGATTCAATCAGCACGATGCGGCGGACGGAGAATCGCCGCAGCTCTCCTCCGCCGCGAGCAAGATGACGCAGCAGGACCTGAAATTCCTGAAGTCCCTGCGCATCCGTGTGGAGGACGAGTAGCATCGCTGCTCCCGCTCCGTTCTTTGGGCTGTGCTATATTCGGCCTCTTAGGACTAGACAAATTCTTTCTCACCGCGGAGAACACTGAGCGCACTGAGATTCCGAGAGTGTCGTGTTGTCCGTGGGCTTCGTGGGCTCCGTGGTGAACAACAAAGCATCCAACGTGCGCGTGTAGCCGATGAGAGACACTCTGGGAGTTCTGCTGGCGGGAGGAGCAGGCGAGCGGCTTTATCCGCTCACCCGCGACCGCGCCAAGCCGGCCGTCACCTTCGGCGGCATCTACCGCATCATCGACATCACGCTCTCCAACTGCATCAACTCCGACCTGCGCCGGGTCTACATCCTCACCCAGTACAAGGCGCTGTCGCTCAACCGGCACATCCGCGAAGGCTGGGGCAACATCGTGGGCCGCGAGCTGGGCGAGTTCATCGAGATCCTGCCGCCCATGAAGCGCGTCAGCGAGAACTGGTACATGGGCACCGCCGACGCCGTTTACCAGAACATCTACTCCATCGGCTCCGAGCAGCCCAAGTATGTGCTCATTCTCTCCGGCGACCACATCTACAAGATGAATTACGGCCTGATGCTGCGCCAGCATCGCGACTCCGGCGCCGACGTCACCCTCGCCACCATCCTCATCGAGCCCTCCGAGACCAGGCACTTCGGCGTGGTCGAGATCGCCAGCGATGGCCGCGTCGTGGGCTTCCAGGAGAAGCCGCAGGAAACCGACCTGCGCTCGCCCTACAACCCGCGCATGGTCTCGGCCTCCATGGGCATTTACCTGTTCAACACCGATGTGCTCATTCCGGCCTTGCTGAAGGACGCCGAAGATCCGACCTCGCGGCACGACTTCGGACACAACGTGCTGCCGCGCATGGTGGACGGCTACAAGGTTTACTCCTTCAACTTCATCGACGAAAACAAGAAGGAAGCGCTCTACTGGCGCGATGTGGGAACGCTCGAGGCCTACTACGAGGCCAACATGGACCTGGTTTCCGTCGCGCCCGTGTTCAACCTCTACGACCGCGCGTGGCCCATCCGCACCCACATGCGGCAGTACCCGCCGGCCAAGTTCGTTTTCTGCGATCCCGGTCGCACCGGCGAGGCCCACGACTCGATTGTCTCGATGGGCTGCATCATCTCCGGCGGCACCGTGAGCAACAGCGTCCTCTCGCCGGACGTGCGCGTAAACTCCTACGCCGAGGTCGAGAACAGCATCCTCTGCTCGCACGTCAACGTCGGCCGCAGTTGCCGCATCCGCAACGCCATCATCGACCGCGACGTCCACGTCCCCGAAGGCACCGTCATCGGCTACGACACCGAAGCCGACCGCCAGAAGTACCACGTCACCGATACCGGAATCACGGTCGTGACCCGCGACTACTCGCTGTTCGAGAATCCCGTCGCGGTGGATTACTTCACGTCGGAGTAGGGACCTCGCCTCCAGGTTCCCCGGCGCGCAAGCGCTGGGTGGACGGCAAGAAAATCAACGGTGAGTCCCCTCAGGGCGACACGGTCGGCGCGAGAGCTGCGCCGCCCCCGAAGGGGCGTCAACACAACAAACGGCGCGTGCCCCAGCGCTTCCGCGCCGGGCTATTTACGTTCGGCGTTAAGCTGACGGGCTCTACACCATCATCCGCGACTTCACCGTAATCGCTCCCACGCACCACAGCAGCGCATCTTCTACGTGCTCGCGCAGGGCATGATTGCGGAAGATATCGCGTAACGTGTCGCGCTCGGTGAGGCGTGCCGCCAACTCGGTGAGCATACCCTGATAGCGGTCGGGCATGTGCAGACGAGTGGCGCGCACCAGATCGTCGAAGATCAGCAGGCACTCGAGGATGACGCCTTCGGGATCGGCGTCCTGCGAGTTGACCAGATGCAGCGTTTGCGCGATGTCGCAGAAGGTTTCCATCTCCTGCGGCGGCAAGCCTAACTTCGACAGCTCGGGATCGAGCGCCAGCGCGTTGGCCGCCAGCTCAGGACGGGCGAAGAAGACGATGCGATCGTCGCTGCGGATAGGACGCTCGTTGTCGCCCCCGACCGCGAGCAGGGTGTAGAATTCTGCGCCTTCCTGCCGCGGGTCGAGCCGCAGGCCAACCAGCACGAGTTCCTCATGGTGCGCGGGTTTTGCAGGCAAAATGGGCAACTGCGGCATCAGGTGAAATAGTACAAGGACGGCGGGCGCAATACCAACAGCTACGATTCGAGTTGCCGTCGGGAAAAGGGAATGCGGTTCGCGGCCAGTGCTGAACCCAGCCGCAAAGCGGCGAGATGACGTTCGGCGGGCGCGGAAGCCCCGCACTGCGGTCGGTCCTTGCAGGGCCGCGGCAGCGGCGTTATCCGCCTGCTGTTTCGCCGCTCTGCGGCTCCGTCCACATCGGCGAACGGACCGGGCCTTCCGGCTCCGGCTAAATTCATCCCGCCGCTCTGCGGCTTGCCCCCGCCAAACGGAAATACCGCTTCGCCTTCTCCACGTCTTTCCCGATCTGCTCGCGCAACGCCTCCACCGATGGAAACTTGATTTCGCCGCGCAGCCGCTTCAGGAAGCTCAGCTCCAGCACCGTGTCCGGCAGCAGCTCAATGGGATGGAAATTCAGAATGTGGCTCTCGATGGCAAACGACTCGGCGCCGAACGTGGGACGATTGCCGACATTGGTCACCGCCTCGAAGCACTCGTCGCCCACCCGCAGCCACGTGATGTAGACGCCGTCGGCGGGCACCAGTTCGTCGTAGCGCGCAAAATTTATGGTGGGCACCGTGTACTTGTTGCCGTAGCCGCGGCCGCGTCCCGGATTGCCGAGAATGCTGAACGGGCGTCCCAGCAGCGCTCGCGCCCGGCTGACTCTTCCCTCGACAACCAGCTTGCGAATCTCGCTGCTGGAGACGTGATGGCCGCGCAGCAGCTGCTCGGGAAAAATCTTGGTCTCAAATCCAAACCGCCGTCCAAGATCGGCGAGCGTGTTCACATTGCCGCTCGCCTTGTGCCCGAAGTGAAAGTTGTAGCCCTCGTGGACCTCGCGCGCGTGCAGCGTTCCCGCCAGCACGTGGCGCGCGAAATCTTCGGCGCTCATCATGCGAAAGATCGCGCGTGAAGGGCAGCACCAGCACCGCATCCACATGCGTTTGCTCCAGCAGCTTCAGCTTGGCCGCAAGCGGAGTGAGCAGGCTGAGGCGCGCTATCGGGCCGCAGAATGCGCAGCGGATGAGGCTCGAAGGTCACGACCACCGCCTTGCCGCCGAAGCTGCGAGCGCGCTCGGCCATGTGCCGCACCACTTCCTGGTGCGCCCGATGTACGCCGTCGAAGTTGCCCACACTGACCACGGTGGGTCCGAAGTCGCCGGGTACGTCGTCGAGATGGCGGAAGATCTGCATACGTGAAAACAAGTCAGCCCGAAGGGCGGCACAACCATAGCCCAGCACGTGAGTGCTGGGATTTCGGAGTAAATGAATCCCTGAGTCCCTTTAGGGACGGCACGCAAAACTGTGGCGTCCTCCGGACTCTCCCTAATGGAATGGGCGCCGACCCAGGACTTTGCCTGGGCTACGATTGTTTCGCCCTCCGGGCTATTGACCCTCGGACGCTCTCAAAATGACTCGGTTCACCTCTACAGCTCAAACTCCAGCTTCAATCCGTCGTGCGCCAGCCGCACATGTTCCGGCAGCGCCGCGTTCGTCGCCTCATGCGCCAGATCGTGCGAAATGTGCGTAAAAAACGTGCGCTGCGGCTTCAGCCGCTCCACGATCTTCAAGGAGTTCTCCACCGTCGAATGCGTCGGATGCGGATGATGGCGCAGCGCATCGAGGAACAAAATGTCGAGCCCTTCCAGTTGCGCCAGCGTCTCCTCCGGCACCGAGCTGAAATCAGTGAGGTAGGCCGCGCTGCCGAAGCGATATCCCTCGATCGGCACATCGCCGTGCATCACGACCACCGGCGTGAACGTCGCGCCAAACAATTCAATCGGCCCATTCACCGGGCGCAACTCCACCTGCGCCAGTCCGCCGTATTTGTAATCGGCTTCGAAGATGTAGCGGAAGACATTGCGCAGCGTGCGCGCGGTGCCGTCGGTGGCGTAGAGCGGAATCTTGCCGCCGCCGGTGATGCGCGGGAAGCTCAACGGACGCACATCGTCGAGGCCAAGAATGTGGTCGGCGTGGCCGTGCGTGTACAGAATCGCGTCGATGCGGCGAATGTGCTCGCGAATTGCCTGCTCGCGAAAGTCGGGCGTGGTGTCGATGAGCACCGTGTGCCCGTCGCACTGCACCATGATCGACGGGCGGGTGCGGCGGTCGCGCGGATCGGCCGAGGTGCACACCGCGCAGTCGCAGCCGATGGTGGGAACTCCCATCGACGTTCCGCTGCCCAGTACGGTGAGCGTGGCCCGCATCAGCGCTTGCTGTTCGGCGCGGCCCCGGCGCGGCGGCGGATGGGTGATCAGGTTGGTGACTTCCAGATACGCCATGCGCAGCTCATAGAGAATGTTCTGCAGCATGTCCTCTTCCTGCGGCGTCAGGTTGCCCTTGGTTTTTTCCTGGAGGAGGCGACGGTGTCGATGGTCTGGCGCGCGCCGATCAGGTCGACTTCGGGCTTCTCGCCTTGCGGCGCCGCCAGGCCGAGCTGCACCAGCGCGGTCATGTACAGCGAGGCGATGAACTTGTCGAAGCTGACCTGAAAATCTTTCGCCGCGTGCGGCCGGCCCTGCTTGCGCATCTCCTGCTCGATGCGCGCGTCGATGTCACGCGTCGACTCGCTCGTAGGCGGCGGCAGAGTCTTTCTGCTCCTCTGCCGATGGCAGCGCGACCTCCGGCGGCTCCTGCACCGCCGTCGACGAGGAACTCGGTTCGGGTTCGGGCGCGGGCTGCTTCTGCGCGGCGCGTTCCTCGTTGCGGCGCTCCTGCGCTTCGCGATTCTCACGCTCGCGTTCGGCGCGGCGCTCCTCGTCTTCGACTACATCCTGCCGCAGTTCGCCCTCGGAGCTGAACAGACGGCGATCGGTGACAACAAACTCAGGCTTCTTCTCTTTATCAGGCATAAGAATCTATTTCACCACAGAGACACAGAGCCACAGAGCCACAAATGCAGGTATGGCTTTGCGTAATCTTGACGCTTTGAACTTCGCACAGCCCAATCTTTGAGAGTCGATCAAAGGCGACCGCAATCTTTTTGGCTTCTGGTTCTCTGTGCCTCTGTGTCTCTGTGGTTAATTCTCCAATGCAAAAGGCAGCGCATGGACGATCGCGCTCTGCTCGCCAACGTTCACCGTCGAGTCGGGAGTTGCCGCTTCGCGCCGCAGATACCCGAGCGCAAGCGTGCGCGCGCCCTCGCCAAACGGAAGGCGCGCCGCGCTCGTGATCTCTCCCACTTCCTTGTCGGCAGCGAAAATCTTCGTGCCCGGCGGCGGCGGCTCGCCTTCCACTTCCAAGCCGATCAGCGTGCGATGCACATTGCCGCGCGAGCGAATGCGTTCGACGATCTCCTGGCCAATGTAGCAACCCTTGGTGAAGTTGAGCGCGTGCTCCTGCCCGGTTTCCTGCGGCAGATCGCGCTCGCGCAGATCGGCTCCGTAGCGCGGAATGCCGCGCGCGATGCGATACATCTCCAGCGCCTCGCTGCCTGCCGGCTCGGCTCCCGCGGTGATCAGCGCCTCCCACAGCGGATCGAGGTTCTCCGGCGCAATCCAGATTTCGTACGCGTTCGCTTGCGGGTGCGCGTTGCGCGCGACCGAGATGCCCATCGCGCGCCATACGGTGTCGACGACTTGACCCGGCTCAAGCGCCGCGACGTCGATGCCGATGCTCGACCACATCTCGACCGCCTGTGGACCTGCGATGCCAAGCGACGCCAGCTTGTCGCTGATGTCTTCGATCTCGACTTTGTCCATGATGATGTAGCGCCGCAGAAGCGTTGTAATCGCTTCAGCCTGCGCGCGGTCCGTGGTCGCCAGCAGATATTCGCCGCGATTGTAGACGACCAGGTCGCCCTGGTTCTTGCCTTGCGGGTTCAGCAGAAAGTTGTAAACACCGCGCCCGGCTTCGAGGTCGCGAATGTTGTTCGTGACCATGCCGTTCGCCCACCGCGTGCGGTCCTTGCCGCTGATCACCAGCTTCGCCTGCCAACTCATGTCGAAGATGGCGGCGCGGCTGAGCAGCGCGCGAAACTCCGACGGAGGGTCGCCGAAGCTCGCCGGCGTCTCTGCCCCGCGATAACTCGCCAGGCGCGCGCCGGAGCCGAGCAACTTGTCCTGAAAGGTGGCGATGGTCATGGGTGAATCTCCCATTATAAATTCAAGCGCTTAAGCAGTCAGCAGTCGAGCATTCAGCCGACGGAAGTTTTGGCGCTGTCTCCGATTGTCCCAGAGCCAAGCAAGCCTGGTCTGGCCTGAGTGCTCGATTGCCGAGTGCGAGCTGCTGCTTTTCTGCTATCTTCATTCTCCGTGACTATCCGCAAACATATCGCAGTCGTCCCCGGCGACGGCATCGGCAAAGAAGTCATTCCCAACGCGCTCCACGTCGTTCGCGCCTCGGGCGCCGGCGTCGACTTCACCGAATTCGACTGGGGTGCTGACCGCTACCTCGTCGACGGCACCACCATCCCGCCCGACGGCTTCGCGATGCTGGCGCGCGACTTCGACGCCATTTTTGTCGGCGCGCTCGGCGACCCGCGCGTGGCCACGAACATTCACGCCAAAGAAATCCTCCTCGGCATGCGCTTCAAGATGGACCTCTACGCCAACGTGCGACCGGTGCGCCTGCTCGACTCCTCGCTTTGCCCGCTGAAGAACACCACGCCCGACGACGTGAACTTCACCGTCATCCGCGAGAACACCGAGGGCGTGTACATGGACATGGGCGGCCACTTCAAGTTCGGCACCGATGACGAGGTCTCAACGCAGGAGGACATCAACACGCGCAAGGGCGTCGAGCGCATCATCCGCTTCGCCTTCGACTACGCGCGCGCCAACGGCCGCAAGAAGGTCCTGATGTCCGACAAGTCCAACGTGATGACTTACGCCGGCGGCCTGTGGCAACGCGTGTTTAAACACGTAGCGAAGGAGTATCCCGATATCCAGACGCAGCACATGTACGTCGACGCGCTCTGCCTGCAGATGGTGCGTGAGCCGCGCTCGCTCGACGTCATCGTCACCAACAACATGTTTGGCGACATCGTCACCGACCTTGCCGCCGCGCTGCAGGGCGGGCTGGGCATGGCCGCCAGCGGCAACATCCATCCCGGCCGCACGTCGATGTTCGAGCCGGTGCACGGCTCGGCGCCGCCGATGGCGGGCAAGAACATGGCGAACCCGATGGGCTCGATCCTGACCGCAGCGATGATGCTGGCGCACCTCGGGCTGAACGCCGAAGCGCAGGAGATCGAGTCAGCCGTGCTCGATGCCGTGCGCGAGCAGAAGACCACGGTGGATGTTGGAGGCTCGATGGGCACGCGAGAATGCGCAGCCTGGATTGCCGAGCGGGTAGTCAGGTAAGACAGCGAGCACGGGAAAGGGGCTTCACCCGCCGCGGGTGGCCACCCAAGCTTCGTTCGCTTGGGTGGGGCTTTTCACTGCCATTGATCGTGGCTGGGCTGCCCCAGTTCGTGGTCCCGCGTGTAAGTGTTGAACGTGTCACCTAGCAGATTGGGATCGGACAGGCGTTATGTACCACAATGTGTTATATACCACACTGTGGGATATACCGGATTCGCGGCAAACAAGCGGGTCCCTCCTTCAGCCGCGGGCGAACTCGTGATGGCAACTTTGCGGTTCGCAGCAACAGATTGCGATCAATGACCGACCAAGGCCGAAGGTGCTAAACCGCCAAATGCCAAGCGCCTAGCTGCTCGAAGCTTAGTTGCTAAGTTGCTAGTTGCTGCTTCACCCGCTTGCGGATTTCATCTGCCAAGTGAAGATACGCTTGCGCGCCGCGGCAGTCGGGGTCATACAAGATGACCGGCTTGCCATGACTGGGCGCTTCGGCGAGACGTATGTTGCGCGGGATCGCGGTGTGACACATGAGCTCGCCGAAGAAGTTGCGCAACTCGGCGGCGACCGACTGCGCCAGGTTCGTGCGCTCGTCGAACATGGTGAGCACCACGCCTTCGACCGCGAGCCTTGGGTTGAGCTCGACGCGGATGCGCTCGATCGTGTCGAGCAGTTCGGTGACGCCTTCGAGCGCGAAGTATTCGGCCTGCATCGGAATGAGGACCGAGTCGGCGGCGACAAGCGCGTTGAGCGTGAGCAGGTCGAGCGCGGGCGGGCAATCGAGGATCACGAATTCGAAGCGCTCGCGCAGGGGCTCGAGCGCGTGGCGCAGGCGATACTCGCGGTCGTCGAGCGTGACGAGTTCGATGTTTGCGCCAAGCAGATTTTTGTGCGAAGGCAGCACGCTGAGCCGCTCGACTTCGGTGGGCTGCAGCGCGGCTTCGGCGGGGAGCTCGCCCATGACCACCTTGTATGTGCTCGGGCGCTCGGGGTCGCGCAGGAAGCCGAGTCCGCTGGAGGCATTCGATTGCGGATCGCAGTCGACGAGCAGGGTGGGCGCGCGGCGCGACGCGAGCGATGCGGCGAGGTTGATCGCAGTCGTCGTCTTGCCGACTCCGCCTTTCTGGTTCGTGACTGCAATGACTCGTGCCATAACTTCGTGTTCGCGTCGCGGCGAATGTGATCGGAAGTCTTCCTCCAGGTTCTGGGTGGAGTTTGTATTTGCTGCGCGTCCAGGCTCAAGTCGGATCCGGCTTGCTCACAAATGCGCCAGATGCTTCGACGAGCTCAGCTTCGTCCCAAGCGGGCGCGCTTTTGCTGAGCAGCTTCCAGCTTTGGCCGAATCGGGCCCCCCGGGTCTGGATCTTCGAAGGAGGGAACTTCGTCGTTTTGTGCTTCGCTGCGCAAAATTGTTCCACGTGGAACAATTTGAAGTCGCCGAGCCAGACAGAGGTGACTTCGCCAAGAGCCCTCCAAAGTTGCAAGCTGAACTCGAATAAGCCTTGCCAAGCTTAGAACGGAAGCGCTGATTGCAGCAAGAGTTTCGGGCGCGGCGGTCAGAGATTCCAGAGGAAAACCTGTGCAATTCGCCGCCAAAGCGCTCGAAGAGATTGATTTTGCGGGAAATACGTGCGGCTCGCGTGTGTGGAAACCTTCGCCCGGAAGAGCTCTTCTGCTTCGCAAATTTGTTCCACGTGGAACAATTTGAAGTTCGAGAGTCCGAACCTGCTTAGGAGCTGGAAGTCGGGCGTACCCTGCCTTCCAAGTCCCCCTAAGCTTTCGCTGAAAGGTACCAAACAAGGCCCAAACCCTTCTCGGCTCCAGAAATTGTTCCACGTGGAACAAATAACGAACGTTCGTTCTAACCAACAGCCGGTCACTCTGCAAAGCCCTTGGCCTTCGCAATTCGCGTTGACCGCCGGCTACCGCCCAACGTATACTGGCACTTCGGTCGAATAGATGCAACAGGGTTGCAAGAATTGGCGTCAGGCACGTCAACGCGCAGTCTATATTGCAAGCGTATGAAGAATTGAGAGATGTAACTTTGTTGCATCTGCTATGCCGTTGCTGACGATGCAACATCGCTGATGGCCCGAGGGCACTGAGCGCGGAACTGGCCAGCACGCTGCGACCCAGGTACAGACGGTCGATTTCTCCTATGAGGTTCGCCGCGACGGATTGCTTGCGGCAGGAACGCGGATTTGGCGCAAACCAACTCCGAAGCTCTGGGTGGACGAACGGAGCCGAGCGCTGGCCACGAGTAAGCGGGCGGACGAGTGGAAGATCGACGGGGCGTTAGGCCAACGAGATGTCGAGCTTGCAAGCGACCCCATCGCGCACAGTTCCCACTTACATACCAAAAAGGTCGCTTTGGTGATCTTCAATTTGCTTTGCCAATGTCAGATGAAACGATTTGTTGGCCATCCGCTCCACTTAGCCCAGGTTTTGCGACGAGACAGGGCTTCTCGTCCTCAGCCAGCTGTGGAACCGGAACCCAGTCCGCCGGTCGCAGCGACGGGAACACGGCGGGCGCCACTCCCCAATTGGGGTGATGGACGCGCCGGAAAACCGTTGAAACGCCAGAACCCACCGCGGAGGCCGGAAAACTGCAGCGGCACCGAGGCGGCTAACCGCTCACCTTATATATGGGTGAACCCGCGGTCATCCGGATGAGCAGGCAGTCGAAGGTCGCCAGTCATCGGGCGGAGCCGTCGGTCGCGATCCAAATTTCGCAGGAGAGTACTTCGCATGCCGTTTCCCCAGACTGAAGCTCCCGGCGCGTTGCAAACCGCACTGCTTTCGCGCGGCATCCGCATGACGCGCCAGCGCCGGGTTATCCTCGGCATCATCGAGACCGCCAGCCAGCACCTCGACGCCGCGCAGATCCTGCGCAAGGCCGTCCGTATCGACCCCAACATCAACCGCGTCACCGTCTACCGCACGCTCGGCCTGCTCAAACGCCACGGCCTGGTCGACGAGCTCGACCTGCTGCACGTCAAAGGCGAGGGCCACTTCTACGAGCGCCGTCCGCAACGCGACCACATGCACATGACCTGCCTGCGCTGCGGCAAGGTACAGGAGTTCGAAAGCGACCTCTTCGACCGCGTCAAAGGCCAGGTCGAGCGCGACTGCCACTTTCATATCCTCGTCGCCCGCTTCGAAATCGGCGGATATTGCGCCGCGTGCAGGAAGTAGTCCGTCCAAATTGACCCGGATCATCTGATAGCTCCAGCCCGTAGCCGGGGTCCCCAACAACCGCGCTTTTTGCGGTTGTTGGGGTGGGAAGGGCGGGATGTTGTGAGCCCGGCGCGTGAGCGCCGGGTACGCGAACACCGGAACGGCGAGCCGCGTCAGCGGCGCCACAGCAAGATGTGACCTTCCTCACCGACGCGCCCGCGAACATGTTTCACAGTTGGATCGTGGCGCACACCTACACTCTGAATCTCGTTCACGTTGTCTTCAGCACAAAAAACCGCGCACCCATGATTCGCAATTTGGACGGGCTCATCAAAAACTTGCGCGGCATCGCACGAAATAAACGGATGGAGTTGCTGGCAGCGGGCGGGACCGAGAACCATGTTCATCTGCTCCTGCGTGTTCCTGCGGTGCGGCCCTTGAGCGAATCCATTCGCGACCTGAAGGCCAACTCGTCGCGTTATATGGGCGAGACGAGCGGACATTTCGCCTGGCAGGACGGATATGCCGCAATCAGCGTCAGTCCGTCGCAGGTGCCGATGGTGAGAGCGTATATCGCAGACCAGGAACGGCACCATGGTCGGCGGACGTACGAGCAGGAGCTCACGGCCTTGCTCGAAAAATCGGGCGTGAAGTACGAACGCGAATACGTCGTTTGAGGGCGCCGCTGACGCGGCTCGGGGCCTTTCATAACCGCGTACCCGGCGCTCACGCGCCGGGCTCACCCCATCCCGCCCTTCGGGCTGGAGCCCCACTCGCGAATGAATGTGCACTCGCAAGCCGGTAGACCGCAAAGCTAGTGTCCTGCAATTTCAATCCATTCATAGGCGTTGTCTGCTCCCTTCAAGCACACTGATGGCTTGTCCGCAACGCCTCCGTTGCCCTTTTCGACATAGAACGTTCCACGCTTCGCGGCAGTACATCGCGGCTTTGGCTCGGTGGAGACGTCTTGGAAGCCAATCGGTGACTGACTGGAGACGGGATGGAAATCACCCGTAGAAGTGAGTTGAAAAAGCGAAACCGGAGAACCTTTTGCGCAGTAGAGCACGTTACCTCCGTCGGTGGAAGACGGACAACCCGAATGGCCAAGAGTTATCGCGCTTGGGCCTGCCCCCGTAGTCTCTAGCTTGCTCGCCCGTAAGGCCCCTCGGACCCAAGTCGACCACCTGTACCTGAACTGACTGTAGCTGTTTCTGCAGTTTTTCAATGTCCCTGTTGACTCTCCTATAACTGTCAATATCCTCCTGCAGTTCATTGATCTCGTCGGCGAGGCCACTTGTGCGGGTTGATATCTTGACGATATCGGCCTGACCTTGTTCGATGGAGGATTGAATCTGTGTCTTTGCGGTATCAACGGCCTTCCAAACATCGTGATAGCTCTTGCCCAGCAACAAGCCAAACAAGAACACGACGAGGGCCGCCATGGTTCCGAGCCACGCTGCCCATTTCATCAATCTTCCTGCGACAGCTTCCGTGATCTCCATTTCTGTAGCTTGTCGATCACGAAACCCCCTCTTCCGAATTGTTTCGTCGAGCAGTCTGCCAAGTTCCGCCCCACATTGACCGCAGAAACGATTGCCGTCAGGGTTTGTGACCTTGCAGTCAATACAGTCCATGAATTGTTTCTCCTACCGCTATTTCCGGTGACTGGCCCAAGAATGTCAATAGTCGGCCAAATTGTGCGTTGCTGATGTCATAGCGAGAGGCATTCTCTGTTCTGCGACGCCAGAGTGCCAACGAAAGTCATATTGGTGAACCGCAAGACATCTGGTACGCTCCCGCTGTGCCGAAGTTTTTGTTTTGGAATTTGAATCAGCGGGACCTGCCGGAGCTGGTTTGTGGGCTGGCGCGGCAGGAGCAGATCGACGTCTTCATTTTGGCGGAGTGCGGCACGGAACCTTGGCGCATGGTGGAGGCGCTGAACGCCGAGCGCAGCGAGTATCAGTTTGGCTTCAGCAGCTGCGACCGGCTGCGGGTCTTTACGCGCTTCGATGCCAGCATGATGCCGCCGCTGGTGGAGACCGATCGCGTCTCGATTCGGCGGCTGAAGCTGCCGGCGCGGAGCTCGCTGCTGGTAGTGGGCGCGCATCTGCCCAGCAAGGTCAATGCGTCCGACGATAGCCAGGTGTTCGAGTCGGTGTACCTGGCGCGCCTGATCGAAGATGCGGAGAAGCAGGAGGGGCATCGGCGCACCCTGCTGCTGGGGGATCTCAACATGAATCCGTTTGAGCCGGGGGTGGTGGCGGCGCGCGGCGGCCTGCACGCGGTGATGAGCCGGCGGGTGGTTCATCGGCTGTGGCGCACGGTGCAGCAGGAGAACTATCGCTTCTTCTACAATCCTATGTGGAGCCACATGGGTGACCGCGGCGACGCGGGCGGCACCTACTATCACGATGGCAGCGAGGCGGTCTGCTATTTCTGGAACATGTATGATCAGGTGCTGCTGCGGCCGGAGTTGCTGGGCGAGTTTGCGCCCGAGCACGTGCGGATTGTGACTGAGATCGATGGCGTGCCGCTGGTAGCGAATGGGCGGCCGAATAAGTCGATAGCATCGGACCATCTTCCGGTGATGGTGGAGCTGGAGTTCTGAAAACAGTTGTCAGTTGTCGGTTGTCAGTTCGACTCATCCGAAAAGAGCGGATGAGTGCGGCACCGCTACAACTGATAGCGATGACTATAACTGAGAACCGACAACTGGCAACCGACAACTAAGTTATGCCTGACGATCTTTGGCCATCGAATATTGCCGACTCGAAGCTGACCTCTCCGATCATTATTCTTAAGGAGCAGGCCGCACTGCTGGGCGAAAAGACCAAGAACCTGGTGAAAGGTGAAATTACCACACTGCCGTTCGGTCCGAACTTTGTGCATCATTTCTACTTAATTGCGCCGACGATTCACTATAAATACGAGTTATTTCAGGTTTCCCATGGCATCAGCTTCTATCCGCTGGAGCTACGGCAGGGCGTGCAGAAAAATAGTTTGGACGACGAAGAGGGATTCAAGGAAGCGCTCAAGACTCTGTTCTCATCGACGGCCACGCTGAATGCGGTGCACTCCATCCTGGCGGAGGTGCGCGCTTAGTCGCGGGCCGCTGGGAGCCGCCTGATCCGAGTTTTCGCATCGCGGAGTGCGCAGTTACAATAAGCGAGCAGTTCTAAAGGAGGATTGGCATGTTGTTTGGAGTCAAGGCACGCGTGGCGCTGCTGGCCGCGCTGATAGCGGTGTTAACCCTTGGGATGTCGAAGAGTGCGCTGGCGAATGATCCCGTGCACGTCATGAAGGGCGTGGTGAAGTCGGTGGACAAGGGTACGAAGACCCTGGTGGTCAAGACCGCCGATGGTACGGAACAAAGCGTCAAGTGGACCGACAAGACGGCCACAACTACCGGCAAGGATGTTGGCGACGGAGTGGCCGAGGGCTCCAAGGTCTCGGTGAAGTACACCGAAAAGGCGGGAGAAAAGACCGCTGTGGGAGTAAAGGACCTGGGTAAGGATACGGAGAAAGTGTTACAGAAGTGACGTGGTCCGTAATACCCACTCATCCGAAGGAACCGGGATGTCATTACCGGTCGCGGATGAGTGGGGCCTTCTCATTGCTGCGAAAAAGCCCACTCTTATCCGAATCACGCCGCACCTTTTGGCTATTGACGCCTGGCCGCGCTGACTGTAAAGTCTCGATGCTTCACCCAGGGTGGTTCGGGTTCCCCGGACTGTTCTTAGATGGGGAGCAGCCTACCATAGTTTGCAAGACCCGCCTGCTTCCAAATAAGAGCCCAACCTATGGCTTGAGCTTGGAATGAAGTAGTTTCTGACGAATTATTCCGTAGAATGCGGGATGACTTCTGCGCCGACCTAGACTTTCCGAGGAGATCCAGCTTATGACCTGGTTACAACGCCGTGGCAGTACAACTCAGTTGCTGGCTGTCGCTACTGTAATGATCGTCCTATTGGCGTCGGCAAGTTGCGGTCCGCAAGACTATCAAAAGCCTATCCAAGGATTTCAGGATGCCTCCAATACTGTAGTTTCCGCGGAGCGCGCATTTCTGGCCAACGAAAACACGATCGAGCAGGACATCTATATCAACCAGCAGGTCTTTGAACAGAAGCCGCTCGATCCCAAGCAAATTGACGCGCAGACGATAATCACACCCGAGGAGATCAAGTTCCGTACCGACGCACTGGATGCGCTCTGCAAGTACACGGTCAACCTGGCCACGCTGGCCGCGGGTAAGGAGGACTCTTCGGTAGGGGCTGACACCAAGACCCTCAGCACCAATCTACAAACCTTGGCCAAGGATGCCTCCGGCAAGGTAACCGACAAGAAAGAGGCAAGTGCCTTCAATGCGAAGTTTTCCGGCGTTGCCGGAGCGGCGGCAACCGCCATTGGCGCCGTAGCGCAACTCATTCTCGAGCACAAAGCACGCACGGAGATCCGGAATTCGGTCAATAGCACGGACAAGGACGTGACGGCGCTCATCCAGTTAATTGGGGACGACGCGCAGGATTCCTATGAGCGTCAGCGGACCAAGCTGAACAACTATGGCCTGCAGCTATTTCGTGACTACGACTGTGAAGTAAGTCCGGAGCAGCCTTCGCAGTCGGACTCCAACACCTCCGGCCAGATAGGGTGCCGGAAGACGCGAGGCGATGCCGCTTCACTGCTGGCCGACGCCGACAGAGTCAAGGCCTGGCGCGCCGATCAAACTACCTTGGCCGCAGCCAATCCTGCTTCCGCAATCGCCAAAATGAAGAAGGCGCACGAGGACCTGGTTAAGTATGTCAACGCACCCAATATTCCGCAGAACCTGCAGCAACTGAGAGATAGTGTGCAAGCTTTCGTTTCTGCGGCGCAGCCTTTAGGTGACGCTGTGCAACAGCTTATCGCGGCAAGCAAGTAGGACAAGGGGACTAACCTATGACTTCAGTTGAACTCGTAACGCTTATCGGCGACGTCATCACACAAATCGATTCGCTTCTAGCGGATCCGTCATTCAGTATGTCGGATCCTAGATGGCAAACCTTGTACGCTCTGAGAAAGCATCTTGACGACCTGCAGCGCCAGCTGGTGCAAGCTAATATCGTCGCATCCGATCAGCAGTTTCAGGATCTCACCAAGCAAATCACCGCCGCCAGTAAGGATTTGCAGCAGGTGATTGACGATATTAAGAAGGTAGACACCGTCATCGACGACGTCTCCAAGATTGCGTCCTGTTTAGACCAGATTTTGAAGGCGAAACCTTAGCTCGAAAAATAGTAGACGGCAATATTTCCAATAACGAAGCTGGTCTGAAAAGAGAATAGCCCCGCGAACTGTTCGATACGCCGTCCCTACTCGGCCGTGGGCCAGGAGCGACGCAAGCAAAACGCGGGGCTACACGGTACACATACATCATGGCAACGGGCAGAGAAGCCCGCAAGCGTCAGAATGCGGCCTTGTGGTAATCGGAAGCGAATGGCAGAAATTGGCATTCTTGCCGGCGGAGCAACGGCTACAGCATGCCGCCAGTCTTGGTGGTCAGGATGCTGAGCGCCATCTCCAGATTGTCGATGGCTTCTGCCAGCTCGGGATGCTTGTCGAGTGGTAGCTGAAGCGCGCGCAGAAGGCGATGCGCCTCGGCAACGTGTTCGGCCGCGTCCTGCGGCTGATTGGGATCAAGTGTGGACTTGGCATCCTCGGGCATGGGTCACCTGCGATCTATCTTAATCTGCCTTCGTCTCTAGCTACAAACTTCAGCAAATGTTCGACGAGTTGGGCGGGTTTCTCGAGGTTCGGCAGATGTCCGCATTGCGGGATCACTTCCAGCTGCGAGCTGGGAACGAGCTCGTGGATGCGGCGCCCAATGGCGAGCGGTATCATCGCGTCGTTTTCGCCCCACAGGACAAGGGTAGGCACGGTCAGAGCAGAAATGCGCTCGTCCAGGCGTTCGCGGCCGTCGCGCGTGTTCTGCAGGATGCTGTCGATGGTGTAACCGTCGTTGCGTTCCAGGTGCTGCCCGTAGGCGAACTCGATGAGCGCATCGGTTGCGAGAGTCTTGTCGTAGAAGAGGAACTGGAAAATTTCGCGCAGGTGGGCGAGGGTGGAAACGTGCAGGTCGACAGGTAGCGCGGTCATGTTGCCCCAGACGCCGGCGGCGTCGAGCAGAACGAGCTTGTCGACGCGATGTGGGAACGTGAGGGCGTAAGTGGCGGCGATCCAGCCGCCGAGGGAATGTCCAATCAGGGCTGCGCGCTCTATGCCGAGGTTGCGCAGAAAGCGTTCGAGCATCTCGACGAAGCCGGCGATGGTGTAGTCGATGAGCGGTTTATCGGAGCGGCCAAAGCCGGGCAGATCGAGCGCGATGACGCGATGGGACGACGCAAGCGCATCGAGGCAGAAGGCCCAGTCGTCAGCGTCGCCGCCAATACCGTGAATGAGGACGAGCAAGGGGCCTGATCCTACATCGTAGTACCTGATTGTGGCACCAAAAACGGTCGTGGTGAGGAGCGGGGGAAGGGGCGGGAGGGTGAATCGGGTATCCGTCATTGGTGTGCGATAGAAGCCCCGAGGAGCGTCGGGTTTGCAACAGGGCACATCTTTAGACGTGCCGAAAGATTCAGAATAGGAATTCGCTCGGCACGACTGAAGCCGTGCCCTGACACGAAGCTCTCTCCCAGGTCTCGAAAGGCGCGAGACCCTTCGACAAGCTCAGGGCAGGCTATGGGGCACCCGCTCATGGTTGTCTCCCGCCGAAACACCGTGGCGTCGGCTGAAGCCGACTCATTCTAAGAAAGCCAGCCTTGACGCGGGCCTGAAGGCCCGCTCTACCCTTCACAGAATTCTCTCGTCGAAGGCCGAGAGCGCCAGCTCTACCGTTCACAGAATCTTCTTGCCGAAGGCCGAGAGCGCCAGCTCGACCGCCAGCTCGGCGGTCTGGTTGCGCTCGTCGAGAACGGGGTTCACCTCGACCATCTCGAAGCTCAGCATGCGGCCGTGGTCGGCGATGATCTCCATCGCAAGATGTCCTTCACGATAGGTTGCGCCGCCCCACACCGGCGTGCCCACGCCGGGCGCGTCTTCCGGATCGATCCAGTCGAGATCGAGCGAGACGTGGTAGCCGACGGTGCCGCGGCCGGCGAGGCGCAGCGCCTCTTCCATCACCGCGCGCATGCCGCGCTCGTCGATGTCGCGCATGGTGAAGACGTGGACGCCGGACTTGCGGATGTTTTCGCGCTCGTGCTCGTCGACGTCGCGAATGCCGACCAGCGCACACGTTTTCCGGTCGCACCTTGGGACTGAAGCCGTAGAGGTCGGTGAGGGGCGAGGAGAACAGGCCCATGATGGCGCCGAGGGGCATGCCGTGAACATTGCCGCTGGGCGAGGTTTCGGGCGTGTTGATGTCGCTGTGGGCGTCGATCCACAGCAGGCCGATGCGTTGATGGTTGCGGCGATAAAATTCGGCGACCCCGCTGACGGTGCCCGCGGCGATGGAGTGGTCGCCGCCAAGCGCGAGCGGAATCTTGCCCGCTTCGAGCGTCTTGATCACCAGCTCGGCCTGTGCCTCACAGGTTTCGGTGATCTCCTTCAGAGTATTTGGCGCTGCGGATCGCCCTCGGACTCGGTTTCGAGCATGGCGACGGAAACGTTGCCCGCGTCCTCGACGTCGTAGCCGAGCGCCTCCAGCTTGGCTTCGAGGCCGGCGACGCGCATGGCGGAGGGGCCCATGTCCACACCGCGGCGCGACTGGCCAAGATCCAGCGGCACGCCGATGATGCGGATGTGCTTGGTTTCGATGTTCTGTAGCGGTTTGGTGATGGGACTGGTTGCCATAAGGTTCTGGTCGGGCTCTACATCATGAGACAGAAGCCTCGCAGAGGCGACAGTAATTAGCCCACCGCGGCAGCGGTGGGTTAATAATTCCCATTAGGTCCGAGCCGCTTTAGCGGCGGCGCCATCCCGAAGGGGTGTCGCCCCTGAAGGGGCTCCAATATCTTATTGCACGCCGACCCACCGCTTCCGCGGTGGCTATTTACTTTCGCGCCTGCGGCGCTGTTGTATACGCCAATCGCACATCAAATGCGCGCGCGGACATCATTCCACCGCATGCGAACAGCAGATCCCTCGACTGCGCCGCTCCGCGGCTCCGCTCGGGATGACAGCTTAGTCAAAGCGCCGACCACTGCACCGCTGAAGCGGTGCTCCACCCGTTGGAGCGGCCGCATGGCGCGACGCCGAAGCGCCGCTCCATCATCTACGGATACAGACCGGTACAGCATGCGGGGGAACGGAATGGTTTCGCGCACGTGCTCCAGGCCGCAGATCCAGGCCACCGCGCGCTCGATGCCCATGCCGAAGCCGGCGTGCGGCACGCCGCCGAACTTGCGCAGATCGAGATACCACTTGAACGCCTCTTCCGGCAGGTCGTGCTCGTGAATGCGCTGCAGCAGCATCTCGTAGGACGCCATACGCTGCGAGCCGCCGATGATCTCGCCGTAGCCTTCGGGCGCGAGCACGTCGACGCACAGCGCCAGGTCGGGCCGCTGCGGGATCGGGCTCCATGTAGAACGCCTTCACCGACGCAGGATAGCGGTGGATCATTACCGGCCGGTCAAATTGCGACGAGATGTAGGTCTCGTCGGGCGAGCCGAGATCGCCGCCGTACTCGAACTTGTTCTCCAGCTTGCCGTCGGCGTGGCCTTCCTGCAGCATCTTCACCGCATCGTCGTACGAGATGCGCGGGAACGGCGTGTCGATCTTCTCCAGCTTGGCGATGTCGCGGCCGATGGTTTCCAGCTCGGGCCGGCGCTTTCCAGGCAGCGCTTCACGATGGAGGTGATGAACTGCTCGGCCAGCTCCATCAGGTCGTCGAGCTCGCAGATACGCGACCTCGGGCTCGACCATCCAGAACTCGGTGAGATGGCGGCGCGTCTTCGATTTCTCCGCGCGGAACGTCGGGCCGAAGCTGTAGACCTTGCCCAGCGCCATCGCGGTCGCTTCGATGTAGAGCTGGCCGGACTGCGTGAGGAACGCCTGCTCCTCGAAGTAGTCGACCGGAAAGAGCGTGGTGGTGCCTTCGCACGCCGCGGGCGTGAGGATCGGCGGATCGGTCAGGGTGAAGCCGCGATCGTCGAAGAAGTCGCGCGCGGCCTTGATGATCTCGGCGCGAACGCGCAGGATGGCGGCCTGGCGCGGCGAGCGCAGCCAGAGATGGCGATGCTCCATCAGGAAGTCGACGCCGTGCTCCTTGGGCGAGATCGGGTAAGGATCGTCGGGGTTCACGCGCTGGATGACCTGCGCGTCGGTGACGTCGAGTTCGTAGCCGCCGGGCGCGCGCTTGTCGGCGCGGACCTTGCCGGTGACGATCACGCTCGATTCCTGCGTCAGGCCCTTGATCGACTCGAACAGCTCGGGCGAGACCGCTGCTTGGCGACGACGCCCTGGATGATGCCGCTGCCGTCGCGAAAATGCGGGAACAGCAGCTTGCCGCTCTCGCGCAGGTTGTAGAGCCAGCCGCGAATGGTGACGGTCTGGCCTTCGTGCTGGCCGATCTCGCGGATGGTGGTGACGGGGACTTCGGTTTGCGTTTGGGGCGATGAGTTCATGACGTTATGTACGCGCTAGTATGTATATAGGAGCTTACTATGGCGAGGAATCGGGCACAAAGCCCGGCAATCTGGCGGACGTTTGTTGGCGGTCTTTCATTATTCGCAATCATTTCGTGGACGGCTGCTTTCGCGCAGCAGCCCACATTCCGCAGTGCGCCGGCGGCGGCGGGCGCGACGAAGAATCCGTATGCCGGCAACGCGACGGCTTCGGCCGAAGGCAAGAAACTCTACGGTCAGAACTGCGCGCAGTGTCACGGCAACAACCTGCAGGGGATGGGACCGGCGCCTGCGCTCGACAGCGCGTCGGTACACAAGGCGAAGGCAGGCGAGCTGTTCTGGTTTATCACCAATGGCAAGCCGGATTCGGGGATGCCGTCGTGGAAGAGTTTGCCGACGAACCAGCGCTGGCAGATCGTGAGCTTCCTGCAGTCGAGCAGGGGAACGAAGCAGGCGGCGAAGTAACACGGTTTTCATCACTGCCGCATCCGGCGGAAATCCGCTATAACTTAAGCGTGGGTGCAAGCAATCCTTTTTCGGTCGCCAGGACGGCGCTGATCACCGGCGCCTCCAGCGGCATTGGACTGGAACTGGCGCGGCTGTTTGCGCGCGATGGCTATCGGCTGGTGCTGGTGGCGCGCAATCGCGGCGTGCTGCGCGGGCTTGCCGATCAGCTGCAAGCGCAGCACGGCATCGAGGTGCGCGTCTCGCCTAAGGACCTGGCGCATCCGGCGTCGCCGGTCGAGCTCTATCAGGAGCTGCAGGAGGCGGGCGTCGTTCTCGACGTGCTGGTCAACAACGCGGGCTTCGGCGGCAACGGTCCGTTCCTCAAGACCGACTGGAACCACGAAGCCGAGATGATGCAGGTGAACATGTTCGCGCTGGTTCACCTGAGCAAGCTGTTCCTGCCGCAGGTTCGCGCGCGCGAAGGCAAAGTGATGAACGTCGCCAGCGTTGCGGCGTTCCTGCCCGGGCCGTACATGTCGATTTACTACGCGACCAAGGCGTTTGTGCTGAGCTTCAGCGAGGCGCTGGCCGAGGAACTGAGCGGCACCGGCGTGACCGTGACGTGCCTGTGTCCGGGGCCGGTGGAGACGGGATTTCAGAAACGCGCGGGCCTGGGCGCAGACACCATGACGCGCAGTTCTTTGCTGGTGGATGTGGTCGAAGTGGCGCGTGCGGGTTATGACGGCATGAAGCAGGGCAAGCGGATCGTCATTCCGGGATGGAAGAACCGGTTGGCGGTGGAGTCGCTGCGGTTGTCGCCGCGCAGCACGGTGACGAAGATGGTCAGCCGCATGCACGCGAAGAAGAAGTAATGAGCTGTCAGCCGTCGGCGACCAGCCATTCGTCGTAGCGCTGGCTCGTCATCAGTGAACGTGCGATCGAATAAGAATCACCGCGCAGGCGAATGCGGCTTGAGCGGACTCCTCCTGACTGCCAACTGCCAATTGAGCCTGCTGCAATCTCCACATCTGGTCTGCTTCCAGTAATTTAGCCCGACATAAAGAATTAAGAACTCCGACAGCCTTGCGGTATTGCATGGTGGCTGAAGTTGAGGCACAGTAACCGCGATTTCAGATCGGGACTGGGAGGCGGATGTGTCGCACGGGTCACAGAGGCAAGAATCGACGAGGGCGATTGCCCGATTCCGGCGTGTAACTGCTTTGCTTTTCGCTACCCGTTTACGGGCCAGCGCGGTGTGTCTGGCGCTGCTGTTACTGACCGGCACTGCGGTGCAGGCAGGATTCCGTCTGCCCAACCTTTTTCCGTTTCTTGACGGTACGGGGTTTTCCGCCACGAACAGCACGACCGGGTACCTCGACCTCAGCGGACCGTTCTTTCAGCAATTGGGAACGAACGGCCGTAGCTGTGTGACCTGCCACAGTCCAGGCACCGGCTTCGGCCTGAGTGCCGCCGACGCCCAATTCCGTTACTACCTGACTCGCGGCAGAGATCCGCTCTTCGACCAGGTCGACGGCTCGACCTGTCCCACGGGGCCGGTGAACAACAGCCTGGTCGTCAACAACGGGCTTATCCGCATAGGATTACAGGTGCCGCCGAACGAGTACGATCCTGACCCGCCGCAGTTCACCATCACTGCGGTCGTGGATCCTTACGGTTGCGCTTTGACGACGAACGCGCAAGGACAACAGACCGTCTCGGTTTACCGCCGGCCATTGCCGAGCACAAACCTCGGCTTTTCGAGCGCCGTGATGTTTGACGGGCGCGAGTCGTTTTTCTACCCGCTGAACAACGAGCAGACGTTTGCCGCGAATCTCAACACCGACCTGACGCAACAAGCGATTGACGCAACCCTTACCCATGCGCAGGCCAACCAGCCGCCTACGCAGGCGCAGCTTCGGCAGATTGTTGGGTTCGAGCTGGCGTTGAATTCGGCGCAAATCAGCGACTTTCGCGCCGGAAACCTGTACGGGCAGCATGGCTCGTATGGCGGGCCGCAGTACTTGCCCAACCAGCAGTACTACCCCGGAATCAACGATTCGCTGGGTGGCGATCCGCACGGGCAGCCGTTCAATCCCAACGTATTCACCCTCTACACTTCGTGGCAGAACTCGCGCAATTCGCAGCAGGCCTCGATTGCTCGCGGAGAACAAATCTTCAACACCCAGCCACTCACCATCAGCGACGTGCCGGGACTGACGACCGGAACTCAGCAGATCACCGGCACCTGCACCACCTGCCATGACACGCCAAATGTCGGAGACCATTCTTTCCCGCTGCCGCTCGATATCGGGACGGTACGCTCCGCGCAATTCGAAACCGATCCACACGTTCTGGCGGGGTTGCAGCAGTTGTCGCTCCCAACCTTGCCGGTATTCCAGTTGGTCTGCACGCAGGGGCCGCTCTCGGGGCAGACGTTCTATACGACCGATCCAGGCAAAGCGCTCATTTCAGGGCAGTGCACTGACATCGGGAGAGGAAAAGGCCCAATCTTGCGCGGCCTCGCATCACGCGCGCCATACTTCCACAACGGTGCGGCGGCAAATCTGTCGCAGATCGTGAACTTCTATAACCAGCGTTTCCAGATGGGGCTCTCGTCACAGCAAATGCAGGACCTGATCAACTTCTTGCAGACGCTGTAGCGGAACGGTGTGGTTGGCGTGACTCGTTCGACGGAGCTGGGGACGGCAATCCATCTTCCTTGTTCTATTCTGCGGCGTGGTGTCGCCCCTGAAGGGGCTGGTGCTCTTGCGATGGGTTAGGACGCTGGCCTGAAGGCCAGCTCTGCCTACAGCCCGAACAGCTCCCGCAGCCGTTTCGTCTGGGCGCGGCTGACGGGGATCTCGGTCTGTTTTTTGTCTTCCATGCGGATCTGGTAGGAGCTCTTGAACCAGGGCACAACCTCTTTAATGCGGTTGATGTTCACCAGGTAAGAGCGGTGGGCGCGCCAGAACATGTTGGGGTCGAGCGAGTCGAGCAGCTCTTCCAGCGTGCGGCAATTCGACTGGCCCTCCATGCCGGTAGCTACGACGGTAATCACGCCGTCTTCGATGGAGGCGTAGCAGATGTCTTTCTGGTCGACGAGGAAGAGCCGGCCCATGGATTTCAGCAGGACTTTGGCGGCCGGGGGACGCTGCTGCTGTTCGAGCAGCTTGACGATGGTGCCGATTTGGTCGGTGGGCGAGCCCGCAGTCTCCAGCTTTTGGCGCGCCTTGTCGACGGCCTGCGCCACGCGCTTGCGGTCGAACGGCTTCAGCAGGTAGTCGACGGCGTTCACTTCGAAGGCCTTTACCGCGTACTGGTCGAAGGCGGTCGCGAAGACGATTTGCGGCAGCGGCAGCTTGCGGTCGAGCAGCTTCTTGATGACGCCGAAGCCGTCGAGGCCGGGCATCTGCACATCGAGGAAAAGCAGGTCGGGCGAGAACTCCTTGACCAGGTTGACGGCTTCGACGCCGTTCTTGCCCTGGGCAACGATGTCCACGTCGAGGTCGCGCAGTTGATAGGCAAGCTCGTCGCGCGCCAGCTGTTCGTCATCGACAATGACGGCGGAAAGGGACATAGGCTACCTATTCAGAATAGCTCATTCTCGCGCCCACCCTCTCGCCAAATGAAGGCCAGAAGTATGGGCACTCGGCGCGCGGACCCAGGTTAGCTTCCAGAAGAAGGACGCGAACCTGGGGCACTGCTATTCGTCGTCTCCGATGGGCTGGCCTGGAGGTACGGGCGGCGTTGGCGCAGGCGTGAATTTGTCGGGATCTTTCAGGAACTGCTCAATGCGTGCCAGTGCGGTCGCGCGCACAGCCTGTTCCACGTTGTCGCCGGCGGAGGTCGAAAGGAATGCATGCAGATTGACGGCTTCTGCGCGCGCGACAGCTCGCGCCTGCGGGGAAGCGTCTTTGTTTGCTGCCAATCCTAATAAGTGCTCGGTGACAGCGAACTCAGTGGTGGTTTGAATCAGGGTCTGCAAGCCGCCAACGCGCGGCGCTTTCCACGTGGCGGCGACGACCGCTTCAATGGTCTGCTCCAGGCTGGGGCATTGCGGGCACCGCAGATGGTACTCCACCAGGCGCGAAGCGCGCTGAGGATCGAACAGCAGGGCGAGGGTGATGTCCGTCGCCACCTCGGCCGCGCCGACAGGGTCGAAGGTGGCCCCCGTGTGTCCGCCGAAGGACTCGATTGTGCGCGGAAGGGTGGGCGGACGGGGCGGCAATATCTTCAACAGCGGCTCGGGCAAGCTCAGTGTGTCGGGCGAGATGGTCTTCACCAGCGCAGCCAGGGCCGCCTGCTGATTTGCCGGGTCGACGATTTCCGCCGTGCTCTGACCGTCACCGCGCAGGGCATAGCGATAGTTCAGGCCTCCGAGCTCCTTGGCCGCGGCCGTCGTCTGGTAACGATGGAAGAGATAGAGGGGAACCAGGGTGTCTTCCAATTGCGCCAGCGGCGTTCCGTTCTTGATGGCGCCTTCGCCGAACCTCGCCAACGCTGCGGCACGGATTTGCAGGATGCGTTCGAGTTCGGCTGCGGGATCGGGACCGTTGTCCCACAGGTGCGCGTACGGGTGCGCGCTACCCGGCGGCCGTGCGTCCTCGTCGGTAATGAAATACAGGCCGCTGTCCTGGGCCTTCTTCAGGATCGAGCCAAGCTCGGTCGCTTCCGCCGCGCCGGGCGCGAACTGGGAGTAGCCATACTGGATTGCGGCTCTGTCCCAGGCGCCCACGCCTACGGAGTACGCGTGCGACAGATCGGGCCGCCCGGAGCTGTCGAGTGTGATACGCGGGTGCGGGTAGTCCATGACCGAGGTCCCCGGGGCGATTGCGCTGGCCACGAAGTTGTGGGCCAGCCCGAGTGTGTGGCCGACCTCGTGGGCCGCAAGCTGGCGAAGACGGGCGAGGACAAACTGCTGCAACTCGGAAGGAGCGGCCCCGCCATTCTGGTACGGCGACAGGAGAGCTTCGGCGATCAGGTAGTCCTGCCGGCCGCGCAGAGAGCCCAGCGTAACCTGCCCCTTGATAATCTCTCCGGTTCGAGGATCGACCACGCTATTCCCGTAGGACCATCCTCGGGTCGAACGGTGCACCCAGAGGATCGTGTTGTAGCGAATATCCATAACGTCGGCGTCGGCAGGAAGCAGTTCCACCCGGAAGGCGTTTTTGAAGCCGGCCGCCTCGAAGGCTTGACTCCACCAGCTTGCGCCTTCCATCAGAGCGCTTCGAATTGGCTCCGGCGCGCCACGGTCGACGTAGTAAACGATGGGTTTCACGGGCTCACTGATAGCTGCGCTGGGGTCCTTCTTCTGCAACCGATGCCGGGTGATCCAGAGAACTTCCTGCGGCGTCCCCAAGGGCGCGGAGTAGTCGCGGTAGGAGACCTCGAAGTAGCCCGAGCGCGGATCGTACACGCGCGGCTGATAACCGGAGTCGGGCAGCTCAACCAGCGAATAGTGCTCGCGTAGCGTCACCGAGTAAGGGTCCGGGGCGACCGCCGTAATCAGAGAGCCGTCCGGAAGCTTGTCGGTGGTGAACGTGAGCAGAGCTTCGACTTCGGTGTTTTTCGGGAAGCTCTTCGTGCGGTCGAGAAGCACGGAACTCAGCTTCTCGTCGACCTTGTAGTCACCCTGCTTGCTCTGGCTGATGGCCCGGGCAGCGGCGGCTTTGTCGGCCAGGGCAAACGCGGTGACATCGATCAGGACCGAACCCTTCTCTTCGGCCTCAACGGTGAAGCCGGCGATGACCGACTCGGCGAAGGACTGGGTCACGGTAAGCCGTTCCGCGGAGTCCGAAGACGACGAACGGTAATCGAGATTGGGCCGGACCAGTAGTACCTTGGGGCCACTCCGCGAAAAGTGCACGACGATCCCATCGTTCAGCCGCCCGCGGTCGAGACCAGTGTCATTGACGCCAAGCCCGTAAGGCAGCGACGGAACGAACAGGAAATCCTGATCGAGGCGGGTGACCTCGAGGTACAAGTGGCCCGATTTTGCGTCCCACAATAAGGGAAAGAAGCCGTCCATGCGCTGCATGCCGGCAGCGAAATCATGGATCGCCGGCGTGGGCTTGGTTTCGCCGGCAAGGGCGAGCATGGAAAATGTAAGGAGGGCGCAACCCAGCAGCGACGCGCGAGCTCGTAGCATGGTTAGCCTCAAGAGATAGGTGCGGGATTGTAGCTTAGCCAGAGATTGGTTGGCAAGGAAACGGTCCGCGCGGTCTTGGAGATCGTTCAGCTCTCGTGGTCTTTACGAAAAACTTACGAACTATTTAGTCGCCGCTTATCGTTTCCGGTGCTCCAATGGGAGTGCGCATCGCGGATGCCGAAGCCGGTTTCTGCATGGCGTCGCGTCCCGCTCATTCGAAGACCGCGAACGAGGGGACACCCGCTGAGTCCCACGCCTTCGACAACCGCGCATGAGTGAGGCACCCGAGGCTACATGAAGAACCTGAAGATCGCGATCCTGATGACGGTGGTCACGACCGTCTTGCTTGGCATTATCTATCCCTTGGTCGTCACTGGCCTATCGCAGGCTTTGTTCCACGACAAAGCTAACGGGCAGCTTATCTATCGCGACGGGCAGCTGGTGGGATCGAAGATCATCGGGCAGAGCTTCAGCGGGCCGGGGTACCTGCACTCTCGGCCGTCGGCGGCCGGCAACGGTTACGACGCCGCAAACTCCGGTGGAACCAATCTGGGGCCGACCAACCAGAAGCTTATCGATCGCGTGAAGACGGACACGGCCACGTTGCAGGCGGAAAATCCCGGGCAGGCGGTGCCGGTGGATTTGGTGACGACCTCGGCGTCGGGGCTGGATCCGGACATCACCCCGGCAGCGGCCGAGTTCCAGGTGCCGCGCATTGCCAAGGTGCGCGGTATGAGCGAGCAGCAGGTGCGCGCGATCATCATCAAGAACACACAGGGACGGCAGCTCGGATTTCTGGGGGAGTCTCGGGTGAATGTGCTGGCGGTGAACCTGGACCTGGACGGGTTGAGCAAGCACTGACTCTGTTTTCTTCTTGATGCGGGAGTAGAACGGGCCTTCAGGCCCGTGTCCAGAATTTCCCTTTGAGACTCGAGTCGGCTTTAGCCGACGGCAGTGTGCCGCCCGCTAAAGCGGGCTCTCCTATGATCCCGGGTCGCAGCGGCGCGGCGCTGAAGCGCCGCTCTACCCTAAGCGAAAGGCGAGCAGCCAAGTCGAAGAGCGAACACGCCGCATGAATCGGGCATCAAATATGTTTCGGTGCAAGCTTCATGAATTGGCTCGTCATTGCTGTTGTGGGCGCGGCCGCGGCATGGTTCGAATACAACTACCAGCGCAGCCGCCATCCCAAGAAATCTTCCACCAACTCGACGAACTCCACACTTCCAGTTCCGGAATCGGCTCACGTCGAGCTACTGGACGCCGAGCCGTCGATCTCTCCGGGCGCCGAGAATGACAAGAAGCTGAATACCACGGCCTGAAGCTAGCAACTAGCGATTAACTACAAGCTCTGACCGCTCCGCCCTTTTCATCTTCCTTTCACAATTGCCGCGACTCGGCGGTTGTCGCCAATCGCGTCTGCCCCTAGACTGAATGAGCCACGAGGGGCAGACATTTGGCTGACGCCATCATTCAGGCGCGCGCGGTCGAGAAGTACTATCCGCAACCGGACGGCAATCGCATTGAGGTGATTGCCCCGACCGACCTGGAGGTCTACCCGGGAAAGATCGTCGGGCTGCTCGGACCTTCAGGTTCGGGCAAGTCGACGCTGTTGCGCATGCTGACCGGCTTGTCGAAGCCATCGTCCGGGCACGTGCTCTGGCACGGCAAGCAAATGGACGGGCAAATCCCGAACGTTGCCATCGTCTTCCAGAGCTTCGCGCTGTTTCCGTGGCTCACGGTGCTGGAAAACGTGGAGGCGCCTCTGGTCGCGCGCGGCATTCATGCCATCGAGCGCCACAAACGCGCGCTGAAGATGATCGACACCGTCGGCCTCGACGGCTTTGAGACGGCGTATCCGAAAGAACTGTCCGGGGGCATGAAGCAACGCGTAGGCTTTGCGCGCGCGCTGGTGGTTGAGCCGGAGGTGCTTTTCATGGACGAGCCGTTCTCGGCGCTCGATGTGCTCACGGCTGAGAACCTGCGCTCGGAGCTGCTGGAGTTGTGGCTGAGCAAGAAGATGCCGACCAAGTCGATCTTCATCGTGACCCATAACATCGAGGAGGCGGTGCTGCTGGCCGATCGCGTGATCGTTCTGGGGCGCAATCCGGCGCGCATCCGCTCCGACTTCGAGATCGACATCCCACAGTATCGCGACCGCAAGTCGCCGCGATTCCTGGCGTACGTCGACTACATTTACAAGACGCTGACCAAGCCGGACGAGCTGGCGACCGCGCCGGCGATTGCAGCCCAGGTCACGGGCAATGGGCAGCCGCGCGAACGGACGAAGTTCCAGATGCTGCCGCATGCACGGCCGGGCGGCATCGCGGGATTCATGGAGCTGCTGACGGACCGCGGCGGCCGCGACGATCTCTACAAGCTGGCCGACGAGCTCGCCATGGACGTCGACGATCTGCTGCCGATTGTGGAAGCGTCCGAGATGCTGGGCTTCGTGCACGTTCACGAAGGCGATGTCGAAATCGCGCCGGAAGGCCGCAAGTTCGGCGAGGCCGACATCCAGACGCAGAAGGCGCTGTTCCGAGAAGCAGCACTGAAGAACGTCGCCATTCTGCGGCTCATCGAAAACACGCTGCACGCCAAGCGCGATCACGCCATCGGCGAGGAGTTCTTCCGCGACATTCTTGACGAGCACTTCAGCGCCGACGAAGTCGAGCGCCAGTTCGGCACCGCGTTGAACTGGGGCCGCTACGCCGAGATCTTCGACTACGACTCCGAAAGCGGCCGGCTCTTTCATCGCGAAGAGTCCGACGTGCTGCCGGTGGCGGAAGAGGCCTGATGGCGCGCGGCGAGTCGTCGTCGTTCTGGCAGCCGGCCCGCATCCTCGGCAAGAAACCGGGGGCGGCGGTGCGCCCTCTTCTGGCGCGTTGGGGTGGCGGACCGTGGTCGCTGCTGCCGGCGCAGACCTGGTCGGTTGCTCACCGACTTCTTCATCTTCGCCGCCGGGCTCTCGCTGTTCTACGCCATCGTCGTTCTGGCGCGGCAGTGGTTCGGGCCGTTCAATCCGCACGTTGAGATTTCGCGCTCGCCGTGGCACCTGCCGATTTATGCCGCCTATTCGCTGCTGCGCATTGCGATCGCCTACGTCCTGTCGCTCGCCTTCACCCTGGTGTACGGCTACGTTGCGGCGTACAACCCGCGTGCCGAGCGCATCATGATCCCGCTGCTCGACATCCTGCAATCGATCCCGGTGCTGAGCTTTCTGCCGGGTGTGATGTTGGCCATGGTCGCGTTGTTTCCGCGGCACCAGCTCGGCGTGGAGTTGGGTGCGATCCTGCTCATCTTTACCGGGCAGGTATGGAACATGGCGTTCAGTTTCTACTCGTCGCTGAAGAGCATTCCCCGCGACATGCGCGAAGCGGCGAAGATTTACCGCTTCAACTGGTTCCAGCGCTTCACGCAATTCGAGCTGCCGTATGCGGCCATCGGACTGGTGTGGAATTCGATGATGTCGGTGGCAGGGGGATGGTTCTTTCTGATGGCGTGCGAGATGTTCGTGCTCGGCTCGAATGACTTTCGCCTGCCGGGACTGGGTTCCTATCTCCAAACTGCAGCCAGCGCGGGCGACACGCGGTCGATCCTTTGGGGCATCGGGACCATGATTGCGGTGATTGTGCTGCTGGATCAGATCGTGTGGCGGCCGGTGATCGCGTGGGCGGAGAAGTTCAAGTTTGAGCAGGTGGAGAGCACGGACGCGCCGCAGTCCTGGTTCCTCGACTTGGTGGAGCATTCGCGGCTGCTGAAGCGACTGCGCAAGCAGGTTGTGCGTCCCGCGCGCGAACGGCTGTCGATGTACTTTGCGCAGCACGGTCACGACTCGGAAGAGGAGCACGCTCCGGCGACGTGGAAGGTCTGGGTTGGCCGCACGGTGGCCTCGCTGGCGGTGCTGGCAGTTTGTTATGCCGTGGTGCGGGCCATCGGCATGATGCTGCAGATCAATGCTGCCGACTATCGGCAGATCCTCGAGGGCACGGCGGCGACGTTTGGACGCGTAGTGGCGGCGCTGCTGATCGGGACGTTGTGGACGGTTCCGGTCGGCGTGGCGGTCGGATTCAATCCGAAGCTGGCGCGCATCGCACAGCCGCTGGCGCAGATTGCGGCGTCGGTGCCGGCAACGGCGTTGTTTCCCATCGTGCTGCTGGTGCTCATCCAGATCGGCGGCGGCTTGGGCATCGGATCGATCATGCTGCTGCTGCTGGGAACGCAGTGGTACATCCTCTTCAACGTCATTGCCGGCGCGATGGCGATCCCCACCGATTTGAAGGAAGCGTCCTCGCTGTTCAAGTTCAATAGCGGGCAGAAGTGGCGGACGCTGATTCTGCCGGGAATTTTTCCCTACCTCATCACCGGTCTGGTGACGGCGTCGGGCGGCGCCTGGAACGCCAGCATTGTCGCCGAGTACTTCCGGCTGAGGGACCACACCTACACGACCGTTGGACTGGGCGCGACCATCTCGCGCGCGACGGACTCGGGCAATTTTGCGCTGTTGCTGGGCTCGACCATCGTGATGGCCATGGTGGTGGTCACGGTGAACCGGCTGGTGTGGCGCAGGCTGTACCGGCTGGCCGCGACACGGTACACGCTGGAAGTGTAAAAAGCCGAGGCCATGGTTCAGCTCACAATCGAATGGTTACTGGAGTGTAGCTGCCGCCCCCATTTTGTTTTGCCTTTGCAGAATCATTCTGCTATTGTCCGCGACAAAGGCCGGTTGCCGTACCGGTCACCTCTTAAGCACGCCGTTCTTCGAACTCAGGGAGGGTGCAATGGCGTTCTGCGTACACTGCGGTAATCAGATAGCGGACAACGTAGCCTTCTGCCCTAATTGCGGCAAGCCCGCGGGACAACCTGCGGCCGGAGCCGCTGCTCCACCGCCGCCTGCGCCCGCCAGCTACACGCCACCGCCGGTTGCTCCGCCGGTTCAGCCTCAGGCTGCGGGAACTTACCAACCGCCGCCGCCGCCGGTTGCTTCCGCTCCGATGGAGGAGAACGTCGCGGGCATGCTGGCATATTTCACCATCATTCCGGCCATCATCTTTCTGCTGATTGAGCCATACAATCGCAACCGGTTCGTGCGCTTTCATTCGTTCCAGTGCCTATTTACTGCTGTTGCGCTGATCGTCATCGATGTTGCGCTAAGCATCGTCTCGTCGATCCTGCATTTCATTCCGGTGGTGGGATGGTTTATTACCGGCCTCCTGTGGCCCATCTGGGGCCTCGCGCAACTGGCGCTCTGGATCCTGCTCGTGGTCAAAGCCTATCAGCACCAGATTTTCAAGCTGCCGGTGGTCGGCGACATGGCCGAGAAGCAGGCCAACGCCTGATGGCTCGCTGAACGAATGCAGGTGGAGACGCTGATACAGCATCTGCTCTTCGTCTTCCTGCTGGTGGTTGCGCCGGCGTGGGATTACTGGGACACGCGACGGCTGAAACGCGGGCCCAGTTCCGCCGGCAAAATCCGCTACTACAAGACGCTGTGCTCGTGGTTGTGGATCGCGAGCGCTGTGGCTCTGATGGTGCTGGGCTGGCGCTCGCTGTTCACCATCAGCCCTGCGCCGACTGAGATCCCCTGGCTGCTCGAACACGCGTGGGTCCGCTACCTTGTCATTGCAATTCTGATCGCGTTTTTTCTGCTGACCATTCTGTGGCCGGTGGGAATTGCGCTTTGGAAGAAGCTGACGAAACGTCCGCGGAAATACGGCACATCCGATGCGCTCAAGTCCCTGGACTACTTTTTCCCGAGGACCTGGGGCGAGCGCCGCGGGTTTGCCTTCCTTTGCATCACCGCAGGAATTTGCGAGGAGGCCTTGTATCGCGGCTTTCTGCTGCACTATCTGCACGTTCTTCCTTTTGCGCTCAATCTCACGCTGGCGTTGGTGGTTGCTGCCCTGATATTCGGGCTCGCACATCTCTACCAAGGCGTCAGTGGAGTGGTGGGCACCACATTCTTCGGATTCCTGATCGGTCTGCTGTTTCTTCTGACCGGTAGTCTTCTGCTTCCGATGATTTTCCACGCCGCGACGGATTTACGAGTCCTGGTGCTGCTGCGGCCGCCGACTGAATGAGCGGTGCGGCCCTAAGGCGTCCGGCTCCGGAGAGCGCTGGCGAACGCATCCATAACCAACCTTCTATAATCAAACCAGCCCATGGTTCGCGACGGCATCTATTACGGCCTGGCCTTTATCGCAATTGCGGCACTGGTGGCGTGGCTGGCGGTCCCAGCGCTGGCCGGCATTCCCTTGCTGCTGGCGGCGTTCTTTCTTTGGTTCTTTCGCGATCCGGAGCGCAGCATTCCAGCAGTGCAGGGCGCCATTGTTTCTCCCGCCGATGGTAAAGTCACCGACATTTCGGCGGTCCAGCAGGACGGCGAGACCCGGATGCGCATCAGTATCTTTCTGAACGTCTTCGATGTGCACGTAAACCGCTCGCCAATCAGCGGCGTCATCGAAGAGGTGCGCTACCAGAAGGGCAAATTCCGCAATGCCATGGCGGACGATTCCGCCGAAAGTAACGAGCAGAATATCGTCACAATTCGCGGCGATGCGGGTACAGTGGTGATGAAGCAAATCGCCGGGCTGCTGGCGCGGCGCATCGTGTTCACAAAAAAAGTGGGAGACCGTCTGGAGCGCGGCGAGCGGGTTGGGCTGATCAAGTTCGGATCGCGCACCGATGTCGTCTTCACCGGAAGTGCCGATATGAAGGTACGCAAAGGTGATCGCGTGAAGGGCGGCTCGACTGTGCTGGCGATTGCGCAACCGGTTCCCATGTCAGTCCGGTTGCGCGATGTGGCGGAGGTTCGATGAGCGACGGGTCGCAGCATTCAACTTCCGCGGCGCCGCAACGCCGCCGGCCGGCCAAGGGCTTGTATCTGCTGCCCTCGATGTTCACCGCCGGCAATATGGCGGCCGGCTACTACGCAATTTCGCAGGCCATTCAGGGTACGGCCAACGATCCCTGGCACTTCGATCAGGCGGCCAAGGCGATCGGCTTCGCCATCGTCTTCGACTTTTTCGACGGCGGCATAGCGCGCTTAACCAACACGGCCAGCGCATTCGGCAAGGAACTCGATTCCCTTGCCGATGTCATTGCCTTTGGAATTGCCCCCGCTGTGCTGGCGCTGATATGGGGCTTCCGCATGCTGCCGGTCGCGGGCAACCTGGACCTGCGGGCGTATGTCTTGAAGGGCGGAGCGGTCGCGACTTTCGCGTTTCTGCTGGCGGGTGCATCGCGGCTGGCGCGCTTCAACATTCAGCACAATCCGCAGCCTTCGAATCCCGGCCGCCCGGACCGCAAATATTTTGTCGGCATGCCCATTCCCGCCGGCGCAGGTGCAATCGCAGCCATGGTGCACCTGGTGGACGGCAATCCGCTTCAGATATGGTGGCTGTCGGTCGGCTGGGGTATATATGTGTTCGCCGTTTCGTTTCTGATGGTGAGCACGTGGCGCTTCTTCAGCCTGAAGGGCATCAACTTCCGCCAGCCGCAGAATTTTCGCTGGCTCATCGCCATTGGTTTGACGATCGCGCTCATCTGGGTCGCCTCGCAGTACGTGCTGTTTGCACTGGCTTTGATATACATTCTTTCGGGTGTGCTGGCGCGGCTCTCGTTCGTGTTCCGCCGTCCGACGCTGCCGCCACCGCCGCGGCAAGATGAGGCATCACACGCCTGATGAAAAACGATATTCGCAGCGAAGCAACACACTGGGGTGGAATGTTTCGCGTCGCCATCATAGGCGCGGCCACTCTCAAAGGCCGCGAGCTGAAGGAAGTACTCAGCGATCGCAACTTTCCCAGCACCGACATCCGCCTGCTGGACGACGAAGAGTCGCTGGGCCAGCTTCAGGCTGTGGGCGAAGAGCCGACCTTCATCCAGAGCGTTCTTCCCGAGCACCTGGAGAACGTTGACTTCACTTTTTTCGCTTCCGACGAAAACTTTACGCGCAACACCTGGCAGATGGCGCGCAATGCCGGCAGCGACATCATCGACCTCTCCTACGCGCTGGAAAAGGAGCCGGGAGTTCTGCTGCGGGCGCCCTGGATCGAGCGCGAACTCGGCGCTACGCCCAAGGTCGATTTCTCCGACGCTCCGGTAGCGATCGCGCATCCGGCTGCTATTGTCCTCGCACTGTTGCTGCTGCGCGCGCAGAAGGTGGGCAGCGTTGAACGTGCTGTTGCGACTGTCCTGGAGCCTGCGTCCGAGCACGGTCGCCGGGGTATGGACGAACTTCATGAACAGACGGTGAACCTGCTCTCGTTCCAGCAATTGCCCAAGGGCGTCTTCGACGCGCAGGTGGCATTCAACGTGATTGACCGTTACGGCGAGAGGTCGACACCGGCGCTATCGGCTGTCGAAGATCGTATTCAGCGCCACTTCCGCAGCATCGTCCTGGGAAAGCTGAACGTGCCTTCGCTGATGCTCTTGCAGGCGCCCATCTTCCACGGCCATGCCTTTTCGCTTTACATTGAGCTGGACACCGCGGTGCAGAATGAAGAGTTGATCGCCGCCGTTTCCGGCGAGCACGTCGATGTCTTGCAGAGCGCCGAAGAGTCGCCCAGCAACGTGAATGCGGCGGGGCAGGAGCAGATTCAGGTTTTCGTGCGGCGTGATGCGCAAAACGCGAACGGCTTCTGGCTGTGGGCAGCCACCGACAACTTGCGCATCGCCGCACTTTCAGCGGTGGAGTGCGCTGAAAGCATGATCGCCTCGCGGCCGCGAGGCACGGTGCAATGAGCGTTCGTCGATACGTTAGTCGGGTGCCCCATCCTTTCGCCGGTTGTTGGCGAAAGGGCGGGATCTTGATCGCGTCGGTCGCAATCGTCTTGTTAACGGCAGTCGGCTGCGGTTATCACACGCAAGGCGCGGCGACGCGGCTGCCCTCCGACCTGCACACCATCTACGTGCCGACGATCGTGAACAACTCACAAGCCTATCGCGTGGGACAGGTGCTGACCGAGGCGGTGGTCCGCGAGCTGCGCGAGCGAACGAATTATCGGGTTGTGACCACGAACAACGGGACGGCCGACGCGACTCTCTCCGGCATCATCACCAGCGTTTACATCATCCCGCTCACTTACGATTCGGTCACCGGCCGCATCTCGTCTTCGATGGTGGCGATCGGAATCAATGCCAGCCTGAAAGCCAAAGACGGCAAGGTGTTGTGGAGCAATCCCAACTTTATTTATCGCGAGCAGTATCAGGAATCGATCGACTCCCGGACCTTTTTTGAAGAAGCTGCGCCCGCGGTGCAACGCATTGCCAGCAGCTTCGCCAAAACGCTGGTCGCGGACATGGTGGAGGCGTTCTAGATGCGCAGCTTCGCCGCGTCGGAGCGCTTCGTCGCCGAGGTGAAGTCGGGCAAGCTCGCGCCTGGGTACGTTTTTGTGGGCGATGAAGCCTTCTTTCGCAAGCGCTGCCGCGAGGCCATCCTGCAACACCTTGTGCCCACCGAGGTGCGCGAGCTGAGTTTGTACGACATGGACCTCGGTGAGGTCGAATTGCGCGAGGTGCTGGACCATGCGCGCACTCCGTCGCTGATGTCGCCGTTCCAGGTCTTCTTCGTGCGCGGCGTCAAGAATCTCTACGGGCGAGGCAAGCACGACGAGGAGTTCGCGGCGATCAAGGAGTACTTCAAGGACCCGAATCCGGCTGCGCTGCTGATCTTTATCGCTGACCATATCAGCATTCCCGTCGACGCGCGCCGCATGGATTTGACGGACAAGGACCGCTACGAACGCATTCGCGAGACGCTGGGCGAATTTGTGCCGGTGCTGGAGTTCGGCCGCGTCGAGGAGAACGATGCGGTAAAGTGGGCGGTGGAAACTGCCAATGCCGAGGGCGTGAAGCTGGATGCCGATGCGGGCCGCGAGCTGGTGGACTCGCTCGGCGGTGACATGATGATGCTGGCCAATGAGTTGGAGAAGCTGGTGCTGTTTGTCGGTGAGAAGAAGCGCATCACGCTGGGCGATGTGGAGACGCTGGTGCTCGCGGCCAAGCAGCGGTCGTTCTATGAGCTGACGGATGCGATCTCCTCGCACGATACGGCGCGCGCCTTGGCGGTGCTCGATGCGATTTTGAATACCGGCGATGGCGAAGAAGCCGCAATCGGGCATCTGTACATGCTGTCGCGGACGTTCCGTCAGATGCTGGTGATTCTGGAGCGCAATGTGCGCGATTCGCGCGCGCTGTGGCAGGCGCTGTGGCAGGGTTTCCGCATACCGCCGTTCGCAGCCGAGGATGTAATCCGCCAGGCGCGCCGTTACAAGTCACGCCGCGAACTGACGGCTGCGATCCGGCGCGTCGCGCGTGCCGATTTGGCGCTGCGCTCCAATCCTCCCAGCAAGCGACTGGTGCTCGAGAATCTGATCTTCGATTTGACTTCCGAACCGAAACTACAAGAGACCGGCTGGTTGCAGGAAGAGCTGCCGGTGTAGGCTTCAGCTGCGAGCCGCGAGCTCAGGCGAAAATTCTGGGCTGTCCCGTCCAGATGCTCCCTCTTCTCAAAGTAAACTGAAACCAAATCCCAGCCGGCCCATCTAGAAGCTGGAGTCCTTCCACGATTGTTTTGTGCTGAACGGACCGCGAATTGGGTTTAGAGCTCGACGCTCGTGGCTCGCAGCTCGAAGCTATGAACATCGACTCTTACTTGCGCCGCATCGGGTACGATGGGCCTCGCGAGCCGTCGGCGACAACTCTGTGCCGCCTGCATCGCCAGCATCTGTTCACTGTTCCCTTCGAAAACCTCGATATTCCGCTCGGCGCGCCCATCGTTCTGGATCTGGCGTTGCTCTACGACAAGATTGTCACCCGTCATCGCGGGGGATTTTGTTATGAGCTGAATGGTTTGTTCGGCACACTGCTGCAGGAGCTCGGCTTTCGCGTGGAGATGCTTTCGGCGCGAGTGCGGCGGGAGGACGGAGGTTTCGGGCCGGAGTTTGACCACATGCTGCTCAAGGTGCATCTGGACGAGCCGTGGCTGGTCGATGTCGGCTTTGGCGATTCGTTCGTCGATCCCATCGTTTTTCATGCCGGCGGAGCTGACCAGGTCAACGGCCATCGTTATGTCGTTTTGCCGAAAGACGGCGAGTGGCAACTTCTTCGCGAAGATCAAAAAGGGCAGGTGCCGCTTTATGCCTTCCGCGATGTGCGACACGAGCTGAGCGAATATGCCCGGATGTGCGAGTTCCATCAACGCTCGCCGGAGTCGCATTTCACGCGTAGCTGGATCTGCAGCCGCGCTACTCCCGACGGGCGCATTACGATTGCGAATATGTGCCTGATTGTGACGCACGGGACAGAACGTGAAGAACGGGAGCTGGGCTCAGCCGAAGAATTGCAGCGCTGCCTGGAAGAATTGCTGGGGGTAAAGCTGGATGAATCGGTAGCTTTTCACAAGCTGGTGAATGGCGGGAGTTGATTTTCACCGCACGACGCAGTGTGCGGCGCGGCAATGACCCTCAACAAGGGCCGTAGGCCCGACATGGTTAGCCCAGCCGTTCACGGCTGGGAAATATCGACAGACATGATGATGAGCGCGACCCATGCTGAAGCGCTGGGCTAACCTCTGTCGCGCCTACGGCGCTAATTGCTATCTGCTGCCTTCTCGTGTGTGACGGGCAGGCGCAGTGTGAACTGGGTTCCTTTGCCGACCTCGCTGCGCACGTTGATCGTTCCTCCGTGCGCTTCGACGATGCGGCGTGCCAGCGACAGTCCCAGCCCCGTACCGTGGCCTTTGGTTGTGAAGAATGGGCGGAAGATGTTGGGCAAGACTTCCGGCGCGATGCCTTTGCCCTGATCGGCCACGGTGATGAGGGCGGCGTCTTTGTCGCGGCGCAGCGAAACGTAAATCGCTGCCGGCTTGTCCATCGCCTGAATCGCGTTCAGCAGAAGGTTCAGCAGCACCTGGTTCAACTGGTTCGGGTCGTGATCGACAGGCGGAAGTTGTTCTCCCTTGTCCAACTCAACTCGAATGCCCTTGGTGATGGCCTGCTGTCGCGCAAACATGACGGCATGTTCGGCGGTTCCACCGAGATCTTTCAGCTGGAATTGTGGCGGCTTGGGGCGCGCCGTTTCCAGCAAATCGGTAAGGATGCGGTTAATCTGCACTGCCTCTTCTTTGGCGTCCTTGATGACGGAACGTGCAGCGCTGTCGGGCGGAAGGTCGCGGCTGACGATTTCAATGACGCCCGCGATGCCCGCCAGAGGATTGCGGATCTCATGCGCCAGACCGGCGGCTAACTCGCCCAGGGTCGCGAAGTGCTCGGCGCGTGACATCTGCGTCTGATGCAGGCCGTGGATTTCTTCCCGGTTGGCCTTGAGCTGCGCCACCATGTCGTTGAAGTCGCGGCCCAAGTCACCGATTTCATCATTGCGATTGGCGAAGTCAACGGAGACGTTCAGATCTCCGAGGCTGACGCGCGCGATCTTCTCCTGCAACTCAACCATAGGACGTCGCACCGAGACCGCCAGGACCATCATGATCGCGGCGACGATTACGATCGCGCCTCCAGTTGCCACGGTGATAATGATGTGGCGTTCGTTGGCCTCGAGCGAAAGCGAAATCAGGATGAACAGAAGCAGCCCGTTAAGAAGTACCGCTGCGATCGGCAGAATCGCCTTGAGTGCCCAATTGATGTGCCGTTTGCGGGCGACCGGAGCTTCAGGAGCGGAGGTCATCGCCGCCGCAGGCTCCGTACCTTCAGCTTCGGGCATTCGGATTGTGGCGGAGACGGTCATTAATTGTTTCGCTGCTCAGTTGTCTCGTGTCAGGGCGCGCCTTCAGGCGTGCCGTCGGGATCCGGCATGCGCTCTACCCAGCGCTGAAGCGCTGGGCTAAACTCTTTCGCGCCTACCGCGCTCGCCCTTGCCGCTTAGCACTTCTGTCCGAACTGCGACCGATCCGCTAAAACCGACTACAAAGTTGCCAAGTGCTGACTGCCAAGTGCTAACAGCTAACTGCTAATTACTGTTTTTTCAGGGCCGAGCGAAGAGGAGCTGATTCTTTGGGGCCATCTTTTTCCTCAGTCCGCCACGCTCAGCCCTGGAGTTCCTCATGCGTACGCGTGTAAGCCGGGAAGCAGATACGTGACGCCGAGGAAAGTGAAGATCACGACGCCAAACCCCAGGATGGCGAAGTACGCGGCCCTACGTCCGCGCCATCCGCGCGTGATCCGCATATGCAAATATCCCGCGTAAACCAGCCAGGTGATCGCAGCCCAGGTTTCCTTTGGGTCCCAGCTCCAGTAGGAACCCCAGGTGCGGTTCGCCCAATAAGCGCCGGTGGCGATCATGCCCGTGAGCAGCGGGAAAGCGATACAGATCGCTTTGTACGTGACGCGATCGAGGGTCTCGGCCGGGGGCAGCAATCCTTCCAGATCGGCGCGCCGCCACAGCAGCATCAGGTACAACAGCGAAGCAAAAATACCCGTCACCATGCCGCCTAAAAGGAAGGGGCTGGCGGCCAGGTTGGTCGGGAAGAGTCCATCCTGGTCGGGTGACGGGTAACTGGCATTGCGTACACGAAGTACGAACGCAGCCAGTACAACAACCTGCAACAAGATGCCGATAAACACGGCCTTGTTGGCGATTCCGGAAAACGACTCGTCCTTCTTCCAGCGGCTGATGAAGAACAGCGCCAGCGGTACCAGCGAACCCAGCGCGGCCATCACGAAGAGCCAGCCGAGATCAGGAACGGTCACGAACAACCGCATGCCTCTTCCCAGGAACATGTCAGATTTGGTGCTCGCGTCCCATGCGGTAACCGAGAGCCCGCCTTTATCGAAGCGTGTGAAGACGATTCCGATATAGATCGCGCTCACGATTGCTGTGGTGGCCGCCAGGAAATTCTCGGTCTTGAAGCCGTCCTTGATGAGGAACATCATCGCCAGCGCGAAGCTCACGGCGCAGGCGGCGTAGGCCAGCATCGCCAGCGTCACGTGCACGTGCAGCCAGGTCGATTGCAGCGCCGGAACCAGCGGCCGGACTTCGGAAGGCAGCAGCTGCATCAGGATGACGCAAACTACCGCCAGCGGCATAGTGATACTGCCGATGATCTTCACGCCGAACTTCTTCTCGGCGACAAGCGTGAGCAGGGCGACGGTCCAGACGAAGCTCAGCAGCATCTCGTAGATGCTGGCGAAGGGCGGACGTCCGGAGAGATACCAGCGATGCGCCACGGCAGCGGTGTTCGCCACCCAGCCGACGGCGGTCGCAACCGACGCGACTCTTACGTAGCGCAGTGTGCCGGTTACGCCGAAGCCCATATAAAGCGCGCCGGCGCCAGCGTACAGGATGAGCGCGACGTAGAGAAGATTGCTTTCCGTGAACAGGCTGCCGCCGGCCTTGGCCGCGCCGAACAGCGCCACGATGAGCAGAAAGGTTACTGCGAGTCCCACCAGAATGAGCAGGGCATTACCGCCGGTTGCGGCGGGCTGCTCCATGCGTACGACTCGTGCCCGGGTTGCCATTGTCTTTCCTCCGTGTATCTGGAAGGGGACGGCCTTCAGGCCGTCCGGTACTTTGTCGCCATCCTTGCGGCTTTAGCCGCTGCGGGACGCCATCCCACTGCCTCGGTCCCACACCGCCGGGCTAAAGCCCGGTACTTAAAGTGGACTTCCCTATCGGCGGTGCTAAAGCACCGCCCTTTCAAAACGCGACACTTAAGCGCCGCCCTACCTTTACTTCGTGCCGGCGAGCGTCAGCTCCGGCTTCTCTCGCTTGGCGGAAAGCGGAACCACCTCTGCGCCTTCCAGTTCCGTGCGAATGTTGTTCACCAGATCGTGAAATTTCTGTTCGAAGCGATCGCGGTTCTTATTGGACTGTCCGCCCACCCACAGCACCAGGTTGCCGCGCGCATCGGGAATCACCGTGACCCATACCCGCATATGCACCAGGTAGAAGGCCACGAACAGCCCGCATCCCATCAGCAGGCATCCGCCCCAGACCAGCCATTGACCGGGCTCGTGCGAAACTTCCAGGCCGGTGTAGTAGCCCATCTGCATGTCAAGAAAATCGAACTTGTAGGTTGAGTCCTGACCCTGCGCCGCACTGTTGTAGGCGGGGAAGATCCAGAGCTTGGCGTCTTGGCCGGTGGCGGCGTTCCTCACCTGAAGCCGGAAGCCGGGATTCACCGGATCGTCGGAGCGCTTGAAGATTTGGTTATCGCGAATGAAGAAGTCAGGAATGTATTCGGCCAATGTGACCGTGGTGTTGGGATCCAGTTGCACCGGCTGATTGAGCAGTAGCGTGAGGTCGCGAGCATTGCCGTCGGGCGGTATTGCCGAGACTTTAAGTCCCTCGAGCTTGCCGGTGTTGCCGAAGCTCGCCTGGTAGAAGCGCAGTCCGCCGTGAATCAACGGATCGTTCACGACGATGTCTTTGGTTTCGATGTCCTGTCCGTTCTGCACCACTGCCAGCTTCGACCACCAACGTTTGGGCGAGCCGTCAGCGTAGTTCTCCTGGCCGGCGCCGTAACATTTCACCGCGAAGGGAATTTGTTTCTTCTGGCCGTTGTGCAGCTCGATGAGGTTGCTGGTCTGGCCTTTTTCCAGCTGCATGTATCCGCGATAGCCGAAGATGCCGTCGATCATGCCGCCGATGAAGATGAGAAGCAGGCTGGCATGAACGATGTACACCGCCATAACCGAGAAACGATGCCGTTCCGAATACAAAGAGGGCCCGCGTTTATCGGTAATGCGTTCGACCGGCCAGCTCGATTTCTTCAGCGCGCGCTCGGCTGCATTCAATGCGTCTTCGCTATCGGTGATAGGCAACTCGACTTTGTTGGGCAGAGCTGCACGGAAGTGCGAATCCGTCTTGCGATAGGGACGCGCGTAGAAGCGCCATGCGTTGGGGAAGCGATCAATCGAAACCAGGATGATGCTGAGGCTTACCAGCCCTAGCAACGTCAGGAACCACCAGGCATGAAAGACATCCGTCAGGCCGAGGCGGTCGAGCCAATACAGCGTGGTCGGAGAATAAGCCCGCGTCAGCTTTTCGGGGTCCGTCGTCGGCCGCTGCAGGATGAAGGTGCCCAATGCTGCGGCAATTCCGGTAACAATGAGGAGAATGACGCCGGTGCGCAGATTGGAAAGGGTTTTATGAATGCGTGTTGGAATCGATTGGACGCTAACAGCCATCGCTGCTCCTTCCCGTGAGCAGTTGACACGTGCAAACCACCAGCCAGAACGGATGGAAACTGTAAGTCCTTGTCTATGTGCCGGATTGGGACAGATTGGTTACTTTCGTACCCATCGGCAGTGAGGTTTATCACCCAACCCGGTGATGAAAGCGCGCATGATAGTCGCGTAGAGTCTGGAGCGATTCAGAACTGGCAGATACCGTGGTTTTCCGGCCGAAGAGGGTATGATTCCCTTGCCGGGCTGTCAGGAAGGCTGGTGCTACGATGCCTAAATTCTTCCTCCGATACGTCCTTGCCGGGTTGTTCTTCTTCATCGGCTTTGTCCGACTGGGCTACGCGTCGGACGAGTTGAAAGTGGTCCTGCTCGACAGCAACGATGGCCACGCCTTGAAGGGAAAGCTCGTCTGCATACGATGGCCGATTACCAAACCTACGGACGGGATTGTGCAGCATGCACGTGACTGCCAGCGCACCGACTCAGGCGGGATAGCAACATTTGCGTTTCAGGATCCTGCGCCGCCGAAAGTAGACGTCACGCTGTCGTCGAATGGCTTGGTCTCCTGCTATTCGCCGGAGTCCTTCACTCTCGCCGAGGCAAAGAGCGGCGGCACCGTAGCTAAAAATACTTGCGGCTCCGCGAGCACGGACACGACAGAAGATGGTGAAGTGGTGCTCTTCGCACACCAGAAAGGTGTGAAGGAAACGGTAAACTCCGTGCGCAACGAATTCTGAGCGGTTCCCGCCCAGGTTGAAGGAAGAATGCTGTTGAAATGAAAAGCCCGCTCGCGCGGGCTTTTGCCTATCTTGCAATCAACTTTCCCCAGCTTCAAGTGCTAACCGCTGCCTTTTAGCGGCTGCTGGTTGCGGCTTCGCTCTGCTGGGCCGTCAACCTTGCATTATTGTGCTGCGCCATAACCTTCCTGGCGTTGTCTGCCAGTTGTTTTGCCTGGGGCAGGAGTTCCAAGGCCTTCTCCACTTCCGGATCGTTCTCGGCGTGGACTTTCATGCCTTCCTGCTGACCGAACTCGTTGATGAACAACTCCGCCTTGATATTGGACTTGATCCAGTCGCTGTTCTGCGCCAGATCGGCTTCGGTGAAAGGAATTTTCTGCTCGTCGAGAAACTTGCGGAATTCCTGCATCACCGCTTCATCGACTTCGAACTGCTTGTTCACCTGATGATTGATCACATAGTGCTTGGCGAAGTTGAAGAAGGCATACTTCTCCAGCAGCGTGTCCTCGAACTTGTTGGTCTTCTCGTTCGGGATCTTGACGTCCGGGGTGATGCCGCCGCCGCCGTACACCGTGCGCCCGCTGTCCGTCATCTTCACTTCGTGGTTGCCGACAGCGGCGTCGGCGTTTTCGCGGTCGTTGTAGTAGTAGTCGTAGAGCGAGACGTTATCGTAGTTGCGCTGGATCAGGCGCCCGCTGGGCGTGTAGTACTTGGCCGTGGTCAGCGCCAGGCCGGTATTTTCCGACAGCGGATAGACCGTCTGCACCAGGCCCTTGCCGAAGGTGGTCTCGCCGGCGATCAGGCCGCGATCGTGGTCCTGAATCGCGCCGGCGACGATCTCCGCCGCCGAGGCGGTTCCGCGATTGACCAGCACCACGATGGGATAATCCTTGCCGCCGTTGCCGTGGCTCGCCTTGTAAACCTTCTCGGCCGAGGCGCGCCCGTGATGCGAGACGATGACCTGTCCCTTCTTCAGGAACTGGTCGGCCACGCCAACGCCCTCGCTCAGCAGGCCGCCGGGGTTCTGGCGCAGGTCGAGAATCAACCCATGAATGTCGCCAAACTCATCCAGCGCATCGCGTACTTCTTTCTCCGTCGTTTCCTGGAAGCCGGAGACGTGGATGTAGCCGATGCCCGGCCGAATCAGGAAGTGGACATCGACGCTGTAGCGGGGAATCTCGTCGCGAATCACGGTAAAGTCGAGCGGCTTGTCCGATCCTTCGCGCAGCACCGTGATCTTGACGCTGGTGCCCTTGGGGCCTTTCAGCAGCTCGGCCACATCGCTGGTGCTCATGTTGTCGGTCTGCTTGCCATCAACTGCGATGATTACGTCGCCGGGGCGAATACCCGCGCGGTAAGCCGGAGCGCCGGCAAACGGCGCGATCACGATGACCTTGTTATTCCGCGGGCCAACCTGCATTCCCACGCCGTAGTACTTGCCGCGCTGCTCTTCGCGCAAGGCGGCGTAGGATTTGGGATCGAAGAAGTTGGAGTGCGGATCCAGCACCCGCAACATGCCGGGAATGGCGCCGTTGTAGATGGCTTTATCGGGATTGACCGGCTCGGCGTAGTTTTCCTGCACCACACGATAAACGTCGCTGAAGCTGCGCAGGCTGTCGCGAACGTCGCCGTCGCCGCCGGAAGAAGACGTGGTAAACGCCAGCTTCTGGCCGAACAACATGCCCAGACAACCGCAAGCGAGAACAATGGAGAGAACCAGAAGAGCGGAGCGACGCGAACTACGTGCCATGTGTTTTCCTTCGACCACGGGCGAGTACCGCATGATGCTCGCCGGAACCTCAACTTGCGGGGATTGCCTGGTGAGGACTGGCGCCAGCAGCGTGTGACTTGGCCGCAGTATACCATGCAGGCCAGCGGTTCCCGGCAGCCGCTCGTCCCACCCGATTGGATGCTGGCTTAGTATTAAGGGTGCTAAGTCTATGCCGAACCAGCGTCTTTCTTAAAGACGCTGGGCGCGGGAGATCGTGAGCGGAGAGGCGGGTAGAGCGAGCCTTTAGGTTCGCGTCCAGCGGTACCAGCAGTGTGAGCCTGGCATCAGAAGTTGCTAAAAAACTCTCGCTTGAGCCATGTTTCGAGTAGAGCTGGCCTTCAGGACAGCGTCCAAGCCATTTTTCCCTTGCCTCAGTCGGCCTTCACACGCCGACAAGTCGCCCAGCCGTTGTTGAGTAATACGTCACGCCTGTTGAACAGGTTGCTGAAAAACTGATCGGGAGGCCCCGTTCGGGTAGTGCGCCGCTTCAGCACCGCGTCCCGGCAGCAATCATTCAAAGGGCCTTTAGGCCCCGAGGTACATTTCCGCAAAACACGGATAGCCGCAATCCTTGCGGTTGGAGCGAGATACCTCGGCGGCTAAACTGGCTCTGATACCCTGGCGTTACCGCGGGCCCAAGGCCCGCACGACCCGAGCAGGGCATCAAATCGAGTTCTTCAATGGCCTGTGAAGCCGGCCGGGGAATTCAAAGGGCTGGCCGGACGCGAACCTGAAGGTTCGCTCTAAGCGTTTTTGACTAAGCGCTAAATGCCAAGTGCTAATGGATAGCTGCCCCGTTTCTGCAAAAACGTCGCTTCCCAATTATCATGAACCTTACCAGCGATGGCGATCACCAGTCCCGTACTTGAAACCGCCCAGCAGCGTGCCTCGGAAGAGATGACCGGCATGAGCTTCCTCGAGCATCTCGAGGAGCTGCGCCGCCGCATCATTCTGAGCGCGCTCTATGTCTTTGGCGGCTTCTGCGTGTGCTGGTGGTTTCACGAGCAGATCTTCGCGATCATGCAGAAGCCCATCCTGACGGCGCTGGCCAGACATCATCTCGATAACAAGCTGGTCTATCTGAACCCCACCGATCCCTTCAACATGTACCTGAAGATCGCCTTCCTGGCGGGAATTTTTGTGGCCTCGCCGCTGGTGCTCTATCAGGTATGGGCGTTCATCGCGCCCGGCTTGTACCGGAACGAGCGGCGATACGTGATGCCGTTCATGTTCAGCACGGTGGGACTTTTCCTGGCGGGAGGCTACTTCGGCTACCGGATGGTCTACCCGGCGGCGCTGGACTTCCTCATCGGCTTCAGCGGACAGTTCACGCCGATGATCACGGTGCAGGAATACACCAACCTGTTCCTCACCATCATCGCCGGGCTGGGGATCGTTTTCGAGATGCCGATCCTGGTGTTCTTTTTGGCGCTGATGGGCATCGTCAATGCCGGCTGGATGTGGCGCAACTTCCGTTACGCCATTCTCGCCATTTTCATCATCGCCGCCATTATCACGCCCACGCCCGACATCATGAACATGTGCATCTTCGCCGCGCCGATGATTGTGCTGTATCTGATCAGCATCGGGATCGCGTGGTTTGTGCATCCTGCGCAGCGGAAGAAAAGAGCGGAAAAAGCGAGCGGTTAGCAATTAGCAATGAGTGATTCGTTTGTTCGATACTCTGCAGCTTCTGACCGCGCAAACTCATCTACACTCCATCGGTTCTGCAATCCTTCCCGGGGGTAATCTGCATGTCCACAGCACCTCATGCCAACATTTCCATTGAACCTGGCTCCGAAGCATTTCCACTGCTGACCGCGGCTCAGATTGACCGCATGCGCCCCTACGGCAAGATACGGCACGTGGAGGCGGGTGAGGTGCTCTTCGAGGCAGGCGACAGCGACGTTCCCGTTTTCGTGATTCTCTCTGGCGGCATGGATATTCTTCAGGCTTGCCCCAGTGCCCGGCGCATCCTGGTCAGCCATGTTCCGGGAAGCGTTACCGGGGAGTTCTCCGTGATCGCTGGTCATCGGGCCGTGCTGCGTGGGCAAGCCACCAAATCAGGTGAATTTCTGCAGATCGCGCCCTCCGATTTCCGCTTTCTCGCCGCCAGAGACGCGGAACTGGGCGACATTCTGATGAAGGCATACATCCTGCGCCGCATGCTGCTTATCGATGAAGGCGCGGGCAATGTGCTCGTGCTGGGCTCGCGGCACTGTGCCAATACGCTTAAGCTGCGCGAGTTCCTCGGCCGCAATGGTTATCCCTACAAGTTCATCGACCTCGACACGGACGAACGCTCGCAGAGCATCCTCGATCATTTCGAAGTCAAGATGCACGAAGTGCCGGTGGTGATCTGCAATGGCCGCAGCGTGCTGCGCAATCCGACGATTCCCGATCTGGCAGACTGCATTGGCCTCAACACCGGCATCGATGTATCGCAGGTTCGCGATCTGATCGTGGTGGGCGCCGGACCTTCCGGCTTGGCGGCCGCCGTTTATGCGGCTTCGGAAGGGCTGGATGTGCTGGTGGTGGAGACTGGAAGTCCCGGGGGCCAGGCGGGATCAAGCTCCCGCATTGAGAACTATCTCGGGTTCCCAACCGGAATCTCTGGAGGTGAGTTGACGCGGCGCGCGCTGACGCAAGCGCAGAAATTCGGCGCCAGCATGATGGTGGCGCGCAGCGCCGTGCGCTTGAATTGCGACCGGCGCCCCTACCAGGTCATGCTCGACCAGGGCTCACCCTTGGCAACGCGCTCTATTGTGCTCGCCGCCGGCGTGCAGTACAACAAGCCCACGATTGCGAATCTGGGGAGGTTCGAAGGCAGCGGCGTTTATTACGGCGCCACCGCCATGGAGGCGCAATTATGTGTAGGAGAGGAAGTGGCGGTCATTGGCGGCGGCAACTCGGCCGGGCAAGCGGCTATCTATCTCTCGCAGAAAGCCAGCAAGGTGCACATGCTGGTGCGGTCGGGGAAACTCGCGGATACGATGTCGCGCTATCTAATTTTCCGAATTGAGGAAAATCCGCGAATTGAGCTGCACTATCACACCGAGATCACGCAAGTGGACGGAAACGAGCACCTGGAATGCGTCACCTGGCGCGATCGCGAAAACGGGCAAAGTTTCCCGCACAAAATTCGTCACCTTTTCATCATGACCGGCGCCTCACCGCATACGTCGTGGCTGGAGGGATGTCTGGCGCTCGACAACAAGGGCTTTGTGTTGACCGGATACGATCTGGATCGCGCCACGCTGGAGGCTAGAGCGTGGCCCTTGGAGCGTTCCCCCCAGCTTCTGGAAACCAGCCTGCCGGGAGTGTTCGCGGTGGGCGATATTCGCGCCGGCAATGTGAAGCGCGTCGCCTCCGCCGTGGGCGAAGGCTCCATCGCGATTCATCTCGTACACAGAACTCTCGCGGAGATGTAGCGGATACGATCCGGTGCCCAGGTTCATGTCCCTTGTTTCGGGACACTCATCAGATCGAATTGAGGACGGTCCCAGGTTAGCCCAAAAAAGGGCGAACCTGGGGTACCGGCAGACATGGTGAGGTTGGTTAGGTTTACTGACAGTTTTCGCTCACCATCTTCACGCTGCTGACTTTCAAGTCCATCTGCGGCTGGCCTGCCGCTTCCGTCATTTCTGTTGATTCCTTCTGTTTTTCCATGGATGACGGCATCTTCTTTTCCATGCCGGAGACGGTGACCTTGTGATTCACATGCTCGCTTATGCCTTTGTAGCCCCATAGCTCATAAGTCTTGCCGTCATCTCCTTTCAAGTAATAGCCATCGGGGCTGGCGCCCTTCTTCAGGCATCCGGTTGCGGACATCTTGTGCCCCATCTGGTCGCCCATATTGTCCTGTTTGGCCATGGTGTCCTGTGCGCTCAGCAGCAGCGGGAACAGCGCAACAAAAACCGCCGGGATCAAACACAGAGTCAGCTTCTTCAGATACGACATGGATGATGCTCCTTTCGTTCTCCGGAAGTTGCCGGAGTCAGTTGACGAGGCTCGGCAGTCTCGGAATTAGGTGGCCGTCATAAATACAGATGCGGGCGGCGCCACTGCTAAGTACTATCGATGATAGTACTTAGGTCAGGCGGTTGCCTCAGAGGTCAAAGGAAGCAGAGTTCCCGCCGAGCGAGTGGCCCGTTTTCCGTGGTTTGGGGGTTACGGCCCGGCTATCCGGTGGCTATAATCTAAGTGGCAGAACTATCGCCATGATGCGTCCAGTCAAACTACCGAGCAGCCTGTGGTCAGCCTCCGCTTCCAAGCGGCAGGCGGAGCTCCGCGCGGCATGGTCGCGGCCGATTTCCTCCCGCGCGGACGTGAAGCTGGCGCCCTGCATGGCCCGTCCCAATCTCTTCTCCGGCGACTAGCTTTCCGAAAATCGCTCCGCCTCCCGCGCGAAAGGCTTAACCAAGCTTCATCCGCGGGCTGACAGCAGCTCCGGCCCACAACCAGGGCCGCCAGCCCTTTTCGGAGGAAAACCTCATGTCTGCCAATGTTCTTACGCCTGTCGCCGGTCCCAATATCAGGACCTCTCTGCCCGGCCCCAACGCCCGCCGCATTCTTGAGGGCGATGAGCGCTACATTTCACCCTCGTACACTCGTTCGTACCCACTGGTCGCCAAGCGCGGCCGCGGCGTCATCGTGGAAGACGTCGATGGCAACGAGTTTCTCGACTTCTCTGCCGGCATCGCCGTGACCTCAACCGGACATTGCCATCCGGAGGTCGTCGCTGCGATTCAGAAACAGGCTGCCGAACTGATCCACATGTCCGGCACCGACTTCTACTACGAGCACATGGTCACCTTGGCCGAGCGGCTGTCGCGCGTCGCGCCCATGAAAGGGCCGCACAAGATTTATTACGGCAACTCGGGTGCCGAGGCGATTGAAGCTGCGCTGAAACTGGCGCGCTATCACACCAAGCGGCAGAACATCATCGCGTTCTATGGGGCGTTTCACGGCCGGACGATGGGAGCGCTCTCGCTGACCGCCTCGAAACCGCAGCAACGCCGGCGATTCGCTCCACTGGTTCCGGGCGTGACGCACGTGCGCTATCCCGACACCTACCGCGGATGCGTTGGCGGCAGCCCGCAGGAAGCCGAAGCGTTTGCGCTGGGCTGCGCGCGCTTCATCGAGGACAAGCTGTTCAAGACCGCGCTACCGCCGGAGGAAGTCGCGGCCATCTTCGTCGAGCCCATACAGGGCGAAGGGGGCTATGTCGTCGCGCCCACCGTGTTTATGCAGGAGCTGCGGCGGATCTGCGATCGCCACGGAATTCTGCTGGTCGCCGATGAAGTGCAGTCGGGCGCCGGCCGCACGGGCAAATGGTGGGCGATTGAGCATACCGGCGTCGAGCCCGACATCGTCTGTTCGGCGAAAGGCATTGCCAGCGGGATGCCGCTCGGCATCATGATGTCCAAAGCGGAAATCATGGACTGGGTTCCCGGCTCGCATGCCTCGACCTTCGGCGGCAATCCGGTGTGCATTGCGGCTGCGCTGGCGACCATGAATGTGCTCGAACGCGAAGCGATCAAGAACGCGGAAGTTGTCGGCAAGCACATGATGGAGCGCATGGCTGAGTGGCCGCGGCGGCTCGATCTGGTGGGCGACGTGCGCGGACGCGGATTGATGATTGGAGTCGAGATCGTCACCGATAAGAAGGAGAAGACGCCGGGCGGTGCCGAACGCGACCGCATTGTCGAGAAGGCGTTCGAACACGGCATCTTGTTCCTCGGCTGCGGCCCGAACAGCATTCGCATTTGTCCGCCGCTGATTGTAAGCGAGGACCAGGCAGACGTCGCGATGGACGTGCTGGAGGAATGCATCGAGGTCGTTGCCGGCAAGGCACACACGAAGTCGCCGACGAACGGCCAGCAGACCGGAGCGTAATTCGCCTCCGAACGCTAAAGGGCGCAGCCGAGCTGCGCCCTTTATGTGCTTACCTCCCGAACTCCAAGATTCCTGCGGCGCGATTGATCGCGGCGGTTAACACTTGCAACTGCTGCTTCAGCGTTGCGAGGTCTTTCTTCTCGATCGCCTCATTCACTCCGGGGATCACTACAGCCGCGTATCCCGTATTTTCGCCGGGCGCGTAGATGGCGTGCTTGTACCAGGGACGTCCGGGCAACCCATCCGTCAACAATCCCCGTTCAGCATTACGCAGGACCAGATTCAGTCCGCTGGCGTCTCCTAGCAGGCCCTGACGACGGAGCGCTTCGGCTCCGGCCTTTTGCAACCGCGCCGCAGCGTTGGCTGCATCGGCGAAGGACGGCGCCTGCTCGCCGAACGTGGCTTTGGCGTTCGCGTCCGCCGCTTTCACGTACTCACTGATCTCCTTTCCGTACTCTTCGTAGTTCAGCTGCAGAACATCGGCCGACGCGATGCGCATGGCGATGATGCCGTACACGCGCGCCATCTGCTGCTCGTAGACAAATGTCGGATCGGCGAATTTCGTGAACCAGGCGAAGTCGTCGAACGCGGAGTGATAAACACCGTACGGTCCATGCGAAGTAATGTCGGCCGAAGGCACGCCGAGATGCTGAAGAAAGGCAGTGTAGTCAGAGCCGCTGCCCAGGTCGCCGACCTTCACATCCTTAGTAACGATTGCGGCCGGCTCACGAACCTTCGCGCCGGGAATTTCCGGCTGGTTCGCATCCTTCGGCTTCTCCTGCGTAGCCTTCCACTGGTCGTAAACGCTGCCGCCCTTGGGGCTGGGCACGGCTCTGGCAACATCGCGCAGGTACTGCTTCAGGCTGGGCACTGCGGAGGCCGCGAAATCCGGTCCTGAGCACGCGGAGTCCATATTGAAGTACGCGACTGCGCGCGACAGGTCCTTGGCGTGCTGCTCGGCGAATTCGGTGGAACCGATCAGGCCTTCCTCTTCGGCATCCCAGCTGGCGAAGACGATGCTGCGCTTGGGACGCCAGCCTGTCTTCAGCAACGCTCCAATGCCGTGAACGGCCTCGAGCTGCGCGGCGGTACCGCTGTTGGGATCGACGGCGCCGAACACCCAGGCGTCGCGATGATTGCCGAGCACCACCCACTCGTTCGGCAGCTCCGATCCTTTCACCATGCCGATGACATCCCAGATGGTCGTGTACTGGTAGGCGATCTTGATCGCCATGTGCACCTTCGCCGGACCTGGCCCAACGTGATAGGTGAACGGCAGCGCGCCCTGCCAGCTGCGCGGCGACTCGGGTCCGCCAAGGTTCTGCAAGATCGGCGTTGCATCGGCGTACGACAGCGGTGTCACAGGAATGCGCGGCAGGTCGATGGCCTTCTCCGGAGGAGTGCGTTTCTCCTCAGGCAAGTCAGGAACCGATGCGATGTCAGGGGTCGTCGGATCACCCGGGTACTTGAACAGATACTGCACCGACCCGCGCTGCACTCCGGTATCGGGCCGCCAAGGTCCCTTCGGATATTTGTCTCCTTTGAAGTACCCGTCATCCCAGGGATCGGAGTAGAGAATGACGCCAACCGCACCGTACTGCGAAGCGATCGCCGGCTTCACGCCGCGAAAGACCTCGCCGTAGCGGCAGATGACGATCTTGCCCTTCACGTCGACGCCCATCTCTTTCAGCTTCTTGAAGTCTTCTGGCCGGCCGTAGTTGGCATAAACGATTTCCGCGGTTACATCGCCCGATGGCGAGTATTCGTTGAAGGCGGGCAGAATGCGCGGGTCCTTTTGAAAGGGATCATCGCTGACACGCTCGGGCGAGGGCCCATTCATGACCACGCCTTCCGGAGCGACGACCTCGACACGAATGTCGAGGGGCAAGCCCATCCAAACCTTGTAGGGCTGAATGTAGGCATCGAGACCCGCAGCCTTGTACTTTTCGAGTACGTAATCGGCATTGCGGCGGTCTTCCGGCGAGCCGGCTACGTGTGGCCACTGCGTCAGGAATTGCAGGTGCTGCTTCGCCAGCATGGGATCGGGCACGGCCAGAAACGTCTTCTCCGCTTGCAACTCCGCAGCCGGACTGTGATAGCCGAAAATCTTGCCGGGCGGGGTGAATGGAGCATTCGTCGTGAGGGTCGAGGCCTGCTGAGCGGGAAGTACGGTAGAGAGCAACAGCGTGCAGATAAGAAGGACGGGTATCGGACGGATCAATCCAGGTTCTCCTAGCAATGAGCAGTCAGCACTCAGCAGTCAGCCATCAGCCCAGGCAGACTGGCGCGCCTACTTCGTAAACAGCAGCCAACAGGAACTTCTACCATAACGTTAGCATCAATCGCGTAGCGAATTTGCGTCGACGACTGCTGAATCCTGATCGCTGACTACTGCCTTGTCCACCATCTACACCATCGGGCACTCCACGCGCACGCTGGACGAACTGGTTGCGGCGCTGCACGCGCATGGCATGGCGACGCTCGTCGATATTCGCGCATTTCCCATGTCGCGCCGTCTGCCGCACTTCAATCGCGAATCCCTCGAATTGGAGCTGCCGAAACGTGGCATCGAGTACGTTTGGATGAAGCCGCTGGGGGGCATGCGCAAGAAGCTCCGCGACGATTCTCCCAACACCGGCCTGCGCAACGCCTCCTTCCGCAACTATGCCGATTACATGCTCACGCCCGAGTTCGAGGAGGCGATTGCATCTCTGCTGCAACTTGCTGATCGGGGAAAGACGGCGATCATGTGCGCCGAGCGCGTGTACTTTCAGTGTCACCGCATGCTGGTCAGTGATTACCTCACCGCGCATGGTCACACTGTGCTGCACATCGTTGATGACAAGCATCCGCCGCGCCCACACAAGCTGATGGCCGAGGCGCATCTGGTGAACGGGCAACTGCTGTATAACGCGCAGGAGCTTTTCTAGCGGTCGGCATTCAGCACTCAGCCAACGAACGTATCTGCCCGAAGAAATTCCACCCTGCTACTCCGTCAACCATCGTTCATGGCTGAGTGCTGATTGCCGAGTGCTGACTGCTGAGCGCCGATTGCCTCTGCTACCATCGATTAGGAATGAAACAGGCCGTCTTCCGCGAGCGCAATAAGCAGTACTATCGCGTTCTGCACACACCTATCTGGATTTGGGTCTTCTGGGTGCTTCCCGGATGGCCGCTTACCTACGACCTCTACGCGCACGGCCCGGACCGGCGGCACTGGATTTGGCTGGCCATCGTCGTTGCATTTGTGGCCTGGCGCGGCTTCGTGGGCCGCATCCCGGGATGCGAGCAGCGGCCCTATATCAACTATTACGGCGTTCATCAGCCGAATCTGCCTTATCGTGTGGTCTGCTACACCGCGGCCTGGATCGACCTGGTCGTACCCTACGCGCTGAATCTCATCGGCCTCATCATCGCCAACATCAACGGGCGCTGGATGCTGCGCGAGCTATACGAATATGTTTACTATCCGCTCGCGCTGGCGGTCGTGCTGGCCACGGTGCTCGACTGGACCCCGCGGGCCCGTCGCGACACCTTTGGCGAGGGCGCCGAGCGCGCCTGGTTCTACGTCGCCATCTGGACGGTTGTGCCGACGCAGGTCATCAACTGGGGCGCTTGGCGCTTCGGCAAATTCATGGCGCTGGCGCCGACGCCGCTGGCCCGCGTCCGGCTGGTGGTCTGCCTGGTCGCGACGGCGTTCTTCTTCCTGCTGGGGTATTCGCAGAAGCTGCCGCGAACCACGCGTCACTATGAGGGGGTGGCTGCGGCTGGAGTGTAAAGGCAGCGGTTGGTGGTTCAGTGAACAGTGGCTAGTGTCGCTCGCCTTGGAACGCGGCCATCTCCGGGAATTGCGAAAAGAAAGCCTACTTGGGCTTCCGCAATTTCTGCTCCCTAGACCTTAGCCCGGCGCAGAAACGTCTGGTACCACTTGCCGCCGTTCGACTTCCGTTGATCGCCCTCGATCAGAGCGTCCAGCTCTTCGCGGTTCTCCCAGGAGGCGTGGGGCAGCTCCGACGAGACTAACGCCCGCAGCTTCTGGGCAGACTCCGCCGCGGTCTCGATTTGCCGGATCATCTCCGCCACATCAACGGACTCGGCAGCTTCCAGCTTGCGCAGGTTTTCGTAGGCGACAGCCAGGGAATCGTCCAAAGACGCTAAGACAGATGGGCATAATGAACTCATGTCAGCTCCCGATAACTCAGAGTGTTGCACAACTTACGGTGCACCGGACCTCCTGATCGTGGGTGGCTAATATCAGCCTTGATTCCCCCAGGCCAAGCTCGTCCTCTCAGGAGAACTTGTACCCGACATTCACTCTTCTGAGAAGGTCAGAACATGCTGGAGTAATCGGCCACGGAAGCGGAGAAGATGAGAGCTGATTCACCACCGGAACAGGCCAGCACTTCGGGCTGAACTTAAGTACTGCGAGTAATACCCTGCCGTCGCGTCAAGTCTTAGTTACGAACGAAGACAGCTTTCGCGTTTCGAGCGAAAAATGGTTCGGAAAAGCGCAAACCGGCAGTACAATACGGCCATTTCCCGCTCAGCGAGGGTAACGCGATGACACTGGGGACAGTTGTGTCCAAGGGCCTTGCCGCGATTTTGGTTTTGGCTCTGATGCCATCGGCGCATAGTTCCGACAAAGCCAAGTCGGGTCCGGTCGACCCGGGCGTGCGCGGAGGACCGCCAAGCGCGGGTGGTCCGCTGCCCGGCCTCACGGCCGACGAGATGGCCTTTTTTCAGGATGGCCAGACCAGGTTCGCCGAGGTCGAGAGCGTCGCCGGAGGTCCGAATAACGGCTTGGGCCCGCGCTTCAATTCCAACCAGTGCTTGTCCTGCCACTCGCAACCGACGGGTGGCGGAACGAGTCCCGCGAAGAATCCTCTGCCCGCTTTGGCCGGCTCAAATGGCGCCAAGAATTCAGTGCCCTGGTTCATCGTAGACAATGGCCCGATTCGCGAGGCGCGTTTCCAGAAGACGAATGGTGTGCCCGACGGCAATGTTCATGCTCTGTTCGTAATTACTGGGCGCACCGACGCGCCGGGCTGCAACATCGCCCAGTTCGACTTCCTGCCGGCGGGAAATCCGCTCACTGGACAAGGCGGAAACCGGAACATCATCTTTCGGATTCCAACTCCGATCTTTGGAACAGGGCTGATCGAGGCGATTCCCGACTCCGCCATTCTGGCCAATATGCAATCGAGCCGTACTGAGAAATCAGCGCTGGGGATTGGCGGCCACCCGAACGCAATCCTGAGCGGCAGCGTGAACCGCAGCGCCAATGACGGCACCATCACGCGCTTCGGGTGGAAGGCGCAAAACAAATCTCTGCTGGTGTTTGCGGGTGAGGCCTACAACGTGGAAATGGGCATCTCAAACCAGCTGTTCACGCAAGAGCGCGATGAAACCCCTGGTTGCCTGTTCTTCCCCACTCCCAACGACACGCAGAACTTCACCACCGTGACGACGGGCACTACGAACCCGGCAGTCGTTTCCGACATCGAGGCATTTGCCAACTTCATGCGCATGTTGGCGCCGCCCGCTCCGGCCGCGGCCACTCCATCCAGCGAAAAAGGACGGGCGAACTTCGAAAAAGTGGGATGCGCGCACTGTCATAATCCGTCGTTTACGACCGGCAACGCGATGGCCAGCGGCTCTTCGAAAAGTCCCAGCGCGGCCCTGTCGAATCAGCCCGTGAACTTGTTTTCTGACCTGCTGGTGCACCACATGGGCAAAGACCTTGCCGACGGCATTACCCAAGGCGGGGCGGGACCAGACGAGTTCCGGACCGCTCCGCTGTGGGGCGTGGGCCAGCGGATCTTCTTCCTGCACGATGGACGCACGTCCAATCTGGTTGAGGCCATCAAGGCCCACAAAAGTCACGGCAGTGAAGCTAACAAGGTCATCGACCGATTCAACCGGATGAGTACCGAAGAGCAGCAGCAGATCATCGATTTCCTGCGCTCCCTTTAGGACACCGAAACGCAAAAAAGGGCGGCCGATTGCCGCCCCCCTTCGAAGCCTTCCTCTCGAGATCTATAGAACTTGTACGTTCTCTGCCTGCCAGCCCTTGGGCCCTTTGACTACGCTGAACTGGACAGCCTGGCCTTCCTGCAAGCTGCGGAAGCCGTTGGTCTGGATCGCAGAATAGTGAACAAATACGTCCTCGCCATTCTGACGGCTGATGAAGCCGTAGCCCTTCGCGTCATTGAACCACTTAACTGTTCCTTGTTCCATGGTGATGCATATTCCTTCAAGTGTTGATATAGCTGCAATTCGATCGGGATGTGATGCGGCAGGGAGTGCTGCTACTAAAGGCAGGAACTGCTGCGTACAACGTCGATCAATCGAGCAGCTTCATCATAGCAGGCAGAGTCACGATTACGAAGCAATTTCATTCTGCACCCCGGCGCTCTGGCCGATAAGCCATTTTATTTCAGACGCTTGCGCGGGCGGTAGCCTCTAAGGTACGCTGACCATGCGTTGCGGTTCAGACGCCTAGATTTGCGACAATTTAGCTCAGAGCCATACGACATGTTATTGCGCCCGACAGGCAGTTACGAGATCGAAGTTCCGGATGACGTCATCCGTCAGACTGATGGGCGAGTCACGAGCTTTTGGATAGATGGTCAACCGCTGTTGCTTCAGCTTTCTAGTCTCCAGCGCACAGAAGGATCTCCCATTTCGGCTGAGAGTCGATTAGAGGATCGGATGCGGAAAACGCCGTCGGATTGGGTTCGTCTGAGTCTGAGAGGTGCCAAAGACTTCACGGCTGACGAGGCCTTCGCTAAGCACTGTGATGGCAAATTTGTATGGGTACACGGTTATCTCGTATGGCCCCACTTGACCGTTTATGCGACCATCTCAGGCCCGATAGATATAGCACAGAATGAACAAAATTGGGCCTATAAAGCTCTGGCAAGCCTGTCGGTAGCAGTACAGTAAGAAAACCCATGATCGTCGGCACCGGTATCGATATCACCGAAGTCGCGCGTATTGCGAATTCCATCGAGCGCTTCGGACGGCGCTTCCTGGAGCGCGTCTTCACGCCCGACGAAATCCGCTACTGCGAATCGAAAGCCAACAAAGCAGAGCGCTACGCCGGACGCTTCGCCGCCAAAGAAGCGGCCATGAAGGCCATCGGCACGGGTTGGAACCGCGGCGTTACCTGGCAGGACGTCGAAGTGCGACGTGTGCCCGGCAGCCGGCCCACCATCGCCTTTCACAACAAAGCTGGGGAGTTCTTCCGCGGCCTTGGAGCCGTACGCGCCCATCTCTCGATCACCCATACAGCCGAATCGGCCATGGCACAGGTCATTCTGGAATCGGACTAATCAGAGTTGTTGTCGCGTTTCGCTGAATTGGGGGAAGCGGCCACCCCGAGCAACAGCAGAGCAAGCCAGCTTGCTAGCCCGGCTGAGCTGCTAGAGCGCTTATTGCCGATAGTGTGCGCCGCCATGGCGGACGTCGGCGCCGCGCACCCAGAAGATCACGTCTTCCGCGATGTTGGTAGCGTGGTCGGCAATGCGCTCCAGGTTGCGCGCGATCAGAAGGACATCGAGCGCCTGACGCACGGCTCCAGGGTTGTCGTGCATCTTCTGCACCAACACAACGAAGGCTTCGTCCTTCATGCGATCGACGATGTTGTCCATCTGGAGCACGGCTTCGGCGACTTCGGCCTTGCCGTCGAGGAACGACTCCAGCGCGCGCTGCACCATGGTGCTCACGGCGTCGGCCATCTTCGGAATGTCCACCGGCAACTCGATCTCGTCCTCGCTGATCAGGTCGAGCACGCGCTGCGCGATGTTGACGGCCTGATCGCCAACGCGCTCCAGGTCGGCGTTGATTTTGAGTACCGCGAGGATAAAGCGCAGGTCGATGGCCATGGGCTGCTGCATGGCGAGCAGGTCCAGCGCCAGTTCGTCAATCTCGCGCTCGGCCTCGTTGATGGCGTTTTCGCCGGTGAGCACCATCTGACAGAACTTGCTGTCGCGCGTGCGATACGCCTCCGTCGCGCGATCGATGGCCTGCTCCGCCAGTCCCCCCATGCGGAGGAGCTTCTCTTTGAGTTCATCTAAACCCTGCTGAAAGCGGCTGCGCATTATCCGAACCTGCCTGTAACGTAGTCTTCTGTCCGCTTGTCGGCGGGATTGGTAAAGATCTTTTCCGTCTTATCGTATTCAATCAGGCTGCCCATCAGGAAAAATCCCGTCAGCTCGGCCACACGCGCCGCCTGCTGCATGTTGTGGGTAACGATAACGACGGTGTAGTGCTGCTTCAACTGAAAAATGAGCTCCTCGATTTTGCTGGTCGAGATGGGATCCAGTGCCGAGGCCGGCTCGTCCATCAGCAGTACCTCGGGCTCAACCGCCAGCGCGCGTGCGATGCAAAGCCGCTGCTGCTGTCCGCCGGAAAGGCTGGCGCCCGATTTCTTGTGCAGGTTGTCCTTCACTTCGTCCCACAGAGCGGCCAGCTTGAGGGAACGCTCCACCAGCTCATCCGTCTGCTTGCGATGGCGGAAGCCGTTCAGCTTCAACCCCGCGGCCACGTTGCCGTAGATGGACATGGTCGGGAACGGGTTGGGCTTCTGGAACACCATTCCGATGCGGCGGCGGACCTCCACCGGATCGGAGCCGCTGCCGTACACCTCCATCTCGCCGACCTTCACCGTGCCTTCGGCGCGCGCTTCGGGAATGGTCTCGTGCATGCGGTTAATGCACCGCACGAAGGTACTCTTGCCGCAGCCTGATGGGCCGATCACGGCGGTCACGTGGTTCGCGGGCACCGTCATTTGGATATCGCTGAGCGCCTGATTCTTGCCGTACCAGGCGTTCAGCCCGCGAACTTCGATTCCTACGCCCATGCGAGCTCTTACGCTCCCTTCATCATTCCGCGACTGGTCACAATGCGGACCGCCGCAACCGCACCCATAATCAGGATGATCAGGATCAACGCTCCCGCCCACGCCTGTCTATGCCAGTCGTCATAGGGGGAGATGGCATAGGTGAAAACCTGCAACGATAGGGCTGCGGTGGGCTGATTCAATTTCAGGTTCCAAAACTGATTACCGAAAGCGGTGAACAGCAGCGGAGCGGTCTCGCCGGCGACGCGAGCGAAGGCCAGCATGCAGCCGGTGATCACGCCGGCCGAGGCCGTACGCAAGGTGATGGAGAGCGTGGTGCGCCACTTGGGAATGCCGAGCCCGTATCCGGCTTCGCGAACGACGTTCGGCACCATCAACAACATTTCTTCCGTCGCACGTCCGACAGTCGGAATCATCATGATCCCGAGAGCGACACCGCCGGACCATGCGGAGAAATGCTTTTGCCGAAGCACGATCAATGAGTAGACGGTGACGCCAATCACGATTGAGGGCACGCCATTCAGCACGTCGGCGGTAAAACGAATCATGTCGCCAAAACGATTCTGTCCATACTCGGCGAGATAAATGCCCGAGCCGATGCCCAGAGGGATGCCGAACAAGCTGGCAACGGCGAGAATCAACCCTGTACCAACAATGGCATTCGCCATGCCGCCGCCGATTTCACCCGGAGGCTTCGGCGTTTGCGTCAGGAAAGAAATGTTGACCGAACCGACGCCCTTAACCAGCAAGTAAACAAAAATAGCGACCAGCGGAACGATGACAAGAATGGCTGAAGCGATCGCGAAGCCCGTTGCTCCCCAATCGGTGAGCCGGCGCCAAAGACTGACTTCCTGCGAGGTGGAGGCTGGGATGGAGTTAGGCACGCACCCTCGCAGTTCCGCCCGTAATGCTCCACACCAGCAACCGGGCCAGCGCATTCACAACGAGAGTCACCAGGAACAGTGCCAGCCCGACCTCGACCAGAGCGCTGAGATACAAGTCCCCGGTGGCTTCGGTGAACTCGTTCGCAATCACACTGGCCATGGTGTAGCCGGGCGCAAACAACGACTTGGCAATTTGTGGCGTGTTGCCAATGACCATGGTCACGGCCATAGTTTCGCCGAGCGCGCGGCCCAGTCCCAGGATGATGCCGCCCACAATGCCAATGCGGGCGTTGCGCAGGACGCCAATGCGGATCATCTCCCAACGCGTTGCCCCCAGAGCCAAGACCGCTTCCCGCTGGTTCTGCGGCACCGCCGTGAGCACTTCGCGAGTGATGGACGCAATGATGGGGACCACCATGATGGCCATGATGATGCCCGCGGCCAGCATGCCAATACCGTATGCCGGACCGGTGAAGAATCCCGTCCAGCCCAGCGTCTTGGCCAGGAAAGGCTCGACATAGTTGCGCAGCAGCGGCGCCAGAACGAAAATGCCCCATAGTCCGTAAATCACGCTGGGGATGGCTGCCAACAGTTCCACAAGGAAGGAGATGATGGCACGCAATCGTTGCGGACACATTTCCGTTATGTACACGGCCACACCGATGGAAAGCGGCACGGCCAGCACTAACGCCAAAAATGACGAGACCAGCGTGCCGTAGACGAACGTCAGCGCCCCGAATTCGCCGTTCACCGGGTCCCAATCGCTGCCAAAGAAAAACTTAATGCCGAACTGATGCAGCGAAAGCCGGGACTTGTCGACCAGTTCCAAGACCACCAGCACGACAATTGCAAAAACCGAAACCGCCGTGAGGAGGATGATCATCCGGAAGATTTGGTCGGGGATCCGGCTGCTGCGAGGCTGAGATCTGCGGATTTTCTCCAGGATCCCGCCGGATTTTTCCGTCCGGCGCTCTACCTTGATCTTCGCAAGCGAGGAAATGGTTGAGACAGGCCTAGGCTGCTCTCCGGTAGGTTCGGGCGAATTCATCGGCTCAACGCTATCAGGCATTGATTACAGGAATGTTACGAAAAACCGGGCAGGGCGCCACCGCGCTAGGCGATGGCGCAGACACTAACGCCCATCCACACTCACGGCTTAACTTGCTTGGTGATGGCGGCCTTTTCCAACTCGACTACTTCCTTGGGCAGCGGCGCATACGAAAGCGCCTCCGTCATAGTTTGACCCTGATCCAGCATCCAGAACAGAAAATCCTTCAGGATCTTGCCCTTGTTGGCATCGGTTGGATTGGTGGGAATCAACAGCCAGGTGAAGCTGGCAATCGGGTACGCTTCCTTGCCCGAAGGGTTGGTAATCGAGACGCGGAAATCTGCGGGCATCTTGACTCCCACAGCCGCGGCCGTGGTGCTCGCCAGACTGGCTTTCACGAAGTTGTGGGAAGAATTCTCCACCACCCCAAACGGAATTTTGTTCTGCAAGGCATAAATGAGCTCGATATAGCCGATCGAGCCGGGCAGTTGACGGATCGTACCGGCGACCCCTTCATTGCCTTTTCCGCCGATGCCTACCGGCCACTTGACGGAAGTGCCCTTGCCGACTGTGTTCTTCCAGTCCGGGCTGACTTTAGAGAGATAGTCGGTAAAGATATACGTTGTGCCGCTACCGTCGGAGCGGTGGGCGACGGTGATGTTCTGATCGGGAAAGTGCATTCCGGGGTTGACCTTGGTAATTCTCGCGTCGTTCCACTTGGAGATCTTGCCCAGGAAGATATCGGCCAGGACGTCAGGCGTGAACTTTACATCACCCGATACGCCGGGAATGTTATACGCGGGGACTACCGAGCCCAGCACCGTGGGAACGTGCAGAACTTTTACCTTGGATTGCGCAATCTGCTCATCGGTCATCGGGCCATCGCTGGCCCCGAAATCGACGGTGCCGGCCTGCACCTGACGAATGCCGCCGCCGCTGCCGATCGACTGGTAGTTGATCTCGATATTCGAATGTTCTTTATGGTACTCGTTGAACCACTTGGAGTAGATGGGGTACGGGAACGTCGCGCCCGCTCCATTCAGTGTTGTCTGCGCCACTGCGCAGCCGGCCAGCAAAACCAGGCAAACCAGTATCTTGTGTAAGCGCATCGCGAAGATTTTCCTCCTAAGAATGCGAACCAATGCGAGTCCGTTTTTACGCCCCGCTTATTACAGAACGGTTACACAGTGGTGAATTTCCCGTAAAGAGCGGCGGCTTGCCAGCTGCAAGTCACTCCCCCAGAGTAACTTGGCATTCTTATGTTAGGGCGCGCGGGAATAGCTTCGGCGCTCCAGAACGCACAGCAACTCCGCAATGACAACCTGATACCAGGTGCCGAGCCAAAGCCGCAGGCGCTGTCGAATGCTCATATCGATAGGTTGAGCACTCTCACGCGTGTCAGTTGCAGCATCCGGATCTCTGTCGAAGGATGGGGCGGTTCCAGCGGTCATAGCTTTGCACTCCACGTGTTTGGTTGGATTCAACACAGCCTGACGCGGCGATGAATTGTGCATGAAATTCGCGCTGAGCGAAACGTCGTGCTACTTCGTTTCCTTCTGCTTACGCTTCAGGTCGTCAATGAACATCTGCTCGACCGGCCGGTCGTAAGCGCGCAGCACGTGCCGCACACTGTGGCCGCTCACCAGGTGGCAGACCTCCTCGGCCAGGTTCTTGGCGTGATCTCCGGCGCGCTCCAGAGCCTGCGTCATGAAGAGCACATGAAAGCTCTCCTGCCGCGGCTCGCCTTCGTAGTTCTCGAGATGCCGAAGGAAGATGAGATTGCGCATGCGATCCAGCTCCGCATCCGAACGTAACACCGACAGCGCGCGATTCAGGTCGCGCTCGGCGAAGGCGTCATGCACGTCGGCCAGCATCTTCTCCAACCGAGACGCCATCACCGTCAACTCGCGAATGTCCTGCAACTCGATGCGGCTGCCCACAGCCGCTGCACGATTGCTGCAGTTGAGCAGCAGGTCGCCGATGCGCTCCAGATCGATGATGAACTTCAGGCAGGCCAGCAATTCGCGCGCGTGCTCGGCGCCGGCTTGCGTGATGACCGAAGTGACGCGCTCGTCAATCTCGTGGTCCAGCAAGTCGAGCTCTTTCTCCCGCTCGCGTACCCCCTCCAGCACTGACGCCACGCCGGTCGCGATGCCCTCAGCGACAATTCCCGCAGCCATGCGGGCGATGCGGCAGGCTTGCAAGGTTTGTTCCTGGATTTGCGCGCAGACTGCGTCCGCGCCGAGGGGAGGGGTTTGGGCCGTGCTCATCCTGTTCTCGCAACCCGCCGCACAGAGCAGCACGTTTGTCGGAACCAGGGCATTCGTGAGCTAGCACTGCAGATTAAAAGGGTTATAGCCCGTACAGTACTTGCCGCGCGTGAATATTCCGTGAACGCCGGGTTACGGCACGTTGAATTCACGGAACGGCGGACGCGAATCGCTCACCGCGTCAGGCGGCGCCGCTCTCCGAGCCCGCGCCAGCAGCGTTCGCCAACGCTCCCGACACAGGCAGCGGCTCCGCTGCGGGAGGCGCAACTGGAGTAGCCGTGGCTGCAGCCGCAGCCTGGCCGGCTCGCACCGCGCCCCAGACGATAAACAGGTTGGTGACCAGCAATACCGTGAAGGCCATGGCCGGCAGGAAGCCGAAGACCTGCCCGCGGTCGTTGACGATCTCCAGCGCCAGCACCGCCGTGACCAGGCCGCGCGGCAGCATCCAGAACAGCAATTCGCTCTCGCCGCGGCTTACGTCACGCACCACCAGGCGCGTCGCCTCCGCTGCTCCCCAGCGAGCCAAAACTAGCGCCGCCAGGATCGCGATGATGGGCAGAATGTACTGCCGGCTCACGAACTCGGCCACCACCCCCAGCAGCACAAAAAAATACGACCGCACCAGGAAGCTCAATTCCGCATGAAACGCGAGTATGCGCGCGCCTTGCCGCGTCATATGGGGCGTGCGCGGCAGGTTGGCCAGCGTGATGCCGAAGACCAGCACGGTCAGCAGCCCGCTGCCTTGCAGATAATCGCCAATAGCGTAGACCCCCATCACCACGCCGAGGTTCAGGATGTTGGTGTTCGGCTGGCCGGCGATGCGCGGCCACACCTTCGACCACACCGCGCCTGCGGCAAATCCCAAGGCCAGCGAGATGATGATGTGGTGCGAGAAGTCCGTCGCCAACCCGCCGATCAGCGATCCGTCGCCTTGCGAATGCAACAAGCTGCCGACCAGCAGGACGGCAATCACTTCGCCCAACGCCGACTCTAGCGTCAGAGTGACCTTCACCGGCTCCGGAGTTTCAATCTGCGCCAGTGCGGGAATGACGATGGTGCCGCTGGTGCATCCCAGAGCCGCGCCCAGTAGCAGGCAGTCCGTCCAGTTGAGGTGCAGCATGAGCCGGCCTGCCCCCGCGATCAGCGCCAGACTCAGCCCGAAGCTCAACACCACCAGCAGTAGGCCTGCGGGAAGGTAGCGCAGCGCCTGTCGCAGTCGCAGCTCCAGCCCGCCTTCGAACAGAATGAGAATCAGCGCGAAGGTACCGAGGATCCGGATGGCGCTCTGGAAGTTTGTGGCATGCACCCAGTGCAGCCCAGGTCCCAGCGTCAGGCCGATGCCAAGCAACACGATAATGTCGGGCACTCGCGTCAGCTTCGACAAACGGTTGGCCGCGAATGCGATGATCAGCAAAAGCGCCGGCAAACCGAAGATCCTGGCCATCTCCATCGGTAAAACCCCTGTTTGTGACAACGGTGTTGTCTAGCGGGTAGGTCGGAATATTTTATTACGAAAAACAGCTGGAGCGGCCTTGTTTTGCGGGGTTGATGGAAACTTAACTTTTCTGGCGGCGGCGCCGGAAGTGGGCGGGCTGCGGTTTGCGGTGACGCTTCAGCGACATCCAGCGGCCCAGGGTCTGCTGCGACGGAACAAATGCCAGCAGCATAACAAAGCCTCCGATAACCACCAGCACCTCGGCGGGATTGCCCGTGCTGGCCGAGCCGGGATTCTGCAGGTCAACGTTCGCCGGGTGCGACTTGCGCCAGCCCACGAAGAGCAGCGCCACTCCCAATACAAACACGCCCACGCGTAGTGCGATTCTCACCGGCCCTCCCTGCAACCGATTTTATTCTCACAATACATTGATCGCGCGCGCGGCCAGCAGCGCGATGATGGCGAGCGAAATGATCGACTGCAGCATTGTCAGCGCCTTCGCCCATCGCGACAGCACTGCGGTGTCCGTAGGCGAGAAGGCGGTGCTGGTGTTGAAGGCCAAAAACAGATAGTCCATGAAATTCGGCGCCCAGGCGCGGTCTTCTTCCGTAGTCGGGTGCGTCATCTGCGGAAACAGAAACGAACTCTTGAATACGTCTTCCTCGCGGCCCAGTGGCCCGCCCGCGTCGAGCTTCCAGTACCACAGCGCGAACACCAGGATGTTGGTGATCCATAGCAAGCTTGCGGAGAGCAGCAGCGTGCGCGGAGGATCTTTGTGCTGCGGCAGGCCTTCAATCAACAGCCCCAGTGATCCGATGAGGGATATCGTCAGCACGCCGACCGCGACAAACGTCAGGTTGCGGGCCACAATCTTGCGCCCGACCTTGATGCTGAAAACAATAGGAATCAGCAGAACAATGACGACGGCGAAGACGGCCCAGCGCGGACCTAGCGAAAAGCGGTCGGGCAAAGCGTAATGGACGAGCGCGTCGGCGCCCATAGCGACGAACGCCGGCCATTTTGGCTCGAGAGCTCTCTGGATCTTCGTCGTTGCCAAGGAGCAAGCCTATCATTTTCAGCCGCCGTGCCTCACAGAATCGGGAGTCTAGGTGCGGAAGTTTGAACCTCTACCCGCGAGCTGCGCGCGCACGTCGAACTGACGATTGCCTCGGAGAACGGCCAAAGCAGCGGCTAGAATATCTGTGTGGGGTTTCTCGCTTCCGTCCATCTGAATTGGATTTCCGCCGCGGCTCTGAGTTCCACCACCGTTTACGTTCTCGCCGTCGTTTTCCTCGCAACCCTCATCCGCTCTGCCATCGGTTTCGGCGAGGCACTGTTCGCCGTGCCGCTGCTGGCGCTGCGGCTGCCCCTGGAAATCGCTGCGCCGCTGGCGGTGCTCATCTCCATAACCATTGCGCTCATCGTGGTCGTACAGGATTGGCGCAAGGTGCACGCGCGCAGCATGGGCTGGCTGATGTTCGCCACTATCTTCGGCATTCCGCTCGGCCTGGCGCTGCTCACCAGCAGCCATCAATCGCTGGTGAAAGCCGTGCTGGCGCTGCTGATCGTCGGCTTTGCGGTGTATTCGCTGGCCGGGAGCCGTCCGCCGGAGCTCAAGACCGATAGCATGCCCTGGCTGCTGGGCTGCGGATTTACGGCCGGCATTCTTGGCGGCGCGTATGGCATGAACGGCCCTCCGCTGGCGATTTACGGCTCCATGCGCCGCTGGTCCGCACAGCAGTTTCGTGCTACGTTGCAGGGATATTTCCTGCCGGCCAGCATTCTCGGGATGATTGGCTATTGGCTGAAGGGGCTTTGGGTGCCCCCGGTCACGCATTATTTCCTATGGTCGCTGCTACCGATGGTTCCCGCGATCGCCCTCGGCAAGTTCATCAACCATCGCCTTCACGGCGACGCGTTCCTGAAGTGGGTGTACGGCGCGCTGATCGCGATTGGGGTGATATTGCTGTTGCAGGCGTTCCGAGCATGAGGGCGCCATACTCCGTGCAAGTGCGCCTGCCCGAAGACGAACAAATAGCGAATGTAATTTGTGATCTTTGTCATAGCTCCGTATTCGACGGGCGCGTTATATTTAGCGGGTCATCCTAGATCGCCGCTGGGCGATCGGCAGAGCACATCCTATGCCGCAGAATTACGTACCGATCTTCATCTTCGCCTTCGTCGCATTTCTCGTCGCCGCCGGGACGGTAGCAATTTGCACGCTCATCCGCCCCAAGAATCCCTTCAAGACCAAGCTGATGCCCTACGAGTGCGGCATCACGCCCTTCGACAACGCGCGCGGCCGCTACACGGTGCGCTTCTACATCGTCGCCATTCTGTTCGTCGTGTTCGATGTCGAGACCATCTTTCTGTTTCCCTGGGCGGTGCAGTTCAAGCTGCTCGGGCTGTTCGGCCTGCTGGAGATGATGATCTTCCTCGGCATCCTGATCGTGGGCTACATCTGGATCTGGAAAAAGGGCGCCCTGGAGTGGGTGTAGGAAACAGGGAATCTTCAGGCGGGGGACTCACATCTGCCGCGGCGATCAGCTCGCCGGTTTCTTTTTCCAGCACCGCGATCTGCTGGCAGCGCGTGTGCAAATCACAACCTACAATCTTCATGTGCTCGGCTCCTTTCCTCCGAGCCTCGGTTGCTTGAGCGCACGAAGTTTACTCGGCGGCGGGGAGCCGACACGGTTGTCTAATCAGCCTATGTTTGACACCGGGGAGGGAGGTGGGTGTCAGAGCCACTTGAGCACCTGACGATCACCTGCGGAGGAGTCAGACTGTCGTGCTAGGTGGGGCGTTCCTAGCGACCGCATAACTTTAGGAATGCGCGAAAGTCTTGTCAAGCCACGTTTAGTGCTTTTTCTCTTTGTGGTCGGAGCCATCGAAGCGTTGTGCCAGCGCCCGATCGAAAACTAAAAAAAGAAGACGGGCAGTCCATGCCCGTCATGATCAACATCGAAGTGAGCCATAGCTCTCTAGTGGGCCTTCGGTGGCGTCTGACAATTGCCAAGGCATTTTACAACCACCTCAGGGTCGTGCTTGGTGCTTATCCCCGGAGCGGTGTAAGTGACGGTGTATGAGTAGCAGCTGTCGGTGTTGCCACTAGGCTGACTGACGGCCATTCCTGCGGCCCCGCAGGAATCCGTCGCGGTCGTCGAAAATGGCTGCTAGCGCTCACGAACATGACGGTACACGAGCCGGTAACGCCAGTCGCGAGTGCCCATTCGATTTTATTGCCCGCAACCACGCAGACTTTGGCGGGGCTTGCGTTGCCCTGCGCGTCAATAGTCACCTGACAGGCTGTACTGGTGGTGCCGCAAGAGGTCACGCCGGTGGTGTTGCACGCATCATTGCAGTCTGGTGTTTGTTGCGCTGGGCTTGCAACCGCGAAAGCAAGCCATAGAGTGACCGTCAGCAACATGAACTTCCAGAGGTGGGAGAGATTCATGATTTTCTCCTGTGCACATCATTGGTTGGCACTGCTGGGGTGAGAGCGGTTCTGGCCAAGCCACACTTTGTAACGCGGGTCGCTGTGCAGGGCGCGCAGCTCCGGCTCTTTGTCGATTTCTTCTACCGAGTATCCAGCTTTTACTGCCTGGGCAACGGCGGTGAGCGCTTTGTCGCGCTGGCCGGTAAGCTCGTACACCAGCGCCGCGGTGAACAACGTGTTGCTGTCGTTGGGCGCAACCTGCAGAGCGCGAGCAATAAACGTTTCCGCATCTTCTTTCTGTCCGAGATGGGCATGATAGAGCGCGATATCGCTGAGCACGTCGTGATCCTTGGGATCGACCTTGAGTTGAGCGGTCGCTAACTCCAGCGCCCTTTGATAAGCCGCTTGGGCATCGGCCAAGCGTGATGGAATCTGATCGTAGGCATCGCCCAGATTGCGCCACATGACATCGTCATGCGGGCTCAGCTCGGTGCCCCGCTTCATGGCATCGGCAGCTTCTTCCCACTTGCCGAGGTACATGTACGCCCCGCCCAGGTTGGTCCACTCTTCCGCGATGGGTTTGATAGCCAGCCCTTTCTTCAGGACAGCGATGGCGTCGTCGTAGCGTCCGAGTGCGATGTAAGCCCCGCCAAGGTTGAAGTAGGAACCTGGACTGTCGGGCGCGAGATCGATCGCCGTCTGGAATTGCTGGACTGCCTCGTTGAAACGGCCCGTACTGTAATACAACTCTCCCAGGTTGTCGTATCCCAGATAATAGGTGGGATGGTGAGCGACGGCGTGCTTATAGGCATCCTCTGCCTCGCGGAAGCGACCCTGAAGTCTGTAAACTCTCGCTTCCATAAGTTCGGCTTCGGTCACCGTGGGATCCTGTTGCAGCACGCGTTTGTATTCGGCAAGCGCTTTATCTGTTTGCCCAATCCGCGCGTAAACGTGGGCCAGACTCATGCGAACGGGTATGAGCCGATCGTTCAATTCCACGGCGCGTCCCGCGTTCTGGGTAGCTTTCGCGCTCCACTGCGGATCTTTGGTGAGCAAATATTTGTTTCCATAGGCCTCGCCCAAGCGCGCATACGCCAGAGCGTAGTTCGGATCGATGGCGACGGATCTGTTGAATAACTCAATGGCGCGATCAACGTTGTTGCCCTGGAGATACCCGTTCGCCTGTTCATACAGCCGATAGGCCTCGGGATGCGAGGTGCCGTCGGCGGCCAGCTCGGCCTTCACCTCGACTGGGACCTGCAAATCCAGCATGTCGGCCACCGCCTCCCACACCTGCTGCTGGAGGTCCTCGAGATTGGTGGAGGGAACATTCAGAGTGCGCGAAGCCAGTTGCCGGTGGTTGACGGCATTGACCAGGTCGGCGGTGACCTGCACGCCGTCCTGCGTGTGTTCCACGCTTCCCGTGATGGCGAGCGTCACGTCGAGATTGCGGTGGGCTTGGTCGAGGGTCTTCACCGTCCGCGCGTCGCTGGCGGGCACAACCCAGAAGGATTTCTGATAGCGCTCCAGTTGCGAAAGCTTGCTGGTGAGCGTCTCGGAGACGCCGTCGGTGAACGCCTGGTTGGCGGGATCGTTGCCGATATTCAGGAACGGAAGCACGGCGAGATGGCGTTCCTGCGGCAGCGGCCGGAAGGGATTGCGGATCACGCCGGTCAGCACTAACGCGACCAGCGCCACCAGCGCGCAGGCGGGGACGGCATAAAAAAGAGGATGACGCCGGAGGCTGCGGGCGATGCGATGGCGAAGGGGCACGCGCTCGCCGGACAAGGCGCTCCAGAATTGTTCCACGCCGGCGAACCGGTCGCCGGGATTCGCTGCCATCGCGGTGGTGATGGTGTCGCGCCAGCTTTGCGGAATGCGGCGTAGCTTGCCGCTGTCCTCCGACGGCTTGCGGTCGCCGCCCGCGCGCGCTTTGCCGCTGTCGGGAGCTTTGCCGCTGTCAGTCGGCGACTTGAACGGCGTTTGCGATTTCGCGGGCAGCGTGCCGGTGACCATCTGGAAGACGGTGACGCCGAGCGCGTAAACGTCGGTGCGCTTGCTGCACTCGCCATGAAATTGTTCGGGCGGCATGTAGTCGGGCGTGCCGACGATTTCGGGATGAGTGCCGGAGATGGTCTCCTGCTGCTCGGGGTTGGTGGCCAGGCCGAAGTCGGTGATCTTGAGACCGACGCCGCTGCCGGGCGGCATCAGGATCACGTTACCGGGCTTGAAGTCGCGGTGAACGATACCCACATCATGGGCAGCCGCCAAGGCCGAGACCATCTGCCGGATCAGCGGCAAGGCCTCTTCGCAGGACATGGGGCCGTGGTCGCGAAGCCGCGCCGACAGTGTCTCGCCGGGCACGAGCTCCATGGTGAGGAAGAGCACTTCGCCGCGGCGATCGTCGCGATGACGCCCGAGGTCGAAGACGCGGCAGACATTGGGATGGCTCACGGTGCGGGCCAGCTGAATTTCCTGGCGAAAGCGGTCCACCTGGCGCGGCGACGAAGCGCGCGCGGGCGCGATGGTCTTCAGCGCGACATTGGATTTCAGCTCCAGGTCGCTGACTTCGTAGACCTGGCCCATGCCACCCTTGGCGATGAAGCGAACGACGCGGTAACGCTCGGCGACGACTTCGCCGGCAGAGAAGCTGGGCGCGTTCGGGTTAAGCGCGGGCGCCGCAAGACTTTGACTTTCGGGAGGGTTATCGGGAGCGGCGGCGGCGGCGGCGGAAAAGTTGGCGGGCGTGGAAGAGCCGGCGGCCGCCATGATCTTCTCCAGCCTCTCAGGCGTGAGGGCCTTCAGAATCTGCAACGTGTCCGGGCCGGCGGCAGGAGTGCTTCCGCTGTCCGAGTCCGGTTGGGTTGATGGCGGCGGTTCCGGCGTGACCGGCTCGTGACTATCGGTGGTCGAGACCCGCTCGACCGGAACCATGAGGCGGTAGCCGCGACGGCCGAGGGTTTCGATGTACTTGGGTTCGTCGGCGGAGTCGTTGAAGGCGCGCCGCAGGTACTTGATGGCGGCGTTGATGCTGTGGTCGAACTCGACGATGGTGCCGTTCGGCCACAACTTCTGCATGATCTCTGGCCGGGTGATTAATCCACCATCAGCCTCGATCATCATCCGCAAGAGTTCCAGAGGCTGCTGCCGCAATAGTGCCTTTTCGGCTCCGGCACACAGCTCCCCGCTTCTCAGGTCAACTTCAAATGACCCGATGCGAACGCGGACTAGCTGCGCCTCCTTCATGGGCCAGGGTCTTGCGGGGGACAGTGCGCAGAGTCTAATCGGTTCGGTGATTCAGCGCCAGTGAATTTCGCGGCGAGGTGTGGTGAATAACTTCAATGAAGTTCGAAGCGGCGCGTCGAACGGTGAGAGCTGAAGGTCCTTAGTCCAGTTCCATCTCCCACCCATTTTCCAAAACATCCGGCTCCGGGGAAAGACGGGGCACACGCCGCTGAGGTAGTAATTTTTTGAGTTCTCCCTACGCTTTTTCGCTTCCCATCTCTCCCAACCTATTTGCACTCAGCACTTTACCGGATTCACCCGCAAATCACCCCTGATTCATCGCCAGTGCATTGGCACTTGCGATCAATCGGCGCAAACTCGCTTCGTTTTTGAAACATGACTTGGGCCGAACCGGACGTTCATAGCGGCCTAATCGGCAAAAACCTTCAGAACGAGGAGAAAGAAAATGAAAAAGACGCTTGTATTGCTCGCTTGCCTGATGGCTCTGGCCATTAGCGCTACTGCTCAGAACCAACTCGACTTTTCTAGCCTGCCACTGTTGAACAGCCCGTCGCCCGTGCCGGCCGGCTATGGACAACTGAATTGGGACAACTTCTTCTATGTCGACCCTTACACCTGGTCAGGTGCCGGTGCCGGCTACAAATTGGGCGCGCAGGGCGAGGACGTTGCCTTCATCGGCAGCCGGAATTGCCGGCTGAACGGCAATGCCTGCTACGGCACGCTCAGTGACGCACGCGGGTTTCAGCTCATCAGCGCGGAGGTCGCGGGCGGCTATGGCCCTGCGGCCATCACCGCGATGGCTTACAACAATGGCGCTTACGTGGGCAGCGCGAACTTCTTCGTCGGCACGTCTATGGAGACTTTGACCTTCCCCGCTTCGTGGGGCGTGGTCACGGAAATCAGCATTCAAGTCACCGGGCAGACGGGAGACCTGGTCGTGTACAGCCTGAACCTCTACACCTTGGGAGGCTAGCCGCTCATGGCCTCGACCTTCAACCGGGGCGATGACTAAAGACATCGCCCCGAATTCCAGCAACTGATTCCGGCAGGTTGCGCCGTTAGACGGAGGAGAAAGATGAAAGCGATCGGATGGGCAGTCGTCACGATGTTGATCCTGGCAGCAGCTCTGGCTCTGCCGGCCAAAGCTGAGATCGTCTACACCCAGGTCAACGTTTCAATTCCTGTCGGCGGATCCTACAACCTCGATTTGAACGGGGACGGAGTCACCGACTTCACCTTGAAGAGCAAGCTTATTCAGGGGTACTGCCAGTCCGGCGATGAGTATGTCTGGAGTCTCTCGATCGTTCCTGCCAGTGGCAATGACGTCGTAACTGCCTCAGAGCAGATTGGCCCCGATTATGCGTCGGCATTGCTGTACGGCGTGCTGGTGGGCGACAACCAGAACCTATATCCCAGCGGAGCCATCCTGGCCGAACTTAGCTGGGGTTCGTGTGGCACAGGCACGATGGGTCAGTGGCTGAACCTGCCGACCCGATATCTAGGCCTGCAATTTCGCGCCCCGGACGGAACGACCCATTACGCGTGGGCAAAGTTGAGCACCGTCGCCTATGTCGACCAGCACCAACATCTGCAGGCAACCACGCTGCTGTCGGGCTTCGCTTACCAAACCAGTGCAGGCGCGGGAATTCTGACCGGCGCCACGCAATGAAGCACCGGGATCGTCGCCGAGTTCGTCCGTGGTGATTCCGTCGTGTGAAACGAAGTTCTCAAGTTTAGGGCCCCTAAAAACTTTCGAGGAGAAAACTTATGAAATCGCTGCTTTCCATCACCTGCTTGACTCTTTGCCTGCTGGCCATGGTAGTGAACGCCGGCGCGCAGCAACAGCTCAACTTCTCTAACCTGCCTCTGGTGAGCACGCCTTCGCCCATGCCTAACGGCTACGGACAGCTGAACTGGGGCAACTTCTTCTACGTGGATCCGTTCAGCTGGGCCGGCGCCGGCGCCGGCTACAGACTGGGTTCGAATAACCAGGACGTTGCCTTCATCGGCGGCGAATACTGCCGGCTGAGCGGCGGTAATAGCTGCACCGGAACGCTGACCAGCACGGGCGAATTCGAACTTGTCAGCGCACAAGTGGCCGGCGGCTTCGGCCCGGCGGCCGTCACTGCGATCGCGTACAACAACGGAAACTACGTGGGCACCATGAACTTCTTCGTGGGCACGCAAATGGAAACCATAAGCTTTCCGGCGTCGTGGGGTGTCATCACCGAGGTCTCTCTGCAAGTGACGGGGCAGACCAACGACTTCGTGGTGTATAGCCTGAACGTCTATACAATCGTGCAGGATCCGCCACCGCCGCAGTAAGTTCGCAGCGGATATCCTGCACGTTAGCAATCCCCATCCAAGCCAGGTTAGCTTGGGTGGGGATTTTTGTTTTCCTAGCAGGCAAATTCCTCTCAGACGTAGTTTTCGAATGGACTCGATAACGATAGAAATCCGGTGAGGATAGCTTGGGGATAGGTACATCAAGCCTGGCGGAACCAATCCGAATACTTCTATTGTGTCGCGGGAGGTGCTAGGAAAGCGCTATGCCACAGCCTCCATCGCACAGTCCGGTGCCAACCATTGCCTGCTTCAATCTGGCCGAGACGCCGCTGGGTGTCGACTTCGGGGCTCTCATCGCGGCCATGCAGAAGTTTCTCGACCAGCACTTCGTTCCGGTGTGGGCGACTCCGGCGCGATTGGTGAGGACACGCGGATTTCGCAAGGGCGCGTGGGCCCTCGTCTTTCATGACACCTGCCGTGATGCCACCATCGAGGGCTATCACGACGTGACCCCGGAGGGACTGCCGATGTCGCGCGTCTTCGTGAAGAACATCCTCAAGCAGAACGACCAGGTGAGCGTCGCCGCGTCGCATGAGCTGGCGGAGATGCTGGTCGATCCGCTGGCGAACTTCTACACTACCGGGCCGCGCGCCAATCGGCTGTATGACTACGAGGTAGCCGATCCGGTCGAGGAGCTGTTCTTTCCCGTCGATGGCGTCGCGATGACAGACTTTGTTTATCCCGCGTACTTCGAGACGTTTCATAAGCAAGGTTCGATGCGCTTCGATCACATGAATACTTTGAAGCGGCCGTTTGAGCTAGATAAAGGCGGGTATCAGAGCTACTGGGCCGAGGGGAAGGAACGCACTGCGTGGGGCTCGCGAGCGAAGCGGGGGCGGTTTAAGCTGGAAAACCGGCATGGACATCGCAGCGAAATACGGCACAAGCGGAAAAGAGAAGTATCGACTGCGCCGTTTCGATGAAGTGCCTGCCTCCCACCCCTTCCCAAAGGATGGGAAAGGATGGGGCGCCCAGCTCACATGCGTCCGCCGCGGCGGACTCCGCTCGGGAAGCCACCCTAGATTATTGATATCGGCGGGGAAGCATTGCCGTCAGCCGCGTTCTGCAATAACATTCCCAATCAACGGCCCTGTCGTACCTGTGGCAGCCGCAAGGACTGACACACTGGTTTGTCCCTGGGAGTAAAGGTGAGCTCTGCCACTCCGTTAACTCCACAACCCAACCTAGCCAATGTGCCCGCCCTGGAGACGGCGCATGTGCTGTTCATGGACATCGAGGCCTACTCGATGCTGCCGATCGACCAGCAGCAGAAAATTCTGCACGAACTGCAAGAGCTGGTGCGCGGCTGCGCGACGGTAAAACGCGCGCAGGAAGGAGACTGGCTAATCGCGCTGCCCACGGGCGACGGCATGGCGCTGGTGTTCTTCGGCTCTCCCGAATCTCCGGCCCAATGCGCGCTGGAGTTGAGCCGCGCGCTGCACGGGCATCCTGAGATCAAGCTCCGCATGGGCATTCACAACGGCCCGGTCTATCGCGTGGCCGACATCAATGCCGCGCGCAACGTTGCCGGCGGCGGCATCAACATGGCGCAGCGCGTCATGGACTGCGGCGACGCCGGGCATATCCTGCTCACCAAGCCCGTCGCCGACGTTCTGGCGCAGCTCAGCACGTGGCGACACATCGTTCTGCAAGATCTGGGCGAGGTGGACGTTAAGCACGGGGTTCGCGTCCATATCTTCAATTTATATGGCGACGGCGTTGGGAATTCCGCCTTGCCGGGCAAAGTGCGGGCCGTGCAAAAAGCCGCGGCGGCTCGTGCCCGAAGGAAGTGGGGAACGTTGTCGCTGGCAGCGGTGGTCCTGGCAGCTGTGGTGGCTGGCAGCGCGTGGTATCTGCGTCGGGGAAATAACTTCCACGAGAAGGACACCATCGTTCTAGCTGACTTCGACAATCAGACCGGGGAGAGCACCTGGGATGCGACGCTGAAGCTGGCGCTCACGAAAGACCTGGAAGATTCGCAGTATCTCAATGTGCTGCCCGATCAAACCGTCAGCGAGACACTGAGGCTGATGAAACGCTCGCCTGACGATCGTGTGACCAGGGAGCTGGCGAAACAGGTTTGCCTGCGTAACGGCAACAAGGCGCTGCTGGCGGCCTCCATCGCGAAGATCGGCGAGCAATACCATCTCGACTTGCGGGCTATGAATTGTGCGACGGGAGCGACACTAGCCAGCGCCGATGCCGATGCGGGCAGCAAAGAAAAGGTCATCGCCGCGCTGAAGGACGCGAGCAACGAACTGCGGCAACAACTGGGCGAATCGCTGGCTTCGGTGCAGAAGTACAACACGCCCTTGCCGCAGGCCACCACTGCGTCGCTCGAAGCCATCCAGGCGTATGCCACCGGCCTGAAGATGAAGGCGGCGCAGGGCTCGGAGGCCGCAGTGCCCTTCTACAAGCGAGCCATCGAACTTGATCCCGAGTTTGCCGACGCCTATGCCGCGATGGCCGCCGCCGACAGAGATCGGGGGCAGAACACACTGGCGCAGCAAGATGCCGAAAAGGCCTACGAGCTGCGCGACCGCGTGAGCCCGCGCGAGCGCTTTCACATCGAGGGCGACTATTACGACTCCGTGAATGGCGAGATAGAAAGGGCCAATCAAACCTACCTCGACTGGATCCAGGTCTATCCCGACGATCACCGGCCACATCAGAATCTGGCCGCAAACTACGCCGACATGGGTCAGTACGAGAAGGCGGCCGCGGAAGAGAAAACCGTGCTGCAACTCCAGCCCAACCTCGTTGGGGCTTTCACCAGCCTGATGGGCGATTACGTCGCGCTCGACGATCTCAACAGCGCGCTGCGCATCTACGACGAGGCGCACAAGCGCAAGCTCGAGCACGACTACCTCGGTCTCTATCGCTATGACGTGGCCTTCCTCCAGGGCGATAACGCGACCATGCGCAAGCTGGTCGAGTGGTCCATGGGAAGGCCCGGGGCGGAAGACATGCTGCTCTCCGCGCAATCGGATACGGAAGCATTCTATGGCCGATTCGAACGGGCGCGCGACTTCACGCAGCGGGCGGCGCAGGCGGCCCGGCAGGCCGATGCGCCCGAAGCCGCCGCTGGCTGGAAGGCGAATGCAGCGTTGCGCGAGGCGGAGGTGGGAAACCTGATTCAGGCGCGGTCGATCTGCACGGACGCGCTGGCCATGAGCAACGGCCGCGACGTCGAAATCCAGTGCGCGCTGGTGTTGGCACGCGCCGGACAATCGGCGCAGGCGGACAAGATTGCCGCCAAGCTGGATGCAGAATTTCCCCGCAACACCCTGTTGCAGAACTACTGGCTGCCGACCATTCGAGCTGCCATCGAGTTGCAAAAGAACAATGCCGGCCGCGCCCTCGAGCTGCTGGAGGTGACGGTCCCTTATGAGTTGGGCAATCAGTCGCAGGGACATCTGTATCCCGTTTATCTGCGCGGTGATGCGTATCTGAAGTTGGGACGGGGGCAGGAGGCCGCGCAGGAATTTCGCAAAGTCCTCGAGCATCGCGGGGTCGTGATCAACTTCGTCACCGGTGCGGTGGCCGAGCTGCAACTCGCGCGCGCCGAAGCCCTTGCCGGCAACGCCGCCGCCGCTCGCAAAGCCTACAGCGATTTTCTTGCTCTGTGGAAGGACGCTGACGCCGGATTGCCGATGCTAAAAGCTGCCCAGGCCGAGTCAAAACAGCTGAATTAATTGGCCTTGGCCGCGCCGTCAGTCGTCCCGGCACGATTGTGCTGGACTTTTCTTACAGATTAGCCAACAATGACGGAACGTTTTTGAACAGTCCTTTCGGAACCAGAGGCGAAGTTTCTCAAATCTTCATTGTGTCTTCTTAAGTAGTTACAGCTGTTGCAAGCGGCATAATCGGGCCCTCGTTATAAACGTTCGACGGAGAGCCATTGATGAAAGAGCGCCTTGCTTGTTTAGCCGTCCTTCTGGCCGGAGTCGCGATGTTCGCGATGCCCGCGCCGGCCCAGCAAACGGTCTACGACAACGGGCCCATCAACGGTCAAACCGATGCCTGGAATATCGACACCGTCTCCAACCGGTTTTCCTGCTGCCGCGAGGATGGACCCGGCGCCGCAGCCATCACCGGACTGCAGTTCGGCGCGTGGCTGCTTCCCGGCGATGTGTTGGAGTCGGTAGAGGTCTCGATCACCTCGTCTGAATTCGGCGGCACCACCTATTTTGACCAGGTCGTCAACTTCACCCAAAGCGCTTGCTCGGGCAATCAGTACGGTTTCAATGTCTGCACCGAGACTGGCAATTTTGCCGGTCCCGCTCTGTCCGCAGGCGACTACTGGCTGAACCTGCAGAATGCCGTTACGAACGATGGGGATCCAGCTTTCTGGGACGAGAATAGTGGGGTGGGCTGCCAGTCGCCGGGCTGTCCTTCGATAGCTTCGCAGAGTGAAGTCGGGACCATCCCGTCGGAAGCGTTCACGCTGCTGGGAAATCCAAGCAGCGGCGGCGGCTCGGTACCCGAGCCTGACAGTGCGCTCCTGTTAGTATCGGGAGTTGCAGCGGTAGTGGGGGTCTCGCGCCGTAGATTTTTCGTCTAGGCCCAGGGCAGGGCGAAGCAAATCTTTAACTGCTAAGTTGGCCGCAGTTCAGGGGTTGGATATCTCCTCGATCACAATTACCTGTAGTGACACAAAAGCGGCGTTACCGACGTAACGTGCGTAATAGCGGGATTGTGTGTTACCTCTGTACTTCAAAGTGCGGCGAGTCGTGGTTATTAGGAGGCAGATGCGGTGAGAATGATGACAACTGCGCCACGGACAAATAGCGCTCCGTTGGCCGGGAACAATGACGTTCCGGCGGTCTATAAGACTGCCTTGCGGCCATCGATGAGAAGCCTGACTATCGCCGGATGCATTTTCGGAGTGTTGGCCCTGTTTTTTCTTCCGGTCGTCTTTGCTCCGCTGGGGATGATCTTCGGCGTTGCCGCTCTGGCCAAGGGAAGGGCCGAGAACGGCCTCGCAGTGATCGTTCTGGCAGCAGTCTGTGGCTACTACGGCTTTACCAATTCTCTTCACTTCATGAATCTCTGGACGACGGCCGATATCGTCGATATGTTGCGGTCAGCGCCTCCGCCGACGGCTGTCGGCGACAACAATTTTCACGTGGTCTCTCTGCAGACTCGCGTCACCAACACCGACGCAGTGGATCCCATCTGCACCTGGAGACTTGAGGTCAAGAATGATTCCCATCAGTCGGCGACCTTCCATGGCGTGATTGAGTTTCAGGACGAACGCGGAGTGAAGATTTCCGAAGATCGCGTCACAGGTTATCCGGTGGCGCCGGGGACGGTTGGCGTGTTCACCGGCTCGATGCCCGTGAAGAGCAAAACTAAGATCGCGCGTGCCGTTCCGCAGCTTGCTGTCGGCGGCTGATCAACGCACATTTTTCCAACCTGCAGTCGTCCTTGCCTCACCAGCGCCGGTCCTGTCAGCCGCCAATAGGCTGAGGGATCGGCGTTTGTTTTGTCCTCTTTCTCTCCCTTCTTGCAACCCGCTTGCACTTAACTTGCAAAGGTATTTTCGCGGATTCGTTGCAATCTTCGACGCAATATCGCTTAATGAATGTGGGGCCCATATGCAACTAAGTTGCAAGTAGAAAAGCTCTACTTGATTTCATAACGGCTGGGCCCCGGAAAACGATCCCTGCATGTTACAGAGACCCTACCGCTATCGATCTGCGCTGTGCTTCCGGCGTACTGTTGTCGCTGTCATTTTTTCTGCCGGGTTCATGTTCTCTACCGTCAACTCCTGGGCCGGATCGAGCGGCAGTGTCTCGGGGACCGTAACCGACAGCAGCGGCGCGGTCCTGCGCGGTGCCACGGTAACGGCGGCCAACCTCGACACCGGAGTGGCCTACAAGGTCTCGACCAATGGCGCCGGCTTTTATGCTCTCGCGAATCTGCCCGTCGGGCATTATGACATCACGGCCGAAAGCTCCGGGTTCCGGACGTACCGCGAAAGCGGCGTCGCCGTCGATGTCAATTCCAGGATTGTGGTCGACATCATTCTTGCGCTCGGACGGCACGACGAAACGGTTGAGGTGAGTGCCGACTCGGTTCGCGTGGCGACCATCGACACGCAAGTGGGCGAGGTCATCGGCGAGAAGCAAATGCTGGCTGCGCCCCTGAACGGCCGCAGCTATACCGACCTGCTCTCCCTGCAGGCGGGAGTTGCGCCCGCCACTTCGTTGACTTCGGACACGCAGCAGGACGTTGGCGTGAGTGCGCTCGCGCCCTCGGGGGACCTGAATCCGGGAACGATTTCCATCAACGGCCAACGCGAATTCTCGAATGCGTTCATCGTGAACGGCAGCGACGCGGAGGAGGACGTCAACGCAGGCACCGCGATCATTCCCAATCTCGATTCCATCGCCGAGTTCCGCATCCTCACCAGCAACTTCGACGCGGAATACGGCGGCTACACCGGCGGACACATCAACGTTGTCACCAAGTCGGGGACGAACCAGATCCACGGTGATGTCTTCGAGTTTCTGCGCAACACCGCGCTTGACGCCCGCGACTACTTCTCGCCGACGCGCGGAACCTTCGACCAGAACCAGTTCGGCGGCACCATCGGTGGGCCGATCCGCAAAGACAAGCTGTTCTTCTTCGTCGACTATCAGGGCACGCGTCTGACTGAGGGCGTTCCGACGGGAGTAATCCCGGTGCCCTCGATGCAGGACCGCTCAGGGAACCTGTCCGACTTGTCCAGTTCTCTAGGGGGCACGGTCACCGGCCAGAGCTGGGCCAATCAACTGTCGAAGGCGCTTGGCTACACGGTGTATGCAGGCGAGCCTTACTACACGCCCGGCTGCGTGAGTTCCTCGCAATGTGTGTTGCCGAATGCGGTAATTCCTCAGTCGGCGTGGTCGGCGCCGGCGGCAAATCTGCTGCAATACATCCCCCAACCGAACGTCGGCAGCAATTCCTTTTCTACCTCGTCGAGTAACCAGACGCTGCGCGACGACAAAGGCTCGTTCCGCATGGACTACAACAGCCACTGGGGGTTGCTGACGGCCTATTACTTCCTCGATAACTACAACCTGGACAATCCTTATCCGGTGTCGCAGAGTGGAGCAAGTGTGCCTGGCTTCAATGCGCTGTATCTCGGACAGGCGCAACTGCTGGCCCTGGGCAATACCAAGACGTTCGGGCCGAATGCGGTAAATGAGTTTCATTTTAGCTATATGCGCGATAACAACGATCTGGGCAAGCCCATCGGCGGCGTGGGCGTGAGTCTGGCATCGCAGGGATTTGTGACCGGCGCGGGCACGCCCGGCATCGTGCCGCTCGATCCGCAACGCGAAGGAGTCGAGAACATCGTATTCAACTCGTATTCCATCGGCACCAACGCCAACGAGTTGAAGCAGGCCAACAATACGTTTCAGTGGATCGACAACTACTCGCGCACAGAAGGCCGGCACACGATCAAGGTCGGCGTCGAGTTTCACTACGATCAGGTTAACACCAATGCGGTAGCACAATTTAATGGCAACTTCCTATTTACGGGTAGCGAGACAGGGTCCGATTTTGCCGACTTTTTACTCGGTGTGCCGAGTCAATATAACCAGAGCCAACTGCAACCTTTCTACGGCAGGAATAAATATTTAGGACTCTATGGCCAGGATAGTTGGCGACTACGGCCCAACCTGACTCTTAACTATGGATTGCGATGGGACCGTATCGAACCATGGTACGAGATCAATAATGGCATCTCGACCTTCGAGCCGGGAAAGCAATCGCAGATATTTCCCGGAGCGCCACCCGGAATTTTGTATCCCGGCGATCCGGGAATTCCACGAACGCTGTCGCCCGCGGGTAATCTGGATTTTGCTCCTCGCGTCGGGTTGGCATATTCGCCGAGTTTCTCTCAAGACACTTTTCTCGGAAAGATCTTCGGCGGCCCGGGCAACAGCAGTATTCGCGCCGGATTTGGCATGTATTACGAAGCCATCGAGGCGTTGTCGATTGGCATCCTGGCGGGTAACGCGCCGTTTGGCATCACCTATACGAGTCCCGCGCCGCCGCTGTTCGCAACGCCGTTTGTGACTGCATCCTCGGGACAATTTGTGGGCCAGCCATTTCCCGCGACGCTGGCTACGGGCACCGCGTCGGCCAGCCATCCCAATAACAACATCGACTGGTCGCAGTACGAACCGATCAGCGGAATTCCCGGCTACGCGGCCACGAACCGCATTCCTTATGTCGAGGAGTACATGCTCTCGTTCCAGCGCCAGTTAGGACCGAAGACGATTTTCAGCGCCAGCTACGTCGGCAACCAGGGACATCGCTTGCTGGTGCTGGTGGAAGCGAATCCCGGTAATCCCGCGCTGTGTCTTAGCTTGAGCCAGCCGATCCAGGTCGCGCCGGGCTCTCCCACCTGCGGCCCGTTCGGCGAGAGCAATGTGTTTACCACGGCATCGGGACAGGTGATCAATGGCACCCGCGGCCCGCTGGGAGCGAACTTCGGCAGCAATACCTATCAGGCTACGATTGGCCAGTCAAACTACAATTCTCTGCAAGTCAGCCTGCACCATGCCAGCGGTAGGCTTGATTTGGCAGCAGGATATACCTATGGCAAGTCGCTCGACGATGCTTCCAACCTCGGTGAAGAAGTGAATCCCATTAATCCCAGCCTAAGTTATGGTCTGTCTTCCTTCGATATAAGACATAACTTTGTTGCCAGCTTCGTCTATAAGATTCCTTTCGAGAGCCTGTTTCAGGCCAGCAATAATTGGACGAAGGGATGGGAGGTTTCGGGCATTTTGCATCTGAGCACGGGATTTCCTGTGACCCTCTTCAGCTATGGTGACAATTCTCTGTTAGGCGCCGAGCCGAACGGCATCAACAACTACGGTATCGATGTGCCGGACTACTCCGGCGGCGCGCTGAGTCTGAATCACAGCCCGCAAAATGGCCAGCCTTACTTCAATACTTCGCAATTTGCCATCAATGCTCTGGGTACTCCGGGCAATGTGCCACGGCGCTTCTTCTCCGGACCGGGCATGGAGAACTGCGACATGGCGATGATGAAGAGTGTGCGGATAACCGAGTCGAAGTCGCTACAGTTCCGGGTCGAAGCCTTCAACCTCTTCAACCATGCGCAGTTCTTCGGACCGCAAACCGTCGACGGCAATATCGGCAGCGGTACGTTTGGCCAGGTCGTCAGCGCCGACCCACCAAGGCTGATTCAGCTGGGAGCGAAATTCTATTTCTAGCTTGGGACAGCACGGCTGAAGCCGTGCCCTTCAAACTTACTTGGGCACGAAGAGCAGGTAGTGTGAGGTGCGCAGCACCAGGCGATAGTTCTCGAGGAGCGCGTCGACGAAGGCGGTAGTGAAGCGCGAGCGATTGCGGAAGATAGTCGCTGGCTGCCCGGTAGCTTCGCCGGGAATGGCGTCGAGCTGAATCACCGCGAAGTGACGGCTGTTCACCAGGGGAAGACTGGCGTCGATGTCGGTGTGGTGGCTCTTGATTTCTTCGATAGCGGTGTAGGTATCGAAGGTGTAGGGCTTGCCGGCGCGGTAGCACAGCAGCAGACTTTCGCAAAGTGCCGGGCCGGGCGTCGCTTTCATCACGTCGACGGCGGCGCGGAAGCCGGCGTCGTCGTCGCCCATGTAGCGGCCCAGCAGATGGGCCTCGCGCAGACGATCGGGCACACGAATCGCGACACAAAGAAAAAGTCCCAGCATCAGCGCAGCCGTGAGGGTGGGCCCGGCAATCGCGCGGTTCGTTGCCGCAGCAGCTTCAGTCGATTTCTCCGGCTCTGGCAGCACCACGGTGAGGTGATCGGTTTCCGCGAGAGCCGCGCCGCAGACGATGACGGCAGCGGCGAAACCATTGAAGAAGATGTTGAGATCGACGCCGTCGCCGCCCGCCAGCATGAAAGCCAAACCATTGCTAAACAGAAACGCCAAAGCCAGGAGCGGTTGTGCGCGGAAGCGGCAGAGCGTCCAGACCAGCGCCAGCAGCATGATGCCTTGGAAGGTCAGCAGATAGAAGTGAGTCATGCTGCCCAGTGCTTGATCGAACCAATAGGCGCGATGCACAAACAGATGATCGAAGAAGTAGCGGCCATCGATGGCAAAGGTCAGACCGAGGAACAGGATGGCGAATCCGGCCATGGCAGCGAACCAGATGCCAAACCGCTTGCGTGAGCGGATCAGAAGGTCGATCGCAACGGCGGCAGGAAAGGCGAGCAGGTTTTGCTTCGTGAATCCAGCCAGGCAAAATGCGAATGCTGAGGTGCAAAGTAGAAGGACACTATTGCGAGCTCTTAAGTAAAGATACAAGCCGGCGGTGGTAAATACTTCCGCCAGTAGCTGCGGATCGTCCATGCCTACACGGTCGGGCAGGAATACGGTGATTCCTATGGTGTAGAGCAGCATAGAAAATGCTGCTATGCCAGGGTCGGCGCCTAGCTCGCGGACGATGAGAGCAACCAGTATTCCTGTCAACAGCAATGAGATTAAGGAGAGCCATCGGGCCGTCGTAACTACGTCACCGTGGAAGGACAGCAGCGCGATCAGGTGAAAAGAAATCGGAGGATAGTTGGTAGAGCCGGTCAATAAATCCGGAGGCGAACCATATAAAGGAGTACCCTGCTGCGCGAAGGCCTGACGGTAGGCATTCCAGCCTTCATTGAAATTTACTTCGGAGTCGCTGTGAATCCGGCGCAGGGGATATTGCAATAGCGCAAGGATGGTGAAGACCATCAACGCCACAACAACAAATTTCAGCCACGAGGCGCGGATCGTCACTGTTTTCGCCGGTACATCCACCACAACGTGCTTTCGGCGGCCAGAGAATATCGTTGCAGAATTCCCGGACGATAGGCCCGCAGGAAATCCACATAGAAATAATCGTCCAGAGCGGGGTGTTTGGGCACCATCACGATGTCGGCATCTCCGAAGAACTCGTCATCCGATGGGCGATGCTCGTCGTCGAGGTTGAAGTGATAGGTCGGCGAGGCGATGCCGCCACGCGGCGGGCGGCGTTCCAGCGCAAAGGGAAACGGATTGGTCATGTCCATCGACAGGATGGTTTCATTCGGCCGGCTCTCGCGCTCGAGCAAATCGACGCCATCGTTCACGTAGTTCACCAGCGCGCGGCCATTGCTGCGCGGCGGGTGTCCGTCGTGGAGCACCAGCGGCGCAAGGTCGGGCGAAGTGAAGCGCACGACTTCGGCGTCGCTCTTCGCCGCCTGCTTCGCCCACACGCCGTACCCAAGCCCAACCAGGTCGGAAGTGAACTGGGGCACAAACAGCAGTGCGCCCAGGCAAAGCGCACCAGCATAGAGAGGTCGGTAGGAAGGTCCTTCCTCTTCCAGCAGTGTCTGCTGCTCTCGCATGATATCGCTGGCGATCATGATGCCGAAGGCGGAGCACAGCGGAAAGGCGTCCCACTGCTGGTTGGTCATCAGCAGCCCGAAGTCTGCGGCGAAGAGGAACGCGCCGAGCAGAGGCAGCTTCCAGCCGCGCCAGCGCGGGACACGATCGCGGAAGACCAGCGCGCTCACCCAGGCGAAGAGCAGAACTTCGAGCAAGACCGCCGGATGGCTGGTGATCTTATTCACAATGCCTTCCGTCGTGAACGCCGCATCACGGGCCGCCCCGGCCATGTGCAAGTCACGCAGCATGGCTCGCAGGTCAAAGCGCAGGTAGGCAAGCAAGGCAAGCGAGACAGCCGCAAATCCCGCAGCCATGCCAATCAGGCGGCGACGATCGAGCCGCATCAGCAGAAGCGACACGAACGCGACCACACCGCCGCCGACTAGAAAATAACTGACCTTCAAAAATAACGTCAGGCTGAGTGCGACTCCGGTCGATAAACCGCCTAGCCAGCCTTCGCGTTCACCGTCCGGCTCCAGGCACTCCAGCAGAATCAAGCCGAGCAGCCCGTATCCGTAGCGGTTGTAGGCCATGGCGTGGCTCGACATCAGCGGCGAGAGTCCCAGCGGATAAGGCGCTGCCACCAGCGCTGCGAGGAACAGGCTGAACACAACGCGCCACAGAGGCAGCAAGCGCCGCTTGCCCAGAAGGAACGACCAGCCGCCGACGATCAGCGCCACGATGGCGTTACCGTAGCCGATGCCGTCGGCCGAATGATGTGAGATCGTGAGACCGGCCGCGGAGATCAGAAACCACACCGGGCCCCAACCGCTGACGAAGTCGACATGCGGCCGCTGCCCATGAAGAATGCGCCAGCCCATCTCGAGCGGGATGAATGTATCGTGCCCAAACATTCGCGTGGGCACGGCGCCGATGAGCGTAGTTGCCGCGCAGATGAGCGCCAATCCCAGCAAAAAGAACGTGGCCGCCTGGGCCTGCGCCTTGTCCTTCGAGGCCTGCCACACAGCGGGCAGCCGATCGAAGAAGGCTTCGGTTGCCGGCTTGGCCAGGTTTCCGGCCTGGGATGTTGTTGTGGGATTGTCCATAGAAGATGCGCTGCGATTTTGCCACTGACTATACATGGGCACGGGATGGGGCAGCAAACGTTGAGACGGCTCGGCTCAAAGTCTGTTCATCACCGCGCAACATGTCTGCCCTGATTCGCTACACCACGCATTCCAGAGCACTTAGCAGAGTTTACCGATAGTTCATCCGGGGATCACCCGCAATGCATTGTTCGCCACGCGCGTTCGGGGCACACTCGCTGCGATTGGCGAACGCTCCCGCCATAACGGACCTGAGATTTCACACAAGAAAGGAAAGAATATGCATCGTCTGATCGTGAGTTCGTGCATCGTCCTTTGTGTGCTGGCCCTGCTGACGGGCGCCAGTGCGCAGCAAAACCTCAACTTCTCGAGCCTGCCGGTGGTCAGCAGTCCTTCGCCCATGCCAACGGGATATGGCCAGCTGACCTGGGGCAACTTCTTCTATGTTGACCCGTGGATCTGGGCGGGTGCCGGACCCGGCTACAAGCTGGATCTGGACAACAAGGATGTCGCGTTCGTCGGCGGAGAATTCTGCCGCATCGGCGGTGGCAACACCTGTTTCGCCACTCTGAGTGACTCGCTGGGATTCATGCTGGTGAGTGCCAGGGTAGCCGGCGGTTATGGCCCGGCGGCAATCACGGCGACCGCATACAAGAACGGCGTCTACGTGGGCACGGCGAATTACTTCGTCGGCACCGCAATGGAAACCCTGACCTTCCCCTCTTCCTGGGGAGTGATCACCGAAGTCTCGCTGCAGGTGACCGGCGAGACCAACGACCTGGTGGTGTACGGCCTGGAGTTGTACACCCTCGGAGGGTGACGGCAACCCGGGTCCGCTTTCGCGCCAGACGCGGGCCCAGGTAACAGGTCAGACTATTGCGGGAGCGGAGGCGGTTGAGCTTCGCTCCCGCTTTTTTGCTGTGGCGCGGTCTAGCTGTGCTGGGTCAGGCCGGCTTCCGCGAGCAGCTTGCGAAATTCCGGTTCGTCGTGCAGGCTGGCGAGGGCATGATCCATCCTGGCGGAAAGAAACGCCGCGTCGTGACGCTTGTAGGCCTGCCGCAAATACTGAAGCGCTTCCTGCTTCTCGCCCAACATAGCTGCGGTCTGCGCCACCGCAAAGGCGGATAGCTGGTTATCGGCGCAAAGCTTTTTCTGGATCGCGAATTCATTTTCCAGCAGGCCGCGCTTGCCATTCGCACGGAACCCTTTTTCCGCAGCGCGCACGATCGCCATTTGATTTTCGTCGTGGGAGAGCTGAGCCGCCTGCCGCAACTCGGCAAGATAGCCTTCGAAGTCCCCCTTAGCCGCATAGACCGTGACGAGGTAGCGATGGGTGGAATAGAAGCGGGGCTGGCTCGCCTCGATTTGCTTCAACAGCGTTTCGGCCTCATCAAGTCTGCCCTCGTTGAACAGCAGCAGCGCTTTGTCGGCGAGGATGGGCGCCGAGGCAGGATCGAGTTTCTGTGCGGTCTCGAATTCCCTCCGCGACTCGTCAAAGCGTCCCTCGGACATCAGGAACGTGGCGTACCAGTGGTGCGCGACAACGTAGTGGGGGTCCAGTTCGATGGCGCGGCGAAATTCCGCTTCCGCGCCGGGCACATCCCAACTCCAGTAATACGTAACGAAAGCCAGCGAAGCGTGCGCTTCGGCGGAGCTGTCGTCGAGCTCGACGGCTTTCTTGGCTGCCGCCAGAGCGCGTGGAAAGGCCTCGTTCTCCGGCATGGCGGCGAACTCGCGCAGCAGGTTATAGCAGTCGGCCAGTCCGACATAAGGTTGCGCGTAGCTGGGGTCGCGCACGATCGCCTGGGTGAACAGGTCCACTGCCTTGGTGAGATCGGCGGGCGTTCGCCGGGTCCAGTAGTAGCGGCCCTTGAGGTAGAGATCCTCAGCTTCGGGATTGACCGCATGGGTCGCCGCCTTGACGGGCGCTGAGATGGTCGTTGGATGTCCGGCGCCATGCCGCCACCCAAGCACCGCGGCAATCGCTAGCAACGCGCACGCTGCCGGCATCCAGTAGCGGCGATGCCGCTGGGCAGGGAGCGTCGGCAAGGCGGGTGAAGATGCGGGGTTGTCGAGCGGCGACGCGGTGAGGATCGAAGCGTCGGGCACCTCGACAGCAGAACCGACTTTCGATTCTTCCACCGCTGCCGACTCCGGCGAGCTCATCCAGCGCTCGAGTTCCTCGCTAAAGGCGAAGACACGCGCGCGCAACCCGCCGGGCAGACGATGAACCGGCAGCGAGCGTTCTTTCTCCCAGCGTTTGACGGTGCGCTCATCGCGGCCGAAAAAGGCGGCGATCTCTTTCCACGAATCCAGCCGACGATTCGGCGTCGGCGCACCGGAAGCAGGCGGAATGGCCTGCGATGTCCCGAATTGCCCCGTCATGTCCCTTGTCGAAAAGCTAAAGGTGGACAAGTATAAGCCACATTCTGCCGAACCGCCACATAAGTGCTCGCTTCAGGCGGGGCGCCGGCTTCGCGCCCCATGGCAATAACTTGGCCACCGCTTGGCTTCAGGCGCGGCCGAACGTTGATATTCCCTTGGAAAGGTGTATCTCAATGATCTCGAAAAAAACTCCCACAGTGAGCGTAAGTCACACACGCTCAATGATATTCCTCTGTGTTCTCGCCATCCTGGCAGCCCTCGCGGTGGTACCCGCCGCGTACGCGCAGATGGTGATTGCCACCGTCCCGGTGCAGAACGATGCCTTTTATCTGGCCGCCAACGCGGCAACCAATATGGTTTATGTGGCCAACACCTGCGGGACCGACCCCTCCTGTAGCGGAACTGTTCCTGGAACCGTAACGGTCATCAATGGAGCAAACAATACGGTAGCCGCAACCGTTACGGTCGGGAATTTTCCAGAATTTCTCGTCATCAACCAGGTGACGAACAAGATTTACGTGACCAACCGCCATGACAATACGGTTTCAGTCATCAACGGAGCCACCAACGCCGTCATCAAGACCATCGCTGTCGGTTCGCATCCGACCGTCGAAGACGTCAACCCGGTCACTAACAAGATCTACGTCGTCAACAACGGCAACGGCCAAGGCACCACGATGAGCGTCATTGACGGAAACACCGATACGGTAACCGCGACCGTGACGGTGGGCAACTATCCGCTGTCCGTAATGGTCGACTACGTCCGGAACAAAGTCTATGTTGCCAACTATTGCGGCAACCAGCCCGGCTGCAACGCGACTCCTGGGCCGGGAACGGTGAGCGTGATCGACGGAACGAACAATACGGTCACGGCAACTGTGACGGTTGGCTACGGCGCCGCCATCGTCTTCGTCAATAACGTCACCAACAAGATTTATGTCGCCAACTCCTGCGGCAACACTTCCACCTGCGTCCTCGGTAATGGGGACGATTCGAACACCACGGGGACTGTAACTCAGATCGACGGCGCTACCCTAGCCACACAGACTGTCAATACCGGCCTTGGGCAGATCGGGATGGCGCTCAATGCGGTGGCCAATCAGGTCTACATCACCAACAACACGGATAACACCCTGTCCGTCATCGATGGCGCCAATCTGCAGGTTTCGACGGTCAACGTCGGTACTGCGCCCACCGACGTCGAGGTCAACCCCGCCACTGATACGATCATCACGACCAACTCCGGCTCCAATAACGCGACGTTCGTCAATGGCGCGACGCTGGCGACCAACACGGTGGCGGTCGGTAACAACCCGGTCGAAGCCTGGTGGAATCCGGTGGTGAACACGGCTTACGTCTCTAACGTGGGCGACAACAGTGTCTCCGTCCTCAGCGGTGTTGCGCCTAACGCGATTCAGTTCGTGAACGTGACGCCGTGCCGCCTGATCGACACGCGCGACAGTGGCATGCCCGTTCTCGGCGGCACTTCGCAGAACTTCTTCGTACCCCAATTGGGCAGCTGTGGAATCCCGGACACTGCTATCGCCTATTCGCTGAATGTCACCGTAGTCCCGGCCAGCACGTTAGGTTATTTAACGATTTGGCCGACAGGCCAGCAGCAGCCAAATGTTTCCACCATGAACTCGCCCGATGGCCGTAACAAAGCAAATGCAGCCATCGTGCCGGCGGGCTATCAGGGCGCGGTTAGCGTCTTTGCCAGCAACACCACCCACGTCATTCTGGACATCAACGGCTACTTCACGGCGCCGGGCAGCGGTACCCTGCAGTTCTATCCGCTGACTCCCTGCCGGCTCGTGGACACGCGCATGAACCAGCAAGGAGGAACGCTGCAAGCGGGCACCGAGCGCGACTACCTGATTGCCGGCACGTGCGGCATTCCCAGCAGCGCGCAGGCGTATTCGTTCAACGTGACCGTACTGCCGGCCGCTGGTGGACTGGACTACCTGACCGTCTGGCCGCAGGGTGAGACCCAGCCGTACGTCTCGACCTTGAACGATCCGACCGGGACCATCGTGGCGAATGCGGCCATCGTTCCGGCAGGTGCGAACAACACGACCGCCTTCTATCCCAACAGCAACAACACCAACCTGCTGGTGGATGTGAACGGCTACTTTGCGCCACCGGGGACCGGCGGCGTGTCGCTCTATACTCAAGTACCTTGCCGCGTGCTGGATACGCGCCAAAGCGGGCATGGCTTTGTCGGCTCCATCATGGTTGGCGTCGAGAGCAGCGCCTGCTCCATACCCGCCAGCGCGCAAGGCTATGTCTTTAACGCCACCGTGGTACCGCCGGGTCCGATGCTTTACCTCACCTTGTGGCCCGATGGAACCATGCAGCCAACGGTGTCGACGTTGAACGCCCAAGACGGCTTCATCACCTCCAACCTGGCGATTGTGCCGACGAACAACGGCTCAATCGACGCCTTTGCCTTTGACCAGACGCAACTGATTCTGGACATTTCCGGATACTTCGCACCGTAACCAACCACGCAACCAACGCTCAACCCGCGTTCATCCTGTCGCACTGGCTATGCGGCAGGATGGACGCGGCGACAAACCATATTTGGCTTTTGCCCAAGGCAGTGGCGATACCCATTTGGCCAGCCGGTCTTGGGCTATGGCAACGGCGCCGCTGAGGGTAATCAAGGGGAAAGTCACAACTGCGGGGTGGTGTGGGAGCTTACTCCGTAGAAGGATTTTCTCCTTGCTTTGCGCCCCGTCCCGGCTAAACTCGGGCGGGGCGTTTTATTGCGAAGTCATCCTTCGGCTCTCCTACCTACAGTCCAGCCTCATTGTCACCAACGTTGCCGCTCTCTTCTATGATCAGGATGCTGAAAGTCGAAACGGCAAACCTGTCACCGGCTGAAGTCGTGCCCTGGCCCATGTCCTCCGAACCAGGAGTTTTTCAGCAGCTTTACACGCCGACCATCGCTTCTTCTTTTTTCTGCGACGGCTGGATTAAACGCGTTTCTGCATCGACTTCCATCCCTGCAGGCAGCAGCACGACGTTGCGGGAGGTGGCGATCAGAGCGCCGGCGGTGTTCCTGATCTCGGCGGTGATGATGCCTAGCGTCTTGGTCGGCTTCTTGATGGTCTCGTCGAGCGACAGTATAAATTCCAGCGTCTGACCGACCAGCGCGGGACGTTTGAACTGGATGTTGTGCTCCATCCAGACCGCACCCGGATAGGCGTCGGCGATCATGCCCGAAATCATCGCCGTGAACAGACCGCCGTGGCAGATGCGGCCTTCGAATCCCGCAGCCCGCGCGGCCGTCGTGTCCATGTGAATAGGGTTGTAGTCTTCCGCTAAACGAGCAAAGGCTGAAACGTCGGCAGAGGTGATATGTACGAACCGATGAATCGGCTCCACGGGTATTCTCCTTCCAACCGCAAAGCGCAGGTTCACGCTCTATAAGTAGCTATCGGCAGCTGCGTCGCGTTTCTCCAGACCAGTTCCCATCGCGGCGACGGTTGCAAACGACAGCTTGGTTGGCCGGGTGTCCCGTTCGACTACGCTCGTCAGGTTTTCGGCGATACCCCTCTGAGCGGGGCGCCCGGCCTGGTTGCATGCCCCAGCGGGCGCAAAACCGCCGCCAGCCGGGACCGGATATCCGGAACCCTGAAATGATTGTCCCACTTTGTGGGAAGAAAAGCTGTGACGCGCGTTACCAGTCAGCTTCGAGTCAGCAACGAGCAAGCACTGGCCGTTCAGAAGGCTCGACTAGCTTCCTCACCAGCTAAACATGTTGCGGAAAAAGCCGAAACGGCAAGTCTGTCGCCAGCTGAAGCCGGCTCGACATCACAGAAATAGCCGGCATATCGGCCCGACTGAAAACTGCCCTGAGCCGAGCCGAAGGGTCGTGCCCTGACTCGCGCCCTCCGCGGTCGAAGTTTTCAGGCGTGCAGACGGCATCGCTAGAAGCTTTGTGGGCCACGGCCCAATACCGAGGGGTCGGGCTGGAGTCCCCAGACCTGCACGAATGGTGCGGATGGCTGCGAGCGGTCTAGAATAAGCCTTGGTTTTAAAAGCGAAACCACAAGACGATAGGCCCCATGCTGCCCTTCAAGCTGGTCTATAGCGAAAAATATTTCCTCCCCATCGGCGAGCACATCTTTCGCGCCGACAAATACCGTCTGATTCGCGAGCGTCTGCTGCACGAAGGCATCGCCGAGCCCGGCGACTTCCTGGTGCCTGAGCCGGCCAGCGAATCCGAGGTCATGCTGGTGCACTCGCCGCATTACGTCAACAAGCTCATAGAGGGGGCGCTCAGCGCGCGCGAAGAGCTGCAAATGGAGATCCCCTATTCGTCGCAGGTGGTCGACGCCTTCCTGCTGCACACGGGCGGCTCCATCCTGGCCGCCGAACGCGCCCTGCAAGATGGCGTTTGCATCAATGTCGGCGGCGGCTTCCATCATGCGTTTCCCGAACACGGCGAAGGCTTTTGCATGATCAATGACTTCGCTGTCGCCATCCGCGCGCTACAGAGCGCGGAAACGGATTCGCCGCGCCATGACCGTCGATTGCGACGTGCACCAGGGCAACGGCACAGCGTTCATCTTCGGCAGCGCGAAACACAACCCGGACACATTGCCTTCGTCCTCTGCGCCGGAGTTGCGGTCTCCTTCCGGCGCCAGCATGGCGGAATCGCCGGCCACCGACGTGTTCACCATCTCGCTGCATCAGGAGCACAACTATCCCTACACCAAGCCGGCTTCGTCCATCGACGTGAATCTGCCGGACGGCTGCGGCGACGAAGAATATCTGGCGTGGCTGGACAACGCTCTCAGCTCGGGCTTGCGGCAGTTCGAGCCGGAGTTGATCTGCTATGTGGCGGGCGCCGATCCGTTTCTACGAAGACCAGCTGGGGGGACTGAATCTCACGATTGACGGCCTGAAGCGGCGCGATGAGCTGGTGTTTCGCGCCGCGCGCGCGCGCAACATTCCGGTGATGGTGACCTATGCCGGCGGCTATGCGAACCACGTCGAGGATACGGTCGCGATTCACTGCAATACTGTGATTGCCGCGGCCGAAGTATACAAGACAACGGCGAGCCGGCGCTGATCGCTTCCGCACCGTTGCATCCAATTGCGAATGGCTGTACGCAGGAGTGAACGATGACCCCGCAACAGGAGCTTGCGAAAGAACTGACCACCCTGGCCGAGAGCGCCGCATTCTGTCGAAGATCTGATGAGCATCATCGTCGGGCGGCTCGAGGAGAGGCTTCGCCACTACGACTGGGTCGGCTTCTACATGATCGAAAAGGGCGGCATCGGCCAAGACCCGATGCTGGTGCTCGGCCCGTACATCGGGGCGGTCACCCAGCACAAGCGTATTCCGCTCAACCAGGGCATCTGTGGGGCCGCGGCGTCCACCGGGCGCACTCTCGTGATTGACGATGTCAGCAAGGACCCGCGCTACCTGGCGTGCTCGATCGAGACGAAATCAGAGATTGTCGTGCCGATCGTCGTCAAAGGCGAAGTGGTGGGCGAGCTCGATATCGACAGTCACGCGCCGGCTGCATTTGGGCCCGACGACCGGCAGCTCGTGGAACATTGCGCGCGACTGGTGGGCCAGTATCTCGAAAGGACGACGTAAATAGCATTCAGCAATCGGCATTCGGCATTCGGTCAAACGCGTTTGATTGAGCGCAGCTTCGAAATCGCGGTCGCCGATCCGGCGCATTTATAGTTGTAGGTGCAGCGCCGGCCGATTGCCGACTGCTGACTGCTGATTGCTTTCTTATGACCAAGCAAGTTGTGGCGGCGCTGATCCTGCGCGGAAACGAGATCCTCTGCTGCCAACGTACGGAATATCAGGCGTTGCCGCTGAAATGGGAGTTTCCCGGCGGCAAGATCGAACCCGGCGAGGAAGCGCGCGCAGCCTTGCGGCGCGAGTTGGACGAAGAGCTGGGCGTGCGCGCCGAGATCGGTGCGAAGGTCGCGCAACTCATCCATGAGTATCAGAACGGCAACTCGGTCGAGCTTCATTTCTTTGCCGTGGAGCAGTATGAAGGCGAACTGCAAAACCGCATCTTTCGCGAGATTCGCTGGGTACCACGGCGCGATCTGCCCACACTCGATTTCCTCGATGCCGACAAGAAGTTGGTGCAGCAAATCGCTGACGGAGAACTGTTGTAAGCAGGTAGAGCGTAGGACGTGTAGAGCGGGCGGCCCGGGGTAGAGCGGGCCTTCAGGCCCGCGTAACGCTCATACCTCATGGGTTGAGTCGGCTTTAGCCGACGGCACGGTGTCGCCCGCTAAAGCGGGCTTGGCAAGAAATTGACCCGCCGCCGCCCCTCTACCGCTAGCCTCCTCCGCCCTCCGTCACGAACCACGCAATCGTCAGTCCGATCATGATCACGGTTGTCGCCCAGGCGATCACGTTGAACCACCGCCCATTGATGTGCTCGCCCATCAGCTCGCGCTTGTTCACCAGCAGAAGCATGAAGATGAGCACGAAGGGCAGCACGATCCCGTTCACGACCTGCGACAGAATGCTGATCTTGATGAGCGGCACGTTGGGCAGCAGAATCACGCCGCCGCCGGCAATCAGCAACAGCGTATAGAGCCAGTAGAAGACTTTGGCCTCGCCGAACTTATGGCCGACGCCGGACTCGAAGCCCAGACCTTCGCACACGGTGTAGGCGGTCGAAATCGGCAGAATCGACGCCGCGAATAGCGACGCGTTGAACAATCCCGCGGCGAACAGGATGTAGGCGTACTCGCCGGCCAGCGGACGCAACGCCTGAGCCGCGTCGGCGGCATCGCGAATCTGGCGCACGCCGTGCACATAGAGCGTGGCCGCGCACGCCACGATGATGAACCAGGCGACGATATCAGTGAAGAAGCAGCCTATGATGACGTCCCAGCGCGACGCCCGGTATTCGCGCGGCGTGATGCCCTTCTCCACGATCGACGATTGCAGATAAAACTGCATCCAGGGAGCAATGGTCGTGCCGATCACGGCGATGACCATGTACAGATATGCAGGGGCATGAAACGGCCCGGCGTGCGGCGGCTTGAAAGTCGCGACGAAGGCCTCCTTCCAGCTCGGGCCGGCCAGCACGCCAGCGATGATGTAGGCAAAGTAGAAGAACGACGCCGCCAGAAAGACCTTTTCGACGCTTTTATACGAGCCCTTCACCACCAGCAGCCACACTACGACGATGGAGACCGGCACGCTGACGTAGCGCGAGATATGAAACAGCTCCAGGCTGCTGGCGATGCCGGCGAACTCCGCCACCACGTTGCCGAAGTTGGTGATCACCAGCCCGATCATCATGAGGAACGTGATGCGCAGACCGTATTCTTCGCGAATGAGATCGCTGAGGCCTTTGCCGGTCGCGGCCCCCATGCGCGCCGACATTTCCTGCACCACGACTAGCGAGATCGTCACCGGAATGATGACCCACAGGAGAAGATAGCCGAACTGCGCGCCCGCGGCCGAGTACGTATAAATACCGCCCGCGTCGTTGTCGACATTGGCCGTGATGAATCCCGGGCCGATTACGGCCAGGAACATCAGCAGACGGATTCTCCAGACTTTCAGGCGTCGGGACTCGGGCATGATAACGGGAAGCTAAGGTGAGATCGCAAAGAAGAGACAGGATAAATGGGCGCGAGAGGATGCGCCAATCAGATTACAGCTTCTTGCGCAGCATGTTGATTACGTCATCGGCAGTGATCACGCCGGTCAGCATGCCGTCGTCGTCAATCACGGGGAGCGTCAGCAGATTGTACTTGTCGAATAGTTCGGCCACCCTCTTCTCGTCCGCTCCGGGATGAACGGTGGTCATGTGACCCGTGCTGAGCAGCATGAGCGGCGTGCCCGCGGGTGCCAGCGCGATCTTGGCCAGCGGCACCGCGCCCAGCAGCTTGTCTTTATCGCCAATGATGTAGATGGTGCTGAGGCTCTCCAGTCCGCCTTCAAAATTACGCAGCATTTCGATGGCGTCTTCCACCTTGGCGTTCTGCCGCAGCGCCATGTACTCGGTGGTCATGCGCCCGGCCGCCGTGTCCTCCTCGAACGTCATCAGCTCAGCGACTTCGGCGCGCTCCGCCGGCTCCATTTCGGTCAGAATCTCCTGCGAGGCGTCGGGGTGCATATCGCCCAGCAGATCGGCGGCCGCATCGGGATCCATCTCCTCCACGATGTCGGCGGCGCGCTCGGAATCGAGCGAAGACAGAATCGACACCTGCATCTTGGGGTCGATCTCCTCCAGCGTCTCGGCGGCGACTTCTTCGTCGAGCGTCTCAAACACCGCTTCGCGCTCGGCCGGCGCTAGGTCTTCGACAATGTCGGCGATATCCGCCGGATGCAGCTTGGCCAGGCGATCGAGCGAAATCTTCAGCTTTACGCGCCGTGCCGGGTCGGTTTCGATGAGGTCCACGAACTCCCACGGGATCAGCCGCGGCGGAATTTTTTCCAGCAAAGGATGCAGCACTCCCGCCGGAATCACGCCTTTCAGCAGGCGCCGCATCGCGCCGCGTGCGCCCACATCGACCGCGCCGATCTTGAGGACGATGTTCCCGTTGCTGCTTTCTTCGTGGATGTCGACGTCGTTGACGCGCACCACCTTCCGCCCATGCACGTCGATGATCTGCTGGTCGAGCAGATCGCGCTCCAGCAAGAGCAGGCCTTCGCCCCCGCCGTATGGGCTCCATTCTTTCGCCGGAGTCGCCACGCGCAACCCGTTGTCGATCAGGCTGACGGCTTTCATCGGCACCAGCCGGTTGCCGTAGCGCGTCTTAATGACCAGGCTGCTGATCAGGCTGGAGTTCTCCTGCGGGCTGAGGGCCACTTCGCGCACCTTGCCGGCGGGCGAACCGGTGTTGTCGGTCACCGTCGCGCCGATAATCTCGGAAAGTGCGAGAGAAGGCATCGGAGTCAATATAGTGGATGTGCCGCGGGATTGGCAGTGAGACGTGGCTTTGGTATTTCCGTAGCCCGAAGGGCGGTACAATCGTAGCCCCGCACGTGAGTGCGGGAACATTGCGAGACATCGGTAAGAGTCCTTTCAAGGACGACACAAAACCGTGCCGTGCCTGAAGGCACTCGCAATCCAGAACGACCTGCAACCCCGCACTCACGTGCGGGGCTACGACTGTGACGCCCTTCGGGCTTGTCCTTTGCCGACGAACGACCGAGTGCCGAGCACCGAATGCCGACTGCCGAGTACACCGTGTTAAACTTTCTATAGTCCTGTATGGCCCATATTCAGCGCAGAAAGACGTATACGGCCACCATCGGCGGCGTGCGCGTCGGCTCCGATGCACCAATCGTGGTGCAGTCGATGACCAACACCGACACCGCCGACATCGACGGCACCATCCGCCAGTCGATGGCGCTGGCCCGCGCCGGCTCCGAGCTGGTGCGCGTCACCGTCAACAACGACGAAGCCGCCAAGGCCGTGCCTTACATTGTCGATGGCCTGGAGAAGCTCGGCGTCCCCGTGCCCATCATCGGCGACTTCCATTACAACGGGCACATCCTGCTGAAGAAGTATCCCGAGTGCGCCCGCGCGCTGGCCAAGTACCGCATCAATCCCGGCAACGTCTCCATCGGCAAAAAGGACGACGACAACTTCCGCGCCATGATCGACGTCGCTATCGAGAACGACAAGCCGGTGCGCATCGGCGTCAACTGGGGCTCGCTCGACCAGTCCCTGCTGACGCGGCTGATGGACGAGAACTCGAAGCTCGACGAACCCAAAGACGCGCGCGACGTGACCATGGAAGCCATGGTGCAAAGCGCGCTGCGCTCGGCAGAGATCGCCGTCGCCTACGGCATGAAGCGCGAGCAGATCATCCTCAGCGCGAAAGTCAGCGGCGTGCAGGACCTCATCGATGTCTATCGCGAGCTGGCGCGCCGCTGCGAATACCCGCTGCACCTCGGCCTCACCGAAGCCGGCATGGGCGCGAAGGGCATCGTCAGCATCAACCGCCGCGCTCGGCGTGCTGATGCAGGAAGGCATCGGCGACACGATTCGCGTTTCGCTAACGCCGGCGCCCAACGGCGACCGCACCGAAGAGGTCACGGTCGCGCAGCAGATTCTGCAATCGATGGGCATTCGCAGCTTCACGCCGCAGGTCACCGCCTGCCCCGGCTGCGGCCGCACCACCTCGACCTTCTTCCAGGAGATGGCCGAGCAGATCCAGAGCTACCTGCGCGAGCAGATGCCGGTCTGGAAGGCCGCTACTCCGGCGTGGAAGAGATGAAGGTTGCGGTGATGGGCTGCGTCGTCAACGGACCGGGCGAGTCGAAGCACTCCAACATCGGCATCTCGCTGCCGGGAACGTTCGAAGAGCCGAAGGCGCCGGTCTACGTCGATGGCCGCCTGATGCTGACGCTGAAGGGCGACCACATCGTCGCCGAGTTCATCGACATCCTCAACGACTACGTCGAGTCGCACTACGCGGAAAAACAGCAATTAGCGATTAGCAATTAGCTGGGTGCCCCACACATTCGCGGGTTTCGAATGTGTGGGAAGCACAGCCATTCCACGCCGAGTGTCGTACCTCGACAAAATCGGCGCCCGGCTCACCTGTAGGTGTTGCCAGCCTCTTCACACAGCTTCACGCAACGATCAATCCAGTTCTGGTACCAGTACCAGCTTCCCTGCACATCGACTCCAAATCCCTTGGCTGCGTTCTTTCCATCCTCGGCTCTCCACATGTCTACGTGGTCCGGTTGAATCCGGAACTTTGGGAAACCGGCCCTTCTGACAGCGTTCACAACGTCTTTCGCGCGGAACTTTGGCCTCTCGACTTCTTTCTTGACCCAGTATTCCTTGTCGATTTGCTTCGCCAACTCAGAGCTGGGATCGATAAACTCTATGACCTTATCCGCCTGTCCGGGGCGGTTCACGAGTTTCTTCTTGAACAATAGTCGATACGCAAACCGAGGATTGTTATACTCCTCATGCGTTAGTGCACCGTCGAACTCAGCGATAAATCCCTTGAGGCGTCCAGGGACATCAGGTTGCGCCACGTCAATCTGCTGTCCGGAGAGCTCGACGAACTGAATACTGTATGTGAGCTGTCGATCTAGAGCCAGCTTCGTCCCAAACAGCTTCTTAAGATATTCGTTGTAATTCAACGCGCATGCCTGATATCGGCCGCTAAGATATCCGTCGAGTGATCGGGTCATTTGATGCTCGATCTCATTCCGCAACGCGATCAGAAACCGTAAATTATTAGTCGTGTCCCTATCGAGTGGGCTCTGTTTGTCGTTTAAGCACCGCTCCAATTCCCAATGCCTATACGCGCCATGCGTGGTGCGGCTGAAAACGCGCCTCTTGGGGCCTTGTCGGAAATAACGGCATTCAATTCCTTTGGATCTGAAGTACGCATGAAGGAGATAGGTCCAAGCGATCACCATCAAGACGATGAAAGTCTCTGACTTAAAAGAGACATGTGGATCGTTGAACACTCGAATCGCATTAAGGGCTGCTTCCCGGGACTTGGTTATCAGCTCCCGCTTAATGGATCCTAGCGCCCGTTTCCTAGCCGCCATGTCAACCACCTAAGATGAAGGTAAATCCGCTGTCAACAGGCACGAGTAGTGAACATCCGCGATCGGCCGGGTGCCCCACTCAAGCCACCTTTGCTTGGGTGGGTGTTTTCGATTCCCGACGAACCACTATACAAATAGGCGAACGAACGAATTCTCGGAACTTCTGCGGCAAGGGTCTAGACCACCCTCCCACTCATTCGAAAATCGCGAATGAGTGGGGCACCTGTGATCTTTCAAGAGGTTGTCCATTCGATCGGAACCGGAGAAGCTGGTTGTGACGAGCAACTAGTAACTCTGGAGACCGAATGGACTATCACAAGAATGCCCCATGGACAGCTGTGAGTCGAGAGCGTCTGGCCCGTATGGTGATCGAGGACGGCCTCAGGGTAAATGCTGCCGCTTCCCGTTTCAGTGTGAGTGCCAAGACCGCAGCCAAATGGCTGGGCCGGTATCGGCAGTGGGGAGCTGCCGGCTTGACTGATCGCAGCTCGCGGCCGCATCGTAGCCCGCGACAGATCCCTTCTCCCTTATTAGAAAGGGTTGTTGTTCTTCGCCGGAGTCACATGCCCGGCTACGAGATCGCACGCCGCACCGGTCTGAGCCCGGCCACCGTCAGCCGCATCCTGCGCCGCGCCCGGCTGAGCCGCTGGCGCGATCTGAACCCACCACCTCCCATACAGCGCTACGAGCATCCCCGGCCCGGCGATCTGTTGCACCTGGATATCAAAGGCATGACGCGCTTTACCGAAGTCAGCCGGCGCGGCGATGGTCGCCTGCGCGGTAAACGGAAACATCCCGGCTTCCTGGCTCTGCATGTGGCCGTGGACGATCACTCCCGCCTCGCCTTCACCCAGATGCTGCCCGATCAGAAGGCCCCCACTACCATCACCTTTCTCAAGGATGCTGTTGACTTTTTCGCTGCCCACGGCATCGGTGTGCGCGCCCTGCTCACCGACAACGGCTCCAGCTACCGCTCGGCTCAGTTCCGCCAGGCTTGTCAGACCATGCACATCCGGCATCACCGCACCCGGCCCTACACTCCCAGAACTAACGGCAAGGCCGAGCGCTTCATCCAGACCGCCCTGCGCGAGTGGGCGTACGCCCAACACTGGTCCGATTCCGAGCAAAGGGACGCTCATCTGCAGCCCTGGACCGACTACTACAACCGTGTCCGCCCCCATGGTAGCCTCAACTACAGGCCGCCCATCAGCCGCTCCGATTCCGGAACAACGTCTTGATCATCTACAGGCACCCGGCCCTCGGCACGCGGCTTGTCGAAGAGTCTCGCGCATTTCGAGACATGGGTCTTTTGATTTTCTTTTCCCTGTACAATCCTCCTGTCGCACCCACACTGATCATCCGGGAGAAACCTTGAAGCGATTCGCGATGGCGTTGACCGTCCTGCTGGCTTTGTCGGCCGTTGGCAATTGCAAGGACACCAAGCTGGTGGCCAGCGTGCTTCGTCCCCGGGCCGCCGAATTGCAATGCCTTCTACCTAAGTAACATTTACTGGGTCACTGTCGATCGGTAAAATTCGCTCAGACGCCATGCGGGAATATTCAACTGGCGGAGATTCTGGTAACGAAGGTAACCATGGCGCGAAGATTACCCGATCCGTTTTCCATCCTCCAATTCGTGCCTAACTTTCCAGCGGACAATAGTTTGGCTGAAAGATCGAGCTCCATAAGTCGAGTCAAGGGGGTAACGTAAGCGGGGGGGAGGGTATGGTTACGTTACCAACCAAAGTGGTGGCAAGCAAATCAGACCGGCAACAGAAGCTCTTAGAACTAGCGTGTGGGAAAAGTGATAGTGTCACCCGGAAGCAGGAGAAGCCATTTGAGACGAATCACGATGCTAATGGCGGTGTTGCTCGCCGCCTCCGCGCTGGGCAATTGCAAGGACACCAAGCTGGTGGCCAGCGTGCTCAGTCCCACCTATTCGGGGCAGCATTTCAAGAAGGTGCTGGTGATCGGCATGAGCAACAACCCAGCCATTCGTGTCGACTTTGAAGAGGCCATGTCCAACCGACTCAAGAGCGCAGGCGTTCATGCCGTTCCCGGATACAACATCCTGCTACGGCCGAAGTCGGCGAAGATGATTCCCGACTACCTGAAGGAGCAGATCAAGGAGCACGACATCGATGCCGTGCTGGTGGCGCGGCTGGTTAGCGTGAAGAACGACACGACCTATGTTCCCGGACAGGCCTACACGCTTCCCTATCCGTACTACAACTCGTTCTATGGCTATTACAGCAATGTCTACCCGGTGGTCTACTCGCCGGGATACCTGGTGCAGGAGAGGACAGTGCGCGTCGAAACCACCCTCTACGGAACCTCCACGCCCGAGAGTGAATTCATCTGGACCGGCCTGAGCGAAACCGTCGACCCCAATCCCAAGAAGATCGACAAAGCCATCGACGCGGTCGTGCAAGTCGTGATGGAGAATCTGCAGAAGGAAAAGATCTTCTGAACGGCATCCGTTATACACCGCTCGCCTAGTCGGCCTCGCGCAACAGCTTGCTCAGCGTCGGCTTGTGCTTCTCGGATTTCCCTTTGCGTTTCTTGTCCCCAGGTTCGGCGCGCGTCGGGGGCGGACTGCCGACGGCGGCTCGCGCCGCGGCTTTCACTGCCGTGGTCGCGCGAAATGGTTTCGGCTTGCGTGGCTTCGAGGGCATGAGACGTAACTGATCGCTAGTTGCTGGCTGCAGCTTCACCGCAACGAATGCATGCGGAAGGGAATCTGCACTACCGCTTCAATCGGCGATCGGGCTCGCCGTTCTTCATGCCCGGTCGGAAGTGCCAGCTGCGACAACGCGTGCATGGCGTTGGCGATCCAGCCGTTCATCCAGGCCATTCAGGCACGCGAATGTCGGCCGACCGTTCCATCCGTGCGGATGACGGCGTACAGCGTCACCGTTCCCTCGACGTGATCGCGCAGCACGTCGGGCGGGTAGGCGGGGTCGACCTTGGTCATGGCGACGGGCGCGGTCAGTCGGCCCTTGTCATCGCTCTGCTTCAGCTCGGCAAAGCGGATGATCCAGCTGCCGGTTGCCGAAGCCAGGTTGGGCATGTTCATGATCAGCGAGTAATAGCGTCGCCGCCCGAAGACGCGTTGCTCGATGCTCTCGTTGGGATCCTCGGGAGCGGTGTCGGCCGGCGGCGGCGCCACGCGGTCACGATAGCTCGGCAGCGCGGGCTTCATCGCCGCGGCGATGCATTCGCTTCTGCGCGTCCAGGTTGCAGCGGATCGGTTGCCGGCGTCGCCCTTTCCCGACCGTTCCGTTCGGTGTTCCGCCGACTGCGGACGTCGCCGCGCCCGGCGGTGCAGCGCCCACCACAATTCCCGCCGGCACGCCATTGCCTTTGCCTTGCCTCCGCCGTTGATCGGCTGCTGCCGGTGCCGACGACGTTCGGCGTGCCCGGCGCGTCAGCTTTGCCGCTGGGCGACGCGTGGAACTCGCCGCTGCGATTGCCGGCCGGCATGCTGATCGGGCCATGAACGTCGGCCGGGATTCAGTCCCAGCGCGATGATCTGGCCCTGGCCTTGCGCCTTGCAGGTTCTGCACATTGGGCGATGGGGGAACATTCTTCGCAGCCGCCGCGGCTGCCGCAGCTTTATCGGCGGCAGCCTTGTCAGCAGCCGCCTTCGCGCCTGCATCGTCCGCACCCGACGAGCGCTGCGGAGCGACCGGCAGCTTGGGCGCGGCCACCTGCGGCTCCAGTTGCGCCATATTCATCGCGCCGCTCTTCAGCTTGAGCTGCTCGGCCGTGAGCTTTGGCTCGACCACTGTAGGTTGCGGAGCGCGGGCAATTGAGACTTGTCGTGCAGCGTTGAGATGTCGGTTGTGGGCGCGACGACCGACGGCTGCGGCATCGCGGCGCATTCAATTTGTCGTGCGCTTCGAGACATCAGCCGTCGGCGCCACCACGTCAGGCTGAACTGCGGCACCTTCAACTGCGAAACCGATCGCGCCGAAGCCGCGACCGGCTGCGTCGACGGGATCGGCGTCCACGCCACGATGTTCGGCAACGGCACATCGTGATCCAGCTTGATCTTCGGCGGCGTGACGATGGTCTGGTGATTGTTGTCCGCGTTCGGCGGAACGGACAGGATCTCCTGCTTCGCCAGCTTGGGCGCGCCATGCCGCGGCTTCATCGCAGCCTTGGCGGCGGTGTTGATCGGCGGCAGATATTCGCTGACCGGGAACGTAGGAGATTTCGGTGTTCTCCACCGGCGAATGCAACAGCGGCGCGGGATTGAAAAACGGCAGCGTGCACACCAGGTACACCATCAGGACGAAGAGAATGTGACCACTGTACGATTCGGTAACGCGGATCAGATCGATGCCGGTCTTGATGAAATAATTTCGCCGCAGCGGAACCGGCTTGGCGGTAGTCTCAACCGGAGGAGGTTCGCGGCGGAGAAGCGTATCGCCAAGATTGCGCAGGAAGACCCGGCGCCACGGCTCAAGTTCCCATAGCAGGACCGGAGCATCAACCGTTGCAGCTTCTGGTTGGACCCTGGCTGCTGTTACTTCCGACATCATCCTCTCGCGTGACGCGCGTGTAGCAGGATTATATAAGAAAGCCGCGGCAAGAATCGGGATGCGGGACGAAGTTCCAGTTTCGAGTTTCCAAGTTCCGAGTTGCGGGTGCGAGTCTCCGGCTATTCGTTCCGCGCCCTTTGGCGTGGAATCGCCTTGATCACAACAGTTGACCCGAACGGCAACCCGGCAAATGCGTCTCGGTGGTTGACTACGGCGCGAAGTAGCCCGAGATGTCCAGGATCAACTGGGTGGTTCCGTCTCCGGCATAGGCGTCGGTCGAACCGTTGGTGTTCGGCACGACTGCCATGTTGGATGTGATGAATCCGTCGTAGGCATTCAGCGTCGAGACCACCGGCTGCCCGCCCTGCGAACCATCCGGCCACAGCGTCAGATAGCCGAGCGATGAGGTCGGCACTACTGTCGCATTGAACACATACGCTGCAGCGTTTGCCGGCGGGGCGCATGGACTGCCGACGACGTTCACTGTACGCTCTCCCGTGAACGGCTGGCCGTTATTGTTACGGCTGTCGAACGCACGGCATGGCGCTACCGGATAGAACGGGTAGCCTCCCTGCCATGGTTCCGCGAAGTAGCCGTTGATGTCGATCAGCAGGTCGGTTGTATCGGAGGGGTACACCGCAATGGCGCCCTGCTCGCCGGCAAGCGCAATCGCTGCATTAGCCACAACGGTTCCGGTCGGATTGTTGAGTGTCGAAGCCAGCGGCTGTGGCTGACCCGCGGGCCACACCGTCAAGTAACCCAGGGGTTGATGGTTCGGATTCGGCACCGCGGTGAAGGTCAGCGAGTACGCCACCGGAGGGATTCCGGCAGGAATAATACAGTTGCTTGTCTGCACCGGAAAGTCGCGTTCCTGCTGCGCCTCCAGGCGCGGCCCTCCGAGCGGACCATTGCTGCCGCGAGTATCCACGACCCGGCATGGCGGCAGTGGAAAGAACTGCAAGTTGTCCAAGCTTGGTGCAGTGAAGTACCCGTCGATGTCAAGGATGAGATCAGTGAGGTCGGTGACATACACACTCACCTGGTTATTGCTGCCCGGCACAATCACCGCATTCGCCTTGATGCGCCCATCGCTGGAGTTCAACGTCGAAGCGAATGGCTGGACCTCGCCCTGTGGCCAGATGGTCAGGTACCCTAATGGCCCATGAGGCGACACCGTCACATTCAACGAGTACGCAGCCGCGCTCGTCGGAATGTTGCAGCCGCCCGAACCGGGCAACGTAAAGCTCTCCGTCGTTCCGCCCGGAATCGGACCTCCCTCCTGACGCGTATCGAGCAGACGGCAAGGTGTCACGGGCACGAACTGAAATGGGCCACTGACCTGGAAAACTTCGTTGCTGCTCAGAGTCCCGCCCGGCAGCGCGACCTGCACCGTGCCCGTAGTCGCTCCCGCCGGGACCGTAGTAGTAATTGCAGAACCTGTGTTGGTGAGGATCGACGCCGTCGTTCCGTTAAAGGTCACAGCGGTAGCACCCGTCAGGTTCGTTCCCAGGATCGTGATCGGCGCTCCCAGAAGGCCGGACGCGGGCTGCGTCACCACAAATGGGTTGAGACCCACGTTCATCTTGTATACCGTGCCGCTACCACCTGCCCCACCGCCGCCGGTTGTACCGTAGAAGCTCCCGTCCGTACCTTGCGCCATGGCCGCCAGGGGACCGCCGCCGTCCTGACATTGGGGTTGCGAACAAAAGCTGTGGAGCGCGACCAGCACGCCTGTCGACGTTACTCCGAAGACCGTTCCAGCAGCGCCAGTCCCGCCACCCGCGGCTGTGCCGTAGAAGTTGCCATCCGTGGCTTGCACCAGCCCGGCAGAAGGTTCCGCGCCATCCGCGGCGCCGGTAAAGCTGTATAGCGTGGTCAGCGTGCCCGTCGGAGTAATTTTGAAGATAGTCCCGAGATCATGCGCTCCGCCACTGGTGGTTGTACCGTAGAAATTCCCGTCCAAGGCTTGCACCAGCGCGGCATGAGGGTAGTAGCCGTCCGGGCAGCCACTCCCCGGTCCGTTGGCACAGAAGCTATGCAGGGTGGTCAGTTGACCTGTGGGAGTGATTTTGAAGACTGTTCCGGAGGGGCCATTCGTGCCAATCCCACCTGAATAGGTCGTTCCGTAGAAGTTTCCGTCCACGCCTTGTACCAATCCGGCGTAGGGGTACTGGCCGTCCGTGCAGCCGCTTTGCGCACAAAAGCTGTACAGCGTGGTCAATGCACCTGCAGGAGTTATTTTGAAAACCGTGCCATAAATATTGGCTCCGCCAAGCGCGGCTGTCCCGTAGAAGTTGCCGTCGGCTCCTTGCACCAGCGCGCCAAAAGGCATCGAACCGTTCGCGCCGCCGGTAAAGCTGTATAGCGTTGTCAGCGTGCCTGCCGGAGTAATTTTGAAGAACGTCCCGCAGCCGCCGTTATCGAGACAATTGGCGCCACCCTGATTCGTTGTTCCGTAGAAGTTCCCGTCCGCGCCTTGTACCAGCCCGCCGTAAGGTGAGTCGCCATCCGGGCAGCTATTTCCACCCTGCGCACAAAAGCTGTAGAGCATGGCAAGCGTGCCAGTCGATGTGATTTTGAAGACAGTCCCACAGCCCCCGGTACTGCAGTGGACGTTGGTGGCGCCACCAAGTTGGGTGGTCCCATAAAAGTTCCCGTCGATCCCCTGAACAAGAGACCAGGGAGCAGCGCCATCCGTTCCGTTGAAGCTAGCGAGAGTCGTTAGTGTTTGTGCCGGCGAAACAATGGTTGCGTTGAGGCAGAACACCAAGACAATGCCTAGAAACCAGAGGATTGTTTTTGGGCGCGCAGGGCGATCCGCGTCAACCTTGCTTTCTAGTTGGACATCGCGTCCAGGACAAACAGACGAGCCGCTACCCCTGGTAAGCGGTACGGTGAGCTGCTTTGCTGGCATGGCTGCAACCTCCCTGCTGGCACACTCCCGAGACTCTACCGGGATGAAAAGCCTCTTGTGGGCGGCAAGTGATGGAGGCTTGGGGAGACCCGGTAGTATAACTCGCTTTCCGGGTTCGCCGCAGTGTTTCACAAAGGGTTGCCACGGTGCGCGTGTTCTATGCCGTCGGCACGGCCTTGCTAAGCGAAGAGGTTCAACAAGTAGGGACGGGAAGGCACCGCAAAGAGGGAAGCGTAAAACATGTACCTTGTGGCGGTATCCAAACTATTCCACGCGGTATCCAGATTGTTCCAGGAGGAAGAAACTGGCGCCGAGTTCCCCGAATCGCCTGCTTCGTCGGCATCCATGGACGACGTGTACGGTTGGCTTCGTCCACTCTGCGATACCCTCCCTTGCGAGTTCGCGCGCCGCTGCCACCGGGGAATCGATGCGAGGCTTGCGCTGCCACGACTCGAATCCTCCTGTCCGATAAAAACCTGAACCGAGCGAACCAGGACCGAGCCCGGATCGACTGACCCCTGAGACAGCAACCTAGAGTCGAGCTGTGCCCCCACAAGTCTGAGTATCATGTGCGGTTCCGGATCCCAATGGCGGTGTCGCCAAGGTGGGAATTGAGTACCACGTTGTTTCCTCGATTGCGGTCTTCATCCAGTAGGAGTATCGACCGCTGCGATGAAATGTTGAACGAAATAGTGCTGTACCCTTTTGGCGCGATGGTTTGGGCTCTATCTCCTCCGAGATGCTTTCCACGCCTCCGTCCGCGACTGGATGTAATTCTTGTAATCCTGGTTTGTCTTCAGCGGCGGCATGACGTGGTGCGTGCGGCCGCTCGCGTCGGGAACCGGTAACTGCGCCACAAGTTGCGCGTGGATCTGTTGCAGATGCGACGGACGGTCCTCGTCGGGATTAACTTGCGTAGTTTGCGGCACGGCCACGCCCGCGAGCGGATCGTCGGTGCGAGGCTGAGCCAGCGTCAGCACATCGCCAACAGAAGGAGCGGCCGCATCGCGAGCGGTCAGCGCAGGCAAGCCCCAGCGCGTCTCAACAATCTTCAGGATCGAGGTGTGGTCCAGCGGTGTGGTGCCGGTGGGAACGCGAAACACCGTGCCCTGCCGGAATCAACGGCGACACCAATACCGCGGGAACGCGAACGCCGAATCGCTTGAAGTCGAAGCCGTCCTCGCCCGACGGAGTTGTCGGGCGGCACCGCGCCCTGAGGCGGCGGAACATGGTCGTAGCAGCCGCCGTGTTCGTCATAGGTGATGATGAGCAGCGTCTGGTTCCACGCGGGCCCATTGCGCAGCGCGTAGTAAACGTCGTGGATGAACTGCTCGCCCAGCGCCACGTTGTAATTCGGATGCTGGCTGTTGCCGCTGGCGTCCCAGCTCGGCTCGAGAAAGGTGTACGCCGGCAGTGTGCCGGCGGCCGCAGCCGCCTGGAAGTCGGTGAACAGGCCGAAGTGGCTGTCGGCGGCATTCATGGTGTCGGTGAAAGTCCATGCGCGTCAGCGGCTGCCGCGTCGTAGCCGTAAATGTTCCAGCTCACGTTGTGGGCCGAGAGCAGGCCGAAGATGCTGGGGCCGGTGTACTGTCGGTCTTGTCGTCCATGTGGCCCTGCGACGTGCCCGCGCAGACGAACGCGCGGTTGGGCAACGTCTCGGTGGGCACGGAAGCGAACCAGTGAGTCGCAGACGGCGAAGCCCGTGCCAGTCCGGAAAGGATGGGCAGCATGCTCGGGCGGAAACATCCCCATGATGTCGTTGGCCACTGTACCGGGACAGAATGGACCAACCCTCGTTTGCCTCCCAGCCCAGCGTGTAGCTGAAATCGGTGACGAAGCCGTTGTTGGTCGCGACTGGCGGACTCGGGCGCAGTGGTGCTGTTGAAGAGCTGGGAGTTGGTCGCCGAGTAGCCTTCGCCCGGATCGGCGCCCGGCATGAAGTAGGCGTTGCTGTCGGTCGGCTTGATTCTGTAGACCTGTCACCGCGCGCGCCGTTCGTCCCGGGTTGGATTCCTTTCCCGTGAGTCCCTCGAACGGCTGGCCCGACGGGGAGACGTTCCCGCTGCGCCGAGTACAGGAATCCGAGCATGTGATCGAAGGAGCGATTTTCGAGCATCAGCACGACGATGTGTTCGACAGAGGAAAGCTGATTCGCCATGGCGGGAAACCTTGGAATCACTATAGCTCGCGAAGGTTAACAACAAGTTTCGAGTTCGGGTGTTTGAATCCAAGAACTCGGAGTACTGGCATCTGCATCGATGGAGAACGGTAGCGACCTCCACATGGCGACTGAAGCCGCTGCGCCAACAGCGGGTTCGATCGCCCGTCCTCGGGAGCAGCAGGGGACGCGGGCCCTTTAAAAGGCCCCGTCGACGCGAATGGCCAAGGCAGCCCCATCAGCTCTGCTGCGCATCACACTCGACGGTAGTCAACATCATGCGCGTTCCCCGCTTACTCGTTTCGTTTCTGCTCTGCGCTTGCCTCGCGAGCGCCTCCGATCTTCGCCAGATCGGCATGGTCAACTTGCCTGGCTCGCCCGGCTTTGGCGAGATGGCTTTTGCCAACGGCATGTTGCTGCTGACCCAGCCGGGCGCGTCGGCGGTAGACGTCTTCGATCCAGTTCGCGCGCCGCATCATCGCGCAGATCACGGGCTTGCAATCGCCGCGCGCGATCGCGGTCGACGCGCAAGCCGGGCGGGTTTACGTCGCCGATCACGGCAGCAATTCCATCGCGATCATCAGCGACCGACGGTTGGAAGGTGATCGATTCGATCGCGCTGTCCGGCTCGCCGGATGCGCTGCTGCTCGACGGACGGCAAGTTGTATCTGGACCGATGCCGACGCTGGGACGCTATCGCAGCTCGACGTGCGGACCAAGCAGGATGTTGCTAAGGTTGATCTTGGTGGAATGCCGCGCAGCCTGGCGCTTGGCGATCACGGGATGATCTTCGTCGACCATGCAGGACCAGCACCAGATCGTCGCACTCGATCCGCAGTTGAAGATCGTAAATCGCTTCACGCTGAACGCTTCGCAACCGACCGGCTTGGTCTACGATCCGCAGTATCACGAGCTGTATGTGTCGGTGCGTGGGGCGGTGCTGGCGATCAGCGCTGACACTGGAGCAGAGGTTTCGTCGCGTGACCGCGCCCGAGGGCGTCGACGCGCTCTGGCTCGACGGCGACTCGCGCACGCTTTACGCGGCGAGCGAAGGCTCGTTGCTGGTGATGTCGGCAAAGGGCAGTCTCGCGATGACGGACAACATTCTCACCGAAGTGAAAGGACACACCGTCGCCTACGATCGCGGAAAGCGCCTGGTCTTCTGCCCGGCGGACGGGAAGGGAAGTCAAAGCTGCTGATCCTGCGGCCGATGGAGCCGAACGGTCAGCCGGACATGACGACACAGACGCGCGGGTGCGATAGCTATCCCAGATACGCTCGCGCCATCGGCCGCCACCACGGCCAATCGTGATAGCTCTGGTCGCCCCAGACAGTAGAGCTCGTGGCGGATGCCGCGCCCGCCCATGATCGCCGCCATCCGTGCGTTATCGTTCCAGCACATGTCCCACTCGCCGGTCGAGAGCACGGTGCGCAGGTGGTTGTAGCGCCAGCCGTCGGTGCAGTTGGCCAGGTAATCGGGCGGATTGTTGAAGTAGACGTCGTCGCTGTACCAGCCGTTGAGGAACTTCTTGATGTCGTACGCTCCGCCCATGCAGACGCAGTCGGTGACTTTGTCGGGATGCCGCATGGCGAAGTTGAGCGCGTGATAGGCGCCGAAGCTGCAGCCGGTGACGATCGTCCGCGGATTCCAGTTCTTGTTCCACATCAGCGGCAGCACGTCGTTCAGGATGTAGCGCTCGTATTGCAGATGCCGCTGCAGCCGCCAGTAAGGATGCGCCTGCTTGTTGTACCAGCTCTCGCTGTCGACGCTGTCGACGCAGTAAATTTGCAGCCAGCCGTTCTCCAGCCGGTCGGCGAGGGCGGCGATCATCTTGTTGTCTTCGTATTCGAAGAAGCGGCCCTGCGACGTAGGGAAGACGAGGACCTTCGGACCATCATGTCCGAAGACGAGCAGGTCCATGTGGCGTTGCAGGTCGTTGGACCACCAACGGTGGAATTCACGATTCACGTTGTCCTTGCCTCGGAAAGAGAGATTTTCTGCTGCATGGAAATCCTCAATTCTACAGGACGGCGGTATCCATTCGGTGCCCGATTGGATCGGGCGCCCCCGCATCCGTTCTTTTCGGATGAGTGGCTGCCGTGAATCCCGTTACGGCCGTCGGCCCCACTCATCCCAACTGATGGGATGAGTGGGGCACCACCTTCACATTCCCCACTCACCTGCATCTAACCTCCGAGCGTCACAAACTGCACACCAGATTCCAGGTGCCTGTTATCATGCCTATCGCCATCGACATGCCCGAGACCACTGCCGCCACCGCAACCGATCTCAAGTCCCGCTTGCGCGTGCATCAACAGTTTCCTTCGCAGCTCACCGACGAGAAGCACGACTTCATTGTCTACCTGCCGCCGACCTACGAGGCCGAGCCTGACCGCCGCTTCTCCGTGCTCTATATGCAGGACGGCCAGAATCTCTTCGATCCGGCGACGGCTTTCGGCGGCAACTGCTGGCACATGGGCGAGACCACCGACGCCCTAATACTCGCCGGCGAGATCGAGCCGCTGATCATCGTCGGCATCTACAACACCGGCGAGCATCGCATCGACGAATACACGCCGGTCGAGGACAAGCGGCTGGGCGGCGGCCAGGCTGACACCTACGGCCAGATGCTGGTCGAGGAGTTGAAGCCATTCGTCGATCGCGCGTATCGTACACTGCCCGGCACCGCGAATTGCGGCCTCGGCGGCTCGTCGCTCGGCGGACTGGTCACGCTCTATCTCGGCTTGCGCTATACCTGGATGTTCAGCAAGCTCGCCGTCATGTCGCCGTCGGTGTGGTGGCGCAACCGCACTATCCTGAAGACCGTTGCCAAGATCCGTCGCAAACCGGAGCTGAAGATCTGGCTCGACATCGGCACCAGAGAGAGCCAACGTGCATTGCCTGACGCTCGCGAGCTCAACCTCAAGCTCGTGGAGAAGGGCTGGGTGGAAGGCCGCGACCTTCGCTACTTCGAAGCTGAGGATGGAGAGCACACCGAATCGGCTTGGGCCCAGCGCGTAGCGCCGATGCTGAAGTTCCTCTTCCCGCCGCGATAAGGCAGTTTCCGGTTTCGAGTTTCCAGCTAAGCAGTCGGAACTGGGAACTCGAGCCTGGAACGACGATCGCGCGCAGTCCCCGCAAACTCGAAACCCGAAACTGGAAACTGGGGGTGTACCCCCCCCTCCCCTTTTGGCTCCTAAGTCGTTGAATCCAAAGAGGTTCCGCTGTAAGAAGCAGAGCCCCTAGGACTTACCCGTAAAAAGCTCAGCCCCTAAGAGTTACGGGGCGGTTTTGAGGGCAACACGGCCGTTTTGCGTCCGATAACGAGCATCGTCCGCCAAGTCTAATTTTCAAAGAACGTCAGCCGCACCGGAACTTTCCGCGGGCATTGGGCACACAAATCCCAACCTATCAGGCTATCGATTTCGATGGCGTCGTCAAGATTACGAAAGTAGGGGGTGGGCGATTCGACTTTCGTAACGTGCGTTTGTCGGCGGCTTGAAACGGGCTGCTGAAAACTGATGGGAACGCCCGGTCAGGATACTGCGGCGCTTTAGCGGCGCGTACGGCGGTAATTATTTGATGGGCCTTCAGGCTTGTGGTACATGGCAGAAAAGTACGAACAGCCGCAATGCTTGCGGATGCAAGCGAGGTACCTCGGCGACTAAAGCGCCCAGCATTAACGCGGGCCTGAAGGCCCGCACTGCCCCAGCAGGGCATCCAATCGACCTTTTCAGGGGCCTGTGAATGTCGTCACAAGACAGGGAGCATTGTGGCTCGTGGCGAACGGCAAGTCCGCGTGGCTACATCAACCTGACGTATCCCCGACAGAAATAGGGAATCGCTACCCCCTTTCGTACCCCGGTGTTCCTTCTATCTATGCGGCCCTACGGGAACAGTGCTAACATCTCGTGCCTCTTATGGCCAGCGCGGCGGTCGCACCCGCGACACCTCAAATCGATATCCGGCCGATGGTCGAGAAGGCGGTGCAATCGCCCGATCTGGCTTCCCTATTGGCCGATTCCGGGATGACCGTCGAGGAGATCGTCACCCGGATTCAGGCGCGGCTCAACGACCTGCTCTCCGTGGTTGCCGAAGAGCTGTCGGTGTTGGAGAAGGCGGCCTCCGCACTGCAGGGCGCCCAGCGCCAACAGGACGATGCGTTGGCGCAAGTGCCATCCCCCGAGTCCCTCCGCAGGCAATGGTTGTTCAGTTTTCTCTGGGGAGCGTTCGTCGCGGTATTGGCGACCAGCTTAGCCGCCGCGATTTACGATCTGACCCCCACATCAGCCGCTTTTCCTGTCGCGGTGCGCACCACCAGTCACATCCTTAAGGTCGGCTCCTTGATCGGAGTGCCCCTGGGCATTCTGTGGATGATCATCGGCGCAGCCTACAGGCGCGGAAAGTCGCAGCGAGTCTATTCAGAGCAGCAAGAAGCTATCAGGAACCGGTCGGGAGTTTCCGGGTTAGAGCAGCAATTCCGGAATCTCCAGGAGCGATTTTCCGACGCTTTTTATCAGCGCGGAATTTTGCCGGAAGTCACTGGCATTCTGAGCAATGCTACGACGCCGTCCTATGCAACCCGGCTTCCGGACGATGCGGCGGGAAAAGGGCTATCGGAGGCGTTCACCTCGGCGCACGAGGTCAAAACCCAGGCGCGGCAGGACCTGGAGGAGTTGCTCAAGCTTCCCGGGGGAAGCATTGGATTAGCAGGGGCGCGTGGCGTGGGCAAGACGACGCTGATGACGTTGGTCGCCAATCGCCCGGTGAAGGACAATCAAAAGCCCTGTTCCATCATGTGCCCCGCGCCGGTGGAGTATCCCGGACGTGACTACCTGGTCACCTTGTTCGTGTTGCTGTGCAATCGGGTGATACAGGACAAGGAGCAGACCGCGGTCGGCGGATATGATCCCGCCCGCGGGTATGAGCGCGAACGCAACGAGGCGCAGCGCACGCGTCCGGCGCCGTTATGGATGCGACCGCTGGCCGGGCTTCTACGCCGCACGGCGTCTTTCCTGCTCTTAATCGGGACTCTGCTTCTGGTGACGGCGACGCTAATCGCGATTCAGCACGTGTCCTCGAGCCGACGCGAGGCAGCACAAAAGCAAACGACCCAGACCGCCGCACCGCAGCCATCGGCGGCAAACGATGGTCATGCGCCGGCCAAGAGCGCTGCGCCCGCCGCAAGCAAGAACACCCAAGCGCCCGCCGCTGCGGCCAACGCCGAGCCGCAGGAGAGCGTCTGGCGTCGTCTGTGGGAGACCCCGGCGAAGCTGTTACAGGCTCTCGGGCTGGAGCCTCCCGCCATGGTGAAGTGGGGGCTCTCCTTGGTCGTTGCCGGCTGGCTTTGCGCTTTTCTCTGGCCTTGGATCGTTGTGCAGCAAGAGCCGGGTCTTGAGATCGTGGGTTCAACTGCTCTCGGCATTCCTCGAATCGTGCGGCGAGACCTTCCAGGCGGATCCGAGCAGCCGTCCATCCTCTCGAAAGCCAGGGATCATCTGGAGTCGCTGCGCTTTCAGCAAAGCTATACCTCGGGCTGGTCCGGCGCATTGAAACTTCCTTTCGGCGTCGAGGCCGGGATCAACGATGCCGAGACCCTGGCGCGAAACCAACGCAGCCTTCCGGAACTGGTGCAGGAGTTTCGCGAGTTCCTGCAGCTGCTGGCGGCGGAGTATCACCGGGTGGTGATCGGCATCGATGAGTTGGACAAGCTGGAGTCGGACGAAAAGGCCCACCTGTTCCTGAACGAAATCAAGGCCATCTTCGGCATCTCCGACGTGTTTTATCTGGTGTCGGTTTCGGAGAACGCGGTCAGCGCCTTCGAGCGCCGCGGCTTGCCATTCCGCGACGTGTTCGACAGCTCGTTCGACACCATCGTCCATGTCGACTACCTGAGGCTGAAGGAATCGAAGCAACTGCTGAAGCGCCGCACCACGCGCATCCCGGAGCCGTTTCTTTGCCTGTGTCATTGCCTCTCGGGCGGGCTGCCGCGTGACCTGATCCGCACCTGCCGCGACATGCTCGACATCGCCGAGCAGGAAAAATTGAGAGACCTGTTGCCGCTGGCGGAAAAAGTAGTCAGCCAGGAGATCCATGCCAAGGCGCGGGCGATGACCATCGCGGCGGCGAAGGTGCCCGCGGGCGCACCGCAGGCGCGCTTCCTCTCGGAGCTGACCGAGCTGCTGGCGCAGGATGCGAGCGCGCAAACGCTGCTGGACCGCGCCGCGCAACTGCTGGCGGTCGCGGACGAATCGCGCAATCAGGCGGCGAAGATGCCGCTGGGGCAGGATGGTTCATCGTCGGACGGAGCCAAGGACCTGATCGCGCTGGCCGAGCTGCAAAGCGAGTTCGGTTTGTATCTGGCGTATGTCGCGACGGTGCTGGAGATGCTGGCGAAGATGCAGGCGGCGCCGCAATGGGCGCCGTTCGAGCAGGATGCTGGGGGCTCGCGCAACATCTTCGACTCACTGGCCGCGAACCGGCAGGTGCTGGCCGTGAGCGCTGCGGTCGGCCGGGAGCGGCTGGTACAACTGCGTTCCGCTCAATCGTTGTCAGCTGCCATCAGTATTCCGGCCGCTCCCACTGCCGCGGTGGTAGCCTCGGTGAACGGCGATGGAACCGCGTCGCGCGCGGCGCAATCGTTTGCGATGTTCGAATGATTGGCGAAGCCTGCGGCCACGGGACCTCGCAAATGCTGGTTTAAGGCCGCTGGCCGGATTGTTGGCTCAGCGTCCGAAGAAAAACCAGATCACGGCCAGGAGAACACAGGAAAAAATCACAAGCGACATCGCGTTGGCGGGCTTCGATCGGCGGGTCGCGGGGCGCGTCGGTTCGAAGACAAAGTCGTCGACAAACCTGCCGTCAAAGCGGATAGCGCGCGGTCGATCCATCTTGGCCTTCATGCTGCACCCCGGTCATAGGTGTGGCAATCCTGCTCGCAGTATCGGCAAAGCGGAGTGCACTGTCGGTGACGGCGGACACGGCACCTTTCTGGCACGATGGTGAGATGGGGTATGGCGCAGTGGTTGGTGCGGTGGCGCCGGCTGAACAGGCCGCTGCCGGGACGCAGGCGCTCAGGCGCCGCACTACCCGAACGGGGAAAGCGCTGCGACGCTCAAGGAGTCGGCTGGGTTTCGTTCTTTGCGTCGAGCCGGGCGACTTCGGCATTCACCTGGTCGAGTAGTTCGCGACGCATGCTCTGGAATTGCGCAAGATATTTTCCGATCTGGGCCGCGACCTGCGGCAGCTTCTTCGGACCAAGCAGTACCAGCGCGAGCAGCACGATAAAAAGCATGTCGGGCATTGGCTAAGCCTCAGAACGCACATTCTCGTCGCGGATCATCCACGCAAAACTTCCTTTTGAGTGTCGGCGGTTTCCGCGCCGTCTTTTTCGCGCATGGAATTTTTGAAGCTGCGAATGCCGTCGCCCAATCCTTTGCCGAGCTCGGGCAGCTTCTTCGGCCCGAAGACCAGCAGGGCGATGAACAGGACGATGATCAAGTGCATGGGTTGAAACAAACCTTCAAACATGGTGACCTCGAATTCAAAGTGTCGCCGGCTGAAGCCGGCTCAGAATCTCTGCTCGCCATACCCCGGGCTTACGCCCGGGGCTAATTACTTGCGCCCCTGCGGGCTCTCATGCTTCTGAACAGAGGCAGCACTGTGATCCGTCGCGAACGGCAAGCCCGCTGACTATTGCGGTCTCGCCCGCGATGGTTCACAACACGGTCATCAGACTTGACGAGTGGCGGCGTCGGCCGCAGCTGCCAATTGCTTGAACAGCGCCAGAAACTCCGACGACTGTCCGATGAACAGACCGTCGTTGATGAAGCTGTTGGCCGCCGCTATCGCTCCGGCAAACTGATCGTCGCTGGGACGGATGGCCGCGCACAACGGCAGGTTCTGGCTGATGAACTGCGCCGGCACCGGGAAGATCAGGCTGGGCTGAATCAGCGGATTCAGCGGGTTGAAGAAGTTGGGGAACGTCAGCTTGGTGATGGGGTCGGTGAACGGCGCAACCGGTGCCTGCACGCCGTTGCCGGCGAAGTCCACCCACTCCAGAAAGTGAGCGATTTCGTCGCCGCCGATGCCGAGCGTGATCTTCAGCACCTCCAGGCTGCTGACTTTCTGGCTGAGGGCGGCGTACAGGCTCGAGCCGCCCTGCTCGATGAAGCCGAAGTGAAACGCCGCGACATTGGCGATCGCCTGGATGTGTACGTTGCCGGGAACGCTGGTCGCGTTCTGGAACGGCGGCCCGTCGAAATCGGCGTTGGTCCGCGGGATGGCGTAGACGCCGTTCAGCTTGATGGCTTGCGGAAAGCTCGCGCCGAAGTCAGCGTTGCTGGTGCTGCGATAGCGAACGTACCAGCTGGTGTCGACGTTGAGCTGCATGAGGTTGGTCAGGCGTCCGACATTCGCCGCCGGCGACGCCTTGCTGCCTTGCAGAGTGCGGAACTTATCGAGGTTGATGGGATCGGCGCCCTTCGATTCCAAGTAGGCGTTCAGGAAGGCGGCGTGGCTCTTCTCGTCCAGCGTGTTGCTGGCGATGTATTGCGGCGCGTCGCCGTCGAGGTTCGACAGCGCAATCTGGTAATTGTTGAGCGACTGGTTGGGATCGACCTCGATCGGCGGATTGGTGCCGATGCCTCCCAGTTCGGCGTATTGCTGCCACAGGTCGCTCTCGACGAGTTCGGCTGCCGCCAGGAACTGCAGGATGGCAACATCGCCCGAGTTGAGGCTGCCATTCGAGTTGGTCTCTGCCCCGAAGGCAGCCAAGCCATGGGTCAAAAGACCGGCGCCGACCGTGACTGCGCCGGCGGCCAGGGCCCCGTTCTTGATGAACGACCGGCGATTCACCGGACGCTCCAGCATAGTTTCCGTGTTCTTCATAGCGATTCCTCTCTTTGTCCGACCCTGTTGGCTGGACTGTGTACTCACCCTAGAAGGGCGCAGAGGAGTGCTTGTCATGGAGATGTGGAACAGTTGTCAAAAGAGAGTGGATAGTTATCAGGGGTCAGGGGCTAGGGGCCAGGGGTCAGGTACAGGGGACATTGTGTTAGCCGTAGCGCTGATCTCTTTATATGAAATTCATGTGCTCTTACGCACTCGATCGTGGTTGGTAGTTAATGGCCGATAGCTTTTTTCTTTTGTCGGGATATATTCTCTCCCGACCGCTGATCCCTGGTCCCTGAGTTCTGGCCCTGGTCCCTAATCTCTGACCCCTGACCTCTGACCCCTGACCTCTGGCCCCTGACCTCTGATCCCTGATCCCTGGTCCCTGAGCTGTGGCCCCCGAACCCTCTACTGGTTTGACACTTTTTCTTCGCGCGACCTATACTCCGCTGCACGCTTCGTCTCGGAGGATGTAATGACGAAAGGTGTTCCAGCCGCTTTTCTCCTTGCTCTACTTGCCTTCACAACCTTCACAACCCAAGCAGCCTTGAGCCAGGGACCGACGCTCACGCCGCAGAACAGCGGTACGACGTCACTGCTGATTTCGGTGAGCGTGGTGGACGAAAACGTGGTCTGGGCGGTAGGCACCAGCAGCACGTATGTCGTCACCACCGACGGCGGAGCGCATTGGCGAGCGGGCATTGTGCCGACGCAGAACGCGGCCGACGTGCAATTGCGCGACGTGCAGGCGGTGAGCGATCAGGTGGCGTATGTGCTCGCGATTGGAAATTTCCCCCAGGACTTCGCCATCTACAAGACTGAAGACGGCGGCCACACCTGGACGCAGCAGTTCGAGAATCAGCTCGTAGGGGCCTTCTACGATTGCTTCGCGTTTTGGACGCCGACCAGCGGCATCGCGCATAGCGATTCGGTCAACGGCGTCTTCCCCGACCTGCGTACCACCGACGGGATGACGTGGCTGAGCATCGCCAACAACATGCCGCCGGCGCTGCCCGGCGAAGCGTCGTTTTCGGCGAGCGGAACGTGCATCGCGGCGCAGGGCATGACCAACGCCTGGATTGTCACCGGCGGAGCCAGCGTCTCGCGCGTGCTGGCGACGACGGATGGCGGCAATACCTGGGCGGCGTACGACACCCCGCTGCACAGCTCGCCGAGCGCAGGCCCGTTCAGCGTGGCGTTCCGCGACGCGACCAACGGCGTCATGGGGGGCGGCGACCTTGCGGCCGAAAACACGTTCACCACCGCGCAGTTTGCCACTTCCCACGATGGCGGTCAGACGTGGCAACTCGGCATCGAGCCGCCGCTGACGTTCCCGATTTTCTGCGCGTCATATCTGAGCAACACCACCGGCGTGGGCGGCGGGCAGCATAAAAGCGGCAGCACGAAGCGCAGGCCGACCGATTACACGCAGTACGTTCTGATCACCGCGTACATCGGCGGCGCGGCCTGGTCGCCGGATGAAGGCACGACGTGGAACCAACTCCCCGGGGTTACAGGATATTGGGGCGCGGCCTTCGCCGATCCGCAGAATGGATGGTTGGTGGGCGTGAACGGAAGCATCCTGAAGGTCAGCTTTCCGTAGAAAACAGGGGCTAGGGGTCAGGGGTCAGAGGTCAGGGGCAAGGACTAGCGAATCGGCACCAAGCCTGATGTCACGACCTCTAATCACTGACCCTGATTCTGACCCCTGATCCCTTACTTCGGCGCGAGAATCGCATCCAGCCGGTCCGGCGTATTGCCCACCCGCTCCAAGTGCGGATAGCGCATGCCTCCGTGATAGTCGAGCGTGACGGTGCGATATTCGTCGCCGCGCTTCAGCAGCAGCTTGATGGGCTGCTGGTTCTTCTCGGCCGCAAGAATGGTCTCCCGCATCATCGCCGGCGTGTACTTCTCGTCGTTCACGGCTTCCAGATGCATGTCAGGCGTGATGCCCGCCTTGAACGCCGGACCGTTCCATACCACATTTTCAGTATTGCCTTCGGCTCCGACCGAGAAGCCCAGCGAGGTCGAGAAGCTGGTGCCGCGCGCCGGGTTCTGGTGCTTCATCCAGTCCGGCTGAGTGTCGTTGTAGACCAGGCGATAGCCGCCCTGAGTGAAGCCGTTCTCCGGGACCTGGGGCGCGACATCGAAGACGCGGGCGCGGAAGAAACCCGCCCAGTCGTACGGCTGCACGCCGTTCAGCGCCTTCACCAGGTCATCGAAGGTATAGGTCACAGTGACGTAGCTGCCGTTATCGACGCCGTAAAACGCCTTGGCGAAATCGTCGAGCGACTTCGCGCCGTTGCTCAGCTCGCGAATCTTCGTGTCGGCGTCGAGCCAGATGAGGTCGGACTCGGGATAGTAGTCGTAGGAACGCTGCCAGCTTGGCCAGGCCTCCGGCGTGGCGCCGTGCGAAGAGATGATGGGCTGGTTGGTCGTGTCTTCCAGCGAGCGCCAGGTGCGGCCGGGGCTGAGCTCGAAGCTTGCAGCGTACTGCGCCCAGACATCGCGCGCCTGCTCCGGCGTGCGCAGGCCGGAGCGCGCGGTCAGGACATTGCCGTAGTAGTCGGTCAAGCCTTCGTACACCCACAGCAGGCTGTTACGCATGGGCACGTTGAAGTTCGGGGTCCACAGGTCGGCAGGACGGCGGAACTTGCCATTCCACGAATGCACGTATTCGTGCGGCAACAGCCCGCGGCTCTGCATGCCGGCGGCCCAGTCGGTGAAATAGTTAGCGGACGCGCCGTCTTCGCTGGACTGATGGTGCTCCAGGCCCTTGCCGCCGATGGTGTCGCTCACCGTGAAAAGAAAATCGTAGTGATCGTAGTGATGCGAGTTGAACAGTTTCTGCGCCTGGACGACGAGATTCTTGTGATACTCCAGTTGCTCAGGCTTGACCTCCATGTCGGAGGGCTTATCGGCGAAGATGTCGAGATAGACCTTGTTGTCGGGCGCGCTGGAGAGATCGAGGCGCTTGAAGTTGATGCCGGCATAGAGCGGCGAATCGACCAGCGTGTTGAACGTGGTCTCCTTGAACTTCACCAGGTTGCCGTCCTCCGAGCCGGTCTCAAGCGCGGCGGCGTACTTCCAGCCCTGCGGCAGGCGCAGCGTCACGGCAAACTTAACGTCGCGCGAAAAATATCCGGCGGGATAAACGGCCACGCTGTTCCATGTGAGGTCGGCGAATTTGTCCGAGATGCGGCCGCGCTTGGAATCCATCTGACCAAGAAACTGGAAGTTCAGATCCAGCGCGCTGACGCCCTGCGGCACATCGATGTGGAAGGCGTACATGTTCACGGGATCGCGCTTCCACGCGATGTGCTGTCCGTTCGCCGTGACCACCAGCCCGGCGAAGTTGCCGATCGCATTCGAGGGAGAGTGCGTTCCCGGAAGCCATTGGGGATAGAGCAGCGTAATCTCGCCGGCCTGAACGGGGATCGTCTCGTGGACATCGAAAATGCGCTGGTTGACGTTGGTGATGTCGACTGTCAGCGAGATCGTGCCGGGAAAGGGCTTATCTTCGGGAGCAACGACCGGCGGCGGCAGCGGCACAGGCGTCGGGCCGGGTGTAGTCTGCGCGAGCGCGGCGGTGGTGAAAAGCAGGCAAAAGGCTGCGAAGGCCGCAGCCAGTCGAAGAGAGAAGAACGGTCGTGCCACTGATTCCTCCCACAAAATTAACTACTCTACACCAGTACGGGGCCGGGCTACCGCCGGTTCGGGGCGAGCGGTATTTTGCTTACTTGCGCGCGCTGTTTTTCGACATGAGGGGAAGAAGGCGCAATCGCTAGAGTTTGCCAAAAACTTCCTTCAGCAATGCGGTGGTCTGCGCCGCGGGATTGGTGCGGATTTTCTTCTCTTCCTGCGCGAGTTCATAGAACAGCCCGTCGAGAGCTTTGCCGGTGACATAGCTATCGAGGTTGAAACTTTCGTTGCCAATCAAGCCGCCGGCGGGCGAGCTATCCAGAAATTGATTGAATTGCTTGATGAGGCCGACGTTCTCCATCGAGTCGTGGACGATAGGTGTGAAGGCCTTGGTCAGGTCCGGCGTGGTGACCCTCTTGAAGTAGTCCGTAGCTGCGGTGTCGCCGCCGGAGAGGATTTTGCGGGCATCCGCGAAGGTCATCTTGAAGATGGCATCGAGAAAGATGGGCTTGGCCGCGGGCGCAGCTTTCTCGGCAGCGCGGTTCATGGACAGCTCCAGATCGTCGACCTGCGCGCCCATGCCCACCATGCGCATGCCTTTGCCGATGCTTTGCAGATAGCTGGGCAGCAGAATCTTGATGGCTTCGTTCTTGAAATAGCCGTCGGGCTTGCCGGTGGTCGCGACGGCTGAGCTAGTGCCTTTGCTGAGCGCCTCTTTGAGGCCGTCGGCGATCTTGGAGTTGCTGAGCGACAGGCCCGCCGGCGCGCTGGCTTGCGAATTGTCGGCGGCACTGGGTTGCGAGGCGGCCGGCTGGGAGGCGTTCTCGACTTTGTTGAGGATCTGATCGAGCGACGACTGGGCCGAGCAGCCGAGCGCCAGGGCGCAGACCAGTGTGACGAACCCCAGCAATCGCGTCATGGCGGTCCTCCCGCGGCAATCTTGGAGAGCTTCTGGTTAGATGATGCTCCCCAGAGTCGATTGGGGAAAGACAAATCCCATGGACAGGCTAGTGCGGTGGTTCAGCGCCTCGTCCGACAGTAATTATTCGGTGGGCGTTTAGGCCTTGAGGTACATGTCAGCAAAGCACGAACAGCCGCAATTCTTGCGGCTTCGAACGAGGCACCTTAGCGGCTAAAGCCGGCTCGGATAGCCCAGCATCACCGCCGGCCTGAAGGCCCGCACTACCCGAGCAGGGCTTCACATCGAGTTTTTCAGCAGCCTGTGAAGTCGCGCCCGGATGCGAAGCGATTCCTGAGATGACGACTACTCGTCCACGATTAGCCTTGCTTTGGCGGGAAGATAGCTCTTGCGCCGGAACCAGTCTTCCATGTCGTTGCGCAGGCGATCGAGGGGAACGCGCGTGCCGATCTCCATGGTGCCGTCGCCGGTGGGCAGCGTGTCGTCAAAGACCTGGTCGTTGGTAAAGTTGCGCATGGCGAAGCTGTCCAGCCACTTCTGCGGACAGGGATGGCGCCGGCCAGCCTCTTCGTATTCCACTCGAATCTTGCGCGCGAACATAGAGACAGTTTCGAGTTTCGAGTTGCAAGTTGCAAGTAGCAAGGGGAGATTGGCGTGCGGTGAGAAGGGGATTTGTCGATAGCTACTTGCCGTTGATGATGTTCAGCAGTTTCGCTGCGGCGATTCGGTCGAAGCCTCGTAGCACGCGATACTGCTGAAGTGCAGATTCTATTTTTCCCGTCTTTGTCAGAGCAGCTCCAAGTTTGAGATACAGGCGCGGGAAATCTGCCTTAGGCTCCGGTGTCTCGGCCTCCCACTTCCGTGCGACGTTGATGGCGAGCGATAGAACATCAGCTGCTTGTGCAAACTTGCCGAGGTCAAAATAAAGCTCCCCAAGGTTTGCCGCCGCTGGCAAGTGGTTGGGATTAATGCGGAGGGCTTCGGAGTATGCGGCAATCGCCTTGTCTTGCTCGACTAGTTTGAACTGAGCGTAACCCAAACAGAAGTACGCGTCTGCGTAATCAGGTTTAAGGCGGAGCGCCTCTAAACAGGCCGTGGCGGCATCCGCGAACCGACGTTGGTCCATATACGTTACTGCTAATCCGTAATGTGCGTTCGGATATTCCGGTCGCAGTTGGATCGAACGCAAAAGCTCGAACTCAGAGTCTGCCGATCGGTTTAACCTGGCCAACACCAATCCGAGATGATAATGGGCATAGTAATCATCCGGCTCCAGGGCAAGTCCGCGGCGTAGCGGCTCCTCGGCGGCGCTGTGCTTACCCAAGTTGTACAATGCCCATCCCAAGCCGAAATAGGCCTTAGCATCCTCGGGATTCCGTCCGATCCGCCCTTCGTATGCTTCCCGTGACTTTTCTGCCTCATCGAGCCATTTGCGATGGTTGAAGTTCATCGTCCGGCATCATAACGCCCGCCTAGTTGGCGCAAACAGGGGGAATCATAACCCACGCTAGAGTGATGCCAAGGATTTTCCCGCCATGGCGAATCAACTTTCTTCCATTCAACACATCGTTGCGCTGGTGCTTGAAAACCGCTCCTTCGATCGCAGCTCGGATTCCTGTACTCGGCGCGCGGGAACGTCTCCTCGTCGGGCCAGCCGTTCACGGGACTCACGGGAAAGGAGTCGAACCCCGGGACGAACGGTGCGCCGGTGACGGTTTATGCCATCAAGCCGACCGATAACAACGCCTACTTGATGCCAGGCGCGGACCCGGGCTGCACTAAAACTCCCGCATCCAGGCGCGCGTGCCGGCAAATCGGCAGGAGAAACTGGCCACACACGCGGCGCGGGTAAGCGCTTCGCGGAACGAAACGTCCGGCTGAGCAGCGTGGTAGCAGAATGCGCCGTGGAAGATGTCGCCGGCGCCGAGCGTATCCACAGGCTGCATGCGCTCGATGGGAATTGTGCCGGAACGTCCGTGATCGACAAAGCGGACCGCGGAAGCGCCATGCGTGATTGCCAACTGGCGAATGTTCCGCGCCTGGAGGAACTCAACGACCTCGCTCGTGCTCCTGCACTTCGGCGGACGATAATCGGCGGAGCAGATCGCGATGTCGACGAACGGCAGCAGTTCGTCCATCCCATCCTTCCAGCTTCCGCTGTCCATCACTACCGGAATTCGCTTGGCGTGGGCGCAATGAGCGGCGACGATGCACAACCGCATGTAGTGACCGTCGACGAGCAGGATGGAAGCTCCGCGTAGCCATTCCGGTTGGAACCGCGCCTTGCTCGAAGCGAACACCGCGGCGTTGGCCGAGACCACGGTTCGGTCACCTGTTTTCCGATGCACCAGGATGGACGACATCGGGGGAATCGCCGGGTTACGAGGCGCGAAATCGTGCAGACGTACGGAGTGAGCTTTCAGATCGTCTCGAATTATGGTCGCCACCGGGTTGGAGCCGACGGCACTCACCAATTCTGCCCGACCGCCAAGACCTGCAAAAGTTACCGCCGCGTTCGTCGCCGGACCGCCCCCGGAGACCTGCTGGCCCGGCACCGAGATTTTCTGGTCACGGCGCGGAATGGCCTCGACGCTGTAGATCAGGTCCACCGTCGCGAGTCCCACGAACAGTCCTTTGGGGTGAGATTGGGTCAGGCTTGGCATGAAGTAAAAGTGGCTCGTGGATCAAACGGTGGCCCAGGGCAGGCTCTGGGGCACCGATCTATCGACTATCCACTACCCACTATCCACTTTATCTGCTAACTTGCTCAACACCATGACCGCCGAACGCGTGCAGTCTGCCTCCGATCGCTGGCACGCCATGTCCGCAGGCTTTCTCGGCTGGACGCTGGACGCCTTTGACTTCTTCGTCGTCATCTTCCTGCTGGACGTACTGGCGGCGCACTTCCACGTACCTAAGCGCGACATCATTCTGACCATCACGGCGACGCTCGCCATGCGTCCGGTAGGCGCGCTGCTGTTCGGCATGATGGCCGATCGCTACGGGCGGCGCCGACCGCTCATGGTCAACGTCCTGTTCTTCGCCACCATCGAGTTTCTGTGCGGCTTTGCGCCGAACTATACCGTGTTCTTCATCCTGCGAATGCTGTTCGGCATCGGCATGGGCGGCGAATGGGGTGTTGGGGCGTCGCTCGCCATGGAACACGCTCCGGTGCGCTGGCGCGGCGTGCTCTCGGGGATTCTGCAAAGCGGTTACTCCATCGGTTACCTGCTGGCGGCCATCGCCGCGCGCGTGGTTCTTCCCAACCTGGGCTGGCGGGCGATGTTCTGGGTCGGTGGTATTCCCGCTCTCCTGGCGCTGTACATCCGCACCAAGGTCCCAGAGTCGGAGGCGTGGCAGCAGCACCGGCTGACGCGCACCATCGACGGACCGCGGATTGCGTGGCAACACTGGCGCTTGTCGCTTTACATGATCGGACTGATGTTCCTGATGAATTGCCTGTCGCACGGCACGCAGGACCTCTATCCCGACTTCCTCAAGCATGGCCACGGAGTGTCGCCGAACACCGTCGCTTACGTGACCATGTTCTACAACGTCGGTGCGGTGGTCGGAGCCGTCATCTTCGGTTTGCTCTCGGAAAAAATCGGGCGCCGCTACAGCATGCTGTGTGCGCTGGTCGTCGCGCTGGCGATCATGCCGGCGTGGGCCTTCGGCAGCACGCTGGTTGTTCTGGCCATTGGCGCATTCATTATGCAGATGGGCGTGCAGGGCGCCTGGGGAATCATCCCCGTGCATCTCAACGAGCTCGCGCCGGATGCGGTGCGCGGACTCTTGCCCGGATTCACCTACCAAGTCGGAATCCTACTGGCTGCCTCGACGCCGACGATCGAGTTCGCCTTGCGCGATCGCGTGGGTTACGCCTGGGCGCTCACCGCATTTGAGCTGTGCGTGATTGCGGCGCTGAGCGTGATGCTGTTCTTCGGACAGGAAAAGCGCGGCCGGAGCTTTGTGCGCGAGCCGGAATCGGTCGCTGCTTAACTCGACCTGCGTCCGCTTTGCACCTTGTCGTGGCGCGGTTGCACCACGGTGCAGCAGCACAAAAAAATATTTTTTGGCGATAACTTTCTGCGAATCAATGTCTCACATCAACCGCGATTTTCTGCGGCGCGAATTTGTCTGGCGGGAAATTTTTTTTCTGCTAGTATCCGGTGAGTCGAAAACAAGAACAGCTTAACGAATGCGGTGCAAGCTCTCTCTGACACCGCTAATTGGGTTTGCAAAGATGATTTCCTTTTCGGTTTGCGCCTCATTGTTTGGCCGTTCCGTTTCCCTCTAAGTAAAGCATCTGCTGTGCGAGGCCTTCGCCTCAGGACTGCTATTTATGTCTTCTCATTTTGGTATGGCGACTACGCCGAATCCGTGGGTACTGGTGCTTGACGCACTTGAGAAAAAAATCAACCGCATCTCCTATGAGACCTGGCTGAAGCCCACGCGCTTCGACCACTCACAAGGGCCGACGCTGTTTGTGCGGGTACCCACGCCGGAGTTCTGCCACATCGCCGACAAATACGGCGACCTGATCAGCGAAGCCATCGAGAACCTGGGAATGGAATTTCGCGATGTCGAGTTTGTCACCGACGAGGCCCATCGCAAAGCGGATCATCATGGCGCTGGCGCTAGCGGCGACGCTGCCGCGGCTTCCTCGGCGGCGGAAAAAGCCTTAAGCGGACCCGTGACCCAGCAGCGTTTTGACTGGGATGGAGCGGCGCAATTGAATCCGAAGTACACTTTCGACGATTTCGTGACCGGCGCCGGCAATCAGTTTGCCCAGGCTGCGGCGCGCGCCGTTGCCGAAAAGCCGTCCAAGGCCTATAACCCGCTGTTTCTGTATGGCGGCGTCGGGATGGGCAAGACGCACCTGATGCAGGCGATCGGACATGAGATCAAAAAGCGGCAGCCGGAAAAGTCGATCTGCTACGTCTCCAGCGAGCGCTTCACCAACGACATGATCAATGCGCTGCGCTATAGCAAGATGACCGGCTTTCGCGACAAATATCGCACCATGGATGTGCTGCTGGTCGACGATATCCAGTTCCTGGTCAACAAAGAGCGCACCCAGGAAGAATTCTTTCACACCTTCAACGCGCTGCACGAGTGCATGCGCCAGATCGTGATCGCCAGCGACCGCCCGCCAAAAGAGTTGGCCGAGATTGAGGATCGCCTGCGCAGCCGCTTTGAGTGGGGACTTATTGCCGACATTCAGCCGCCGGACCTTGAGACCAAGGTGGCGATCCTCCAGAAAAAGGCCGAGTCGGACCAGATCACGCTGCCGACCGATGTGGCGTTGTTCATTGCCTCCAATATTCGCAGCAACGTGCGCGAATTAGAGGGCGCATTGATCCGCCTGACAGCCTATTCCTCGCTGACGGGCGTGGAGATCAACCTGCAAACCGCGCAAGACGTGCTGAAGAACATCATCGACTCGCAGGTGCGCAAGGTGACGATCGACTCCATACAGAAAGCGGTCTGTGAGCAGTTTGGCCTGAAGTTGGTGGAGCTCAAGGCCAAGAACAACTCTCACGTCATCGTCTTCCCGCGGCAGATTGCGATGTATCTTGCCAAACACCTCACGGATTCGTCGCTGCCTGAGATTGGCCGTCAGTTCGGCGGCAAGCACCACACCACGGTGCTGCACTCGGTCGACAAAATTGAGCAACAGCGAAAAGCCGACAAGGATTTGAACCGAGTGCTCAACAAGCTCACCGAGAGCATGGGCCTGTGAACGCTCGGCCCGACAAGCGCCGCATTTCACCTCAAGAATTCACAGCCTCCAGCCGCTGGCTCTTTCGATCAACAGCGCTTGTTGGAGGCCTCGGCCGCGCGCTAAGCGCGGTTTTTCAGTTTAGGGCGGAGTTTTCTCCGCGAACGGTTGTGGATGACGTGTGGATTCGGTGGAAGCCGTGGACGAAACCCGCAGCAGGTCTTGGCTTCGCACAGGCGGCTGCAGACGGCAGCCCCGGTCTTCAACATCGGCAAATTGCAAGCGACCGCGTGGCCTGCGGTTTTGGTCCAGCTTTCCACTTTTCCGCAGCCCCTACTGTTACTACTAGTTTTATAGGTTTTTGATTTGATATAAGGAAAAGCAGTATAAAGAGGTGCCCGCCGAGCGGGTGCCGAGGTGCGGACTTATGGCTGCCGAAGCAACGGGGACGATTCAGGGTACAGCGATGGAAATCAGTGTCAGCAAGTTCGAGCTGCTGAAGGAACTGACGGCCACGCAGGGAGTCGTCGAACGCAAGACCACCATTCCGATTCTTTCCAATTTTCTGTTTGAAGCGGGAAACGACCGTCTCACGATTACGGCCACGGACCTCGATTTGAGTCTGCGGACCTCCTGCGCCGCCAAAGTGAAGCGCGAGGGCGCCTGCACCATTCCGGCGCGCAAGCTGTACGACTACGTCAAGCTGCTGCCCGACGGCGATATCTCGATCAAGCTGCTGGAGAATCACTGGGTCAACATCCGCTCCGGGCGCTCGAACACGAAGATGGTCGGCATGGCGCGCGCCAACTTTCCCGGCTTGCCGACGTTTCCGACCTCCGGAGTGGTCAAGATCCCGGCGCAGACCCTGCGCAACATGATCGGCCGCACAATTTTCGCTATCTCGAGCGAGGAGTCGCGCTACACCTTGAACGGCGGGCTGATGGTGTTGAAGCCGGAATCGATCACCATGGTGGCGACCGACGGGCATCGGCTGGCGCATATCGAGAAGCAGGGTGAGCAGTTTGAAGTGAGCGGCGAGAACCGCACGCTGGTCCCCAAGAAGGCAATGAGTGAGTTGTACTCGCTCTTGCAGAACAGCGAAGTGGATTTCGTAGAGTTCGCCAAGGACGAGTCGACGCTGTTCTTCCGCATCGGCGAGCGGTTGCTGACCTCGCGCCAGTTGACCGGGCAGTTCCCCAACTACGAGGCTGTGCTGCCGCGCGACCCGGGCAAGGCGGTTGTGGTGCACGGCAGCGACCTCAATACCGCGATCCAGCGCGTGGCCCAGTTCGCCGACGAGCGCTCGCGCGCCATCCGCATGAAGCTGGAGAAGAATGAGTTAAAGATTTCGTCGTCGTCGACCGACGCCGGCGAGTCGGAAGATTCTCTGGAAACGGCGTACACCGCCGATCCCATCACCATCGGCTTCAACTCCGAATACCTGCTCGACTTCCTCAAGGCCTTGAGCGGCGATGTCCGGCTGGAGTTCAAGGACGCGCAGTCGGCCGGACAGATGCGCCCCGAAGACGCCGGCGACGACGGCTTCAAGTATCGCTACGTGGTCATGCCAATGCGGATCTGAGCGAATCCAACGTGATCGTGGCCGGGGTGATGAGCGGGACGTCTGCGGATGGTATTGATGTCGCGCTCGTCCGCATTCAGGGCCGCGGCTTCAATCGCAAGCTCGAACTTCTCTCACATTTCCACATTGCTTATCCGAATGCCGTGCGTCGCGCTGTGCTGGCGGCGATGAACGCAAACGAGGCCAGTGTCGCCGATCTCGCGCGGCTCAATTTCCTTCTGGGCGAGCTGTACGCCGACGCCGTTCTCAAGGCGCAGGCGCGCGCGCGCGTGCAGTGTGAACTCGTGGGGTGCCATGGCCAGACGCTCTATCACCAGGGTGCGGCTGAAACGTTTCTTGGCCGGCGCATCGCCTGCACCTGGCAGACGGGCGAGGCCGCGATGATGGCTGCGAAGCTGGGCGTTCCCGTGGTCTCGGATTTTCGCCCTGCCGACATGGCCGCCGGCGGCAAAGGCGCGCCGCTGGTTCCATTTCTCGACTACATTCTGTATCGGCATGCTCGATTCGGACGCATCGTGCAGAACCTCGGCGGCATCGCCAACCTGACCGCAATCCCTGCCCGCGCCCGCCCGGAGCAGGTGATTGCCTTCGATACCGGGCCCGGGAACATGGTGATCGACGCCGTGACGGAACAGCTCTTCGGCAAGCCGTTCGATCGCAACGGACGGCTGGCAGCTCGCGGTACGCCGATCGAGAGGGTTCTGGAGGAGCTGTTGCGGATTCCGTTCTTCCGGCAGAAGCCGCCCAAGACCGCCGGCCGCGAACAGTTTGGCCGCGAGTTCGTGCGTGATTTCCTTCGTCTCTGCGGACGCGCTGCTAAACACGACATTGCCGCGACCGCAACCGCACTGACGGCAAGATCGATCGCGATCGCGGTGCGCAGATTCGTCATACCGCTGCAAAACGCTGACGTAAACGCGCGCTTCCGCGAGTTTATCGTCTCCGGCGGCGGAACGAAGAACGCCACGCTGATGAGAATGATTGGCGACGAACTCGCGCCCCTGAAGTTGCGTGTGCGTACCTCGGATGAGTTCGGCTTGCCATCGGAGGCGAAAGAAGCCGCGGCGTTTGCTCTGTTAGCCTACGAGACCTGGCACCGTCGGCCATCCAATATCCCCAGCGCAACCGGCGCGAGACGCCCTGCGATCCTGGGCAAGATCAGCTATAAGTAGTTCAGTGTTCACCACAGAAAGACAGAAACACAGAGAAGAAAGCCGCAGTTGGCGTCGCCCGAGTTCCGTTCGGCTTTCCGCTGCTCATCGGCTTCTGATTTCCACATTTCCTCTGTGCCTCTGTGTCTCTGTGGTTATCTTTCTTTCTGGATGCGCGCACAAGCCCGATCCCAACACGCTGGTCATGATCATCGAGAGCAGCCCCATCAATCTCGATCCGCGGGTTGGGGTCGATGCCCAATCGCAGCGCATCGACGAGCTGCTGTTCGATCCACTGGTGACGCGCGACGCGCATTTCAACCTGCAGCCCGCGCTGGCTGAGCGCTGGGACATCATCGATCCTCTCACTTACGTCTTTCACATACGTCACGGCGTGCGCTTCCACAACGGCCAGCCGCTCACCGCGCGCGACGTGAAGTGGACCTTCGATTCGCTCATCCAGGGCAAGATCCGCAGCGCCAAGGCCAGCACATTCGCATCGGTCAGCGGCGTCGAGACGCCTGACGATTACACCGTCATCTTCCACCTGAAGCAGCCCTTCGCTTCGCTGCTATGGAACCTGTCCGGCGCAGCGGGCATTGTGCCTTACGGCAGCGGAGAGGATTTCAATCAGCATCTTGTCGGGTCGGGGCCCTTCCGATTTGTGAGTGCTGAGCAGGACAGGAACGTGATTGTCGAGCGCAATCCGGAGTATTGGAATACACCGCCCAAGCTGGACCGCGTGGAATTCAAGGTGATTCCCGACGCCACGACACGCGCGCTTGAGCTGCGCAAGCAGAGCGCCGACGTGGCCATCAACTCGCTCGTCGCCGATACCGTGGTCACGCTCGAGCGCGATCCCGACCTGAAGGTCATGGAAGCGCCGGGCACCATCTATGCCTACCTGGCGATGAACCTGCGCGACCCTGTGCTCAAGGACGTGCGCGTGCGGCGCGCGATCGCCTACGCGGTCAACGTGCAGCCCATCATTCACTACCTGCTGCGCGATGAAGCGCGGCCGGCCTACAGCATCCTGCCGCCGCAGCACTGGGCGTACGACGCCGACGTGATGCGCTATCCGCACGATCCGGAGCGCGCGCGGCAACTTCTCGATGACGCCGGCTATCCGGCAAAGAACGGCGTGCGGTTTCACATCACGATGAAGACCTCGACGGAGGAATCGACGCGTCTGCTGGCGGCGGTGCTGCAGCAGCAATTGCGGGAAGTTGGCATTGCGCTGGACATCCGGACGTTCGAGTCGGCGACTTTTCTGGCAGACGTCAGCAAGGGCGCTTATCAGGTGCATTCGCTGCGCTGGATCGGCGGCAACCAGGATCCCGACATCTTCGAGAATCTCTTTGCGACCGCCAGCTTCGCGCCCAAGCGGGCGAATCGGACCTTTTATTCCAATCCGCGCATGGACGAGCTGATTCGTGAAGGCCGCAGTACGCTCGACCAGCAGAAGCGCAAGGCCATCTACGACCAGATTCAGCAGATTCTGGCGGAAGACCTGCCCTACATCAATCTCTGGTATCTGGATAACGTTGTGGTGCACACGAACCGCGTGCATGGGATCGAGCTGGGGCCGGCGGGAAGCTACGACTTTTTGCGAACGGCGGAGTTGGTGCAGTAGGGTAGCGCCGACCTTCACGTGCGCATGCGCGTCGCACATACAGCCAAGAAGTCGGCTTCAGCCGACGGCAGGTGTGCCGCCGGGCTAAAAGCCCGGCTTCAACTCGGAATATGTTGGGGATACGCGGCGCTGAAGCGCCGCACTACCCGGTCAGACCACGCGGCCGCTGTCGGCCTGCTCATGCGCGTGATAGCTGGAGCGCACCAGCGGTCCAGATTCGACGTGGCGGAAGCCCATCTTCAGCGACTCTTCTTTGAGAAGCGGAACTCCTCCGGCGGATACAGTCGCGCGACCGGCAGATGATCTTTCGACGGCCGCAGGTACTGGCCGATGGTGAGGATGTCGACATTGCGCGCCGCCAAGTCGCGAAAAACCTCCAGCAGTTCGTCCGTGCTCTCGCCGAGGCCGACCATCACGCCGGTCTTGGTTGGGATGCGCGGATTCATTTCCTTCGCGCGTTCCAGCAATCGCAAGGTTCGCTCGTAACGCGCGCCTGACCGCGCCACACGATAGAGCCGCGGCACAGTCTCGGTGTTGTGATTCAGGATGTCGGGCTCGGCATCCATCACAATCTGCAGCGGCTCTTCCAGGCCCTGAAAATCGGGAATCAGCACCTCGACGCGGCAATCGGGAACGCGCCGGCGAATCTTCGCGAATGGTGTCGGCGAAGACGCGCGCGCCGCCGACGTTGTCGTCATCGCGATTGACGCTGGTCACCACGGCGAACTTCAGTCCCAGCTTCTCGACCGCTTCGGCCACGCGGCGCGGCTCGTCGAAATCAATGGGCTGCGGACGTCCCTTGGGCACGGCGCAAAATCCACAGCGGCGTGTGCACAGGTTGCCCAGCAGCATGAAGGTCGCGGTGCGATGGTTCCAGCACTCGCCGATGTTGGGGCAGTGCGCCGACTCGCAGACCGTGTGCAGATCCAGCTTGCGCGCCAGCGTCTTCAGGTTGTGATAGTTCTCGCCCATGGGCGCGCGCGCCTTCAGCCACTCCGGCTTGGGAGCGGGCTGGCGCGGGGCGATGTCGATCTGGATCAGTTCAGGCGCTGTGGCCATGGTTCTGTACTATTGTAACGCGGTAGTAATTTGATGATGTCGTAGGGATTGAGCTTGGGCCGAAGCTCCACTCAAGCCAGACAGGCCTGATGGGCACCGCGATTTCACAGCGTGTGCAGGTACGCCATCAGATCGTCGAGCTGCTGCTGGGTCAGCTTGTTCTGAAAGGCCGGCATCTTGGCCCGGCCCAGCAGGATGATGTCGGTCACGCGCTCGTCGTTGGCGGGCATGCCGTTGGTCATGAACTGCTTCTTGAACAGGCCGTGCAGGCTGGGCCCGCGCAGATTGCGCGTGCTGTAGGCGTAGTGGCATTCGGCGCAACGCGCGTCATAAACGCGGCGGCCGGCCGCCTGCTGGGGATTCAGTCCCAGCTCGGCATCGGTCTTGCGGGGCTCGGTGTCGCAGGCGCTGAGAAGAGCGAGAAAGATCAGAGTCAGCATCGTGAACAGGAGCCGCGCGGGAATGGTCTTCAACGTTCGATCCGCTGGGAAGCACTGGAGAAAGGCGTTGGCGCGCCTGACCAGAGTTAGAATACACCTCGCATGGCAGTCGCAATCAAACGCGTGTATGACCTGCCGACGCCGCAGGACGGCATACGCGTGCTGGTTGACCGGCTTTGGCCGCGCGGCATGACGAAGCAAGCCGCCGCGCTCGATGCATGGCTGAAAGACCTGGCGCCCTCGGATGAGCTGCGCAAGTGGTACCACGCGCATCCCGAGCAATGGAGCAAATTCCGCGAGCGCTACCTGAAAGAACTCTCATCCGAGAAAGCCGCCGCGGCGCTGGAGCAACTCTACGAATTGCGCGATGGCAACCGTCAGCTGACGTTGCTGTTCGGCTCGAAGAACCTCGAGCGCAACAACGCAACCGTGCTGAAGCAGCTGATGGAGGGCGACCGCAAGCCTCCGAAGGGGACTGGCCCGGCGAGCGCCGCGGGTGCACAACGTGCCCGCGCCGTGCGGCGGAGATAGACCATCCCGATTCAGGCGCGAAGGAGATTCACCGCAGCACCGCGTCCGGCCGGCGCTCATCCCCCAGCTTCCATCCCAGGTATTGTTCCCACGCGTTGAGGGCAGTCTTCGCCCAGCTACGGTGCTTCCAGTATTGAGCGGCATCGCGATACGGAGCCGACGACGCGGCGATCGACCAGCGATACTGCGGCAGCCGCTTGCGGAAAATTTCGATCACCCGGCGGGTATCGAAGTTTGGGGCGACGATCAATGCGGACGTGGCATGCAGGGCGTCCATGCACCGCCTTACGTCCACCACCTGTTCAAACGTGGTTTCGCCCACGATGGGGCAAATCTGCATATCGGGAAACTTCATTTTCCGAAGAAAATCGGCGGCAAGATCAGCCTCGGTCCGGCCGTATACGGCCTGATTGGTGGCGGCCTCCAGCAGGATCGGTTTGGCATAGCCTTCCTTTTGCAATTTGATCGCTTGCTGCCATTCGCCGTCCAGCACGACGATGACGTCGGCGTGTTCCGGCTCGCTTACAATCAGGAATTCACCGGCCTGGGAAAGCAAATAGAGAACGACGGCGCCAAGGGCGATCAGAAGGCCGGCCAGGGCAAGCCGCAGACCGGAGCCAGGGCGCTTGGCGGCGGCCGGGCTCAGCGGCGCCTGGGCTACTTCGCCTCGAGGCATGCCGCACCCTTCTCGACTACTTCTGCATATAGGCGCCACAGCACATCGCCAACCACAGCCCAGTCATATTTCTCGCGAACCAGGCTGCGCCCGTTCGTGACCAACTCCTGCCAAAGCGGAGACCCCGCCTGCAAACCAACGATAGCGTCGGCCATCGCGGCGGGGACGTCGGCAATCAAGATGTTCTTGCCGTTCTCGATGGCAAGGCCTTCAGCGCCAAGGGTGGTCGAGATGACGGGCGTTCCCGCGGCCATCGCTTCCAGCACTTTGAGGCGCGTGCCGCCTCCCACGCGCAGCGGCACCACCGACACCAGCGCGCTGCGATAGTAGGGGCGAACGTCATCCACGGTGCCGGTCACGGCAATGCCTTGTTCACGCAACGCGAGGATGGCCTTCGGCGGTTGCGCACCCACGACTACCAACCGCAGCTCCGGCCGGCGTTCGCGCACCAGCGGCCAAACCTCGCGGACGAAATACAAAGCGGCGTCGATATTGGCGTGGTAGTCCATGCGGCCTATGAAGAGAACGTCTTGCCGCGTGGGGCCAGCCACGTCGGATTGCGCGAAGAAGTCGCAATCCACTCCGTTGCCGACGACTTCGACTCGCGCCTCGGGCAGCCGCGCCAGCAGCACCTCGCGTTCGCGCCCGCTGCAAACCGTGTGCGCGTCGCAGAGCTGTAGCAGTGCGGTCTCGACATTGCGCGACAATGCCGAAGTGCGTTTCGCGTACACGCTGCGCAAGGGATTGCGATCGTTCTCCGCGTAACGCGCGAGAATCTCCGACTCGATGTTGTGCCAATCGAGAATAAGGCGGGTGCGAGGAGCGATCTGGCGGATGCGGCGGGCGTAGGCGATCAGGTGCATGCTCTCGATCTGCGCCACGTCGAAGCTGCGCTCCTGAAACAGCCGCTCCAGTTCCGCAGTAACGGCTTGCGATGTGAAGTTGAGGACATTCAGCGGCGTCGGACCGATGAGGCCGCGGATGATATTCGTTTTCTTGTAACTCTGATCACGGCGCAAGGCGATGACGTCCGCGCCATGGCCGAGCTTTTCGCGGAGTCGTTCTGCCTGGCCGCGAGCGTCCTCGGCCACCAGACCGACGTATGTCAGTTGCGCGTTGGCGGCCAGATGCCGGGCGAAATAGAAGTCGCGCAGGTGCGCGCCCGAAATCGTGGGCCAACAAATTCGGGGCGAGAAGTAGAGGACACGCATGGGCCGGCGCTCATCGGCAGTGTATCGCGAATCCGCGACGGGACTGGCAGGCAGGCCATGCCAAAATGGTCTGTCCATGCCAACTAAAATCAAGAAATGCAGGATTTACGCGGCGCGGCTGATGCTATACTGGCTCGCGGCTTTCCCCCAGCCACGTCACCGGGGCCCCGACGTACTCCGATTTTTCGTACGGTGGGGTGGCCGGTCCCACGCGGGGAATGAAACAAGCACTGAAAACTGCGTTGCATGGAGTGTTTCTTGTGCTGGCGTTGCCCTCGGCGGCCTTCGCCGGCTTCGGACGCATTCCTGCGACTTTTGCCATGGGAGCGCACGCTGCCGCGATGGTTCCGGGCATTCTGGGGGATTACTTCCGGATCGCCTACTACAAGCTGACGCTCAAGCAGTGTTCGCTGCATAGCCGGGTGTCGTTCGGATCCTTCTTCGCTCATCGCGATGCCGCTCTGGGCCGCGGAGTGTACATCGGTTCATACTGCATTCTGGGCCGCTGCTCGATTGGCGACCGGACACAGATTGCGTCGCAGGTGCAAGTGCTGAGCGGCCGGCGCCAGCATAGCCGGGACGCGGAGGGACAAATCACCGGCTCCGCCGAAGGTGAATTCGAATGGATTGATATCGGCGCCGATTGCTGGATTGGGGCCTCTTCCATCATAATGGCTCCCATCGGAAACGGCTCTACGATTGGCGCCGGTTCCGTCGTCGTCCAGCCAATTGCGGCGCAGGTCGTCGCGGTGGGCAATCCCGCACGAGTGGTTAAGGAAATCTTGCCGCAACTCGAGGCAAGTGGGGTCACGAAGTGAATATGTCGATGTACCAAGGAACGTCAGCGCCAGCCACGGACGACTACGCCATCTTTCCCAGCGCCGTGGCGGTCGAGCCTGAGGCGGTAACGGTCGCAGAACAGCCCAAACAGGTTCGCCGTAAGCAGGGCATCGAGTTCTACAAGCCCTTCCACTACCTCTTGCTGGTGTATCTGTTCTTCTATTGCAGCCGGCTTGGTGAATTTCTCCCATGGCTCCATCTTGGTTATCTTCTGCAGCCATTACTGCTGATCGGCATGTTCATGACGGGTACTGGCAAGGCGATTTTCAAGACGGACATCGGCCGGGCGATGACGGCGTTCACTCTATGGGTGGCGGTCTGCGTTCCGGGCAGTACCTGGCCAGGTGGCAGCTTCCAGATTCTTCTGCAGGCGGCGCAGGCGCTGCTGCTGCTGTTTTTCATGGCCTCATTTATTCGCACCATCGAGGACTGCTATCGTGTGCTTTATGTTGTCGCACTGGCGATGGCTGCGATCGGAGTGCTGTCGTTCGTGATTGGCGGCGGCAGGTCGGGCGATTACCGTGCGGGCCTTGGCAGCGGGCAGAACGATACCCTGGTCGACGCGAACTTCCTGGCGCTGTACCTCATCCTCGGCTTGCCGTTTTTGTGGTTTGCCGCGAGCTGGAAGAAGGGCATCGTCAAAATTGGGGTGTCGCTGCTGATCTTGCCGGTTCTGGCCGCGATGAGCCGTACCGGCTCCCGTATGGGTCTGCTGGCGCTTGCGGCGGGAACCTTATTTTTCTTGAAGTTCGCTAACTCCAGGCAGCGAGCTGTGATAATCATTGGCGGTACGGTGGGATTAGTACTTGCCGTTCTCTTGCTTCCGCAGAGAATCACGGAGCGGTTCACGACTTTGTTTGGTGGCGGGGCATCGACCGCGGCTCAGGCGGAGGCTGCTTCCTCGGCGGAGGCCAGAAAGACCATGTTCTGGCGCAGTATTGAAGTGACCGCGGAACACCCGCTGTTCGGCGTGGGGCCGGGCGAGTTCATGGATGCGGAAGCGGCCGAGGATATGTCCGTCGGCAAGCGCGGATTGTGGCACTACACGCATAACGCGTACACCGAACTGTCCAGCGAAACCGGTCTTCTGGGTCTGGGAATTTTCATGTTCGCGCTGTGGCGATCGTACCGCGGCCTCTCGTTGTATCGCGACCGATATCCCAATGGCCTGGTGCGTCGTGCCGCGCTTTGTGTCCAGATCGCGGTTGTGGTATCCGCGGTGGGAGCGTTCTTCCTCAGCATTGCCTACAGCGGCATTCTGTACGCCATCATGGGCATCTCAGCGGCTTTCCAGTTGGCTGCGGCCAGGCAATACAAGCTACTGAAAGCCCAGGCGTGAGCAGCGTTTCCATGATCGAGACGCGCCGGTCTTCGCAACCGCAATCGTTAGCGGGGACGATCGCCCGTTCGGTGCTGTCGCAGCATTCGGCCGAGCAGAGGCTGGAGCTGGCGAAAATCTGGATCGCGCTCAGCCGCCGACGCTCGCTCGACCTGTGCCGTTTGCCCGCCCGCCTCTCCGCGGGCGCCGATGTTGCCCGCATTCAGCAGCTCGGTCGCGCGATGGCAGACATCGTCGACTGCGATCCGGAATCCGCCGCGAAATACGCCGACTACAACTACTGGATTCCCTTCAACGTGGTTCGCATCGGGAACCTGTCGCTGCATACTTCCAAGCCGCTGCGCATCCTCGACGTGGGTTGTGGGCCGGGCTACTTTATGGCGGCAGCGCGGGCCTGCGGCCACGATTGCTATGGTATCGACGCTCCAGCCACAGTGCTGACGGATGTTGAAGCGCGGGTGTATAGCGAGATACTCGGCGCGCTGTCATGCTCCGAGCGCGTCACCCCGGTGCTGATCGAGCGCTACAAACCTATGCCGCTGGCCGCGAGCGGCCTCGACCTGATCACTGCCTTCTGGATCTGCTTCAATCGTCACCAGCAGCCCGACGAGTGGGGCGCGGCGGAATGGCGCTTCTGGGTGGAAGATGCACTCTCGCATCTTGCCGAGGGCGGCGTGCTTCACCTCGAGCTCAATTCCAACCCCGAGCGTTACCGCAACCTCGAGTGGTTCGACCAGCAGACCCTGAACTACTTCCGTTCAATCGGCACGGTGCAGCGTAATATCGTTCGCGTCGTCAAAGGAAAGCCTGCGGAATGGAAGACCGCCTAGCGGATCCGGACCGCCGTATCCGCGTTTGCCTCCTGTCCGACACTGTGGGACTCGATGCCGGCACCGAACGGCAGGTGGTGGAAACCGCCAAACGGCTGCACAAAGACCGCTTCGATGTCCACGTCGTCTGTCTGGAAGACAGTCCGCAGCTGCAAAGCCTGCAGGGCGTTTGCCGGATCGCCGTCTTCCCTACCTTGAGCGCCAACTCCTGGAGCGGCCTAAAGCAGGCGATGCGCTTTCGCAAATATCTCAACCAACATCGTCTCGACATTGTGCACGCCTACATGAACAAGACCGCGACTTTCGCGGTGATGTCGTCGCTGGTCTCGGATCGCATCGTGGTTACCAGCCGCCTGAATACCGGATACTGGTACACCCCCACATTGCGGCGCATGTTCCACATGCTGAATCGCCGCACCGACAGCATCATGGCGAACTCCCAGGAGGCCAAGCGAATCGCCGTCGAGACTGAGGGCCTGGGTTCCGACGAAGTCGTGGTGGTCTACCAGGGCGTGGACATGAGCAAGTTCAGCGTTGGCCTGGGGGACCGGTCCGCATGCGGGCGTCTAGGGGTTCCACACGGTGCGCGGGTGGTTGGCATCGTCGCCAATCTGCGCCCGGTGAAGGACCACAACTTGTTTCTGCGGGCGGCGCAGTTGGTCGCGCGCGAGATCGACGACGTTGCCTTTGTGCTCGCCGGGCGCGGTGAACTCTATGATGAGCTGCGCAAACTGGCGCACGAGTTGGGAATCGGCGACCGCGTCTTCTTCACGCAAGGCGAGGGCAACGTCATGGACTGGCTGGCCGGAATGAGCATTGGATGCCTCACCTCGATTAGCGAGGGTTTCTCGAATGCCATCATGGAGTACATGGCGGCAGGCTTACCGGTGGTGGCGATCGATGTCGGCGGAAATCGCGACGCTATTGTGCAGGGCGAAACCGGCTTCCTGGTTGGCGAGCGTACTCCGGAAGCGTTTGCGCAGCCGCTGATCGAGCTTCTGCGCAACGAAGAGTTGCGGGCCACGATGGGCAGAAAAGGTTTCGAGCGTTGCACCGAGATGTTCGAAGTCGGTAAGACGATCGGCCAGCTGGAACAGCTCTACGAATCGCTGATGGCGGCACACCAACGAGCATGAACTGGGCCAACGGCAAAGCGGCAATCGCGAAGGCCATCCACCTTGACCTTACGCATCCGCAGGTCCTTTATGGACGCGCTTTGCAGCGCTACGTCTATCGCGGCGTGCGCTGGCTCGATGTCGGTTGCGGCTATCAGATTCTGCCCTTCTGGGCGATGTCCGAAGACGCGCAACGAGAGTTGGTCAGCTCGGTGGGCATGCTCACCGGCATCGATGTCGACGAGCGTATCAAAGACCATCCGCTTCTCACCTATCGCGTCGAAGGTCTCGGGGGCACTCTGCCCTTTCGCGACGGAACGTTCGACTTGGTCACGGCGAATATGGTGGTCGAGCACATCGAGAAGCCGGAAAACTTTCTCGCGGACATTGGCCGCGTGCTCCGTCCCGGTGGCCGCTTCCTCTTTCATACCCCCAATATTCTGTTTTGGGTGACCTTCCTGGCTTACCTCACTCCCGATGCGGTCAAGAAACCGATCATTTGGAAGCTGGAGCGACGCCATCCCGAAGACGTCTTTCCCACTCGCTACACGCTGAACACCCCGTGGCGCATCGAGCGGCTGGCAGCGCAGGCCGGCTTCCAAATTGAGGAGCTGCAGATGGTGGGCTCCAATCGCATTTTCGATCGGCTGGGCCCCCTGGGATGGGGCGAATGCTTCGTGCAGAAGGGCATGGCCGTGTTCCTTGGCGGGCGCCTGAATTCAAATATCATCGCCGTTTTGCGACGGAGCTAGCTACGGCAAGTTCTCGCCCGCAATGACAATCCTCCCCTTCCGGCGTCTAATTACTGGCAACAGGAGCTCTCCTACCGGCATCTCTGCTGGAAGAGTCGAGTAAAATAACGCCTATGAAGCAGCTTGTAATTGGCCTGATGATCGGTGCGCTGTGCCTTCCGGCAGCAGCCGCACCGCTTAGCAACAATGCCCGCACCGTCGTACCGTCTGCGGTCCAGCAGATTATCTCGGTGGACTATCGCGACCTGCGCGATTCGCAGACCGCCCGTGCCCTGAAAGACAAGGTCATGCCCGACAACATCAAGCAGTTCGAGAACGCGTTGCGCGGCGTCGGCATCGATCCCGACAGAGATGCTGAGCAGCTCACGTTCGTCAGCTATCGCGGACCGAAAGGGTTGCTGCGCGGCATCGGTATAGCCCAGGGGCCATTCAAGCAGAAGGAATTTCTGGCGAAGGCGAAGGCCAAGAAGATTAAGCCGACGAAATACCTGTTGGCCGATATCTATCCCATGGGCTCAGGCATGCAGATGGTATTTCTCGACCCGACCACGATCCTGTTCGGAGACGTGGATGCCATCAAGGGCGCCATCGATGTGCGGGATAACGGAGCCGAGTCGCTGGCCTCCAACAATGCCATCGACGACCTCGTCACCAGCGTGCAGAACGCCTCCGTGTGGAGCGTGCTTGACCAGGCCGGCACGCAGAACATGATGCGCTCGGCCCTGGGCCAGGCGGGTTCGCTGACCGACTTTGACGTCGTGAAGAAGCGCCTGCTGGCCTCCGATTACGTGATGAATTTCAATAACGGTGTGACTTTCGATCTGAACGTCAAGACTTCCGATAACGTGACCGCCGCAAGCCTGTCCGGACTGATGAAGGCCGGCGTCCTCTATCGCAGGATGAGCGGCACCTCCAGCGAGAAGATGGCGTTGGAGAACACCACCGTCGACAGCTCGAACGACATTGTGTCGATGCACTTCAAAACCGACGATCAGCGCTTCCAGGCGCTGCTGAAGACGGACCTCTTCGCCGCGGTTTCCAAGTAGCAGATTCCGCCACTGGGCTGGGGCCGGCTGCGCCCCAGTCGCGGTCCTCCGTTCTACTCACAAGCGCGGCTCTCCCTCGTTGCATCGTCTCTGGCCAGACATTCATCTCCTTTCCAGGGAGGCACTGCGAATGCTGACGCCTGATTCGGACTCGAAGCATTGGTCCGCTGACGATATCGCACTGGCTTACCCTCTGCTGCGCCTCACGCTGGGAATCAACATCGCCCTGCACGGTATAAGCCGCGTCCTGGCGGGGCCAGGGGCCTTCACAGCCGGGCTGACCAAACAGTTTGCGGGCACGCCGCTGCCCGGCTTCGCGGTACAAGGTTTCGGGTATGCGCTGCCGTGGCTCGAGGCCCTGATCGGTCTGCTCATCGTGTTGGGAGCGTTTACCCGAATCGCCCTCATTGCCGGCGCGCTGCTCATCGCCGTTCTCACCTTTGGCAGCACATTGCATCAGGACTGGGACATCGCGGGCTTGCAACTGATCTATGCCGTCGTCTACTTTGTGCTGATCGCCTTACGGAGGTATAACGCCTTCTCACTGGACCGCCTTTTTCATTCCGCTTCGTACACCGCGAATTGATGGGTCCTGAGCTTCCTGCGTAGCCACCGCTGCTCGTCAAAAACCGTTTCATGCACCAGGTTGTGATAGATGACCCAGACTTGCCGGGGTGCGGCCCGCAGCGAGCGCTCGAGATTGCGCAGCACCTCGCGCAGCACGTGCTCAGGAAAGGGATTGAAGAGGTAGAGCACCGTCGGCTCGACGGGAAATTCGAAGCCGCGCGCGTCTCCCGCCTGCGATTCGATCGTGAAGCACTTCTGCCGATCGCTCGTATACCGTACGATGTTCCGTACTGCGATCTCGTTGAGCTCCGGCAGCAGCTCGAGTCCGAGGATCCGGCGGAACGGGTAGTCCGACGCCATCAGCAGCGTGCGTCCTTTGCCGGACCCGAGATCGATAAACGTGAAGCCGTCGGGCGCGGCCGGAAGCGAGTCGATCATGGAGCGAAACAGCTCCGGCTCCGACGGCTGGTACTGCACGCCGCGCAACCACTCGCGCACACGCGTGCGCAGCGATACTGTGGCCCATGTCGTGTCCACGCTGTAATCGAAATCAAAGTCGATGTCGCCGTAACGCGATTTGCGGCGGGTTGGCGTCAGATCGTGGACAAGCGCAAACAAGCTTGCGGTATAGAAGCGCAACGCTCCGAAGAAGCCGCGAGTGCGAATGGCCTCGCGGATCCAGCCGGCAGCACTGTCGGAAGTGCGATGACGCGCTCGCTCAGTCACCTCAGGATAGTAAAAGAAGAGGCGCAGCGCGACAGTTTCTTCGCGCCACGCCTGCTCGGTAAATTGAAATTACGCCAGATCGAACAGTAAGAACTCCGCCGCTCCGTCGCCACTGCTGCTGGCGAGTTGCAGAGCTTTCTCGCCGCTGATCGCAACGCCGTCGCCCTTATTCAGCTTCGTGTCGTTCAGGTCTAGTTGGCCGCTGATCAGCTGCACCCAGGCATGACGGCCGGGTTTCAGCTCCAACGAAACGGACTTCCCGCTGTCCAGCACCGACGCATACACGCTGGCATCCTGATGGATGGTCGTCGAGCCCTCGCGGCCGTCATGCGATGCGATCAAGCGCAGCCGGTTCTGCTTCTCTTCCGGCGCGAACGTTTTGTCTTCATAGCTCGGCTTCAGCCCTTCGGCTTCGGGCAGCAGCCAGATTTGCAACAAGTGCACCGGTTTTTGCGACTGATTGGCCTCACTGTGCATGATGCCCGTGCCTGCCGACATGCGCTGCACGTCGTTGCGCTTAATGCTGGCGCCGCGCCCCATGCTGTCGCGGTGGCTCAACTCGCCGTCGATGATGTAGGTGAGGATTTCCATATCGCGGTGCGGGTGCATGCCGAAGCCGCGCCCGGCGCTGATACGGTCCTCGTTAATGACCCGCAGATCGCGGAAGCCCATGTGCCGCGGGTCGTAGTAGTCGGAAAACGAAAAGCTATAGTGCGTGTCCAGCCAGCCGTGGTTGGCATGGCCGCGCTCTGCCGATGGCCTGATGGTGATCATGTCCTGCCCCCAACCATTGGATGCCCACGGCCGGCAAACGTCGCAAACGTGTTATAACACACAATTAGGATAAGCCTGCGTTTTCAGCGGCCAGTTTAGCGGTCGCGCTCCAGTCCCAGTCGTCCATGCCGCGGGCGATGGCGGAGAGCATGTGGTCGTGGATCATGCTGGCGATGGGCAGCGGTGCATCGGTGCCTTCCGCAGCGGCAATCGCCAGCCGTATGTCTTTAAGTCCCAGGCGCATGCGGAACCCCGCGGGCTTGTACTTTTGATCCGCGATCAGTCCGCCGTAGGTCTTATAGACCGGCGCAGCGAACAGCGAGTTCGTCAGGAACTCGACATACTGATGCGGATCGATGTCGTACTTGCGAGCCAAAGCGATCGCCTCGCCCAGCGACTCAATGACGGTCGCGATCAAAAAGTTCCCGCTGAGCTTCACGACATTGGCCATCTCCGGCTTGTCGCCCATGACGAATACCCGCTGGCCAAGCGCTTCCAGGACAGGCATGGCGCGGTCGACCGCAGACTTCTCGCCCGCAGCGGCAATGAAGAGCTTGGCGGCCGCCGCCGCGTCGGGCCGGCCGAATACGGGAGCGGTGACGTAGTGCTGCCCGCGCTTGTGGTGCTCCTTCGCCAGTTCGCGGGTAAGCGTGACGCTGATGGTGCTCATCGAGACATGCACAGCGCCTTTGGGCATAGTTTCGGCCAGACCTCCATCGTGGAGCACGGCAGAGCGCACGGCATCGTCGTCGGCGAGCATGCTGATCGCGATTTCCGCACCCTGTGCCGCTTCCGCGGGCGTGTGCGCGACCTTCGCACCGTGCGACTTCAGTGCATCCGCTTTCGCCTCGGTGCGATTCCAAACCGTGACCTCATGCCCGGCACGGAGGAGATTGTGCGCCATCGGCGCCCCCATGTTGCCCAGACCAATGAATACAAGTTTCATAAGCTTCCTCGAGATTTGAAATTAGAGCTTTGGATGTGGCGCGCAACGATAAAGCTGCGACGTCGAAGGGTGTGCCCTTCGTCACCAGGATCCAGTTACTCTGCCCGGCTTCGTTGACAATGTTTCGACTATTCCGGGACGAGCACCAAAAATTTGACATCTTCTTTCGCTGAACAGCGTCATAATAGTGTCATGCGCGGATGGTTCCTGAAAGCGATTGTATGCGCAACTCTGCTGACTGCACCGGCATGGGCGCAGCATGGTGGAGGAGGCGGCGGTGGACATGGCGGTGGGGGCGGTGGCCATGGTTTCTCAGGCGGTGGACACCCGGGCGGCGGCATGGGCATGCATCCCCCGAGTGGGGGCGGTTGGAACGGCGGTGGGTGGCATGGCAACGGCGGCTGGAACGGCGGCCACGGCAATTGGGGCGTAAATGGCTGGGGCGGACGCGGCTGGTACCCCTATCGCAACTATGGTTACGGCTGGCGCTATCCCTGGTGGGGATGGAATACAGGATGGTATGGGTATCCTGGCTGGGGATGGTACGGCGGCTACTACGATTCTTCCGACTACGGCGACGACTACGACGGCTCGTACGAGCAGCAGCAGTATCCACCAACAGCGTATTTGCCGCCGAGTGGCTCTACGGCCACTTACGCTACGCAGGATGAGGTCGCGCGAATTCAGCAGGAAGTGAGCCAACTGCGCGCGGCACAGGCGCAGCGCTACTCCGACCAGATTCACACCGAGACCGTGCTGGTCTATCGCGATGGCCACAAGGAGACGATCCAGAACTACGCCGTGACCGGCAACACGCTATGGATCTTCAACGACACTCACGCGCGGAAGGTTCCGCTCTCCAGCCTGGATCTGACGGCCACGCGGCAAGACAACGACGAGCGCGGCGTCGACTTCATCGTGCCAAGCACGCCGTAAGGCTCCGCTGTCGGCCCGCATTACGGCTCCGGCTCGCACGTCGGGAGCTCTTCAACGTTTCGCATGAAATTATCGGATGCGACAGGACCGTCGTCCAAGTAGGACGACCAGTCTTCCGGACGAGACCACGGGACTCGATCGCTACTGTAGCGTTCGGATGAATGCTTGCTGGTGTTATGTGCCTGTCGAGTTGCCGGGGTGGGCTTTCGCCCACCCCGGTTCCTTACTTTCACCAGACTTCGGGACGCGGCGCTAAAGCGCCGCACTACCTCTGACTACACCAGTCCCTGGTCCAGCATGGCGTTGGCGACTTTCAGGAAGCCGCCGATGTTGGCGCCGTTCACCAGATTGCCTGGCGTGCCGTAGGTTTCGGCCGTCTCGAAGCAGGTCTTGTGGATGGCCTTCATGATGTTGTGCAGCTTGTGGTCGACTTCCTCGCGGCGTCCAGCTCAGCCGCGCGCTGTTCTGCGACATCTCGAGGCCCGACGTGGCCACGCCGCCCGCGTTCGCCGCCTTCGCCGGTCCGTAGAGAATCTTGTGCTCCAGGAACAGCTTGGTGGCTTCCAGCGTGGTCGGCATGTTGGCGCCTTCGGCGACCAGCTTGCACGCCGTTGTTGATCAGGTTCTTCGCGTCCTTGGCGTTGATTTCGTTCTGCGTGGCGCTGGGGAAGGCGCAGTCGGCCTTGATGTTCCAAAGCGGGTTGTAGCCCAGCTTCAGATCGGTCGGCATGAAGTTCGCCTTCTTGAACTGCTCGGCGTACTCCGGATGCGGCCGCGCTTCACGTTCTTCAGGTCCATGACCCAGGCCAGCTTCTCGGCGTTGATGCCGTCGGGATCGTAGATCGCGCCGTCGGAGTCGGAGACGGTGACCGGCTTCGCGCCCAGCTGGATCAGCTTCTCGACGGTGTACTGCGAGACGTTGCCGCTGCCGGAAACCAGGCACGGTCTTGCCCTTGAAGGTCTCGCCGCGGGTCTTCAGCATCTCTTCGGCGAAATACACGCAGCCGTAGCCGGTGGCTTCGGGACGAATCAGCGAGCCGCCCCAGTGCAGGCCCTTGCCGGTCAGCACGCCGGTGAACTCGTTGACGATGCGTTTGTACTGGCCGAACATGAAGCCGATCTCGCGTCCGCCCACGCCGATGTCGCCGGCGGGCACGTCGGTGTCCGGGCCGATGTGGCGGCACAGCTCGGTCATGAAGCTCTGGCAGAAGCGCATCACTTCGTTGTCGCTCTTGCCCTTGGGATCGAAGTCGGAGCCGCCCTTGCCGCCGCCCATGGGCAGCGTCGTCAGCGAGTTCTTGAAGACCTGCTCGAAGGCCAGGAACTTCAGGATGCCGAGGTTGACCGAGGGATGGAAGCGCAGGCCGCCCTTGTAGGGGCCGATGGCGCTGTTCATCTCAATGCGGAAGCCGCGATTGACCTGGACATTGCCCTGGTCGTCGAACCACGGCACGCGGAACATGATGACGCGCTCGGGCTCGGTGATGCGCTCGAGGATTTTGGCCGAGATGTATTCCGGATGCCGCTCCAGCACGAGGCGAAGCGAATCGAATACTTCCTGGACTGCCTGATGAAATTCGGGCTCGGCGGGGTTCTTGGCCTTTACCAGCGCCATAACATCGTTGATATAGGTCGCCGGAGTCTTGATTCCGGGCGTGGTAGTAACGGTACTCATAGATGGTCCTCCTCGAACCGATGAGTCTTTCGTACTTGGGGCCGATTTGACGCCCTCTTGTTGCGGGCCGTTCACCTCTTCGTGACGGGGCCGACTTCACTCTCTTCTGATCGAGGCCAACTTCACGTTTCCGTACTCAGGCCGATATCAGTTGTTCGTACTCAGGCCCACCTCACTGCACAAAGGCCGACAGAGAGAAAACCATTCGCCGACGCTCCGCTCATTCGCACGAAAATCGAATGCAAATGAGAAACCCGGGGTAATGTTCCCCCATCGGCGCGAAATCCGCGCGATTGGAGACCCCGGGCAGCAGTCGACGAACTTGTCATTGAGGCCGGTATTATTTGAGCCCTGCGCCGAAGGCTGCGCAGTGACTGCTATCACCCGACGGGGTGACTAGCCAGAGTAATGTTAACCCCAACCGCAGAATGGTGGGCGAGAAAATTGCTTTCGCCGCGCTCACCCGGTCACACCCAGGCGCGACAGTTGTTCCTGGCAATCACAATAAAATCAGCCGCAGGTCACTGACATTTCGTAGTCCGGTGGCCACGATCGAGCAGGCCTTCCATTTAACGATTAACAGCTATCAAATCGCAGACGAGCCGTACTTCTCCAATGATCGTGATCCGTCGATTCCGGCGGCACTGGCGAACGTGGTGCAAGCCGTGCTTCGGGCTGAACAGTATCCAGCGCATGCACAGTACCACCCACTTCCATGCCATACCTGACTCTATGGCCGGATGGTTCCAAGCAACCGTCTCTACCTTGAATGCCCACGACGGTTTCATCACGTCAGAATATGGCGATTGTGCCGACCAGCAATGGTTCCACCGATAGCTATGCCGCCGGATCAAACTCACTTGTTGCTGGATATCTACAGTTACTTTGCGCCCTGGTAAACAGAAGTAACTAGCCAGGTGTGACTATCTGAGTAGTATAGGTTACGCCGCCTGGTTACTTCTTTAGGTCTGTATGGTAAGAGACTACCTATAAGTTGACAGGAGTGTGCATTTCTTGCCCGACAGTGCTAGTTCGCGTTGTTATAAATACGGCACTTAACATTGGCAGTAGCCGTGCTAGATAGCAGAGTAGTTGTTCCGGGCTCCTACGCGTCAGGTTGGAGCGCACGAGTTTGAGGATACTCGTGCCGGACGATTTGTTAAGCTAGGCCCGATCACCGAACTCCCGCTGTTTCGGGGCTTCCCCTACCTCTGATGGCTCTGGCGTACATCCGTTAATTACAACCTTCGCTGTACAGAGCTCCCCTGCAATTACCGACTGAGCGGTCGTTACAGACCTGCGCCGACTTGTGCGCGAGGTACGGCGAACCGCGAAGTCCAAAAGGAGAATGCTTATGCTGCGCACCAAAGCTAGCTTTGGGGTGGTTACGAATCCGCTCCTCAGCCTGTCACTGCTGATTCTCTTCGCGGCAAGCACCAGCTCTGCCGCTTCCAAGCCTCCCTTCCAGGTGCAGACCGTGCTCTACCAAGGCTCTGCCTATGGGGTGCAAGCCACACTAAGCGGCATCGTGCAAGTAGGGCCGACCGCTCAAGCCAGCCTGCAACAGCCCTGCGGCACCGACATCGATAACCAGACGGTGACCGGCACCGCCGCCGGCGTAAACGCCCTGCCGCTCATCACCGGAGGTGCGGCGAACACATTCGCGTCCAGCTCACCGACGATGACGGCGCAGGCTTCGTCTGACGTCGTCAGCGTCAGCTTGCTGGGCGGCTTAATCACCGCGCAGGAGATCAAATCCGTCAGCACCACGGCCCTGACCAGCAACGGATTTCAGCTCAGCGCCGCAGGCTCGTCGTTCACGAATCTGCTGATTCTCGGAGCGCCCTATAACGGCACGCCGGCCCCCAACACACAGGTCAACCTACTCGGTCTCGGGTACGTCGTGCTCAACGAGCAGATTCCCTTCACCAATCAAAAGCAAGGCACGTTGACGGTGAACATGTTTCATCTGTACATCACGACCGCCAACGTGCTCGGCATTCCGGTCGGGACCGAGGTCGTGCTCGCCAGCGCGGATAGCGGCATGGTTCGCGCCTTCGCTCCTGCGGTCGTGACCGGCGCAGCGTTCGGGACGCAAGTCACGGTCGCTGGCATCCTCAACTCCACGCCGACTGCGGAAGAGAGTCTTCCGTGCTACGGAACTGCTGGCCAGACGCTGACCGACAGCATCGCCTCGCTGAGCCTGGCCGGCGTTCTCAGTAGCGGCACGATCACCGATACCGGCAGATCGGCGCTGACCTCGCCGTACTCCAACGGAGAGATGACAACCCAGGTCGAGAACCTCAACCTGCTGAGCGGACTGATCTCGGCGAACGTCATCTCCGGCCGCGTCGACACCGTCATCAACGGCCTGGACGGCGTGTTCTCCACCGCGCTGGGTTCGTTCGCCGGCATCTCCGTCGCTGGTCATCCGGAGATCACCGACACCGTGCCGTACAACACGACCGTCGATCTCGCCGGATTGGGAACGTTGTATCTGAAGCACATCGTTCGCAACTTCCCCAACCCGAACAGCATTGAGATCCGCATGGTCGAGATCGTCGTCAACCAGAACAATACTTTTGGATTACCGATCGGAGCCGACATCCTAGTCGGCGATGCGCAGCTCGCCATCGTAGGGAACTCCGAACCGTAGTCCTAACGAAGCCCGCGTCTTCTCGCCCGGCAATCGCAACGCGGCACTTAACTGTGCCGGCCGGGCGGGAGGGCGGGCACCCGTTAAGATAGACGCGTGGAGAAGGTGGTCTATCTCTCTCTCGGTTCGAATGTCGGCGATCGCGCAGCCAACCTCCGCACCGCGATCGACAGGCTCAAACAACTCGGCAAGGTGACTGCGATCTCTTCGTTCTACGAAACCGAGCCGGTCGAGTTCACCGCGCAACCCTGGTTTCTGAACTGCGCCATCGCGATGACGACCGAGCTGATGCCGAGGGTCTTGCTCTCCAAGATTCTCGCCATCGAGCAGCAGATGGGCCGCCGCCGAACCCAACCCAAAGGTCCGCGCCTGATCGACATCGACATCCTGCTGTTCGGCAACTCCGTCATCCGCGCTCCCCAGCTTGAAGTGCCGCATGCCGCGATGCATCAGCGCCGATTCGTGCTGGCGCCGCTGGCCGAAATCGCACCCGATGTGCGCCATCCGGTCTTCAAGCGCACCGTCCGAGAGCTGCTGAACGAGCTGCCGCAGGGGGACGCGCAGGTCCGCAAGGCCTAGATTCGCTGTAACTCAGGAACGGTGCGCTCATTTTGAACGTTGCCGGTGTTCAGCGTGGTCTTCGGCTCGAGCAGCATGATGTGCGTCTCTTCGTCGGCCGACGGAAGATGTTCGACACCATGCGGCACGATGATGAACTCGCCGGGACGAATGATCTCTTCGCGCTCTGCGCCGTTTTCGCGAAACCTCATGCGCAGCTCGCCTTTGATGACGAAGAACAGCTCGTCTTCGTGGTCGTGATGGTGCCAGAGAAAGTCGCCCTGGAGCTTTACCACCTTGACGTAGGTGTCGTTGATCTCGCCCACGATCTTCGGCTGGTAATGCTCGCTGAACAGCGAGAACTTCTGAGCGAGGTTGACCTTCTGCATAGGCCTCCTTGACACGATTGCAGATTCGCGGACGACCGATGCGGATTCACGGTTCGACACCGCGAATCTGCGCGCTGTCTCAGAGTACTGGCGTTTCTGCTTGCTGGACCGCGGCTGCGAAGGGTGAGCGAGTTACAATTCGGCGGAAGGTGACTCCATGTACTCGGCTCGTAATGCTCCGGTCCGACGCGCGCCACTGATGCTCGCTTTTGCCATCGTGCCGCTCCTCCTTTTGTTCGCACGCGCCCAACAAACGCCGAACTGGACCGAGCAGGAGAAGCCTATTCAGGCACAGATCATCGGGCTGCGCGGGCTGCCCGACGACGTACGCGCGCAGACGACGAAAGACCTCGCGCTGCAAATCCGCGCGCTGCCGTCGACGCCCGGCAAATTGCAGCTGGCCTACAAGCTCGCCACCCGCGCCACCGAGGGCGACTTCGGTCACGACACGCTACAGGAGGTCGCGACTACGTTGGCCGAAGCGTTGCAGCAGCAGCCCATGCAGGACAAGCCCGATTTCGCGCCGTATTCGGAGCTGGCGCAACTCGTCCGGTATGAGCATGTGCAGGCTTCGCTGAACGATCCCCAGTTCGACCAAGCCATGGCGGCGCTGGCGTCGGCCGACAAGCGTCGCGACGACGCCAACTTCACCCTGACCGACCTGCACGGCAAAACCTGGACGCTAAAAGATCTGCGCGGCGAAGTCGTGCTGGTGAACTTCTGGGCGACATGGTGTCCGCCGTGCCAGAAAGAGATGCCCGACCTGGAGGCACTCTACAAGGAGTTTCGCCACGAGCGCTTCGTGATTCTGGCTATCTCCGACGAAGAAGCCGACAAGGTGCGGCCCTTCATCACCCAGCGCAAGATCACCTATCCGGTTCTGCTCGATCCCGGCCGCAAGGTGTACAGCTTGTTCAATGTCGAAGGCATTCCCAAGAGCTTCGTCTACGATCGCGACGGCAAACTTGTGGCGCAATCCATCGACATGCGGACACAGCAGCAGTTCCGGGAGATGCTGGCGCAGGCAGGGTTGAAATAGACGTTCGACGAAAATAGAGGGCCGCACATGATCCCGGCCCTCGTTCCCTGGCGGTGTCTACTTTGTTCCAGAGCGAAGTTTCTTGTGGGGAGCAGGATGGCTTTTCATCGGGCCCCGCTTTCCGCCGACCGGGGTCGAATCCATCGGAGAGGTCACCTCCGAATTTGGCTCCGGAGTATCCGGAGACACATCGAGTCCTTCACCGCCGAAGATCGGAGAATCGACCTGCTTTAACTTCGCCGCCGCCAGTATTGGTTCGACCAAACCATCTTCTCCTTCGCCGCGCTCGCCAGTTGAGTCGTTGAAGAACTCATCCACCAGTCCCGCGGTCGGCGCAATCGTTCCGATGGAGAACTGCGGCTTGTCCATCGTCTCCAGGGCGGCCGTGAACGCGCGCATGTGCGTAATCTCGCGCGTCATAAGGAACTGCAACGCTTCCTTTGTGCCACGATCGTCGGTGAAGTTGATGAGCCGTTCATACACGATCTTGGCGCGCGCCTCGGCCGCGATATTGCTGCGAAGATCAACCGCCAAGTCCCCGGTGATTTTGAGATAGTCGGCTGTCCAGGCGTCTCCCATCGAGTTGAACAGCGCTACCCCGCCGCCCCCGGCAATCGAAACCAGAGGATCAGCTTCGGCGGCGCCACGGTCTGACTTCATTGGCTTCAGGTGCATACGGATCAAGGCACCTACCACCTCGAGATGGCTGAGTTCCTCCGTGCCGATGTCCATGAGTAAGTCCTTGCGGGCAGGATCTTCGCAATTGAAGCCTTGGACGGAGTACTGCATAGCGGCCGCTAGCTCGCCATTGGCGCCGCCGAATTGCTCAAGCAGCATGTTGCCAAAGCGGGGATCCGGTTCGCCTACATTTACGGTGAACATTAGTTGCTTTACGTGGTGGTACATACTTCAGAGTTCCTCCTGGGATGGTCAAGCAAGCTGGCGTGTGTTTGCGATTGGAAGCTTGGTACTTGCTGTGAACCGAATGTGACAGCAGAGGTTGCTTGAGGGAAGCGATAGCTCGGGTCGGACTGCTGGTGCCGAGGTATTGTCCGCCGTGCCGGAACGAGACGGATGGCCCGGAAATTCAGAGAGAGTCTCAGAACAGCTTCTCGCAAGCAGAGCACGACTATATAATCTCGTGCCTATGCCAGTTGCCAGCGGTACGAAGTTCGGTCCCTATGAGGTCGAGTCCCTGGTGGGCGCCGGCGGTATGGGCGAGGTCTACCGCGCCCGCGATACCCGGCTGCAGCGTACCGTGGCCATCAAGATTCTCTCCGGCTCATCTTTCGTCGCACCCGGAGCAGCACGCGCGTTTTGTGCAGGAAGCGAAGTCGATCTCCGGGCTGCAACATCCCAATATCTGCGTGCTGCACGACATCGGCTCCGAGGCCGGCATTGACTTCATGGTCATGGAGTACGTGGCAGGGCCGCCCGCTCGACCGCATCATCCCTCCCGGCGGCCTGCCGGCCAATGTGGCCATCAAGTACGCGGTGCAGATGGCCGATGCGCTGGCGCGCGCCCACAGCGCGGGGATCGTCCATCGCGACCTGAAGCCGGCCAACATCATGGTCGACGACAGCGGCCTGGTGAAGGTGCTCGACTTCGGGCTGGCGAAAATGGCCGCGCGCAGTCCGGCAGCCGGTAACCAGGGCGCAACGATGGAGGCCAGTGGCGCCGCCACCAGCCCCGGCATGATCGTGGGAACGCTCTGCCTACATGTCGCCGGAGCAGGCGGAAGGAAAGATCGTTGACGCCCGCAGCGACGTCTTCTCCTTCGGCTCGGTGCTCTACGAGATGCTGACGGGCAAGCGCGCATTCGATGCGCCGTCCAGCACAGCGCTGCTGGCGGCTGTGATGCGCGACGACCCGACGCCGATCAGCGAACTGAAGCGCGACGTGCCGCCGGAAGTGCGGCGAATCGTCTCCCGCTGCCTGAAGAAGAACCCGGCAGACCGGTATCCGTCCGCCGTCGAACTGGCGCAGGATCTTCGCCAATGCCGCGACCTGCTGTTTCCTGAGTCCGGCGCGGCGCTGACTCCGGCTCGGATCATGCGAGAAGCTAGACGGCCGCGAGTGCTCGTGCCGCTTGCTGGTCTTGCGTTATCCTGGTGTGCGCGGGAATCGGCGTGGCTGGTGAAACGCTGTCGCGATGCGCGTTGGGCGCGCGAGGTGGCGCTGCCGGAGATCCGGCAGCTCTACGATCAGGGTAAGTACGGCGCCGCAGCTGCTCAGGGAGCATTCGGCACTGAGTTCAAGCTCGCCAGCAAAGCCGAGCAAGCGATCCCCGGCGATCCGCGAGCTTGCCAAGCTTTGGCCGCTCATCTCTTATCACGATGACGCTGGAGTCGGACTCCTCCCGGCGCCAAGCGTTTATCGCCGCGAATACGACGGCAGCGACGACTCCTGGGAATATGTCGGAACGACTCCGCTGAAGAATGTCCGCCAGCCGCGCGGCGTGTTCATCTGGAAGTTCGAAAAGCCAGGCTACGGCACGGTTCTGCGGTTAACGCCGGCCCTGATTCCGCGGTATTACATATCCCGGCGAAGCCGTCAAAGGCCAAGTCACGCTGGACGAGGTGGCGAAAATTCCATCCGGGAATGCTCCGCGTCTCGCCGCAAAACTATTTCAAGTCCTTGTTTATTCCCGGGTTACGACGGCATGCCGGCTCTGGCGCTGAGCGACTATTGGATCGACCAGTACGAGGTGACCAACCGGCAATTCAAGATGTTTGTCGATCAGGGCGGCTATCAAAAACGCGAGTACTGGAAGAACGAATTCGTGCAGGACAGGAAACCTCTCAGCTGGGAAGAAGCGATGGCGCTTTTCCGCGATGCTGACCGGGCGGCCGGGGCCTAAGGATTGGGTCGCCGGCGAATATCCCAAGGGCCAGGATGATTATCCCGTCGACCGGCATCAGTTGGTACGAAGCCGCCGCCTATGCGGAATTTGCCGGCAAGAGCCTGCCCACCATCTATCACTGGAACCGCGCCGCCGGACCGTTATCTGGCCTCGCTGATCGTGCCGGCAAGCAACTTTGGCAGCACGGGAGCCCTGCCCGTCGGCAGCAAACCGGATATGGGCCCGTGGGGCGCCTACGACATGGCGGGAAATGTGAAGGAGTGGATCTGGACGGAAGCGGAATCGCGGCAAACGCTACGTTCTGGGCGGCGCATGGGACGAGCCCAACTACATGTTCATCGATCCCGATGCGCAGTCGCCGTTTCTTGCGCGCCGCCGACATCGGCTTTCGCTGCGTCAAGTACATCGAGCCGGATTCGATTCCCAAGGAGGCGTTCGCTGCGATGCCGTCGCCGCGGCGCGACCTGACGAAACAGAAGCCGGTATCGGACGAGATCTTCGCAGCCTACAAGGGACTTTATTCGTACGACAAAACGCCGCTGAACGCGACCGTCGAGACCGTCGACAGCAAAGATGAGGACTGGACGATCCAGAAGATCACCTACTCGGCGGCGTATGGCCACGAGCAGGCCATCTCCTACTCTGTTCCTGCCCAAGAAGGGCAAGCCGCCCTACCAGGTCGTGCTGTTCTTCCCTGGATCGGGCGCGCTGAACCTGCGCCACTTTACTGTGCAAACCGTCCGCTTCTCTGGATGCCATTCTTCGCAGTGGACGCGCCGTTCTCTATCCGGTGTACAAGAGCACTTACGAGCGCGGCGATGGCATGGAATCGGATGTGAGCGACATGAGCAGTAACTGGCGAGACCACGTCATCATGTGGACCAAGGATGCGTCGCGCGCGATTGACTACGCGCAGACGCGGCCCGACCTCGACCACAACAAGATTGCCTACTACGGCTACAGTTGGGGCGCGGTCATGGGAGCCATCGTCCCTGCCGTGGACCAGCGGATTAAGGCAGTCATCATCGCGCTGGGCGGCGTGGATTTCGGAAAATCCCTGCCGGAAGTCGATACCATCAACTTTCTGCCGCACGTCAAGCAGCCGGTGCTGATGCTCAACGGGCACTACGATTTCTTCTTTCCCGAGCAGTCAACCCAAGTGCCGTTCTACAACCTGCTGGGCTCGCCGAAAGAGCAGAAGAAACGCATGGTGTACGACACCGGTCACGCGATCCCGCGCAATGAACTCATCAAGGAAACTCTGGATTGGCTGGATGTTTATCTGGGACCGACGAACTGAGTACCAGTAGTGACGAGGCCTTGGCCGGTGCGTATCCTCGTGGCTATTCCCAACCTTCGCATCCAACCTCCATACTTTTCTCGTGCAGAGTACCGATCCCAACCTGCGGCTGCTGAATTCCTTTCTCGACTACCTCAAAGTCGAGAAGGGTCTGGCGCCGCTGAGTGTTTCGGCCTATCGCTCTGACCTGGAGCAGTACGCGGAATTCCTACGCAAGCGCAAACGCTCGTTGCGCGAAGCGCGGCGGCAGGATGTGCGCGACTTTCTCAACGCGCTCTTCTCGCAACAGCGTCGACGGGCGCAGCGTGGCGCGCAAGCTGTCGGCGCTGCGGCATTTTTACAAGTACCTGCTGCTCGACCGCTACATCGCCGCACGATCCCACGCTCAACATCGACACGCCCGCGGCAATGGAAGGTGCTGCCCAAGTCGCTGGCGCGCCGACGAAGTCGAGAGCGTGCTGCAAGGGCCGCCGCGCGCGAAGGACGATCGCGTGTCGCAGGCGCTGGCCGCGCGCGATCGCGCCATGCTGGAGGTTTTCTACGCCGGCGCGCTGCGCGTCTCGGAGATCGTCAACCTCAAGCTCGAAGACCTGAAGCTCGAACTGGGCTACGTGCTGGTGCGCGGCAAGGGCGACAAGGAGCGCATCGTGCCGCTGGGCAGGCCGGCGCAGGAGATGCTGCAGTCGTACCTGCGCGATGCGCGGCCGGTGCTGGCAGCAGGGAAGCGGTCGCCGCTGCCTGTTCATCGCGCGCGGAGCGCGCGGCCGATCACCCGCCAGCGGGTCTGGCAGATGGTGAGTGCCGCGTCGGCGCAATCGGGCGCCACGCCAGCCCGCACATGCTGCGCCACAGTTGCGCCACGCACATGGTGGAGAACGGCGCCGACCTGCGCACGGTGCAGACCATCCTCGGGCACGCCGACATCTCGACTACGCAGGTGTACACGCACCTGGCGCTCGACCGGCTGAAGAAGGTGTATCGCGAGCATCATCCGCGGAGCGAAGAGCTCGCAACACCAAGACCGGCATGACCAGAGTGCGGCACCATCGTCGAGAAGGCGGTTGCGAAGTTCCTGCGCTCGCTGCGGGAGCGCAATGCCTCGGCGCACACCATCAAGGCATACACGCACCGACCTGGAGCAGTTCGCGGAATACGTCGGGCCGCAGGGCTGGAGCGACATCGACCACGTACTCATTCGCGGCTATCTGTCGCGGCTCTACGAGCGCGGTCTGAGCAAGACTTCGGTCGCGCGCGCGCTGGCGGCGCTGCGCTCGCTCTACCGCTGGCTGGCGCAGGAAGGCGTGGTCGAGCAGAACCCGGCGGCGCTGGTGGCGACGCCGAAGCTGCCGAAGAAGCTGCCGCGCGTGCCGACCATCGAAGAGATGAACACGGTGCTCGATGCCGAGCATGCCGGAGCTGCTCGGCGTTCCGGAGCGCGACCGCCTGATCCTGGAACTGCTCTACGGCTGCGGCATTCGCAACTCGGAGCTGATCGGCATCAACCTCGACGACGTGCGCTGGTCGAGCGAAGTCATCCTGGTGCGCGGCAAAGGGACGCAAGGAACGCTATGTGCCCGTTTGGCGACTCGGCGGCGAAGTCTGCGCTGCCAGCGTATCTGCCGGTGCGGCAGCAGAGGCTCGGCGAGACCAGGCAGTCGCACGGCGAGGCGCTGCTCGTCAACCTGCGCGGCACGCGGCTGACCACGCGCAGCGTCGGCCGGATCGTCAAGCGGATCGCGGTCGCCGTGCGGGCTCTCACCCGATGTGCATCCGCACACCCTGCGTCACGCCTTCGGCACGCACATGCTGGAAGAAGGCGCCGACCTGCGCGCCATCCAGGAGATGCTCGGCCACGAGCGGCTCTCCACCACGCAGCGCTACACGCAGCTCACCGTGAAGCATGTGATGGAGGTGTACGACCAGACCCATCCGCATGCGAAGAAACCAGCAACTAGTAATTAGCAACTAGCAACGGGCTAAACCAATCTGATGTTGCCGCTCTCTTTCAGAGGCGCTCAATTACAAGCGGCATCGATCCTGCCTCGATTTGGAGCCTTAATGCTTCTTTGCCAATTGCCAGTTGCCGATTGCTGACTGCTGAGTGCTTTCTTCCAACCGCCCATCTCTCCTCAGCATCCCAAGGGCTGAGGAGGAACCACACGCATGCAAACGGCTCACGAACTTTTCATTCACGAACTGCAGGACATGCTCGATGCAGAGCAGCAACTGGTCGAGGCGCTCGGAGAACAGGCCGAGGAGAGCTCCCGCCCCGACCTGCAGAAAGCGTTTCAGTCGCATCAGGCGCAGACGGAAAAGCAGGTGGAGCGTCTGCACCAGGTCTTTGAGTCGATCGGCGAAGAACCCGAAGAGGTCGAGTGCAAAGGCATTCGCGGCCTCATCGAGGAGCACAACCATTTCAAGGAGGAGGAAGGCCCGGCTGAGGACATCATGGACATTTTCAATGTCGGCGCGGCGGAGAAGGTTGAGAGCTACGAGATTTGCGCCTATGAATCGCTGATCCAGCTGGCGAAACAGATGGGCCACAGCAAGGCCGAGAAGCTGCTGAATCAGAACCTGAAAGAGGAACAGCAGACGCTTAAGAAAATGCAGGCGTTTTCCAAGAAGCTGAAGCCGGAAAACCTGGGCATGGAGGACGAAGAGGAGCAGGATGAGGAAATAGACCAGGAAGAATCGACCTCTTCTCGCCGGCAGCCCGCGTCGTCGCGGCGTGGCCGCAGTCGGAACGTGGCGTAAATTTCGGGGTACAGCGGGCCTTCAGGCCCGCTCCGGTTGCAAAGAGCGGGATTGACGCCGCCCTAAAAGCCTGTCCTGGGCGCAGTCGAGCGGGCGCCGCTCTACCACGCCATCGGAGCCGCCTGTTACACTTGCTCGGCTGCATGAGCGAGACAGGTTCTCAGAAAAATTCCCCAACAATCAGGCTGGTGCTGTTGTGGCACATGCACCAGCCTTTTTACAAGGACATGGTGACGGGCGAGTATCGCCTGCCGTGGGTGCGCCTGCACGCGCTCAAAGATTATTACGGCATGGTGAAGCTGCTGGACGAGTTTCCGAACGTCCACCAGAACTTCAACCTGGTGCCCTCGCTGGTGGCACAGATTCAGGACTACGTCTCCGGCCTGGCGCACGATCCATTCCTCGATTTGGTAGCTAAGCCGGCGAAGGACTTAACGACCTCCGAGCGGAACTTCGCCTTGCAATATCTTTTTCAGGCAAACCCGGTCAACATGATCGGACGTTATCCGCGATATCGTGAGCTCTGGGAGCTGTATCGCAGCAAAAGCGATACTCCCGAAGGCGCTGAGGGTTATTTCACGACGCGCGATTACGCTGACTTACAGGTGCTCTCGCAGCTGGCTTGGTTCGATGAATTCTTCTTGACCGAGCCTGAGATTGCGGCGCTCGTGCAAAAGGGCGAAGACTTCACCGAAGACGACCAAAAGTTCATCGTCGGCAAGGAGCGCGAGCTGGTCGCCAAGGTCCTGCCGGCGTATGCCGCGGCGGCGCAGCGCGGCGCGGTCGAGCTCTCGGCCACGCCGTACTATCACCCCATCCTGCCGCTGCTGTGCGACACGAATGTTGGCGCGGAGTCGTCGCCCGGGCTACCGCTGCCGACCCGGCACTTCAAACACCCCGACGATGCCGCACTTCAGATCAGGCGGGCGCTGGACTCGCATCAGGCGCTGTTCGGCATTCGTCCTCGCGGGCTGTGGCCGTCGGAGGGCAGCGTCTCCGACGAAGCGCTAAAACTCGCCGGCCAGGAGGGCATTCGGTGGATGGCGACAGATGAAGGCGTGCTCGGCCGCTCGCTCGATTTCAACTTCACGCGCCACAACAGCGATCATCTCTCAGCGGACGGTGCGCAGCGCCTGTACAACATCTACCGCTACGAAAAAGACGACACGCGAATGCACATGGTCTTTCGCGATCATCGCCTCTCGGATCTGATCGGCTTCGTCTATTCCGGCATGCCTGCCGCCGACGCGGCGAACCATCTCATCCGCAATATCAAAAGCTCGGCGCAGCCGGTGCTGGATGCGGGCCGTGACGCAGTCGTCTCCATCATCCTCGACGGCGAGAATGCCTGGGAATATTACCCGCAATCCGGGCGTGAGTTTCTGCGCCGCTTCTACGACGCGCTTCAGCGGGATGACCAGATCGAACCGGTGACGATCAGCGAGGCCATCGCACGGCACAAAGAAGCGGACTTCGGCCAGCTCAAGCGGCTGGTTCCTGGTTCGTGGATCGACGCCAACTTCAACGTGTGGATCGGGGCAGCCGAAGACAATTACGCGTGGGACCTGTTGAGCGAGGCGCGCGATTATTACGATCGCCACGCGCATCGCGTCTCCGAGGCGCAGCGGCAGATTGCCTGGGAGGAGTTGCTCATCGCCGAGGGCAGCGACTGGAATTGGTGGTACGGGCCGGAACATCATTCGGCCAACGATCGCGACTTCGATGAGCTCTATCGCAAGCACCTGTCCAACGTCTATCACGCGCTGGAAGGTATTCCGCCGGAAGAGCTGAGCACGCCGATTATTCACGGGGTCGTGCGGCCCAGCTACATGCCGCAGACCGCGTATGTGCGCGCACGCGTCGACGGCCTGGTGAGTGGCTACTTCGAATGGATGGGCGCCGCCAGCTTCACCTCCGACCAGCGCACCAGCGCCATGCATGGCAAGCAGTTTCTGCTGGACGCGGTCTATGCGGGGCTGGATGCCGATTCGGTTTCGGGCCGGCTCGACTTCCATCACGGAGTGCCGGCGGACGCCTACCGGCTGGTGGTGAATATGGAGGTCTCACGCGGAGACAACAAAGTCGCGCCGCAATCCTATCGCTTCATGGTCGACGCGGAAGGCCGCGCCGTGCGCAGCTGGACGCTGAGCAACGGAAAAGAGTCGGCGCTGATCGCCAGCTTCGCGGGGAACGGCAACTCGGACAGCGGAATTGAAGTGGCACTGGAGGAGATCTTCGAAATGCGCGTGCCGTTCGCGCTGATTGGCGCGGAAGAAGGCAGCCGCATTCGGTTGCGCTTCTCCATCTGGCGCGAGCACTTGCCCGTCGATTCCTTGCCGCTGGAGGGATGGATCGATCTCTATGCCCTCGCCGAAGAAGAACTGGAAACGAATCTGTACAGCTACTCGCCGCCGGAGTGAGCTTCATCGGTTTCCGTACTACGTTTCCCTGGATAGTGCGGCGCTTCAGTGCCGTGAGGCGAACCTCCAGTGACCTTATAGCCGACTCCACCTTCAATGTCAGCTGGCACGCGGGCCTGAAGATCCGCACCACCCGAATCACCGACAGAAGCTGGCCGTTCTAGTCCCCAGGCTCAAACCGATAGCCGACCCAGGGTTCGGTCAGGATGTACTTGGGCTCGCTGGCGTTGGCTTCCAGCTTCTTGCGCAGTTGTCCGACAAAGACGCGCAGATATTCGTTCTGCTCCATGCTGTTGCTGCCCCATACGGCGTTGAGGATGGCGCGATGGGTGAGCACCTTGTGCGGGTGCTCCGCCATGTAGAGCAGCACGTCGAATTCCTTGGGCGTGAGCCGCACCTCGCGTTCACGTACGCGAACCAAACGCGCATCGAGATCGATGCGGAAATCTCCCGCTTCAATCCTGGTTTTCTGTTCGGGTGTATTTGTCGGAGCGCGCCGCAGCGCCGCCCGCACGCGCGCCAATAGCTCCCCGGTGCTGAACGGCTTGGTAATGTAGTCATCCGCGCCGGAGTCGAGTGCCTCGATTTTGCTGCGCTCTTCCCCCCGCACCGATAGAACGAGAACCGGTACCTGAGAAACCTTGCGCAGCCGCCGGCACAGCTCGATGCCGTTCATGTTCGGCATCATCAGGTCGGTGATGACCAGGTCGGGCGTGAAGTCTTTCAGGATCTCCAGCGCCGTCTCACCATCGTTGGCGACACGAATTTCGTATCCCTGCGCGTTGAGCGTGGTGCGCAGCACACGCGTGATCTGTGGCTCATCGTCGACGACGAGGATGTGCGGACGTGAAGGCATAAAAGCTGCGAGCCGCGAGCTACGAGTCCGACCCGCATGCTGCTGTTCAACTGTACCTTAGGTTCAATGCTAGCTTTTGTTACAACACCGCGCCAGGACCAAGCTCGGAGTTAGGAGCTAAACCTGTTGTTTCACAATATGCACGTCCACCGCGGGAGCATCGCGCAAGAAGCGATGCACCGCCGACAGGAACAAATACCGGCGCCAGCCGCTGGTGGCCGAGTGTCCGAAGATGACCTGCGTGATGTGCTTCTCGCGCACGAACTCCGCCATCGCTGAGGCCACTTCCTTGCCTTTCAGCTTCACCACGTGGGCGCCGAGGTTCTCGGCAAATTGAAAATTCGCCTGCAGCGACCGCTTGCGCTCAGGATCGTCTTCATCCGCACCGGTATTGACGTACACCACAAACAAATCAGCGTTGGCGGCCTGCGCCATACGCGCCGCGCGCGCCACCAGGTATTGCGCCGCCGGATTCGAGCTGATGCCGACGGCGATGCGCTCGCGCACCTGTAGCTCGCGCGCCGGATCCATCTCGCTCTGGATGTACGGCTCCAAGCTGCGATCGACCACCTGCGCCACGTGGCGCAGGGCAATCTCACGCAGCGCGATCAGATTGCTGGGGCGAAAGAAATTGCCCAGCGCGCGATCCACGCGTTCCCTGGGATAAATATCGCCGCGCCGCATGCGCGTCTGCAGCGCCTCCGGCGTAACGTCCGCGAGCACGATCTCGTCCACCCGCTTCAGCACCCAGTCGGGAACGGTCTCGCGCACCACGACGCCGGTGATCTTATGCACCAATGGCGTCACGCTTTCCAGGTGCTGCACGTTCATGGTGGAAACCACGTCGATGTGGTTGTCGAGCAGTTCGAAGACGTCCTCGTAGCGCTTGTGATGCTTGCTGCCGTCGATGTTGGTGTGCGCCAGCTCGTCCACCAGCACCACCTGCGGACGCCGCGCCAGGATGGCATCGATGTCCATCTCTTCGAAGATCGTGCCCTTATAGTCGAGCTTTCTGCGAGGGACGGCTTCCAGCCGCCCGGCGAGTTCGCGCGTCGCCGCGCGGCCATGCGTTTCGACCACGCCGACGACAACATCTTCACCGCGGCTCTGGCGGCGAATGGCTTCGCTCAGCATGGAGTAAGTCTTGCCCACGCCGGGGGCGTAGCCGAGAAACAGCTTGAAGACGCCCTGTTTCTTCGGCGGCGGCGCTTCCTCCAGCCACTGTTCGGGCGTCTTCTGCATAAGCCAACATTCTGCGGCACAGCCAAAGAAATGTCGATTCGGTACAATCGTGCGCGTGAACGACCAGCCGCCGTCAGCGAAGCCGCGCAGGCTCGACGGCCGGCGCTTGCAAGCGCTGGCGGGCCGCTACGCTCTGGCCATTGGCACCATCGGCGCTATCGTTCTGGTCTTCCGCCGCCTGCCGCTGAACCCAACTACTGTTGCGCTGATTTTTTTGCTGGTGGTGTTGGGGGTCGCCAGCCGCTGGGGACTCAGCATCGCAACCACCACCGCGATTGCCGCCACGCTGGCCTTCAACTATTTCTTCCTGCCGCCCATCGGCGCCCTCACGATTGCCGACCCGCAGAACTGGGTGGCGCTCGTTGCCTTCCTGACCACCGCGATTATCGCCAGCCGCCTTTCCGAGCGGGCGCGCCGTGAAGCTTTGAACGCAACCCGGCGGCGCAAGGAAGTCGAACGGCTGTACGCCCTCAGCCAGCAGTTGCTGGCCACGGAAAATGTGATGGAGCTGCTCAACTCGATCCCGGGCTACGTTTGCGACGCCTTCGGACTGAAGGCCGCGGCCATGTTCCTCCCGAACCGCAAGGAGGTCTACCGCATGGGCATCAGCCATCCCGAGCTGACCGCGGAGCAACTCGAGGGGGTGAGCGGCCGCGGCGAACCCGTAGTGGATGAAGCTCGCCTGATTTGCTATGTGCCATTGCGCATTGGCGTGAAGCCCGTCGGCAGCCTGGGATTAGTGGGCGCCGTGCTCTCGCGCGAGACGCTGGAAGCTGTCGGGAGCCTGATCGCGATTTCCATCGAGCGCGCCCACGCAGTCGAAACCCTGACGCGCAACGAAGCCGCGCGCGAAGGCGAGAAGCTGCGCTCGGCCCTGCTGGACAGCGTGACACACGAATTCCGCACGCCGCTCACCGCTATCAAGCTCTCGGTGACGAGTTTGCTCGCGCCGGATCCGCTCAGTGCCGAAGGCCGTCAAGAGCTGCTCACCGTGATCAACGAGGAAACCGATCGGCTGAACCGCCTGGTGGGCGAGGCCGCCGAAATGTCGCAACTCGATGCCCATCAGGTTGAGCTGCGGTGCGAGCCTCATCCAGTGGGCGAGGTTGTCAACAAGGCGCTCGAGCTTTCCAGAAAGACGTTGGCGGGACGAGCCGTGAACCTGCACATTCCAGAGTCGTTGCCGCAGATACGGGTGGATAAAGACCGCATCGCGGAAGTGCTGGTGCAGCTGCTGGAGAATGCCGCGAAGTACTCGTCGCCGGCAACGCCCATCACAATTGCCGCCGAAGCCGAAGGCAAGATGGTGAGCCTCAGCGTCGCCGATCAGGGGCCGGGCATCGACGATATGGAGCAGTCGCTGGTGTTCGAGAAGTTCTACCGCGGGCGCGATCAGCGCTATCGCGTGCAGGGGACCGGCATGGGTCTTGCCATCGCGAAAGCCATCGTCGAAGCCCACCACGGCACCATCGACCTCACCTCGCAATTGGGCAGCGGCACGGTCTTCCACTTCACGGTGCCGGCGGCAGCAATGACCAGCGCCGGAGCTTGAGTTGCTCACTCCTCGATAGTTTCGAGTTGGGGAGGCGGTCTGCGCCCGCACTGTTTCTCCAGCACCTCATGTAATATCACCGCGATGGCTTCCGCTGTCCAGCTCGCCTCACTGCGTCGCGCCGCCGGCTACAACGTACTGGCGACCGCGGGGGTCGTGATGGTGGCCGTGTTCGTCGTGTGTGCCTCTTCGCGCCGTGGATCGCGCCGCAAGATCCGGCTCACATTGATCTGCCGGCGCGGTTGATGGGCCCGTCGTCGTCGCACTGGTTCGGCACCGACGAACTGGGGCGCGATATCCTCTCGCGCGTCATCTATGGCGCGCGCATCTCGATGCTGGTGGGAAGCTGCGTGGTGGCGGCTTCGCTCACGCTGGGGCTGATCCTCGGCTCCATCGCCGGCTACTACGGCGGCGTGACCGATCGCGTCCTCAATGTCGTGGTAATGAACGCCTTCATGTCGTTCCCGGGGATCTTGCTGGCGATCGCGTTCGTGGCTTTTCTCGGCCCGGGAATCTTCAATCTGATCTTTGCTCTGTCGCTCGGAGGATGGGTGGGCTATGCGCGCCTGGTGCGTGCGCAGGTGCTTGCAGTGCGCGAGCGTGAGTTCGTGGAAGCGGCGCGGGCCCTGGGCGCGAGTGACCTGCGCATCATCATGCGCCACATCCTGCCTAATATCATTCAACCGGTGATTGTGCAGGCGGCGATCGGCATGGCGGGCGCAATTCTGGCCGAAGCGACGATGAGCTTTCTCGGGCTGGGCGTGCCACCGCCGACAGCAAGTTGGGGCACGATGCTGAACGACGCCCGCTCGCACCTGTTTGACTCGCCGCACCTGGTGCTGTTTCCCGCGGCGGCGGTCATGCTGGCAGTGCTGTCGTTCAACTTCATCGGCGATGGGCTGCGGGATTACTTGGATCCGCGGGCGAGGATTGAAGTTGGCATTTAGCACTTAGAAAATTCTGATTAACTCTCGTTTTCTTGCAGGGTCTCAGTCGAGCTGCGCAGCAGCGACTGCGTTTCTAGCCCCCGGGCGCAAGCCCGGGGTGAGCTGCGAAACAATGAAATTGCGTGGCCGCGTAGCGGCCCTCCAGCGTACGCTCTGCAGCTGCTCACGCGGGAGCGTACCGGTCTTCGCGTGACGATAGACCATCAAGAGCCCCCTCAGGCCACGACGCGGCTTCCGGGTCCCTGCGGGAACGCACACCCGGTCTTGCCGCCGGGGCTAGAAACGCAGTCGCCGCAGCGCGGCTCGACTTCGCCCCAAAGAAACGTCAATGCTTAGCCAGATTTCCCTAAGTGCCAAATGCCAGCTACTTACATCCAATCACTATGCCATCAACTGAAATTGCCTACCTCGGCGGCGGATGCTTCTGGTGCGTCGAGGCCGCCGTCAAACAGCTGCAGGGTGTCGAATCTGTCCGCTCAGGCTACATGGGCGGACGGTCGCCAATCCGACCTATCAGCAGGTGTGCTCCGGCAAGAGCGGCCACGTCGAGATTGCCGAGATCACCTTCGATCCGGCGGTCATCAGCTTCAATGACCTGCTGCACGTCTTCTTTACGCTGCACGATCCCACGACGCTCAATCGCCAGGGCAACGATGTGGGCGAGCAATATCGTTCGGTGATTTTCTATCGCGATGAAGCGCAGAAGAAGACCGCGGAAGATGTTATCGCGGAGCTCACGCGCGACAAGGTGTTCAGCAATGCAATTGTCACCGCGGTCGAGCCGGCGTCGACGTTCTACGTTGCCGAGGACTATCATCAGGACTATTTCGCCAACAACTCCATCCAGCCGTATTGCATGTTCGTGGTCGCGCCCAAGGTGAAGAAGATCCGCGAGAAGTATGCGTCGCGGCTGAAGGCGTAATTCACCACGGAGGGCACGGAGTTAGGTTGGGATGAATTCGTGTGATCCTTCTGCCGTCTCTATCGATGAAAACGAATCAGGCCGATTGATTTTCGATTTCTAAAATTCCGTGTTCTCCGTGCCTCTGTGGTGAAGCCGGCTTTCTACCCGATATAATCAGAAGTTTCGGCACCCGATTTGAGACGAATCTGTGGGGCTGCCGAAGCCTGGGCCATGTCGAACGAAAGCATCATCGTACGCGGCGCGCGCGTCCACAACCTGAAGAACATCGACTTCGAGATTCCGCACAACCAGCTCACGGTGGTGACCGGGGTCTCGGGATCGGGCAAGTCGTCGCTCGCGTTCGACACCATCTACGCCGAGGGCCAGCGCCGGTATGTCGAGTCGCTCTCGGCCTACGCGCGGCAGTTCCTGGAGCGCATCGAGAAGCCCGACGTCGACCTGATCGACGGCATCGCCCCGGCAGTCGCCATTCGCCAGAAGAACACCACGCGCAATCCGCGCTCGACCGTCGCCACGGCGACCGAGATTTACGATTATCTGCGCCTGCTCTACGCGCGTGTGGGTCGCACCTTTTGCCTGAATTGCGGCAACGAGGTCAAGAAGGACACCGTGGACGAAGTGGCAGAGCGCATTCTGGCCCTTGGCGAAGGCACCCGCGTGCAGGTGTTCTTCCCGCTCCAGCCGCCGCCTAAGCCTTCCGAGCCGGAGAAAAAGAAAGGCCGCCGCGTCACCAAGAAGAAAGCCGCGAAGCCGGCCGAAGACGCTTTCCTGAAAGAGCGCCTGTTTGAACTGCGCAAGCGCGGCTACAACCGGCTCTATCAGAACGGGCAGATCTTTGAATTTTCCACGCCCGAGTCGCTGCTCGACCTCGACTTCGCCGAGCCGGTGCTCGTGCTGATCGATCGCATCGCAACCGGCCCGGACGCGCGCCTGCGTATTGTTGACGCGGTGGAACAAGGCTATCGCGAAGCCGGCGAAGTGCTTTTCGAAACCGCGCCACGCGAAGGCGAGCCGGCGCAGCAGTTCCGCTTCTCGCAGCGCTTCGAATGCAAGCTGTGCAACATCAAGTACGAGGAGCCGGAGCCGCGCCTGTTTTCATTCAACAATCCCTACGGCGCGTGTCCGCGCTGCCAGGGCTTCGGCAACACCATTGATTTCGACTTGAACCTCGTCATCCCAAACAAGACGCTGACACTGGCCGAGGGCGCGATCGAGCCGTGGACCAAGCCGAAGTACCGGCCATTCGCGACCGAGATGCGACGCTACGCGCGCGTGGCCGGCGTCCCGCTCGACGTGCCCTGGCAGGACCTCACGGCCGAGCAGCAGAGCTTCGTCATTCAGGGCGACGGCAAGTTCCGGGGCGTGCGCGGCTTCTTCGACTATCTCGAGCGCAAAAAGTACAAGCTGCACGTGCGCGTATTCCTCAGCCGGTATCGCGGATATTCGCAGTGTTCGGATTGCAATGGCCTGCGGCTGCGGCGCGAGGCGCGACAGGTGAAGATCGGCGGCAAAGACATCTGCCAGGTTTCCGCGATGACGGTGGAAGCAGCGGCGCGCTTCTTCGCGCAGCTTGAGTTGTCGCGGCAGGAAGCGGAAGTCGCCGACAAGCTGCTGGAGGAAATCAACGACCGCCTGCGCTACCTGAACGATGTTGGGCTGGAGTACCTGACGCTCGACCGGCTGGCTTCGACGCTATCCGGCGGCGAGGCGCAGCGCATCCAGCTGGCGACGTCTCTGGGTTCGCGGCTGGTTGGCACGCTGTATGTGCTCGATGAGCCATCCATTGGACTGCACAACCGCGACACCGAGCGGCTGATTAAGATCCTGCACGACCTGCGCGACCTGGGAAACACAATCCTGGTGGTTGAGCACGATGCCGAGATCATGCGCGCGGCCGATCGCATCATCGATCTTGGTCCGGGCGCGGGCGAGAACGGCGGCCGCCTGATTGCCGACGGTACCTACGACGAGATCCGGCACAATCCGGCCTCGCTCACCGGGCGCTATCTGAACGGCGAGTTGCGCATCCAGTCGCCGGCATCGCGACGGCCCGGCACCGGACGAAAGCTCAAGCTCATCGGCGCGCGTGCCCACAACTTAAAGAGGGTCAACGTCGCAATCCCCCTCGGCATGTTGGTGTGCATCACCGGCGTTTCCGGTTCGGGCAAATCGACGCTGGTGCATGATGTGCTCTACAACGCGATCGCGGCCGAAAAAGGCCAGGTCACGGGTGGAGCGCACGCTGAACTCGACGGCATGGAGGGCGAGGAGTGGATCGACGAAGTTGTTCTGGTCGATCAATCGCCCATCGGGCGCACGCCGCGCTCCAATCCCGTGACGTACATCAAAGCCTTCGACGCCATTCGCGACCTCTTCGCCGCGCAGGCGGAGAGCCAGAAGCGCGGCTACACGGCAGGACATTTCTCCTTCAACATTCCCGGCGGCCGCTGCGACGTCTGCCAGGGCGACGGGACGGTCACGGTGGAGATGCAGTTCCTCGCCGATGTCGAACTGATTTGCGAAGAGTGCAAAGGCACGCGCTACAAACCGGAGATTCTCGAAATCCGCTATCACGGCAAGAACATTCATGACGTGCTCGACCTCACGGTCAAAGAGGCGCTGCACTTCTTTTCCGGCGTGCCCAAGATTGTCGAAAAGCTGCGTGTATTGGAAGAAGTTGGGCTGGGGTATCTGCGGCTGGGACAATCGGCGACTACGCTTTCGGGCGGTGAAGCGCAACGCATGAAGCTGGCAGCGCATTTGCAGCCCAAGCTGCGCGACATCGGGCGGCCGCGCAGCGAGCAGGATAAGCGGCAACCGCGCACGCTCTACATCTTCGACGAGCCCACCACCGGGCTGCATTTCGACGACGTAAGTAAGCTGCTGGCCGCTTTCCGACGTCTAATCGAAGCGGGAGGGTCGATTGTTGTCATCGAGCACAACCTTGACGTCATCAAGACCGCAGATTGGGTCATCGATCTTGGCCCCGAAGGCGGCATTCGCGGCGGCGAGGTCATCGCCGAAGGACCGCCGGAAGCGATCGCCGGCGCGCCGAACTCCTACACTGGAAAGTGGCTGGCGCGGGTGTTGCCCCACGACGGGCATGCTCAGACTCACTCGAACGTCGAGCCGTAGAGTTCTAACTTTTGTTTGGAGGCAGGGTGGAGCACGCCTTGAGGCGTGGATAAAACGTCAATGGGGAGGGAATGGCTGTGGCCACTGAGGTAACTTCAGGCCCAGATGTTCACCTCGGCGACTGAAGCCGGGCACGTTTCGAAGCGAATTTCATGCACGCCTGAAGGCGTGCCACACCCATGGACAACTTGCGCAACCTCTCCAAGATCGCTGCTTCATTGCTGACCGCGGGTCTTTTCTGCATCGTGAACCTACCTTGCGTCCATGCGCAGCAAAGTCCGCCGACCATTCGCCATCATCGCGTGGAAGAGCCTGCGCCCGAGCCCACCAGCGCGCCGGAAGTTGAGCCGGCAGAAGCGGCCATGCAAAAGGAAGACTTCACCACCGCCGAAGCCCTTCTGCAAAAAGCTGTCGCGGCCAAACCGGGGGACTTTCGCGCCTGGTTCGACCTGGGTTACGTTTACAACGCGCTGCAGCGTCCTGGCGACGCGGTCGCTGCCTATCGCAAGTCGGTTGCAGCGAAACCCGACGTCTTCGAGTCCAATCTCAATCTCGGATTGGTGCTGGCGAAGCAGGGCAATAACGCCGAATCCGCAAAGTATTTGAAAGCGGCAACCCAGCTCAAGCCCAGCGCCCATCCGCAGGAGTCGTTGGCGCGCGCGTGGCAGGCCTTGGGACGCGTGCAGGAGCAATCCGATCCGCAGAGCGCGATCGTTGCCTTTGCCGAAGCGGCCAAGTTTGCGCCCAACGATCCCGGTCCTCGCCTTGCTACGGCAGCGCTATTGCAGAAGCAGGGCAACCTCGATGCCGCCGCGCGCGAGTATCAAGCGGCTGCGGAGCTGGACCCGCACTCGACAGAGGCGCTCTCCGGGTTGGCGAACGTTCTGATCGCGCAAAAGAAGTACAGTGGCGCCGAAACGGCGCTTCGAAAAGATCTTGCGACCGATCCGCAAAACATAACCGCGCAGGTGCAACTGGCGCGCGTGCTTGCCGCCGAAGGCAGGAATGACGACGCGGCCCAGGCGCTGCGGTCGGCATCGCAAGCTGCGCCGAACGATCCACACGCGGCCTTGGAGCTGGGCACGCTGGACGCGAAGGCGGGCAACAATGCGCAAGCTGAGCAAGAGCTTCGTTTTGCCGTGCAGAAGCTGCCGCAGGATGCCGCGGCACACTTCGCACTCGGCTCGTTGCTTATGGCCGAAAAGAAATTTCCCGAGGCACAGCAGGAACTGATCGCCACCATCCGTCTCAAGCCGAATATGGGCGAGGCGTACGGGAATCTTGCCGTGGTGGCAGCCGAGAACAAGAATTACCCCATGACGTTGCAGGCGCTCGACGATCGTGCCAAGTATCTGCCCGAAACTCCGGCTACCTATTTTCTGCGCGCCACCACCTTCGATAGCTTGAAGGCAGTGCCGCAAGCGGTGGAATATTATCAACGTTTCCTGGCGACGGATGATGGCAAGTTTCCCGACCAGGAGTGGCAGGCGCGCCACCGGCTGATTGCGCTCGATCCCAAACACGCGGACAATTATCGGGTCAAGAAGTAGCCATGCGTTTCTACGTGCATTGCGCGACTCTCCTGCTGGCGCTCGCCGCCTTCGCAATCGCGGGTACGCAAACGCCCGACGAGCTGAAGGCGAAGGCCGACGCCGCCCATGGAGGCGAGCAGGCGAAACTCTGCCTGGAGTACGCGCGGGTGCAGCTGGAACACTCCAACGCATTGTTCACCGATGGCGACGTCGACCAGGCGCAGCAGCAGATTCAGGAAGTGGTTGCGTATTCGCGCAAGGCGGCCGATGCCGCTTCGACTTCGGGTAAGCAACTGAAGGAGACCGAAATCAAGCTGCGCAAGCTGGCCGAGCGCATGCACGATATCGCCAATACGCTGGCGTTTGAGGACCGCGCCCCGGTGCATCAGGCGGTCGAACAGATCGAACAAATCCGCTCCGATCTCATGATCCGGATGTGGGGACCGCAAGCGGAACCCAAAGGAAAATCATGAAGCACCATCCGCTGGTTTTCGCAGGCTGTCTCACGGCTTTGCTGCTCACGTTGGCCACACATGCGGCCGCACAAAAACGCGACCCTCTGAACGACAAAGAAATTGACCAGATGCGCGAGACCGCGGATTTCCCCGACAAGCGGCTGGAGCTCATGGTGCAGTTTGCCCGCGCGCGCATTACGGCTATCGAGCAGCTCCAGTCCAACCCTAAGACGGCCAAAGACCGGCCCATGCAAATCCACGATTTGCTGGAGGACTTCACCGCGCTGCTCGACGAGATCGAAGACAACATCGATATGTACGGCTCGCACAAAGCCGACATGCGCAAGGGGCTGACACTACTGATTGAGGGCGACAGCGAATGGCAGCTCAAGCTGCGGCGGCTGAAGGAACAATCGCCGCCCGAGGAGCTGGATCAGTTCTCGTTTGTGCTCACCAACGCCAGCGAGGCGGCTGGCGATATCGCGGACGACGCGCGCAAAGAGTTGCAGGAGCAGAATCAGCTGGCCAAGGACAAGAAGCTCACAAAGGTGTATACCGAGCGGAAAGATTAAAAAAGCCCTTTCACCACAGGGGCACAGAGAAGAACAATTCTCAAAACTCTCCGGACCTATTTCGTCGGCAGCGGACCATTCTTGCTGGTGGGAATCTTCGTCGCCGTACAGTAAGACCAAACCAAACTTGAAAATTCCGTGTGCCTGTGCCTCTGTGGTTGAAAGTCTTCGGTTTGCTGCAAACAACAAAGGCCGCCAAATTTCCCCCTGTGGCGGCCTTCCAGTTGTCTACAACGGAACTACTTTTGCGACAGTAGCAGACCTCGAATCCAGAGTTCAATAGCACTTACACCTTAGTACCTGCTTGATCACGACGGCATCGAAGCGTGCCGGCGTGGTTTGGCATGATGCATGGTAGGTTAAGTATTGCGTGCGCGAAAAATTACAACACGTCTTCCAGACGACATACCGTGAACTCAGGCCGCGAGCTCCGATGCCGGAATTTCACATCGACTTTTACGCCTTCGCGAATGTGAACAGCACAATTCGTCTGCGCGAAGGAGTGATGCACGTGCGCGTCTCCGACCTGCTGGAGGGCGCGCCGGACAATGTCATTAAGGCCATCGCCCACATTCTTCTGGCGAAGATCTATCGCAAGCCGATCGAGGCGCTGCACGCCACGCGCTATCGCCGCTACGTTTCCAGCCGCGACATGACAGCCAAGGCGCACCTGGTGCGGCAGATGCGCGGCCGCAAGCGAATCGAGTCGGCGCGGGGCAACCTGTACGACCTGGATGAAGTGTTCGAGCAGTTGAACCGGCAGTTTTTCTACGGCCTGTTGGCGCGGCCGCAGATGACGTGGAGCCGCTCGCATGCGCGCAATAGTCTCGCCCACTACGATCCCGCGCATAACGCCATCGTCGTCAGCCGCGCCTTCGACCAGCCACGCGTACCGCGCTATGCGATCGAGTACATCGTGTACCACGAGATGCTGCACCTGAAACATCCGGTGAAGCTGCGCGGCAGCCGGCGCTGCGTGCACGGGCCGGAGTTCCAGGCGGAAGAAAAGCTGTTTCCACAGCTGGAGGAAGCGAAAGCTTTCCTGAAGACGCTGTAGGGTAGTGCGGGCCTTCAGGCCTGTGCTGTCGCGCTAATGAAATCTTGAGTCGAGCTCTTAGCCGAGGACATCTGCGCCAAGGTCTGCGCGTCGGCTATTAAGGCCGACCAAAACCCCATAAATATGTTGCCGCAGCCGATGGCCTGAAGGCCAGCACTACCCCGACTACGCCACCTTGGAAATTCTGCGCTCGGCGATTGCGGCCAGCTCCTGCGCACCCGCCTCCACCCGGTACAGAGGCCGCGAGGCATTCGCCAGCCGCAGCTTATAGGGGTACTCGCCGGTCATGTAGTCGCAGCTTATGCCCTCCGCCAGAGATCGCGCCGTGACTTCGTACAACAGCGCAACTCCCGGCGAATAGCGCGCCCACTCGGGATGGAAGTAGATGGTGTAACAGCGACGAACCTTGCCGTCGCGGAAACTGACTAATCCGGCGATGAAATTTCCTGTTTCGTTCTCCAGGGTGAACAGTTCGCACCGGCTCTGCTCGATGGCCGCCGCCGCAACCATGAACTCGCAACGGCGCTGATCGCAGAAGAGATTGTCGGAATGGGCAGCGAAGTGAGAGCGTTTGCATTCGTATAGCCGCCGTACAGCCGCTGAGTCCGTCCCGGCGTGCACGTGCAGCGTGATGCCCAACTTTTGCAGGCGCCGCATTTGGCGACCGAGCCGCGAATGCGCCAGGCGAAAGCCGCGCTCGTCCACAACGGAGCACTCCACCTGCGGTGCGTTGGCGAACGCGGAAACCCGAAAATCTTCCCAGTGATCGCGTTTCGCCTTGCCTGAAAGCGACACTACATGCAGCGGCTTGCCGCAGGCGGCTACCTGATGCCATGCGAGGCGCAACAGTTCGGGATCACCGGCGCAGAGCACGTCGCGATAGTCGAAAAGGGCATCGCCCAGCAACTCCATTCGTGAAGAGTCATGGTTGATGGCTGCGGGAATGATGGCCGCGCCCGCGTCACTCTCGGCCCAAACGACGCACGGGGTGACGCGAGCCCGAAAAACGTCCGCTGCCAGACGGTTCCAGGCGAAACTCTGGAAGAGCGTGTGGTCCTGATGCCGCAGGATTTCGTTCCACAACGGCTCAATGCGGTCCATCTCGGACGGCGAGCACGCGATATTCATGCGCAAGGAGAGCATCAGGGGCCGCAGGAACCAAAATCAGTTAGAAGCCGAGGGACGAAGGCGAGTTGTGAGCTGCTGTTGGAAACATCGCCGCAGATTTGCTGGCGAAAAGCGAGGGGCGAACAGCGAAGAGCGTCCAGCGACTCCCGCCCGGTACAATGAAGAGTTTCTCGACAGCTAAGGAGCCTGCACTTGATCCCGCGTTATACCCGCCTGGAGATGGGCCGCATCTGGAGTGACCAGAATAAATTTCAAACCTGGCTTGACGTGGAAGTCGCCGCCACCGAGACGCTGGCCGAAGCTGGAATCGTGCCGGCTGAGGCCGCCAATGCGATTCGCGAGAAGGGCAGCTTCGACCTCGACCGCATCAACCAGATCGAAGCCGAGGTCAAGCACGACGTCATCGCGTTCACGACTGCGGTCGCGGAGAAGGTCGGACCAGAGTCGCGCTGGCTGCACTACGGCCTGACCTCGAACGACGTCGTCGACACGGCGCAGGCGCTGCTGGTGAAGCAGGCGTCGGCCATCATTCGTGATGACCTCGGCAAGCTGCGCGACGTGCTCAAGCGGCGCGCGTGGGAGTTCAAAGACGTGCCGATGATCGGCCGCACCCACGGCATTCACGCCGAGCCGATCACCTTCGGGCTGAAGCTCGCCAACTGGTACTCCGAGATGCAGCGCAACATCGAGCGCTTCGCGATGGCCTCGGAGCAGATGCGAGTCGGCAAGCTTTCCGGCGCGGTGGGCAACGCCGCCCATCTGGAACCGGAGTACGAAGAAGCGATCTGCAAGCGGCTCGGCCTGAATGTCGCCGCGGTGTCGTCGCAGGTGATCCAGCGCGACCGGCACGCGTTCTACGTCGCGACGCTGGCGGTGATTGCGTCGACGCTCGACAAGTTCGCGACCGAGATTCGCCACCTGCAGCGCACCGAAGTGCGCGAGGCGGAAGAATTTTTCAGCGAGAAGCAGAAGGGCTCGTCGGCGATGCCGCACAAGCGCAATCCCGTGACCTGCGAGCAGATCAGCGGACTGGCGCGCGTGGTCCGCGCGAATGCGCAGGCCGCTTTCGAAGACGTGCCGCTGTGGCACGAGCGCGACATCTCGCACTCATCGGTCGAGCGCGTCATCCTGCCCGACTCGACGATTTTGGTCGACTACCTGCTCAACAAAACCACGAACCTCATCGACACGATGTTCGTTTACCCCAAACGCATGTTGAAGAACCTGGAGTCGACCGGCGGGCTGGTCTTCAGCGGGCAACTGCTGCTCGACCTGGTTGAGGCCGGCGTGTTGCGCGAGGACGCGTATCGGCTGGTGCAGTCAAATGCCATGCGCGCGTGGAAAGACGATCTGAACTTCCGCGAGCTGATCCTGAGCGACCCGGAGATCACGTCGAAGGTGAAGCGCGAGACGCTGGAGCACGCGTTTGATCTGCAGCGCCCGCTGCGGAATGTGGACAAACTATTTCGGCGAGTGTTTAAGGAGAACGAGTTCGGGAACTGAGAAATGGATCCAGATTAGACCAACAGATGAGTGGGTCAGATGCGATTCAACCACATAGCAACCCGCTGCCAGGCGCCATCCTCCTCACAGGAAAAGCCGAATGGGCGAGTAGACGGCTCATCGGCTAACGCTTTGAGCACAGCTGTAAAGGGTTTGTCGTTCCCGACGTAGTAGAGCAATTCGCGCTGCGCGTTCCAAGTCACTCGTCCGACGAACGCACATTCGCCTTGACCTCTCAGCCGCGATTCCACTCCTTCTTCCCACCTGTTTAGCTCATCGGATTCGGCTGCACTCGGCAGACCGTTAATTGTCGGGTTTGATAACCGCGTCCCGATACTCAGAAAGAATGGCAGCCGCTGCGTGTCGCTGAGACGAAGCGCCATATTGATCATGGCGATCAGTGGCTTGCCATCCAATGTGTCTTCTAGAATGGAAAAAGACTCTTCCGGCATACGGCATACATTATGGAACGATGCTCGGCTCTCGCCGTGAAATATGTTTGTACAGAATGACGCGCCGAGGGCTGAATTATCCCCGGATGGAAATAGACCAGGTTGAGCAATTGGATGGCCTGACCGGAATGCTCAACGCATTTCTTCGCTCTTCTTCACGATGGCTGCGACCAGCCCCGGAATCGTATATTGCTTGGCCTCGATGTCGACCGGCAAGCCAAACCCGCGCAAGGTCGCCGAGGTCACCGGGCCGATGGACGCGCTGTGTACCCCATTGTGGGATAGAGATTTTTTTAGCGCTGCGCGTGCGCTTCGTAGCCCCAGCAGTTGGACGAAATTCCGCACGGTCGACGAGCTGGTGAAGGTGATGGCGTGCGGGCGCCGGCGATCATTGGCGAGCAGCGCTCGAAGACGCGTGGCAGACGATTGCGGCACGACCGTCTCGTAGGCTTCGATTACATCGATGGTCGCCCCGGCCTTTCGCAGCTCACGGGGAATCACGTCGCGAGCGACGCGGGCGCGCACCAGCAAAACTCGTTTGCCTTTCACGCGACGCTGCAACGCGCTGACCACCGATTCAGCGACGTATTCCTTCGGTGTGACATTCACCGTGAGCCCGCGCTGCTCGATGGCTTTCTTCGTGGCAGGGCCGATGGCGGCGATCTTCAGGTGCGCGAGGGCCGCGGGTTCGAGGCGTTTCTTATTCATGCGCTCGAAGAGTGCGTCCACGCCGTTGACGCTGGTGAGGATGAGCCAGTCGTAGGTCGCCAGGTTGCGTAACGCGCCGTCGAGGGGCCCATACGAGCGCGGATGTCGAATCTCGATGAAGGGAATCTCGATGACCTTACAGCCCAGATCGCGCAAGGAGGACGACAGCGCGCCGGCCTGCTTTTTGGCGCGCGAGACCAGCACGCGGCAGCCGGCGAGCGGTTGATCGGATTTCGCGCCAAGTTTTCGGACAGAAGTCATTAACATTGATTCACATTCACAGTGCAAGGGGTGGAGCACGCCTTCCGGCGTGCATTCTTCTGTGGATGTTCATGGGTACAGCGTTTGGCGCCTGAGGTACCGCAGCGGCTCAAAGCCGCTTCTTCTTTACGGCTCCATGCACCGCGGAAGCGGTGCTCCACCCAACTGACAACTGGCCACCGGCTACTAGCAACTGCTTTTCACGGCTGTTGCGGTGTCGCGGCTGCGGCCGCTCCGTACACCTCTTCCAGAATCCTGTCGGCGCCGCGTTGCAGCAGGATTTCTCCCACTTGTTCGCCCAGAGCAACCGGGTCAGTGCCCGTCTGGGTTTCCCGCAGAATGGCCGAGCCATCGGGTCGCGCGACGATCGCGGTCAACTGCAAGCGTCCGTCCGCCGACTCGGCAAAGGCGCCGATGGGAACCTGGCAGCCGCCGCCGAATTTGTTGAGCAACGCGCGTTCGCAGGTGGTCGCAGCGCGCGCGGCAGCGTCGTCGAGAAACGCCAAATGCTTGCGCATCTCGGTGTCGCCCTCGCGAATCTCGATGCCCAGCGCGCCCTGGCCCGCCGCCGGACACATGAACTCCTCTGACAGCACCTGCTTAACCAGCTCGGTCTTGCCCAGCCGCGTCAGACCGGCGGCCGCCAGGATGATGGCGTCGTACTCGTCCCTCTTCCAGCTTGCGCACGCGCGTATCCACATTGCCGCGCAGGGCGTCAATCACCAGGTCGGGCCGCGCCACCTTCAGCTGCGCCTGCCGGCGCAGGCTGCTGGTGCCCACGCGTGCGCGCTTCGGCAGCGACTGGACGCTGTCGTAGTTGACGGACAGAAAAACATCGCGCGGATTGACGCGCGTGGTAATCGCCACCAACTCGAAGCCCGGCGGCAGCTCGGTAGGCAGGTCCTTGAGGCTGTGCACGGCGAGATCGACGCGGCCTTCGGCCAGCGCCTCCTCAATTTCCTTGGTGAACATGCCCTTGGTGCCGACCTGCGCCAGCGCCACATCGGTGATCTTGTCGCCGGTGGTCTTGATGATCTCGAGTTCGACTTCGTGCCCCTGCTCGCGCAGCAAAGCCGAAATGTGGTTGGCCTGCCAGAGGGCCAGTTGTGAGCCGCGTGAACCAATGCGAAGCCGTGCCATCAGTTGGACGCCCCGCGTTTTCCGCCTACGGCGACCTTGGCATCTTCGCGTTCAGGAACGATGGCAGGTTTGGCTTCGCGCAGTCCGAACAGCCGGCGCACCAGGTCCACGACCGTGGTCACCTCCTGCGACTCGCGGGCTGCGCTCTTCAATGTGGTAATAGGTGTGTGCATGATCTTGTTGACGATGCCGCGGGTCAGGGCTTCGACCGCCATCTCCTGCTCGGGCGAGAGGTTGCCCAGCCGGCCGCGCACGCGATCGATCTCCGCCTGGCGCATGGTCTCCAGGTGCTCCTGCAACGAGACGATGGTCGGCACCACGTCGAGCGTCTGCAGCCGTGCCTGAAATTTCTCCACTTCCACCTGTACGATGGCTTCGGCACGTTCGGCTTCGACGTGGCGGTCGGAGACGTGCGACGACACCACCTGCTGCAAATCGTCGATGTCGTAAACGAAGATGCCGTCCACCTTGTTCATCTCCGGATCGATATCGCGCGGCACGGCGATGTCGATGAAGAACATGGGACGGCCGCGGCGGTCTTTCAGGAAGCGCTCGCCGTGCTCCTTGCGGAAGATGGCGTGCGGCGCGCCGGTGGAGCTGATGACGATGTCGGCGCGCGACACGGTTTCGTAGAGCTGATCGAAGGGGAGTGCCTCGCCGTTGAACTTTCTAGCCAGCGCGACCGCGCGGTCGTAAGTGCGGTTGGCGACGTAAATCTGCTTAGCGCCGTGCGCGAGAAGATGACGCGCCGCCAGCTCGCACATCTTGCCCGCGCCCACCAGGTACACGCTCTTGCCGTCGAGGTCGCCGAAGATCTTCTTCGCCAGGTCGACCGCGACGGACGCTACTGAAACGGCCGAGCTCGCGACCGCGGTTTCATTGCGCACGCGCTTGGCTACCGCGAAGGCGCGAGTGAGCAGCGCATCCAGTTGCGAATTAACGGTCCCGACAGCCCGCGCCGTCGCGTAGGCTTCCTTCACTTGGCCCAGAATCTGAGGCTCGCCCACCACCATGGAGTCGAGGCTGGAAGCTACGCGGAAGATATGACGCACCGCCTCGGCCTCGCGATAGTCGTACAGGTACTGGCGATAGGGCGCGGGATCAAAGCCGTAAAAATCGTGGAAGAAGCCGTCCAGCCCGGGGCATCCGTCGCTGGTGCGCGCCAGGATTTCCACTCGGTTGCAGGTGGAGACGATCATCGCTTCCTCAACTCCGGGATGCGACGCCAGGTTCCGCATTGCCTCCGGCAGGCGCGCCTCGGGGATGGCGAACCGCTCGCGCACCTCAACCGGCGCCGTGCGATGGTTTACGCCGATGAGGACGAAGTTCATGACGGCAGGAACCTGTGAACGCGGCTGAAATTATTGGCTGCCCAGGCGCAAATGGCGATCACAAAAGCGAAGGTGGCCAGCATCGCCGCCCTCCGGCCGCGCCAACCCGAGCTCCAGCGCATGTACAGCAGCAGCAGGTACACCAGCCACATGATGAACGACAGCACGATCTTGGGATCGGCGAAGAACATCGGCCCGTACTTCTCGATGGCCAGCACGGCGCCGGTGGCAATGCCGAAGGTCATGAACGGGAAGCCGAACAGCAGCGCGCGGTAGCAGATGTCGTCGATAACTTGCAGAGGCGGCAGCGGAGAGGGGCGCTTGGACTTGAGCGCGCGCTCCTGCACCAGATACAGCAGGCTGGCGCCGAAGCTCAGAAACAGCCCGGCATAGCCGGTGAAGATCAAGACGATGTGAACGAAGATCCAGCCGTTGCGCAGGAGCGGCGACGTGATCACCACCGGATTCTGCCCGACCGCGGAGATAAACGTCAGGATGAAGACGATGGGGAAGATCACGATACCGGGGGTGGTGGTGCGATATCCGACAAAGAAGGCGAAGAAGACGACCATCGCCAGGAACGCCAGCAGTGACTCGGAGTAGTGGATAGAGGCCAGCGAGATGTGGCCGACCTGGACCGTGTATTCCACCAGCGAGACGAAGTGGAAGATCAGCCCGAGCCCCACGGCGGGCTCGACCACCTTGGCCAGCAGGTTCGCTCGTTTGCTAAGTAGCAGCAGCGAATAAACCAGTCCCACGGTATAGAAACCGACCGCAACTCGGAGCCAGACTAGCGGCATAAACCCCACGAACGGCTACCCTCGTCCGTTCTACTGCTTTCAGTATATCGGCTGAGCGGGAAGGCCCGAGTATGCACATCACCGGCGGGTGTGATATGCGTCACAGGGGCATCGCAAGAGGGCACCAGCGCCATTTACAAAAATCGCCCGATTGCGCAAACCGCCGCCCTTCGTTTCTGGAAACAGCCAAAGCCCGGTGGTACAGTACCAACGCTCAGAGCCGTGGTCCGCCGCCACCTTCTGGAGGAGAACACCATGACAACCCGCGCCCATCAGCTGCTTTTGTTGTCGCGAACCAGCCTGGTCCTGACCTTGTTTTTTTGGATTGCAGCCAGCGTCCCACCCGGTGCGCATGCCCAGACCTTCAATGTTCTGTACACCTTCCAAAATAACGGCCAGATTGGCTTCTATCCCACGGCCGGTGTGGTTATTGATCGCGCCGGCAATCTCTATGGCACAACCCAGTACGGCGGCCCCGGGACGGGCTGCTTTTTGGGCTGCGGCACGGTTTTCAAGTTGACCCGGCATGGGTCAAGCTGGCTCCTGAGTCCGGTCTACAGTTTTCGCGGCACCGATGATGGCGGCACTCCCAACGCCCGCGTGGTCTTCGGTCCCGACGGCACTCTGTACGGCACCACCCTGCAAGGCGGAGGGATGGGCTGCATGGGCCTGGGCTGCGGAACGGTGTTCAATCTGAGCCCTCCCGCGCGTGCTACGGGCAATCTTCTTCACAGCTGGTCGGAAACCGTACTCTACCGCTTTCAGGGTGGCAATGACGGAGCTACGCCAGGGAACGGCGATCTCGCGTTCGACCAGGCCGGAAATATCTACGGCTCGACCACCGTCGGCGGCGGCGGCAGCCAGTGCGTTGAGGACTGCGGTACGGTTTACGAGCTGGCGCACTCCAACGGCAGTTGGACGGAAAGGATCCTCCACGTCTTCGGCCAGACAAGCGATGGCGACGAACCGACCTCGGGCGTGATCTTCGATCGCGCTGGGAACCTGTACGGCGCGACTGCGAGTGGCGGCGCTCACCGCCGGGGTTCGGTGTTTGAGCTGATGCCTTCCGGCACCGGCTGGACAGAGCAGCTGCTCTACAGCTTCACGGGAGGGAGCGACGGCGAATACCCGTTCTACGGGCTGGTGTTCGACCCTGCGGGAAACCTCTACGGCACGACCTGCTGCAACGGCGGCGGCAATGAGGCCGGCACGGCGTTCGAATTGACCGCCGGAACCTGGTCCTTCAACCTGCTATACACCTTCGGAGCGCCCGGCGACGGAGAAGGCCCCGGAGGAGGCCTGATTCTGGATTCAGCCGGGAACGTCTACGGCACGGCCAGCAGCGGAGGCGCATATGGCTTCGGTGTCGTCTTCAGGCTGACGCCCTCAGACGGAGGCTGGACCTATACGTCTCTGCACGATTTCTGCCCCGGTGGCGCCCCGTGCAGCGATGGATACAGTCCGACTGGTTATCTCGCCCTCGACAGCGAAGGCAATCTCTACGGCACAACATCGAATGGCGGCCCATACGGCGGCGGGGTGGTTTACCAGATCACACCTTAAAACCGAAGATCGCGATCTTCCCAGACGCGTGGAAGATCCGCATCCGCAAGATGACAGGCGGCAACGTCTTTGGCACAAACCATTGGAGGGGGTGTTGGGACGAGGAACCGTCAGGGAGATCACGCCGAACTAGTTAGCCGGGATAGTGGAAGTGCACGATGTGCTGAGAGGCGATGTTCACGCCGTCGCGCACGGCCGGATGGAAGCGCCAGCGCTGCAACACGTCCAGCACCTTCTGCTCGATGCCGTAGCCGATTCCCTGAATCAGTTTCGTCTCGACCACGTTGCCTTGCGGGTCGATGGTGACCTGCACGATTACGTCGCCTTGTACGCCGGCCGGAAGATCGCCGCGCGACACGGGCGGGTCGGGATAAACCACGGGAAATGCCGGCACAACCTCGTCAAACCTTATGGGCGAGCCGGGCAGGCGGCCGAAGGGCGAGCCCCCGCGCGCGGTTTCGTCCAGCGCATCGTCGGCGGTCTTGGCAGCTAGCTCGTGATGTTTGGGAGCCTTCGGTTGCGGCGCCGGTTTGGGCGCGACGCGATGCAGGGCTAGCTTCGGTTGCTCCTCAGAGCTCGGAGTGCGCTCGGGCCCGACGGGAGCGAGATAAACGATGGAACGCGAGCCGTAAGAGTTCGGGATGCCGAGATCGGTCTCGGACGGAGTCACGAAGATCGCCGGCGCGTGGTAGAGCAGCAGAGCGAGAAATGCCACATGCACGACGAAGGACGCAGCCATGCCGAGGTCCCTTCGTCCGCGCTTTGGCCGGGGCAGTTCTTCGAACATAGCCATCTCACCCGCTCATGCTAATTATGTCCCGGGTTCGGGCGCGTGTACAGAGGTGAGCCCGCTGCTCGTCCCAAATCATCTAAAGCAATTAGCACTGAGCCATTTGCACTTTAGTCTTTATGCCCAGTGCCAAGAGAGGCACGTTTGCGGAATCGCGGCTGACTGGATTCGCTGTCAACCGGGTGTAATCTAAGGGCTAACGGCTAATTGCTAATTGCTTCTTTATGATCCACGTTCTCCATCTCGGCCTTGTTCCTTATGACACAGCGCTCGAGCTGCAGCGCACGCTGGCGCAGTTGCGCAAGGCCGGCCGCATCGAGAACACATTGCTGCTGCTCGAGCACCCGCCAGTGATCACGCTGGGCCGCAACGCGCATCTGGACAACGTGCTGGCCTCGCCTGAATTCCTGGCGCAGCGCGGCGTCGAGTTGCACGAGATCGACCGCGGGGGCGACGTGACCTTTCACGGTCCGGGGCAGCTCGTCGCCTATCCCATCTTCGACCTGCGCAGCTTCGAGCCGCGTGTGGGCGCGGTGGAGTTCGTGCGCCGCCTGGAAGAAGTCCTGATCCGCACCTGCGGCGACTTCAGCATCGGCGCGCAGCGCATCAAGGGCATGACCGGCGTGTGGACCTACGCCCTGCGCAACAAGCCTGAGGCTAAGATCGCCGCCATCGGCGTGCACATCTCGCGCGGCGTCACCACACACGGCTTCGCGCTGAACGTCGCCACCGACCTGGACTACTTCACGATGATCGTGCCCTGCGGGCTTGTGGGCAAGCCGGTGACGTCGATCGAACGAGAGCTCCAGAAGTCTGTGAGCATGGACGATGTCGCGACCGCCGCCTCGCGCAATTTCGGCCGCGTCTTTCAGTCGCAGATGCTGTGGCTGGAGTCGCTCGACGATCTGCTGGCGCACGTTGCAGCGCCGCCCGCACCCGCGAACCAGGACATCCCCGCCCGGCCGCCGAAAGAACTGCGCGAGCTGCACGGCGACGGAAGCGAGCTGGCGTGACTCAGCGGGCGGCTGCGCTTTCCGTCGCGACTACCACTGATCCCCAATACGGCGTCAAAGTGACGGTCGCGGCTGACCCGGCGGGAGATGGCGTCCGGAATTTCGAGAGTTGTCTTCACAACGATTGTGCTCCCGTATTTATGGGACAGCGGTCGATGACGGGATGAGACTTGCCGGATTTGCCTAGCATCCTGAGGCCGATTTATCGTTGCTTCTGCATGCCTCACAAAAAGCGCGGAAATTCGAAATCATCCAACAAGAATGCAGCCAAAGTACTGTTGGCGCCGCCCGTGAAATCGCCCAAAACGCCCGCTCCCGACGAACAGGCCGACGGCTCGCCCAGTCGAACCGTCGCCACGACCGGATCGCCTTCGGCCCAGGTTAGCCCAAAAGATGGGCGAACCTGGGGCACGGACAATCGCACCGGCGACGATTCGGCTTCGTCCTCGCTTCGCTGCTACAACATTCCCGACTACCGACTCGAGCATCCCGAGTTCCGCATCTTTATGTCGGGTGAAGGATCAAGCGTCGAGTACCGCATCGAGGGCGACCTGAGCGCCGCGCCGCCGCCCATACGCGAATCCAAGTACCTCTCGCGCGAGCAATGCGTCGCCATCTATCGCTGGATGCTGCTCAACCGCCGCATGGAAGTGGCGCTGGAAAATCTCTACAAACAAGGAAAAGTGGTCGGCGGCGTCTACTTCGGCCTGGGGCAGGAGGGCTGTTCGTGCGCCTCGGCCTACGCGCTCGGCACTGACGACTGGCTCGGCCCCATGATCCGCAACCAGGGCGCGATGCTGGTGCGCGGCTTCAGCGCGCGCGACATCATGCGGCAGTACATGGCCAAGGGCGACTCGCCCACCTGGGGCCGCGACGCCTCGTCGCATTTCGGCGACTTCCAGCGGCGCAACGTCTGCGCGCCCATTTCCATGCTGGGCGAGCTGATCGGGGTGATGGGCGGCGTCTGCCTGGGCGCGCGCCTGCAAGGCCGCAACATCGTCGGGCTGACGTACGTCGGCGACGGCGGCCAGTCCACCGGCGTGACTTACGAGAGCCTGAACTTCGCGGCCGTGCAGAAGCTCGGCCTGGTGCTCATCGTCGAGAACAATCTCTGGGGCTACTCCACGCCCGCCGACATGCAGTTCAACGTGAAAGATCTCGCCGAGCGCGCCATAGCCTACGGCATTCCCGGCGTGATCGTCGACGGCACCGACCCGTGTCAGGTTTACGACGCCACCCACGAAGCCTGCGAGCGCGCCCATCGCGGCGAAGGCCCCACGCTCATCGAGGCCAAGATGATGCGCATGAAGGGCCATGCCATCCACGACGCCGCGCAGTACGTCCCAGCGCCGCTGTTCGAATATTGGCGCGCCCGCGATCCCATCGCGCGCTTCGAGAACTATCTGGTGAACGTGAAGGGTTGGCTCACCCGCGAAGACAACGAGAAGCTGATCGAGGACGTCGAGCGCGAGCTGGAAGCCGATCGCGAAGCCGCCGTCGCCTCACCCATGCCCGATCCCGCAACCGACAAGACGCATCAGGGCGTGTACTGCGATCCGACGTGCCACGAGATCAAGCCGAAGTACGGGCCGGTGGTGGCTAAGCCGCGCGAGCGATCGCCAGCCGCGCCAAAAGAAGCCGAAGCGGCGGTGCACTTGAAATAAAAGCCGATTCGCCGCAGAGACACAGAGATGTTGGAAACGAACGATCCTCTGTGTCTCTGTGGTTAACTTCCTGACCTCGCGGTCGCTGGCGCAGGCACCTTCGCTTCCCTGTCCGCCTGCACGAACGCCTCGGTCTCTTTCAGGATCTGCGACACCAGTTCCGGCGAGGCGGCTTCGCAATAGATTCGCAGCAGAGGCTCGGTGCCTGATGCGCGCACCAGCACCCACGCGTCGGCCCCCTGGTCGTACGTCGGCGTGTCGAGGAAGAACTTCATCCCGTCCAGCGTCTCGATCTTCTTCACGCCGAAGCTGCCGATGCGCTCGGGCTTCGCCTGTGCGCGGCGCATGGCTTCGTCCTTCACCTCGTCGGTGAAGTGCAGGTCGATGCGTCCGTAGTGGTGCTCGCCGTACTCGCGCTGCAGGTCGCGAACCAACTCACCCAGCGGCTTACCCTCGTCGGCCATGATGTTCGCCAGGATCAGCGAGTTGAGGATGCCGTCGCGCTCGGGCAGGTGGCGCGTGATGCCGATGCCGCCCGACTCCTCGCCGCCGACCAGGATGTCGCGCGCCAGCATCAGGTCACAGATGTACTTGAAGCCGATGCCGCACTCGTGCAGCTTGCGTCCGTGCTTGGCGGCGATGCGGTCGAGCATGCGCGTGGTGTTGAAGGCGCGCACCACTTCGCCCGACCACTGCTTGCGTTTCAATATCCACTCGAGAATCACGCAAAAGCACTTGTGCGAATCGACGAAGCTGCCGTCTTCGGCGACCGCGCCGATGCGGTCGGCGTCGCCGTCGGTGGCAAAGCCCGCTTGCGCGTGCGCGTGGACGACCGCCTTCTGCAGCTCGGCAATGTGCGGCTCAATGGGCTCGGGATTGATGCCGGGGAAGAGTGGGTTGAGCTCGCCGCGAATCTCGAAGTGATTGATGCCGTACTCTCCGAAGATGCCCTTCAGCACGCCGCGTCCCGCGCCGTACATCACGTCGATGGCGAACTTCATTCCGGCGCCCTTGATGACGTCGAGGTCGACGAACTTCTTGATAGCCGCGATGTACGGTGTCTTGAAGTCGGCGAGGGCGACGCTGCCGCCCTTGCGCTCGACACGCGGCGAGTCGAGCGCGCCTTCGATGATCTTCATGATCGCCGGCGTGCCCGAACCGCCATAGCTGGCCTTGTACTTCACGCCATTCCAGTTGAACGGATTGTGGCTGGAGGTAATCATCACGCCGCCGGCCATGCCCAGGTTCTTCACCGCATAGGAAAGCGCGGGCGTGGGCGTGTAGTCGTTCGAGAGGCGCACGGCGATGCCCGCGGCGGCGAGGACGTCGGAGATGATCTCCGCCGCCTGCTTCGAGACGAAACGGGTGTCGTAGCCGACGACGAGTCCCTTCGACGGGTCTTCATTGTTGTGGACGTAGTGCGCCATCGCGTTGCCCACGCGGCGCACATTGTCGAAGGTGAAGTCGTCGGCGATGATACCGCGCCATCCGTCGGTGCCGAATTTGATGGGAGTGGTCATTTGTTGTTCAGCAGATCGGGTAGAGCCGGCCTTCAGGCCGGCGTCCGAAATACCATCATAAAGAACCGATGTGCCGATCGTCTTTCGAGGATCGGCACATCGGGAAGCCTGGTAAGGCCGGCTGAACGCGGGGCTGAAGCGCCGCTCTGCCCTATACCAGCTTGCTCATCTTCTTCTCGTCCAGATGCTTCACCACTTTTCCCACGTCCTGCGAGTGCTCGCGGGTGGTGATCAGCAGCGCGTCGTCGGTTTCGACTACAACCAGATTGCTCACGCCCACCGCCGCCACAAACTTGCTCGAATGAATGAAGTTGCCTTCAGCATTCCACGTGAAACTCTCGTCCGATACGATGACATTTGCCGATTTCCTGTTGCCGTAATCCCGGGCCCCCGAGAAGCGCCCCCGTTCCGAATTGCGATGCTCGTACAGCGCCGCCCACGAGCCCAGATCGTTCCAGCCAAACCCGGCCGGGATGCAGTAGATGCCTGAGCGGCCTTCGCCTTTGGCCGAGCGCGGCTCCAGCACCGCGTAGTCGACGCTGATGTTCTCGCACTTGGGATAGAGCTTGGCGAACGCCTTCTCGAACTTGCGCGAGCCGTAGCTCGAGGCAATCTCCTCCAGCAGCGGCGCGGTCTTGGGCAGATGCTCGCGCAGCGCGTCGGCCAGCGTCTTGGCGCCCCAGACGAACATGCCGCTGTTCCAGAAAAAGTTGCCGGCTTCGACGAACTGCTCCGCGACGTCGGCCTTCGGCTTCTCGGTGAAGCGGCGAACGGGAACCGCATTCGGCATTGGGCTTTCGGCGCTCGGCTTCTGGCCGTTGGCTTTTGGCTGTTGGCCGTTCGTGCTCACCTCGATGTAGCCGTACCCGGTCTCGGCGCGCGTCGGCTTGATCCCGATCACCACGATGTTCGCGCCCGCTGCTGCGATCTCGGCCGCGCGGCGGATGTCGTCGCGAAACGCCTTCTCGTCGGCGATGACGTGGTCGGACGGGAACATGCCAATGACCGCACCGGGGTCGCGACGCTCCAGAAGAAACGCCGCCAAGCCGATCGCGGGAGCGGTGTTGCGCCCGACGGGCTCGGCGAGGATCTGCTTCTTGTCGAGCTTCTTCAGTTGGCGGACGATCGGCTGCCGCAGGTCGTCATTGGTGATGACCCAGAACTGCTTCGCCTTCGCCAGCGGCAGCAGGCGCTCAACCGTTTCCTGGATCATGGACTTCGAGCTATTGAGCGGCAGCAGTTGCTTGGCGCGGCGCTTGCGGCTCAGCGGCCAGAAACGCGTGCCGCGTCCACCGGCGAGGATGACGGGGTAAAAGTTATTGGCCAAATCTTTTCACCACCGAGACACAGAGCGCACAGAGTAGTTTGAATTGTTGATTCTACTGAAGAACCGACCGCTAGGCGACATGGCAGGCGGCGTGTGTCGCCCGCCCGGCGCAGACCAGTACTTGGGAATCCGTGGAGCAATTGAATGGCAATGGATGTGTTCCCTGGTCGATTACGCGTCGCCCCTCGAAAACTCGCCGAATCCTCTACACTTATCTTGTGAGCTCTGTTCGTCTGATCGCTATCGACATCGATGGCACCCTGCTCGACTCTCGCTCGCAGATTTCGCCTGCGAATCTCGACGCATTGCAACGCGCGAATCAGGCCGGCATTGAGACGATTCTCGTCACAGGACGCCGGCACGATTTCGCGCTCCCCATCGCGCAGTTACTGGGCTTTGATCTCTGGATTGTCAGTTCCAACGGCGCGGTCACTCGCTCCACGCGCGGCGAGTCGTTCCATCGCGACCTGTTGCCACGGGCCACCGCCCTCAAGCTCTGCGGCGCCATGCGTGAGTACCGCGACAACACCGTCATCACCTTCGATCGCGAAGGCATGGGCGCCATCGTCTGCGAACAGCACGAGCGACTATATGGCGTCATCCAGCGCTGGATGGAAAAGAACGCGCCTTACATCGAGTACGTCAATCCGATCGAGAAAGGGCTGACCGAAGACCCGATACAAGTGATGTTTTGCGGCGAGGTCGGTCTAATGAAGCGGGCTGAGCAGCAACTGTTGAACTCGGGTTTCGCCAGCGAGTTCACCGTACTGCGCACGCAATATGATCATCGGAATTTGACGATTGTGGACATCCTGAATGCCGGCTGCTCGAAGGGTCACGCGCTGGAGCGCTGGGCGACGCATCGTGGCCTCCAGCGCGACGAGGTGATGGCCATCGGCGACAACTATAACGACGTGGAAATGTTGACCTTTGCGGGGCATCCGGTCATCATGGGAAATGCGTCTGACGAATTAAAGCAGAATGGCTGGACGATCACGCTGCACAACGACGAAAGCGGCGTGGCTGCGGCCGTCGAGCAGGTACTCGGGTCTGTGAAGGTGAATGCGTAGACACCTACAAATCGGCATCATCGCGCTGCTCGCGCTTCCGCTTCATGCCGCCGAACTCGCCAACCTGCGCAACGGATTCAGCCTTCGTCACGAACACCACGAGACCAATGGCGAGACGACGCGGCTCTACATGAGCAGCGATCCGGCAGCCGGCTACGTTGACGTTCCCACCGCCGAAATTGAGAGCTTCGAGCCCGCCCCTCCAGAGCCTAGAGAGGCAGTCGCGCCCGCGACGACCAAAGACCTGAAAGCGATCGTGGCCGCCGCCAGCTCGCAACATCAGATCGACGCTGACTTCATCGCCAGCGTGATCGCCGCTGAAAGCGCCAACAATCCTCACGCGGTGTCGCGCAAGGGCGCGCAGGGACTTATGCAACTGATGCCTGGAACCGCCAGCAAGTTGGGCGTGAAAGACAGCTTCGATCCAGCCGACAACGTGGATGGCGGCGTCCGCTATCTGCGCGAGCTGTTGCTGCTGTACAACGGCGACATTCCTAAGGCGCTGGCTGCTTACAACGCTGGCCCGCAGCGCGTTCAGCAATACAACGGCGTACCGCCTTATCGCGAGACACACGCCTACGTGGCGCGCATTATCAAGGACTTCAATCGCAAGAAGCTTGCCGAGCGCAAACAGGCACAACAAAAGAACGCCGAATCGGCCAGGACTTCGCTTGCTCGGGCGAGAAACACTTCCACTGCTGAAGGCAACTAAGAACCTTCACTGCACCTGCGTCTCCGGATCCAGGCTGCGGGAGCGGATATAGTCGTCGATCGCACGGTCAAGCTTTCCCTGCGCGCGCAGAACGTATTCAATGGCATCGCGGACCGCGCCGTGGCCGCCCTCGTGCGGCGTCACATGGTGCGACTCGCGGATGACTTCCTCACGCGAGTTCTTCACCGCGATCGCCAGCCCGCACAGCCGCATCACCGGCAAGTCGATGACATCGTCTCCGACGTAACAAACCTCGTCGGCGCGCAGGCCGGTCTTCTCGAGAATTTCGTAAAACGCCGCGGCCTTGTCCTGCTGGCCCTGATAGACGTGCTCCAGTTTGAGATCGCGCGCGCGCAGCGCGACCGTCTCGGAAATGCGCTTGGTGATGATGCCGGTCTTGAGGCCGCCTAATCGCGCTAAGGAGAAGCCGGTGCCGTCGTGCGCGTTGAAACCTTTGGCTTCGATGACGTCATGGCTGGCGATGCCGAAGCCGCCTGCGTCCGCCATTTTTTCGCGATGCTCGTGCGTGCCGTGCCCCGCGCCGCCGCCGGGAGCCGGGAAGAGGAAGATGGTGCCGTCGGTCATAACGCCGTCGACGTCGAACAGCATCAGCTTGATCTTGCGCGCGCGCTCGTCGGACATGAGGAGAGTTTAGCAGGATGGTAGAGCCGGCCTTCAGGCCGACGTCTCGTGCGAAGGAAAAGAAGAAAAGGGGAGTGTTGGTCAATTCCTGACCGATATTCCCCTTTTATATAAATCGGCTCGAACGCCGGGCTAAAGACTGGCTCTACCAACTATCTAGCTGCCTTCACCGTCATGGGCGGGCTCAGCGTGGCGCGGCGCATCCACAGCAGTCCGCCGAAGATTACCAGCCCAATCGCGATGGCCTGTGTGCCGCTCATCCAGCCGAAGAACATGCCGCGGCCGGGATCGCCGCGGTAGAACTCGATGAAGTAACGGCCGATGCCGTAGATGATCATGTAGGTGCCGATGATCTCGCCTTCGAACTTCTTGCGCCGGCTGAGCCACACCAGAAACGCAGCATTGCAGAGCTCCAGCACCATCTCGTAAATCTGCGTGGGATGCAACGGAACACCTAGCGGCGTGCCCACAATTTCATTGGCCAGCGGATTATGGAACGTGACCGCCCAAGGGACGTGCGTCTCGCGACCATAGCAGCACCCTGCGGCAAAGCAGCCCACGCGGCCGAACGCATGGCCCAGTGCCAGACCGGGAGCGAACACATCGCACGTGCGCAGCACCGGGAGGTTGTTCCGGCGCATGTACCAGATGCACATGATCAACGCGAGCACCACGCCGCCCGACCACACACCGCCGGCTTGCAGCGTCGCCAGCGAGAACGGATGCTGGCGAAACTCGGGATCGGTGACGAACAGCAGCAGCTTGGCGCCGAGAATGCCCGAGAGAATGGCGATGATGCCGAGGTTCCAGAGCTTGTCGGGATCCAGGCCTTGCTCACGTCCGAGTTTGACAATGAGCAGCAGGCCAAAGATCAGGCCCAGCGCGGCCATGAAGCCGTAGGTCGGCAGATTGAAACTGCCCAGTTGGAATAAACGGGGAAACACAATATTAGTTTAGATGCACAACGGGTGTTCTGGGCAGCAACTAGCAACTAGATGCCCTGCCGACGCGTAACTTATGTCCTGGTCCAATAGAGCTAAGTGATTGCCAGTTGCTCTTCCACCCAGCTCTCAATCGTCATGCGCAACTCGTTTAGGTGGCCGTCGAAGAAATGATCGCCGGGAATGAAGACCAGTTCTTTGGGATCGGCGGCTCGGGCCACCATGGCCTCTAATGCGGCGTGCGGGCCGTATTGATCGCGGTCGCCGCTGACGAACAGCTTGGGTTTGGCGCAATCGCGCAAAAACGAGAAGGAGTACACGCGGCCTTCGGCTTCAACCGGCGTGCCGATCGAGATCAGTGCCTTTACTTCCGGGTCGGGACAAGCCGCGCGCAATCCTACGGCGGAGCCGAAGGAGAAGCCGGCAAAGATAATGGGGAGGCTGAACTCGCGCTTCAGCCAATCCAGCGCGGCCTTTACGTCTTCAATTTCGCCGCGACCCTCATCGTGCTCGCCGGCGCTCAGGCCGGTGCCGCGAAAGTTGAAGCGCAGCACGGGAAAGCCGAAGGAGTTCAGCGCCTTCATGGCGTGAAAGACAACTTTGTTGTGCATCGTCCCGCCGCCCATGGGATGCGGATGGCAGACGATGCCGGCATACGCGGCACTCGCGGAGCCGGCGTTCAACAAAGCCTCCAGACGACCCGCCGGGCCGTGGATATAGAACGATCGAATGGACGGTTGCGCTGGGCTCAAGACGTTGCCGGGTAATCAAGAAACCACAGGATATACGAACCGGAGCTGAGACTGCGGGCATGCCGGAGTGCAGAAAAAAACTTAGCCCTACAGGCTCGCTATTCACTGCAGGGCTGAAGCTGTCCGATGGCATTTAACCGCGGAGCATTAACACTTTATCGCAACCGTGCCCTGGAGTGCATAAGGCTTTCGTAAAGTCGCATTCTGGCGCGTACCGTGAGAGTTACAGCGTCGTGTGGCAGCTCACACACAAAGCGGTTTGATTGGCGAATTTCGCCGGCCGCAGATTCGACTGCGTCGAAGCGTGCGCCTAATGACACGAGAGGCACGTGATCTCGGGCGCCGATTTTCCAAGAAGCGTATTCGGCCAATTAGGGAATGCACCATCGTACAGATGGGAGACGCCGAACAGAGCGTGAGCGAAAGGTGTGATGTGCGGCGTGCGCAGGCTCACGGGCGGCCCGAACAGGAATGTGTACTCGTTGAAATCGATGGAGGGGCCCGGTCTGGCGTAGTACCCTCCGAAATCGGCAGTGGCGCCCAGCCAGCGATTGAAGTTGTAGGTGCCCTGCGCTTCCCAGCCGTTCAGGTTCACGCCACCAAGGCCGTTAGCGCGGTTGAAATAAGAATAGCCTCCGAACAAGTCGACCTTCGACGTATCCTCCTGGGCAACGGCGACCAGAACGCTCATCGTAATCATTCCCACGAGACATGCCACTTTGCGGACTATCGTTCGGCCCTCCGTTCTGACGGTTCGACGTTCAGATCACCTCGCCGTTATCAGAGTTCCTCTCTTGGGACGACTCATTCCATTGCGCCGCGCGCCGTGGCCGGTGCGTGATGCGGCAGCGGGTCCGGCATCTCCGAGACGTTCCATGCCCACGCCGCCAAAAACGCCGCGCCTTCGTTGATCTGATCGGGAATCACCTTGTCGAAGGTATCGGTCTGGCTGTGATGCGCCTCGCGATAGCCCGCAGGAAGCTGCAAGCAGAAGTACGCCGGCACGCCTTTGTCGAGGAACTCCACGTGGTCCGACGAGCCGAAGTAGCGCGTTGACAGCGGGCGCAGGTCGAAGACTTCCTCTAGCGGCAGATAAATCTCCTGCATCAGCGGCGCCGTCTCCCACAAGTTTTCCAGCGCGATACTGAAAACCTTGCCGGTACCAGTGTCGTGAATCAGCACCGCATCGATTTTTGGCAACTCCGCCGCATGGTTCTTCACAAAAGTGTCTGCGCCGATGCCGCCCTCTTCTTCGCCGGTAAACAGAATGAAGGTGATCGTGCGCTTCGGCTTCCAGCCCAGAGCTTTCAAAGCGCGCGCGGCTTCAAGCGTCGCCATTGCGCCGGTGCCGTTGTCGAGCGCGCCCTGTCCGAGGTCCCACGAGTCGAGATGGCCGCCGATGATGACGCGCTCATCGGGATGCTCGCTGCCCTTAATCTCGGCGACCGTAATCGACGCGGGCACGGGCTTGTCCGTGAGCCTGTCCTGGAGGTCGTACTTCATCGTCACCGGACCGGTCGCGAGCAGCCGATAGAGCAGATCGTAGTTCTCATGCGTGAGGAATGCCATGCGCACGTCGGGAGGCAAGAATCGTGAGGCCCATGAACCTCCCATGGTGTACAGGCTGTCGGGCTTGCCGCTGTCCAGCAGGATGAGCGCGGGCTCCTCGGCGGCGACTTCCCGAATCAGTTGCATGCGCGCCCGTCCAGCCATGTTTTCCTGCGGCACGCCGCGCTGCGGCGCAATCACCGCGTCGTAAGCGTTGTCCGGATTGGGATCGAGCTTCGACATGTCATTGGGCTTGCGCACCATCAGGATCTTGCCCTTCAGCTTGCCCTTGTACTGATCGAAGTCCGACGGCTTTTCGATGTTGAGCAGCATCACCTCGCCGCTGGCTTCGCCGTCGGTGCCTTTGCTCCAGCCGAAGGCGTGAATGCCGATGCGTTTCTGGATGGGGCTGGTGATCTCTGCTGTTTCCAGGCCACGCGTCCAGCCGTGCGGAATCTCTGCGGTCTCCAGATGCGCGTCGACACCGTAGTCGCGAAAGCGTTTCAGCGTCCAGTCGCTCGCCTGCCGCATCTGCGGGGACCCGGTGAGGCGCGCCCCGATCTGCGTCGTCAGGTACTCCAGATTTTTCATCAGCTCGGAGTGCGCCTTCACTTCAGCGTCAATCTTCTGGTCGGCGTCTTCCATCGCCTTGCGATAGGTATCGCGCTGCTCTTTTGTGCGCTGCGATGGTGCGGCAGCCTGAGATGTCTGGGGAGTGCCTTCCTGCGGCGGCTGGGCGAACAGGACGCCGGTGAACAGAATTGCAGCGAGTGGCGCCAGCAATTGGCGACGAAAATATGACATTCGACATTCCTCGGAGAAAAACAGCAGAGAAGGTCCATGATAGCGGCTGAAAGGGGTTTCACGCCAATGGACGGCAATGGGACGGCGCCCCAGGTTCGCCCTTCTTTTGGGCTAACTTGCGCCTACGCAGGCTGGACCCAGGTTAGTGTCCAAAAGACAGCCGCGAACCCGGGGCACCATCGTCAACTTTTCGCCCGGTGCCTCACTCATTCGCGGTTTTCGAATGAGTGGGTCCTCGGAATTACACCGCCCAGTTCCGGCGATCGACGAAGGTTGGCGGCTCGTAGGTCTTGCCGCGCGCCAGCTGGCGGTCTTCACGCTTCGATGTCCAGAGAAGGATCGGGCCGGTTACCGCACGAACTAAGCGCGTGACCGTGCCGAACTCGTGCTCGATCTCCCACCGGAGGTCGCGAATCCTGCCGGCGACTTCGGAATTAGTTTTGCGCAGCCGTCTTTCCATCGCCCATAGCGCGGCGTCGTAAGTGGTGCGCAGCTTGGCGGCTTCGTTCGCCATGCGCTGGCGCACACGCAAGTCGGGACAATCGCGGTACCGCTTCCATCCCTGGAAGATGGTGTCGCAGATGCGGAAGAGGCTGGGGCCATTGCGCTCGAAGTCGAAGCGAAAGGCCCAATCGAGCAGGCGCTTCGATTCGTCACGCGAGATGGCCGCGTGCTCGAAGTTGAATTTGTACTGGCCGTGGATGTCGGCGAGGTCGACGCCGTCGAGCATGCGGCCTTCCTCTTCCATCTGTTGGTAGAGCGGCGTGCCGGGGACGGGTGTGTACAGCATGAACTGGTGAAAATCGGTGCCGTGCGCGACCGCGTACTCGATCTCGTGACGAATGTTCTCGGGGGTGTGGTGCTCCAGCCCGACGATGGTCGAGCCCAGCAGCTTGATGCCATGCTGCCGCAGCTCAGCGGCAAGCACATGCGTATCGGTGTTGCGGAGTTTCGAATACGACGAGCGCGGCGACTCCAGTCCCAGCCAGATCCACGAGACGCCAAGCTGCACCAGCTCTTCCATGCTGTATTGGCGGATGGCGTTGGCCGACGAGAAAACGTACAGTGACCAGCTCTTGCCGGCGGCTTTCATGCGGTCGAGGAGCTGCATGGCGCGCGGCCGGTTCAGCAGAAAGTTCTCGTCCATGATGAAGAATGAGGAGACACCCATGGAGTGCTCCATCTGCTCCATGACATCGAACACCTCGTCGCCGGTCTTATAGAAGTGGAAGCTCTTGCCTTTGCCGCCGAAGAACGCGGAGGTGGTGCAGAAGTTGCATCCCATGGGGCAGCCAACGGACGGGATGATGGTGGCCGCGGTGTCGCGCGTGGTATCGGGCACGCGCATACCCAGCACGCGCATTCCAAAGCCGGAGAGAATCTCGGGATGAATGACGGGGGCGCTGGGATCTTCGCCGAGATAGCGGCGCATCCAGCCAATTCCCTCGCCGCGCACTACGATGTCGGCATCGACCAGCTTATCAAGCTGAGGAATCGCAGCAACATGCCCGCCGATCAGGATCTTCGATTTCGGCGACAGCTTGCGCACGCGTTTGCACATCTCGCGCACTTTTCCGAAGTTGGGGATGATGCCGCTGATCCCCACAATGTCGTACTCCGTTGAGCGCAGTTCCTGCTCAAAACGATCGAGCGTTGGAAAATCGAGTAGCGTGCTGGGCGCGGAAATGTTCTGCTGGATCATCATCAGTCCCCAGGAGCGATGGAACATGCGCAGCGAGAAGCTGCCCTGCTCGCGCGTGACCTGGTTGTGATAGAGCTCCATGGGATTGATGGCGCGGCTGCCGAATTCGTCGTCACGCGCGTAGGGACCAAAAACCGAGCTCAACAGCACGCGCGCTGCGGCGCCCTTAGAATGGCGAGCGATTACATCTGCACCAGAAGTCGAAATCATGCCTAGAATGTTAGGAACATACGACGGAGTTTTCCGTGATGTGGGGACGTCGCGAGCTGAAATGACAGAACTATTACATTGCGGGCGTCAAAACGGACATCCGTCTTGCATTGGTGTCGGGCGACACTGTAGCGATTGGCTTCCGGTACTCTGCAAGGGATGGCCTCGGGCATTGGGCCAGGGTCGCCCGGCCGCCCCAAGGAAGCGATCCTGCTTTTTTGGCATCTAACGAAGCGGAAAAGACGCGAGTGTTCAATGCCGGCGCAAAGCCGGTCGTGAGGTCGAAGAGCGTGGTCAGACCGTCATTTATCGTTGCCGAACCCGAGCCGGAGCAGGCGTTGTCCTCACGCAAGCTGCTGCTGGAGACCTTCAAGTTCAACGTACTCACCGCGCATTCCGTAAGGGAGACACTGGAGATGGTTGAGCTTTTCCCTAGCTGCGATGCCTTGATTGTTCATTGTGGACTGCCCCAGTTCGATGGCGGGGAGGCGATCAAAACGGTTAGGAAAGTGTCGCCAAAGATGCCGATTATCGCGCTCACTCCTACGGAACGGGAGTTCAAGTGGGCCGACCACGTGGTGCACAGCCATCATCCGCAGGAGTTGCTGGACCTGGTGCAGCGGCTTTTCGGCGACCCGCGAAAGGAATTCGGGCCTCCGCAGTGACCTCGCGCACAACGCTTTGTGCCGCGGCCTATGCGAAATTCAGGCCCCCTGATAGCATATTGATGAGTGCCTGCATCCGCCTGGCGAGAGCGGGACACGGAAGGAATCGAGAAACATGCGATGGATGCTTCGCTCCAAAATTCACCAAGCCACAGTTACTGAAGCCGATCTGAAGTACGTGGGCAGTATCACGATCGACGAAGAGCTGATGGATAGGGTCGGGCTCATACCCGGCGAGCGCGTACTGGTTGTCAGCAACACCAGCGGCGCGCGCCTTGAAACCTATACCATTCCCGGCCCACGTGGCTCGGGCGCAATCCACATGAACGGCGCCGCCGCTCACCTCATCAAGAAGGGCGACGAAATTATCATCATGGGCTTCGAGCTGGCTGACAAGCCGGTCGAGTCGAAGCAGATTGTGCTCGGCAAGAACAACGAGTTCCTGCGCTGGCTCGACCGCGAGACCTACGACACCTGCCTGGCAGAACTGGTCGGGTAGGGGTACATCCCCTCGGCGTATCTCTCCCACCCTTTCGCAAAAGAAGCGAAAGGATAGGGCACACCGCGTTATAATCACGCGCGCTGCAAACATCCCACTTTCGCTCACATGCCCGATGGAGGTGCTTCATGCCGTTGAGCTTTTCCGCTGACATTCGCCCGCTGTTTCGCGACGAACCTGACGTCGCAGCCATGAAAGGCTTTGGCATGGACCTGTCGTCTTACGACGACGTGAAGACCCACGCCGAGGCGATCTACTCGCGGCTGGAAGACGGCAGCATGCCGTGCGACGAGTCGTGGCCCAAGGAGCAGGTGGCCAAGTTCAAGCAGTGGATGGATGACGGCATGAAGCCGTAACCGCAGCCTGCATCCAATTCGTGATGCGCTCCTACCGCCTGACTCGAGAGCAGTGGGTTCCCAAGCCGCTGGAAGAAGCGTTTGCGTTCTTCTCGCGGCCGGAAAACCTGGAAGAGATCACCCCACCGTTTCTGAACTTTCACATCGTGCGCGCCAACAAGGAGCTGCATGCGGGCTCGCTCATCGAGTATCGCCTGCGGGTGCGCGGCCTTCCCATGCGCTGGACGAGCGAGATTACGGTGTGGGAGCCGCCGCACAAGTTTGTCGATACCCAGTTGCGCGGCCCATACGCGCTGTGGCGGCATCAGCACACCTTCGTAGCTGCCGACGGCGGCACGCGCATCGGCGACGACGTGGAGTATGCGCTGCCGTTTGGAATTTTGGGTCAGATAGCGCACGCGCTGCTGCTGCGACGGGATGTGGAGAAGATCTTCGAATTTCGGCGAAAGCGATTGGCGGAATTGCTGGGGAAGTGAAAAGGCGTAGAGGCTCGAAGGTTTGGGGTCAGGCGGCTACCCTTATAGTTCTTGCTGTCTGCGGGTAGTGCGGGCCCTCAGGCCCGCGTTTGCACTGACTTTTGAGAATTGAGTCGGCTTTAGCCGACAGCGAGGGGTCGCCCGCTGAAGCGGGCTCTCTCGCAAAAGACGGGTCGCACGAGCGGCGCTAAAGCGCCGCACTACCCAGCCGCTTGGAAACGCAGTAATTGCTAAGTCGTCCAGCCGTATGCCCCTCACGAAAAGCCGCTGCGCAATCAGCACTCGTCTACGCGATGGCCGGATCGATCTTCTCGGTGTCGACCCCGAGCTCCGTGCATTGCTTTCTGCGCCCCCTGCGCATCGAACTTGCCTTCGCGCGCCAGCCGCGACAGCGCCGCAGCCGCAATCGACTCGGCGTTCACCTCGAAGTGCTGCCGCAGATGCTCGCGGTTGTCGCTGCGCCCGAAGCCGTCCGTGCCCAACGTGACCAGGCGGTTCAGACAGCCACGGAGCCAACTGGTCGGGCACGGCCTTCATGTAATCCGTCGCCGCGACGATCGGACCCGCGGCTCCCTCGCAGCGCCTCCAGAATGTACGGGCTGCTTCTCCGGCTCGCGCGGGATGCAGGCGGTTCCAGCGTTCCATGGCCAGCGCATCGCGACGCAGCTCGTTGTAGCTGGTGACGCTCCACACGTCGGCGGCAACGCCGTACTTCTTCTGCCAGAATTTCCTGGGCGCGCAGCGCTTCGTTCAGCATCGGCCCGCTGCCGAAGAGCTGCAGCGCGGCCTTGCCGCTGGCGCGGCGCGATACTTATAGATGCCGCGCAGAATGCCTTCTTCGCACGCCCGCCGGCATCTCCGGCATTGCGTAGTCCTCGTTGTAAAGTGTGATGTAGTAGAAGCGGTCTTCGCGCTCCTGATACATGCGCCGCATGCCATCCTGCACGATGACGGCAATCTCATAGACGTACGCCGGGATCGTAGCTGTGGCACGTGGGCACGGTGCTGGACAGCACCAGGCTGTGCCCGTCCTGGTGCTGCAGGCCTTCGCCGGCGAGCGTCGTGCGCCCGGCTGTGCCGCCCATCAGGAAGCCCTTGCCACGCGCGTCGGCGAAGGCCCAGACCATGTCGCCGATGCGCTGGAAGCCGAACATGGAGTAGTAGGTGAAGAACGGAATCATCGGGACTTTGTAGTTCGCATACGCGGTCCCGGCGGCGGTGAACGAAGCCATCGAGCCGGCCTCGGTGATGCCCTCTTCCAGAATCTGCCCGTTCTTCTCTTCGCGGTAATAGAGCAGCATGTCCTGACTCGTGCGGCTTGTAGAGCTGCCCCTGGCTGGCGTAGATGCCCACCTGGCGGATGATCGACTCCATGCCGAAGGTGCGGCCCTCGTCAGGAATGATGGGCACGATGAGCTTGCCGATCTTCGGGATCCTTCAGCAGCTGGCGCAGCATGCTGACGAAGCCCATGGTGGTCGAGACGGCGCACGCCCTTCGGAGCCGGCCAGCGATTCGGCGAACTCCTCCAGCGCCGGCGCCTGAAAGTTGGACTCGGGGACCTCGCGATCGCGGCATGAATCCGCCAAGCTCCTTGCGGCGCTGGCGCATGTACGTCGATTTCGGGACTGTCGTCCGCCGGACGATACAGCGATCCGTCGCGCGCGGCTTGTTCGGGGATTGGGATTGTCGAATCGCGAGCGAAACGCGGTCAGCGCCTGGTCGGCCAGCTTCTTTTCCTGGTGGGTTGCGTTGCGCGCCTCGGCCGAGCCCAGGCCGTATCCCTTCACGGTGTGCGCCAGAATCACCGTCGGCGAACCGTGATGCTCGACGGCGCGCTTATAGGCGTTGTAGACCTTCTGCGGATCGTGGCCGCCGCGCGTCAAGCGGTGAAGCTCGTCATCGCTCATGTCCGCAACGATTTCCAGCAGCTCGGGATACTTGCCGAAAAATTCGCGACGAATGTATTCCCCGCCTTTGGCTTTGTAGGTCTGATACTCGCCATCCACCGCCTCTTCCATCCGCTTCAGCAGAAGACCGGATTTATCGCGAGCGAACAGCTTGTCCCAATCGGAACCCCAGACCAGCTTGATCACGTTCCAGCCGGCGCCGCGGAAGGCCGCTTCCAATTCGTTGATGATTTTGCCGTTGCCGCGCACCGGACCGTCCAGACGCTGGAGATTGCAGTTGACGACAAAAATCAAGTTGTCGAGCTTCTCGCGCGAGCCGAGAGTCAAAGAACCCATGGACTCAGGCTCGTCCGTCTCGCCGTCGCCGACGAATGCCCACACCTTACGCTGCGTCGCGGGGATGATGCCGCGATTTTCGAGATAGCGCATGAAGCGCGCCTGATAAATCGCGTTCAGTGGGCCAATGCCCATCGAGACGGTCGGGAAGCGCCAGAAATTCGGCAGCAGCCAGGGGTGCGGATAGGACGGCAGACCGGGTTCTCCACGCAACTCGTGGCGGAAGTTCTTTACCTGCTCTTCACTCAGCCGGCCTTCGAGATACGCGCGCGCGTAAACGCCGGGCGAGGAGTGGCCTTGGAAGTAGATGAAGTCGCCGGGCTGGTCTCCGTAGCTGGCGTGGAAGAAGTGATTGAAGCCGACCTCCAGCAGTGTCGCCAGCGATGAGTACGTCGAGATATGGCCGCCAATGCCCGCATCTTTCTTGTTCTGGCGATGCACCATCGCCATGGCGTTCCAGCGGATCAGGCTCTTGATTCGGCGTTCCAACAACCGATCACCGGGATATGGCACTTCCTGCTCGACTGGGATGGTATTGACGTAAGGAGTATTGAGCTGGACGGGAACCTGAACTCCGGACTCGCGCGCGTGCTGCATCAGCGCACCCATGAGCTCGCATCCTCGGCGCGCGCCTTCGTCGTCGACGATTTGATCAAAAGCCTCGAGCCATTCGGCAATTTCCTCTTCGGAGTCCACCTCCGGACGGGTGGGAAATTCCAATATGCGGGTGGAAAGTTCTTTTGTGGCCACGATTACCTCGAGTAAGCAAATTTTATATGAAAGGAAAACAGAGCCACCGAACCAGCCACGGTTCGTCGGCCAATATGTTTTGCGGGTTACCTTAGTATAAGGGATGCGGAAACCCGTGCCGGGCTTCTTAATTGCGGATTGCGATGCAAAAGCGAACGCGCAGCAAAGCGCCGCGCGTCAGGCTCAGGGCACACGACCGGAAACTTGTTTCGCCGCGCCAGCTTACGGAATTAGCCGGCGTTGTTCAGCTGGTTGTATACGGCAAGGCCGGCAATGATGAGAATCAGAACGCCGGAGGTCGCCATCAGGATCCGCACCCAGGGCGTGATCTTGCCCATCCGTAGCTGAAGTGCTTCTTGCTCTTCGCGCATGTTCTTGCTGGAGTCGTCGATGAACATGGCGTCGTCCTCATGCATGCTCAGGGTACTGCGATAGATCCAGAGGAGGACCAGGACGGCCGTCACGACGCCCCAGATAATAAGCAGGATCTGCAGAGTCGACATTCACCACCTCGGTTCTGGGATGAACCCTTCCGCCTCCCGCCAGGTCAGGAGTGCGCGGCCCCATATTACCACTTCCCCATCCACGAGGCGCAAGGGGCATTTGCGATTCAACTGACTCGCGGCGCGCATGGTCACAGGCATCCTGCAGGCAGTCTCAATTCTGCGACCGGGGCCAGTCGAATGGCATCAAAATTGTGGGCGCTAATTTCCGGCGCGGAACTGCAAGTACGTTTGATATAATCCCTTAGATTTGCGAGGAGAGAGCATGGCAACGACCACAACCACACCGACGACCCCCACCCCCGCGACCGATTTGAAGCCCATCAACTTCAGCGGCAGCGCGATAGCCAAAGTGAAAGAGATTATGGCGCAGCAGAATCCCGTACCATCGGGATTGCGTGTTGGCGTAGTCGGCGGAGGATGCTCCGGATTTTCCTACTCCATGTCCTTCGAGAACGGCGCCGGCATGATGGACAAGACCTTCGATTTCGACGGTCTGAAAGTTTACGTCGACGCGACTTCCCTGATGTACCTGAAGGGCGTCAACGTGGATTACCTGGAGACGCTGGAAGGTGCCGGCTTCAAGTTCGATAACCCGAACGTGAAGAGCACCTGCGGCTGCGGCTCCTCGTTCAACGTCTAAGCGCAGCGCCTCGAAATTTAGCGAAGTAAAGGGCCCTGTCCTCAGCGAGGACAGGGCCTTGTCATTTGGAGAGCGAAAGGCTGGTGACGAGATCGGATTTTGCGCCAGATCGCGGCCTGGTGCCCTAGCGGGCGATAGTGTAATTCATTCGCGGGTCAGCCGCCTGGAGCTCGCGCCCGAGCGCGAATCCCTTGTGAGTTATCAGCACGCAGGTCACCCACACAATCGCGGTCATGGTGGCCGAAAGTGCGCTAATGCGAATCGATACCGGAATCGCGATCGAGACCAGCGCTGCGACCGTCATGATGACGCCGACGACGTAATACATCGGGCGATGGAAGAGCCGTGCCAAAGGCAGAAAATGCAAGCCTACAATCGCGGCGATGGCTGAGATGGCGTAATCGCCCAGATGAAGGTTGTTGAGCAGGTTGATCGACAGGAAGATCAGCACGCCTTCGGCGGCAAAGACCAGCCCAAACATCCGCCCCATGCGCGACTGTTCGCGCTCCTGTTCCGCAGTGAGCGGCGCACCTCGCCTGAAGGCGCGCAGGCCCTTGCGCAGCAGTCCAGAGGCCGGAATCCAGAGCGAGGCTGCGAACGCCAGGACGGCAGCAATCACGAGCGGCGCGCCAAGGCGCATCGAGGCTAGTGCCCAGGTCAGCCACAGGCAGCCGAAGAAGCCCATAATCAGCGCGCCGAAGGCCATGCCTGTCATGGCGCGCGGACGCCAGTCCAGAACGGGTTTCGAGCCAGTGGTGGCCTGGGGCAGTGTAACGGCAGACGTCATGGTTTTCTCCTCACCAGCTGCTTCTATATTGCGGACTGATGACCAGACGCAGTAGTGGCATTCATCATCGCCGCGATCTGACATTTGTCAGACGGCGATCGTCCCCGGCTTCGCCGTACGGGCGCAACTTCCGGCTGTGCCCGGCGTTACAGGAAACGGGGCGGGCAGCCCTATGACGGGTGGCAGCGCGCCTGTACAATAATCATTCCTGCTTACATCTTGCGCTGACTTGCAGTCCAGTTTTGGAGCCTGAATGAAGTTGTTGCGAAAGATCGGTCTACTGGCGTTTGCTGCATCGCTTTGGATGCTCAATCTCGGCTGCGGCGATCAATACCGGCCGGTGGCCAACCCCATCATCACTCCCGGAGGGCAGCCCCAAGTCGCCCATTTTGCCTGGGTCGTAAACTACAACCCGAATGGTCCGGGCAGCACGACGGAGATTGACGTTTCCGGAGACTCCAATCTGGCCGTGAACAGCATGGGCTTAGGTTCGGTCTCAGAGGCATTTCCTTTTAACTCGCTGGCTTTGTTCGTCGCCAATCGCGACAACGACACCGTAAGTGAATACCTGCCCACGCTGGCAGGCGCCATTACGACGATTTCGCTGCTTCCCGGCTCTCGCCCCGTTTACCTGAACTCAGCGACAAACGGTTTCATGTATGTGTTGAACTCGGGACCGAACTCGGCGTGTCCGAATGGCGGTTCGGTCAGCACCATCCCCGTGTCAACCTTGGCTGTGTCGGGCACGGCTTGTGTGGGTATAAGTCCGACCACCATGGCCCAGTCTTCCTCGGGCTCCTCTTTTTACGTGTTGAATGGCGATGGCACCGTCTCCGTCGTGAGTGGCGTCACGCTTGTCGGCACAATCACCCTGCCGAATGGACAGAATCCTGTGGCCGTCGTGGCGAGTAACGACGGAAACTACGTGTTCATCGTTGCGCAGGGAGACGGAGTTAATCCTGGGACGCTGGACATTGTTTCTGCGGGAGCAACAACCGTTGCCGCCTCCGTGCCATTGGGAGTGAAGCCGACGTTTGCCGTGGCGGATCCGACTCTTAACCGGCTGTATGTCGCGAATCAAGGCGACAACACGATAAGCGTCTTCGACGCGTCGAATGTAAACCCCGCAGGCTCGCCCCCTATTCCGCTTCTGGCAACGGTTGCCGTTGGTGCTGGACCGATTGGTATAACCCCACTGCAAAATGGGTCTCTCTTTTACGTCGCAAACGCGCTTTCGAATACGGTGACTGTGGTGAGTGCTAACAGCTTCAGCGCGCTGGCGACGGTACCCCTCCCGGCAGGAGCCAATCCTGTCTATATCGCCTCCGATCCCACCTCGAGCAAGGTTTACGTAGCTGATCAGGGAGTTTCGGCCACGACGATCATCCAGACCTCAAATAACGCCATCGCGCAGACCATCGCGGCGCCCACGCAGCAAGCTGGTTGTACGAGTTCCTGTGCGCTGCAACAGCCATTAATGATCGTTTCGCGGTGAGGCAACCAGAACGGCTGCCGACGCATCTTGTAGGGAGCCACAATGAGTAGCCCGCCCACCGTCCACTCGGTCCACTTTTATGAGAGCCACGATGCGCTGATCGATCGGCTCTGCGGCATCGTGTCTTCCGGCCTTCTGATCGGCAATTCCGTCCTGCTGGTTTGCACCGAAGAACATCGCGGGGATCTGCTGACGTCGCTGCGGCGGCTGCAAGTCAACGTCCGCCGGCACGCGCGCGAGGGCCGTTTCGCCATGTACGATGCAGCCGAGATGCTGCAGATGTTCATGATTGACGGCTTGCCGGAACCTGATTTGTTCCTTGGCTCAGTAGGCAAGGCGCTTCGCAATGCTAAGACCGCCGCCCGCAGCAAGGAGGGCGGCCTTACCGTATTCGGAGAGATGGTCGCGCTGCTTTGGGAGCGCGGCAATAAGGCCGGAGCCGTGGCCCTGGAAAAGCTATGGAACCAGACCATGGAAGACCGGGCTTTTCACCTCCATTGCGCTTATCCGAGCTGGCTGTTTGAGCGGGATGAAATTGAGCTCCAGGAAATCTATCGCGCCCATACGCACATCCTGGGAGACGCTCGGGCAGCGATGGACGCCGCCCCTAGCTGAACATAAACTCCTTGGTTCTCAGCTCCCGCACGGTGTCGCGCAGCTTCGCCGCCTGCTCAAACTCGAAGCGCTTGGCACACTCCCGCATATCGCTCTCCAGCTTCCCGATGTAGGCATCGAGCTGTTCCTGCGATTGAAACTCCGGCACGCCTTCCACTTCATTTGTCAGGTCGGCATAATCGGCATCAGCGACGGCGACCAGCGTCATGTCGAGCGGGCGCACGATGCTCTCCGGCGTGATGCCGTGCTCTTCGTTGTAGGCGCGCTGGATGGCGCGACGGCGATCAGTTTCGCCCATCGCCTTCTGCATGGATTCGGTCATTCTGTCGGCATAAAGGATCGCGCGGCCGTTTAGGTTGCGCGCGCAGCGGCCGATGGTCTGGATGAGCGAGCCGGCGGAACGCAAGAACCCTTCTTTATCGGCATCGAGAATCGCCACCAGCGAAACCTCGGGAAGATCCAGGCCCTCGCGCAGCAGGTTGATCCCGATCAGCACGTCGAACTCGCCTTTGCGCAGATCGCGCAGGATTTTTATTCGCTCGAGCGTCTCAATCTCCGAGTGCATGTAGCGGCAGCGCACGCCGACCTCGCTGTAATACTCGGCCAGATCTTCGGCCATGCGCTTGGTGAGCGTCGTCACCAGAACGCGCTCGCCTTTCTTCGCGCGCTCGCGAATCTCGTGGAGCAGGTCGTCAATCTGACCTTTGACGGGACGAACTTCCACCTCGGGATCGACCAGGCCGGTCGGCCGGATGATCTGCTCCACCACAACGCCGGCTGATTTCGTCAGCTCGTAAGGGCCGGGGGTTGCGGAAACATAGATTGCCTGATTGACGCGATGTTCGAACTCTTCGAAGGTCAGAGGGCGATTGTCGAGAGCGCTGGGCAGACGAAATCCGTACTCGATGAGGTTCTGCTTGCGCGAGCGGTCACCGTGCCACATGCCATGGATTTGCGGGACCGTCTGGTGGGACTCGTCGATGAACAGCAGATATTCGCGGGGCACGTAATCCAGCAGCGTCGGCGGCGGCTCGCCCGGTAAGCGGCCAGTGAAGTGGCGCGAATAGTTCTCAATACCATGGCAGTAGCCCATCTCCTTGATCATTTCCAGGTCGAAGCGGGTGCGCTGGTGAACGCGCTGGGCCTCCACGATGCGGCCCTGCTTTTCCAACTCCGCTTCCCACCACGCCAGCTCTTCCAGAATTGAAGTGATCGCGGCGTTCTTGCGCTCCGGCTTCATCACATAGTGAGTCTTGGGATAGATCGGAAGGCGCATGAGCTTCTGTTTGACCGTGCCAAACAGGGGATCGATTTGCGCCAGTGACTCGACTTCATCGCCCCAGAGCTCAATGCGGTAGGCGGAGTCATCGTAGGTGGGAAACACTTCGATGATGTCGCCGCGAACTCGAAACGTGCCGCGGCGAAAGTCGCCGTCCGTGCGTTCGTACAAAATCTCGACCAGCTTGTGCGTGATCTCATCGCGCTTGATTTTCTGGCCCTTCTCCAGGAATAGAAGCATGCCGTAATAGGCTTCCGGTGAGCCGAGGCCGTAGATGCAGCTCACCGAAGCGACGATGATGCAATCGCGGCGCTCGAACAGCGACTTGGTGGCGGAGAGCCGCAGCTTATCGAGCTCGTCGTTGATCGTGGCTTCCTTCTCGATGTAAACGTCGCCGGCGGGAATGTAGGCTTCCGGCTGGTAATAGTCGTAATAAGAAACGAAGTACTCGACCGCGTTGTGCGGGAAGAACTGCTTGAACTCGTGATAGAGCTGCGCCGCGAGGGTTTTATTGTGCGCCATGATGAGGGCCGGGCGGTTGACCTGCTCAATGACTTTGGCCATGGAAAAAGTTTTTCCCGAGCCGGTGACGCCGAGCAGGACCTGATGCTTGTCGCCGTCGAAGACACCTCGAGTGAGCGATTGGATCGCGCTGCCCTGGTCGCCCTGCGGCTTATACGAACTGACGAGACGAAATTCCATGACCCTCACAGAAGGCAATTTCAGCGGGTAGGTATCTCTCGATTATACGAGGCGCATTGCAGCGCCTGCTGCCGGGACCCGTCTCCTCAGGGACTTACCACGAGGTAGCGGCTGAAGAAGGTTAGCGTTTCCAGCGCCAGCTGCCGCCGCGCTTCCGGCGTGGTGAAGGTATGCCCATCGTTCACCTTTACGAAGGTGACAGGCACATGCGCTTGCTGGAGCTTGTCGTTCAGCTCCTGCGCCTGGGCAATGGGCACGAATTCGTCGCGCGTGCCGTGGATGATGAGAAACGGCGCGTCCGACTTTGCCACATGATCCACAGGCGACGCATCGCGCCACACATCTCCGGCCTTGTTGTAGTCCCCCCCGAAGAAGCTCGCCAGCTGTGCATCGCCCTCCGGATCATGATCGCGAGTGAAATCGGTGGGACCGCTTACATCCACCACTGCCTGCACGCGGCTGGAGTACTTGGCCAGGGCCGGGTCCGAGTTGTCGCGCGTGTCCTCCATGCCCAGCAAGGCCGCGAGCTGCGCCCCCGCGGAGTGACCGAAGGCGCCAATATGGTCGGGATCGATGTTGTACTTGCCGGCATGCGCCCGCAACCAGCGGACCGCCATCTGCACATCATCGAGTTGCGCCGGCCAACGGTTCTGGCTGTCGTGCAGAAGGCGATAGTCGACGGAGACGGCAACGAACCCCTGGCGCGCCAGAAAAATTCCCATGCCCTGCATCGTGCTTTTGTCGAAGCTGGTCCAGCCGCCGCCGTGAATCAGGACGACCGCAGCACGCGGCTTCAGGGTCTCTACCGCGGGCTGGTACAGGTCGAGAAGCAGCTTCTGACCGCCGGCAGTGCCATACGGGACGTCGTTCTTGACGGAGATGTCCTCAGCCGAGGAGGTCGGCCCCCTCCCATAGAGCGGCGCCCCGTGTGGAATTTGCTGTGCGGCGAGAGCGACGGCGGCTACAAATAAGAGCGAACCCAGAAGGAAACCACGGAACCACATTCTGCAAATTATAGCGACAACCGCCGCAGCCATGGCGGATGCGCCTGATCAACACCGCATACTTGGTCGAGGGCACTGGCGGGTTTATTCTGTCGATTAGTACTCACCGTCGCACGGTCAGGAGATGACGATTGAGCTTTTTGGATCGGCTGCAGCCGCTGGGTTTGCTTATCTTACGGTTGGCTCTGGGCGCAATCATGATCGCGCATGGCTGGCAGAAGATTGCCGGTCACATGCACGGCATCATGGGAATGCTGCCCCATTTGGGTATTCCCGCATGGATGGGTTACCTGGTGGTAGCGGCCGAGTTCGGTGGCGGCATCCTCGTCGTCGTCGGCTTTCTGACCCGTTTTGCCGCGGCCGCAATTTTCATCGACATGATGGTCGCCATCCTGAAAGTTCATCTTAAGAATGGCTTGACCGGCCAGGGAGGTTTTGAATTCCCCATGGCCTGCGCCGCGATCGCGTTCGCCCTGATCTTCTTTGGCGCCGGACCGATTTCGCTCGACTGGTTGCGCGGCAGCAAGAGCGCCCGATGAGAGTTGTTGCTTTGCGTGGTTCGTTTTACCTTACCCGCAATTGAGTGCGGCCTTGGCTTCGCTATAATCCCGCCCATGAAAAAGCTGTTGCCGCTGCTTCTCCTCATGATGGTTGTGATGTCGGGGCCTGCATTTGCGAGCCATCACCACCATCACGGTCACCATCATTCGCATCACCACCACGCGCATCACGCCAGCTAGACGAGCCCGAGCCGCGTTGGACCAAATATAGCCCGGACCGGAATCCGGGCTTTTCGCTACAGATAGAGCGGGATTTCACGCCCCCGTTACGGTCGCTAGTCACCGTCGAGTCGGCTTTAGCCGGCGACGGAGTGTCGCCTGCTAAAGCGGGCCTTTTCCGGGGGAAGTTCGGCTTGGCGCAGCGCTGAAGCGCTGCTCTACCCTACGCGTTTCCGTCGACCCTTCAGCCTTTGACTCCAGCCATGTTCGGCGGCTTGGTTTGCTGCTGCTGCTTGGCCGCGCTGATCATGTGCTCGATCACTTGTTTGTCCTTGGGAGCAGGATTGAGCTGCAGCGCCTTCTGCCAGGCAGCGATTGCCCCGTCGACGTCATCCTTGCCCTTCCACCGAATGATGCCGATGTTGATCAGCGTTCCCATGTGCTTCGGGTCATAGGTCAGCGACTTGTTGAGTTGTTCCAGCGCGCCATCAACGTCGCCGAGATAGTACATGCAGGAAGCCATGTCGGTGCGCGCTCCGATGTTCTTGGGATTAATCGCCAGCGATTTCTGGTAGTAGTCGATCGCCGTCTTGAACTGATGAGTCGCGCGGTACATGACGCCGATTTGGTTTAACAGGTCGGCATTATTGGGATCGGCTTTCAACTTGGCCAGCAGAGGAGCGGCTTGCTTGTCGGCCATTCGCTTCATGTCGCCGAGCGACGGCATTTGTTGCGGAGGCATGCCGGCATGCGGATCCTGTGTGGTCTGCGCGGCGCTTGCGGCGTCAGGCGCGGTCGTCGCAGCCGCGGTTTCGGTGGGAGCCGCGGAGCCGCGGAGGAAGTAGCCGATGGCCAGGCCAATGACGAGGCAGATCACCGCCAGCGTGTACGTTTGTGCCGGCTTCCAGGTGGGGCCCTTGGGAACTTCAGTACCTTCGCTCATGTCTTCCAACTCCTGAGGTCCCGGAACGCTCGCGCAGGGAACCAGACACTCATGACTGCACCTGCATTGCCAACCTGCAGGAATGAGCCAATATCTTTTTAATTCAGCGGCTTAGAATAGCTTGTCGACGGCAGGAAGTGACGTTGCGGGTGATTGTCCGCACGCCTGGGAGTGATTTGGCGCGTGGTCACCGGCATTGAAGCGCTGGCCGCGACAGACCACGATCGCCAAGCAGCGGCCCAACACTCCGGACAATCTGGTGTCGGCGATCATTTAAGGTAGGCGCGCACAAGTCCAATCAAGTCTTCCCCTAATTCTTCGGGTAATTCCATTTTGTGGTCGGGATTCATCATGTGCAGGCGTATGTGATCTTCCAATATTTCGGCCATCAGGCTGTTCACGCCGCCGCGAATGGCCGCCAGCAGCATCAGGAGGTCGGCGCAATCGTCGCCGGAGGTGAGCGAACGCTCCACCGCGGCAAACTGCCCACGCAGGCGCTTGATGCGATAGAGAAGCTTCTGCTTCTGACGCGAGTTTTCGGGAATCTTCTCGACCATAATCCTCCGCCACCGTCAGCGTAGTCGTTTCGTACCCTACGGGGGTAGGTTATCGGAAGCGCGACCGAAAATCTATCTGCGAACTTTTTGCTCCTGACGACAGGATGCCAACCAAAAATCGTCGACCGGAAAGCCCCGAGCATGCATTGACTGCTGATGGTATGCCCCCTATGATCAGGCATTCACTGTAAAAGTCAGTCTGCTCAATGACCCCGCTGCGTGGTTGGGCGGCCCGGGGGTTTTGGGTAGAAAGCCGCGTCTCGAACTTCGCAGTGGCGCGGGGCATCTAAACGGACTCAGTGAAAAGCGTTTTTTGAGAGAGGGAGCTGCGTTGCTGACTCGTCGCCAATGGCTTTTGGGCTCTTTAGGTGCAGTGGTCGCTCCGAGCGTGCTGCGGGCACAGCAACACGCAATGAAAGTTGTGCAGGCCATCGCGCAGGGACACCCCGCAACCTTCGAGTATCTGGACGCCAATGCCGCCCAAGTGCTCTCGGTGCTGGCGGCGGAAATTATCCCCTCCGATGACGGCCCCGGGGCGACGGAGGCAGGCGCCGTGTACTTCATCGATCACGCGCTGGCGACCTTCGACGCAGACAAGCGCGAAACGTACAAGGAGGGCTTGAGTGAGGTCGAGACTCTGCGCTCGAAACGTTTTCCGGCATCGGCCACCGTCGGAGATCTAACTCGTGAGCAACGTCGGGAGATCATTCGTGGCATAGAAACCGGAAAGTTCTTCGAGGTACTGCGCACCCATGTGGTTCTGGGTTTTCTGGCTGACCCGCAGTACGAAGGAAATCGCGGCAAGGTCGGTTGGACCTACATCGAGTTCGAAGATCAGATGTCGTTTGAACCGCCTTTCGGCTACTATGACGCACACCCGAACGGAGATTCGAAGTGAACAAAGCTCGCTTCCATCCGTCCGATGAAGTTGATTTTCTTATCATCGGCGCCGGCGCTTCGGGCGGAGTCATGGCGAAAGAACTGGCCACGGCGGGATTCCGCGTGGTCGTTCTCGAGCAGGGGCCATATCTCGACGAGTCCAGCTTTTCTCATGACGAGCTGAAGTACACGATGCAGTCGGGTCTGACGAACGATCCGAAGTTGCAACCGATCACTTACCGCAAGTCCGAGCAAGAGTCGGCTGTACTTCGCAAGGCAGTTGAGTATGGACGCCAGGTGGGCGGCGGCTCAGTCCACTTCACCGGAAGCTG
>CAVVDN010000010.1:0-11913 GCA_963747045.1 uncultured Acidobacteriaceae bacterium | reverse complement strand
TAGCCCCTCGGCTGATCGAGTCACGCCATGAACCAGAAAGGCCAACCGCCGGCGCGTCAGGTATAGCCGCGAAGCCCAATCCAGCACCTGCTTCGAGCTCACATCCGGCAGGTGGATCGACGCCTTGCTGCCATGCGGCACGCCCACCCTGTTGCAACCGGCGTTATCGCAACCTTGCGCCGTCTGTTCGCCGTTTTACGGGCCAATGAGTGACGTGGCGATTTAGCAAAAGCTACTTTCCCGACTACGCGGACATTGCGAAGTTCTTCCCTCGACTCAGGGCCGGCAGCCCGCGCAGTTGCGAACCAAGCCAATGCGGAAGACCGTGCCCCAAACGTCCTGCCCGCCGGCGAATGTCGTCCCATAGAAAGCTCCGTTCGTGGCTTGCAGCAGTCCCCCGAGAGGCCAGTATCCGTCCCTGCAGCCAGATTGAAGACAAAACCGATAAAGCGTGGTGAGCGTGCCACCAGGGGTGATATCAAAGACGGTGCCGCAGCCACCACCACAATTGGTATTGTCCCCGCCATACCAAGTCGTCCCGTAGAAGTTCCCGTCGGCACCTTGCACCAGGCTGCTAGATGGATTAGCGCCGTCGGCGCAGTTGGGTTGCGAGCAGAAGATGTAGAGTGGGGTAAAAGTGCCGGTTGAAGTAATTTTGAAAATCGCGCCACAGCCGCCGCCACAGTTCCTGCTAGGCCCCCCAAGTAACGTTGTGCCGTAGAAGTTTCCGTCGCTGGCTTGCAGCAATGCGGCGACCGGCTCGCCGCCGTCCAAACCGTTGAAGCTGTGCAGCGTGGTCAGCGTGCCGTCGGTCGTGATGCGGAAGACGGTGCCATGCCCGCCGGCCCCGCCACCGGTGGTTGTCCCGTACAGATTTCTATCGCTCCCTTGCACGAGCGCGCCGTGAGGGCTGGTGCCGTCCGCGCAACCACCACCCTGCTGGCAAAAGCTGTAGAGCGTAGTCGGTGAGCCCGCAGGCGTGATTTTGAACACCGTGCCATAGCCAACGCCGCCTAACGCGGTGGTTCCGTAGAAGTTCCCGTCGCTCGCTTGCACGAGCGCAGCCCACGGGCTGCCGCCATCCGCGCCGTCGAAGCTGTGCAGCGTGGTCAGCGTGCCGCTGGGAGTGATTTTGAATACTGTGCCCCAGTCACTGGTTCCGCCCGCCACGGTTGTCCCGTAGAAGTTCCCGTCGCTGGCTTGTACGAGCCCGACGTAAGGAGCCCTGCCGTCCGCGCAATTACCTCCCTGCTGGCAAAAACTGTAGAGCGTGGTCAGCGTGCCCGCAGGGGTGATTTGGAAGACCGTGCCGTCGTTACCGTTATTGACTCCGCCCTCCACGGTGGTCCCGTAGAAGCTCCCGTCGTTACCCTGAACGAGAGACATATAGTACGGTTCCGAACCATTGTCGAGGTCGAATGCCGCCAGAGTCGTGAAGAAGGTGGGGCTTTGTGCAGGCGCGGGGGTCACTGCCGCGGCAGAGAACAGGAACAGGATGACAAACAGTCGATGAATCCTTAGTTTCGTCATTGGAACCTTCGTGCGCGAGATTGGCGATGCTCGGCCGTAGCTAAGTTTGTCACAGAGAACACCGGGAAGTGAGAAGGGCAGCTTGCCGGGCTTCTTCCTGAGACTGCTAGAAAAAACCTGGAGACACTCGTTTTGAGACCACCCTAATTTCAATGTCGCCGCGGGCCTCCTGTCAGTGACCAGCGCCGCACAAGCGAGTGATGAACCGGGGCAACGCGAGAGAGAAATCCGTAGCTGGCGAAACCAGATGGGATGAGAAGGCCGGTCTCCGAACGGGATGCTGTACGCTCCCAAGTTATCGACGCGCTCGAAGCGCAAACAGATAAAGGAGACCGGCAATGAAGAAGATTAGCACTGAGGGGGCGGCAGGCAAGCGGAATTTCGAGCAGAAGGTAACCATCGGTTTGGATCTGGGAGATCGGTCGAGCTGGTACTCCGTACGTCACTTGCGACAGGGCCTCGCCAGCTGTATACCACGTAAGTTGCACTGCCATAGTGATATCCGTCAGCATTCCAGCCGCGCCCCGCCATATAGTTTCTAATTACAGGCCGGCCAAGATTGTATTTACTAAGGCGTGGCTTAGCCATGCCCGCTCACCGTATGTGAAGGAGTGGTACCTGGTGTTCACACAATGGGAACAGTCTTAGCGGAGCCAAATGAGCTTTCACTTGAGACTTATTATGCGAAGCCATCCGCGCTTCCTGTCCGTTGTCTGCGCTGCGGTGGGCGAGCTAGGTTTGGTTTATGGGCTGTCGGAGGAATCGTCTCAAGGAGTCACTTTGGCCGTCGACGAGGCACTGGCTAACATCATTCGACACGCCTACAAGAATCGTTACGACCAGCAGATCGAGGTTTCATCAGAAGTTAGCGCCTGCCAGTTTTCGATGCAAAGGGCCTCTGCTTTCGACAGCAGCTTTGCTGGAGGGACTTACTATCTGTGCGGCGATACTTGATTCAGTCCGGCCGGTGGCGCGAATGGCGTGCACTATACGGGAATGCCCGCTCTGTAGTCATCAGAGTCGTGCTGACTTCAATACATTTTAATTGCCTCGGCATCGATACTGCCGGTGCGCACAGTATTCCGAAGCTTGGCGAGGCTGCACAACAACTATCATGAGTCCTGTCACCATCAGTGTGGTCGTGTTCGCGTGCGTGTTTGGCGGAGGGCTGCTCGGCATCTTCCTCCATTCCCTTCTACCGAACGAGCACCTCGATTCCGATTCCAAGGAAGCTGTCCGGCTTGGGATGGCATTGGTTGGGACCACCGTAGCGCTGGTGCTGGGACTGCTAATCGCTTCGGGCAAGGGCTTCTACGATACCCAGAGCTCCGAAGTGACGCAGCTCGCCGCTGATGTCGTGTTGCTGGATAAGATCCTGATCCATTACGGACCGGAAACCAAAGAACTACGCGACGTCCTGCGCAACTCCGTGGCCCGCATGGTGGATGTCACCTGGGCGGGGGACGGTTCCGACAAGAGCCATTTCACACCCTCCGCGGCCAGTGAAGCGCTTTTTGACAACATTCAGGGGCTCTCTCCCCACAACGACAGTCAACGATTCCTGCAGGCGCAGGCGTTAAGCATCGCGTTTAAACTAGGCGAGACCCGATCGCTGATGATCGCACAGAAGAGTTCATCGGTTCCGATGCCGCTGCTGGCAATTCTGGTCTTCTGGCTCGTCTTGCTTTTCATGAGCTTTGGGCTATTCGTTCGTCCCAATGTGGTGGTGGTGGTTAGCCTGTTCGCCTCTGCGCTGGCGGTTTGCGCTGCGATCTTCCTGATCCTCGAAATGTTCCAGCCTTACTCCGGACTGATTCAGGTCTCCAGTACTCCCTTGCGTTCGGCTTTGGCACAACTAGGGCAGTAACTGCGCCGCGCACTCGCATTTAGAGATTGACATCCGCCTCAAGCACCACAGTCGGGCTCGCTATGCGGGGATTGAAAATGTAGGTTGTAGCCGCGGTAGGCGTCCCACAGCTTCTGGATTTGGTCCGTCACGTTTTTCTCAGCACCGAGCCAACGCTTGTAATGCGCAAATATTCCGTCGGACCACTGAACTTATTGAAAATGCGGAAGAATGGCCTGTTGTACCCGCAGCTCCGGGTCTTTTTCCAGACGCTGCCCCTCTGTCTTGAGGTAACCCACCGGTGCTGCCTGAAGCAGTTCGCAAATGCGCCTTCTCCAACCGCGCTTCCACCGAACGCTGCCGCAGCAGGTCCAACTCGTACTCATTCAGGATGCCCTTGAGGCCAAGCAAAGGCCGGCCGTTACTGAGCCTGACGTGTTTGGGACGGCATCAGGAGACGGCGAGGCAGGACTCAGCCGGTCAGATTCAGAAGCTCGATCTCATGCTGTACCGCATCATCGAAGACGATTTGTCGCTCAATTTCCAATTGTCCCGCTCGTTTCTCGTAGAGTCCCCACCACACCAGCGCCAGCAGCGGCGCCAGAACCAACAGCCGGATGGGAGTCGTGTACGCCCAGTGCTGAATGTTCGCCGGAAATATCGCGAACACAAATAGCTCCGAGAACTGCGATCAGCACCTTGAGCAGCGCATTCTGTTGAAACCCGGCCTTTCGCGCAGGTAAACGGAAGCTTGCGAAAGTCGAGTCACCAGCCCGGCGATGAGGCTGACCGAGAGCAGCAGAAGAATCACGCTTTCCAAAACCCGCCAACCGGGCCCCAGCGCAGCGCGAAGATCATGGAGTCGACGCCGATCACAGGCAGCAGGAGGAGAAACATAGCCTTACCGGCCAACATGGCGCACTTGTCCAGGGTGGGCGCGATCAGGAAGCGAAATATCCAATTTGCATTCAGCTCGACCGGCATATCGAACGTCGTACCGCAGGCCGAGAATGCAACTATACAGAATAATCAGCGCCGCAGCGAATTCCGCCGGTGCTTGGGCCCGCAACCGGCGCCTTGCCAGATCACATCAATGATTGCGGCAGCAACTAACCCAACGGCGCGAAAACGCTGCGATGGTTGCGCGATGACGGTCGCTGCCGCGAAGCGTTCTACCATGAAGCGAAGCCCTGCCTGTTCAAAGCAGGACTTCCGATAAACGGTGATCCAGAACTTGGCCAACGGCTGACCAGAGCTGCGCCAGGCCGCGGCGTTCGGCTCGGCATGCACGAATCTCCGCCATGCGGGAAAAATGGCGTGGTAAGCAATCAATACGCCGCTGCGCCGACCGATGACCGCAGCCGCAGTCGCAGCAGCCCGATCAAAGCCAAGTGACGCAGGGTCGAACTGGCATGCTACGCCGCGAGACCATTGGCACATGCCCGAGGAACCATATGGAAGGCAAATAGTGGATCCGGGCGAATCGAGCTTGCTGGGGCCGCGTCGATGCAGGCCGAAACGGTGAAGCCGCTGGAAACGACAGTCAAGCAGCACGACCGCGACCATGCGCCCGCAGATAAAGCGAGATGGCCTGAAAAGCTCGCGCTCGGAGAATCGCCAGGAGACAGTCCGGCTATCGCGAACACGTTATGAAGCTGAACATGCTAGCGGCAAGAATCGCTAGGCATGCCCAACGGCAATCTTGGCCGAAGAAGAGAAACGACTCCTGCGATGCGCTGACCACCAGCGGGAACAGCGCCGCGGAAGCGAGCATTCACGTCGGGCAAAAGATGATTGCGAAGAGCAGCATGGCCAGCAAATTCGCGGAAAAATCTGGCGCGTATGGATCGGCAGCGGAACGATGTTGACGGTGTCGCGGCGATCGAGAAACAAACGTGTCCCATTTCCAGAGTGCAACGCCGCCGCTGACCAGCATGGCGAGAACGATAAAAAGATATTCGTCGGGCAAGGAAGCGAGGTAAGGATCGAACTTGACCTGGCCACGAAGGAACCGCAGCAGACTTCCGTATTTGTTGAACAGCAGCAGAGAAAGGAAAACGCCGGGCAATGTCAGTACGACCAAAGCAACGCCTACCTCGGCGTCCATGTCCTCGCTGTCGGCATGTTGAGCCGTAAAGCATGCGACCGAGCTTCAGCTTGACCAATTGGTAGATCGCGTGGTCCTCAAGCGCCGCGGCATCTCGTGCCTCGCGGATCACGCCGCCACCACCTGCATGATCTCGCCCGAGACCTTTTCCGCGTCCACCTCGCTGACCAGGTGGGCGAAAGTTTCCTCCAGCGAGGCCTCCTGGCGCGCCTTGGGCAGATCGGCAGCCGCACCGTATGCCACAACCTGGCCGCCGCGAAGAATCAGAAGGTGAGAGCAAACCTTCTCCACCACTTCCAGGACATGCGAGCAATAGAACACCGCCTTGCCGCACTCGCCCAGCCGGCGAATCAGGTCCTTGAAGATCAGAGCGGAGACGACATCGAGCCCCGAGAGCGGTTCGTCAAAGACCAAGAGGCCGGGATTGTCGAGCAACGCGGCAATGAGAAAGATCCGCTGGCGCATACCTTTCGAGTACGAAGCGATCGAGGCATCACGATGGGAGTGCATGGCAAATAACTGGAGCAGATCGGCGATCTTGTGGTCTCGATTGCTGCGCTCCATGCCCCGAAGCGTCGCCACCATCTCCAGATATTCGCGTCCCGAAAGATAAGGATAGAGATTCGGCTCCTCCGGAACGTAGCCGAGCTGCCGGCGATAGGCGACCAAGTCGGAATGGATTTCGGTCCCGTTGAACAACACCTGTCCGCTGCTCGGTTGCAGCAACCCGATCAGCATCTTCACGGTGGTGCTCTTGCCGGCGCCGTTCGGACCGAGGCATCCCAGGACCTGGCCGGGTGCGATGGTGAAGGAGACATCCTGCACGGCAGGCAAGCTATTGTAGTGCTTCGTTAGCCTCCTCACCTCAAGCATGCCAGGTTAGACACCGACTTCTGCGTCCGAGTTCCAGGGGCTGCCCGCCTAGAACGACTGGCTCTCCCCGAAGCTAGGCCGCTGCGTCAATTGGCGTAGGATCGCCTCATCATGCCGGGTCAGTTCGGCGGAGTAACTTGTGCAGTGGGGAATCTCCCAAAAGCGAAGTGTGCGTCGCTTGAGAAATTTCTGTCGGCTTTCATCGGACAGTTAGGATCTGGGCGCTTTCCTTTTTGTTTTGGCTATCTCTACGCTGGCGAGAGCCTTTCGTGCCATATGCGACTCTGATAACAAAGCTCCGTTTTCCCTGCAACACGGCTTTCCTGGCGGAGCGCTACAGGTCGGGCATCGAACATCCTGTGCTTTATCGTTCATGAGGACAGTGTAAGACCAATTTTGCCGTCATCCCGTACCGAGGACGACCCGGATTACTTGTGCGATGGCTATAACAACGGTTACTCGTTCCTGGCGAAAATGTCCGCTACGGCGCGAAGTAGCCAGAGATGTCCAGGATCAACTGCGTGTAGCCCGAGCCTTGTCCGGGACTACCTTGTCCGGCGAAGGCATCGGCCGAGCCGTCCAGGTTGGGCACGATCGCCAGGTTTGAGGTGATGAACCCGTCATAGGCATTCAGCGTCGAGACCACGGGCTGCGTTTCACCGTCAGGCCAGAGCGTCAGATATCCCAGGGAAGCCCTTGGCACTACCGTCGCGTTAAACACATACCCGCCGGCGTTAATCGGAGGCGCGCACTGACTGGCCGCAACGTTCACGGTTATTTGCCCGGTGAACGGTTGACCGCCGTTGGCGCGGCTGTCGAAGGCACGGCACGGAGTCACGGTGTAGAAGGAATAACCGCCCTGTCCCGGCGCGGCAAAATATCCGTTGATGTCCACGATCAGATCCGTGTCGTTGAAGGCGTAGGTCGAAATCGCACCGTTGGTTCCGGCCGGAACAATAGCGGCATTGGCGACGACGGTTGCCTTCGGATTGTTCAGCGTCGACACGGTCGGCTGCATCTGGCCTTGCGGCCACACCGTGAGATAGCCCAGCTGCTGACCCGGTTGGTGGGGAACCACGGTGAAATTCATGGAATAGGCCGCAATGTTCACACTGGACGGAATGCAGCTGCTCTCCAGCACCGGGAAGTTGCGTGGGGCTTGCGCCACCAGGTACGGTCCGCCAAGATCGCCGTTGGCGCCACGAGTATCGATCACACGGCACGGCGTCAGCGGATAGAACTGCAGGGTTCCAGAGCCAGGAGCGGTGAAGTAGCCATCGATGTCCAGGATGAGGTTCGTCGCATCGGTCACGTAGACGCTGACCGAGCCCGCCGGGGTTCCCGCAGGAACAATCGCCGCGTTCGCCTTCACTCTCCCATCCGGCGAATTCAAGGTGGAAACCACCGGCTGCGCCTGGCTGGTTGGCCAGATCGTCAGATACCCGAGTGTGTGTTCGGGCACTACCGTCACGTTGAGCGAATAGGCGATGACGTTGGAAGGGATGTTGCACGGATTGCCGCTCTGCGCCAGCGGGAACGAGCGCGTCGTATTTCCGCTGATCGCCGGTCCGCCAAAGGTTCCGGTGGGGCCGCGCGTGTCCACCACCCGGCATGGCGTGGTGGTAACGAACTGCACCGGCGATAGGCCCGGCATAATGGCAAACGTCGTCCCGGCGTTCTGACTGCCGCCATTGGCCGTCGTTCCATACAGGTTGCCGGAAGGAGTGAAGATCAGTCCGCCGTGGGGATTCTTTCCGTCATTGCCGTTGCCAAAGCTATACACCTGGATCTCCCGGCAGCACCGATTGCTCAGAGCATTCGGCACCAACTCGAAGACCGTGCCTCCACTGTAAAGTCCGCCATTCTGGGTCGTGCCATAGAGGTTGCCAGAGTTGTCCAGAACCAGCCCAGCGTAGGGACTCTGCCCATCCGAAGGGCCGTTGCCGAAGGTGTATAGCACAGTTTCGGTGTAGTCCCCTGAGCCGTTGGGCGACAGTTCATACGCGGTGCCCATGCTGTTCGTACCGCCGCCGTTGGTAGTGCCGTAGAGATTGCCCGAGGTATCCAAGATCACCCCGGAGAAGGGATTGGCTCCGTCGGCGCCATTGCCGAAGCTGTAGATCGGCATCTCCCGGCAGCAACGACTTGGGGAGGCGCTCGGCGACAGTTCAAACACCGTTCCAAAGCCGCTGGCGCCGCCGTTGCTGGTCGTGCCATAGAGGTTGCCGGAGCTGTCGAACACCAGCGCTGAGTAGGGATTCTTCCCATCCGTAGAGCCATTGCCGAAGCTGTAGACAACGGTCTCCGTCCAACCTCCGCTGCCGTTGGGCGACAGCTCAAACGCGGTCCCGCCGCCGAACGTTCCGCCATTAACGGTCGTACCGTAGAGATTGCCGGAACTATCGAAGATCAACCCGCTCGAAGGATTCTGCCCGTCCGCGCCGCTCCCGAAGTTGTACAACACCGTCTCCGTGCCGTTGGGCGACAGCTGGAACACCGTTCCGTTGCCCGAGATCCCGCCCGCCGACGTTGTGCCGTACAGATTGCCGGCCGAATCGAAGACCAGGCTGCCTTGCGGGTTTTGTCCGTCGTTGCCATTGCCGAAGCTGTGCAACACCGTTTCCGTGCCCGTGGCCGAAACCTGAAAGACTGTCCCTTGGCCGTACGTCCCGGCCATCGCGGTCGTGCCATAGAAATTGCCGGCCGAATCCGAGATCAGGCTGCCGAGCGGGTTTTGTCCGCCGTTGCCGCCGAAGCTGTGCATCACCATCTCCTGCTGCGGCAGGCTGAAGGTCGCGGTCACGGAGCTGTTCTGGGTCACCGTCACCATGCAGGAACCAGTGCCGCTGCAAGGCGAGCTCCAGCCGGTGAACGTTCCTCCCTGAGTGGCAGTGGCGTTCAGTGTCACCTGCGTATTGTTGGGATAGGTGAAGCTGCATGTGCCGGGACAGTTGATATTCTCGTCGGTGCTCACGACGGTGCCGGCGCCACTGATGGCTACCGTCAGGGTGAAGTTGTTGGCGTTCTGGGTGAACGCCGCGGTCACCGACAGGTCCTGGGTCATCGTGAGATTGCAGGGACCGTTGCCGCTGCACGCCCCGCCCCATCCGGCAAAGCTCCAGCCTTGTGCTGGCGTGGCATTAAGAGTGACGGGGGCATTGGCGGGATAGTTGTAACCACAAACGCCGGGACAATTGATATTGCCGTCCGTGCTGGTCACGGTTCCACTACCGGAGGTCGATACCGTTAACAGGTAGCTCACTTGTGTAAACGTGGCGGTGACCAGCAGGTTCTGGGACATGATCACGTTGCATGATCCTGTCCCCGTGCAAGCCCCACTCCAACCCGAAAACGTCCAACCCGATGCCGGCGAGGCATTCAGCGTCACGGGTACGCCTGGCGGATAGGAGTGCGTACACATGCCGGGGCAGTTGATGAAACCATCGGTGCTGGTGACCGATCCGTTGCCCGAGGTGGATACGGTTAAGGTGTAATAGGACGTCTGGATAAAAACTTGATGGGTGCTCCCGGTTGAAATGAACTCGAATTCCCCGGGTCCAACAATGTATCCATAAGCTTTGGCGCGAACACCGCTCCACGAGATGGTGATTGCTCCGGTGCTGTCGACAGTGTAGGTCCAACTGCCGTCTGGTTCAGGAACACGCCATCCGGCCCGCTCTGGTCATATGTAAGGCTTATGTTTCCCGCCCCGTCGAGCAAGATGTTATCAATGGTGCTGTCGGTTGTGGAGACGTACTGCGGCAGCGAGCCGCCCAAGTACTCGCCGTTCAGATATCCCGTGCCGAATTGCTGCCCCGGAGCCTGGGGCTGGACGAACAACAGCCCAGGGTACTCCGAACTGGCCTCGATACAGAACGCCTCATTCTGCTGCACGAGGTAGCAGACCTCACCACCACCGCCCCCGCTGCCGTCGGTGAAGGCCGCTCGCCCGTTGGAAGCAACGGAGTAAGTTCCCGAACTCGGTTCCATGGAGACTGTGCCGCCTCGGTTTCTGTCTCCGCTCACACTGTAATTCCCATTGCCGTCCGTCGAGACCAGATACACATCCGCCTCGCTAACGACGGTTCCGCTGGGATTCGCTTGCTTGCTTTCCCCGCCGACTACATTTCCCTGCAGGCTGCCGTTGTTGAATGGCCCTCCGCTTTGTTTAAGGCCGTCCAGCACATAAAGAGGGCCTCCGCTGTCGATCTCGATCCCGACTACCTCGCCCGCGGAAACGACATACTCGGCCAGATTGACCGTCCCCACGCCGGCGACCTGATATTGCTCGGTAAACCGGCCATTGCCGTCGACGGGAGGATTGCTGGTCAGGCTTCCGCTAAAAGTGGGTTGCGTATAGGTGCCGAAGTCGTTGAGGTCCTCGGCGCCGTTAGTGATGTTGACCGCTGGAATCCTCCTGATAGGTGCCGTTGGCGGATGTAGGCTCGCTCTACGGAATCGAAGCCCTGCAACCCAAAGGCCCAGCTGCCCGCAAGCGCCGGAGCGCTAAAGGCAGTCGGATTCTGCTGCCGGAAACGCCCGCACCCCAGAAGCCGCTATTACCGCTGGTATTCATGGAGATGATGCGTATGTTCTCCCCACTGCCGAGGGCGATCAACAACTGAACGTCATCGCCGAGGTTGTCGGTGAACATGATCTGCCCCAGTCCGTCTGAACCCACGGAATAAGTTCCCCCCGTAACTGTGCCGAACTGATAGCCGCCATTATTGGTGGGGTTGAGGCTGTCAAACTCCCCGCCGGTTACGTTGCCATTGCTATTCATGGTTAGGCTACCAGCCACTACGTTCGGGGTCTGGTTATTGGCGCTGTAGCCGAAAAACGAGAAGGCGTACTGCCCGTTCAAGGTAAAGGTCTGTGCCGGGGAGGCGATAACTGCGACAACCCAGAAGACGAAGACAATGCAGATAAACCGGGATGTCCTTGGTGAACTCCGACCAGCCGGCGCACTGTGTGCGTCTTTCTCTGGCTGCTGCCATTCGGAAACCTTTCTTCATCGCAGTGCTCGCGACGTCTGGCGATGTTCACCGCTCGCCAACAAAATCGCCCCGCCACAGCATCCTGCTCGTTACAACCGGTCCCTCGTCTCGTCTTTGGACAGACAAATTTCCAGATGCTCACTTCGCCGCGGCTCTCAGTCTCGCGGACATCAAGAGGCTTGGATCACGGAGAGCCGCCCGACTCGACGCCTGTTCACATGTCAGTCTGTAGGGTTACGTACCATTTAGCCCCAACTGGGTTCTTTGTCAACAGAATGTTCCGCTAGCTGACAAGGAAATGGACCAAAACGGGACCCTCACGCTGCAACCGCGTGAGTGCGTTCTGAACCGGCGAAGCTAGGACTTCCAGAAAGCTGAGTTTCCGCCCACGAATTGGCGTGCGATAGCGCTCACCTGCCCAGCTGGACTCAGGATTAGAGCCATGAAAACAATCAGCAGATAGATGACGACAATCAGCACAGAACGAGTTTTCGCCTTCGCAAACGCGATTATCGCCGGCACAGTGCAAACGCCGATGACGGTCGGGACGTCAACCGAGA
>CAVVDN010000009.1:0-224394 GCA_963747045.1 uncultured Acidobacteriaceae bacterium | reverse complement strand
CCCAGCGGCACGTTGACCGTGCTTTACAGTTTCTGCTCTCAAACGAGCTGTACCGACGGCGCGTACCCAAGAGCAGCGCTGGTACAAGCCACCGATGGGAGTTTTTACGGGACCACCAGCGCAGGCGGGGCCTATGGCCAGGGCACGGTTTTCGCTATGACGCCCAGCGGCTCGCTGACCACGCTATACACCTTTTGCTCCTCAATCCGGCCGCTGCGCTGATGGCGCCAATCCCATTGGAGGGGTCATCCAAGCCAGCGACGGTAACTTTTACGGGACGACCAACGCCGGCGGGAACAACAATTCCGGCACGGTCTTCAAGCTTCAGCCTCAGGCCACGTTGACCGTTTCGGTCGCCGGCAGCGGCAGCGTCACCAGCATCGACACCTTCATCAACTGTCCCGGTACCTGCACTCATGTCTACGATCCCGGCGCGCAGGTCACACTGAATGCTGCCGCTTCTTCCGGTTGGGCCTTCAGCGGCTGGACCGGCGCCTGCAGCGGCGTTGGTCAGTGCACCCTGACGATGACCGAGAATCTGGCGGTCACTGCGGTCTTCGTCGAGCCGGGTCACGGGATTCAGTTCACGAACGTCACGCCCTGCCGTCTGGTGGACACGCGCAGCGGCAGTCCGATCACGGGCGGCACCTCGGTAAGCTTCACCTTGCCCGGACTGGGCGGATGCAACATTCCCAGCTCGGCGCTGGCCTATTCGCTGAATGTCACGGTGGTGCCGCACGGGCAGCTCGGCTATCTGACCATCTGGCCCACCGGCGAAGCCCAACCTGTGGTCTCCACCCTGAACTCGCCCGACGGACGCATCAAGGCCAACGCCGCGATCGTTCCGGCGGGAACCAGCGGCGCGGTCAGCGTCTACGTCACCGACACCACTGACGTCATCCTCGACATCGACGGCTACTTCCAGACGCCGGCGTCGGGCACGCTGTCAGTTCTATCCGCTGACGCCATGTCGCGTGGTCGACACGCGCGGTGCCACCGGCGATTGGGCGGACCGTACCTGCAGGCCGAGGTCGAGCGCGACTTCCCGGTGCTGCGAGAGCAGCTGCATTCCATCGGCGCTGGCATCGCGGCCTACTCGATGAACTTCACCGTGGTGCCGCACGGCCGGTCAGTCGCTGGGCTATCTGACCGTTGGCCGCAGGGCGAGCCGCAGCCGGTGGTTTCCACGCTGAACAATCCCACGGCGACCGTGGTCGCGAACGCGGCGATTGTGCCGGCGGGCACCGACGGCGGCAATCGCCATCTACGCCTTCAACGACACCGATCTGATCGTCGACATCAACGGCTACTTCGCCGCGCCAGGTCGGAGTGGCTATTCGTTCTATGCCGTCGCGCCCTGCCGCGCCTTCGACAGCCGGGCCAACGGCGGACAGCCGTTCACCGGACAGATCACGGTGCCGATCTCGAGCAGCCCGTGCGCGCCGCCAGCCAACGCCGGCGGATACGTCTTCAACGCGACGGTAGTGCCGAGCGCGTCGCTGGGATATCTCACGCTGTGGCCGGACGGCGAGTGCCAGCCGGTGGTTTCGACGCTGAACGCCTATGACGGATTCATCACCTCGAACATGGCGATCGTGCCCAACATCGATGGCTCGACCGACGCCTTCGCCGGACAAGGGAATCCCGGTCAAAACTCGGGCTACACGCAGTTGATCCTCGACATCTCCGGCTACTTCGCGCCGTAAAGTAAGTCACCCGGCGCGCATCAAAATGTCACCTTTTGGGCGGCTGCGCCTAACTTGTGCAATGGGGATTATCGCCAGTTAGAGGAACCTCATGTAAACGCTGACGTTGCCGAAGAACAGATACCCGAAGATCATCAATATACTAGCCGCGACCGCGCCGACCCGAGAACGTCCCTGCCACGCGCTTGCGAGCAGGACAGAGACTAATGCGCAGCACACCGCGACAGACGACAAGAGCATGAAGCGCGGGCCGAACGCGAGGCGAGACTCTGCGAGACCGAAAGCGTACCAGACCCATGAGAGTGCCACTAAGACCAGCGAGGTAAGGCCGAGGCTGTTGCGCCATTGTGGAAGGCTGGCGCGAGTCCGCTTCATCCATGCTTTGTAAGCAAGCACGAGCAGGATCGGCACGCCTATGAGGCTCGTCAGGGCGGCAAGCATCATGGCGATGGACGGGCCGAACATGCCCATATTGTACGACCGCGCAAGGGGCCAGCGAAACGCGATTAGTGGTGATAAGGCGATTTCGCGTTAGTTATCGCGAGGTCACTGCGGCGTGATCTTCCACACCGCGCGCACCAGCGCCGTTATTTAATTTCTTAAAGTTTGCGAACTTAGGGTTTATGGGTCCTCGGTTACGCTCGTATATCGCGTGAGCGACTCACTTCGCTTCTTCGATGACCGCCTCTACCTTTCCATCCCTGGATCGCACGTTTGAGCGCGGCGTGGTCTGATTCGTTCTGGTCGGCATAGGCAAAGGAGAAAGCCGCGACCGCCTTGTCGAACACGTCGCTCTTGCCCAGATAGCCGCTGATCAGCTGCAGGCTCCCCGGAGCGCGCATGGGAGAGCGCCAGCGAGTATCCGCAAAATTGGGTGAAAAGGGCCATCCTGGCGGCCTCGAACGTCTCGACGGCAAACTTGATCTTGACGTCCCGGAGCTGGCGGACATAGAAGTGACGTCCTCTCCTCCCCTCCGTCCATCCGAGGAAGATGTCGCTGGACGGCTGCATGAGGCGGAGGCCGTTCACAACGCGCTGCCCGTGGTTCGGGTAGACGCTCTTTCCCGCAAAGCCCTCCAGCACCGAGGCGCGCGCCTCTTTGACTTGGAGAATGAGGGGATCTCTGTCCGCGGGCCATCAGCAGCACCATCCAGCAAAGCGGTGCCGACGCTCCCGACGCCTACGACTTTGACCGCGGCGTCCATCATCTCGTGATGATCGAGCAACATGCGATAGTTAGGCGCCAGGGTTTCGCGGTAACGGCCGAACGCCTGCCTGACTTCCCAGTGGATCTCCCCGGGAGTGTGACCTTCCCAGTGGAAGATCGCCGGAAGCTGGTCTTTGAAGCGCGACGACCCGCCCGCATCGTCGATGAGCTTCGGGAAGAGGCCTTCGGAGGTGCTGCTCTCGCGCGCCTTCGACAAGTTCTTGATGGCGCGCGCGGCGGATATCGGCATCCTTGATACCCGAGATCATCATGTTGGCTTCGAGGGCGAAGTACCACAGATCCAGGACTTTCATTTTGCTGAACTCGGCCATGCGCTCGCGGTAGGACCTGACGCAGCCGAGGACCGCATCCTTGGCGACGGATTCGCTGAGGCCGTTGTCGCGACAGGCGACCACGACGCTCGCCGCGAGACGTTTGAGGTCCCACTCCCAAGGCGCCGGGAGGGTCTCATCGAGATCGTTAAGAGCGAAGATCACTCGCCTCTCGGCGCTGGCAAGACCCCGAAAGTTGACCAGATGGGAGTCTCCGCCGCATTGCACCCGGATGCCGGTAGAGGGAGTGCCTGCCAGATCCTGCGCCATGGCGAACGCCGAGCCCCGGTAGAACGTGAAGGGAGAAAGCGCCATGCGCCCGTGGCGAAGGGCAAGGAGATCGGGAAGGCGACCCTCGTCGGTCTTCAGCACCACGCGCACCGGGTCCGGCCGATTGTGCGGCGGCTTCCATTCAGCGTGGGAATCACGCGGGCACTTGTCGCGCAAAGCCTTGCCCATTGCCTTGAGCTCGGCTAGCGAGAGGTGTGCTTCAAAGGATTGGAGCTCAGTGTTGACCGGTTGGCGGGATTTTGGCGATCTGAGTGTGGGTGCGTCTTTCATTGGGAGCCACCTTATCCGGCCTGCGAGACAGACCGAGGCATCCTCCGGTAGATAGCTAGCGCGAACAGGCCTTATCGTAACCGATCCGCGCCGATCCCCGATCACTTGTGATAAGGGGATATAACGCCAACTAAAGAATTCGCGAAGGCTGCTCACTGAAGGAATTCCTCCGCCGTAGCGCCCCATTTTGCATTTTGTGCGCACACAATTAAGATGGAGAAAGCCGTCGACTATTAAGTCCGTCCCTAGACAATGCAGGCGCAGCAAAAAAACTCAAAGCTTCTTGCTAACTATAATGGTCGAGCCACGCTGTCCGAATTAAGTAACCTGCAGGTATCCCGAACAATCGCTCATCGCTGAGAATGACCTCACCGGAGACACGACAACTCCGCCGTTAGCAGGGTGGCTGCCGTAGCAGCGCGGTAAGCTTCCACGGCTATAGTCGCGGCACCTCAGGTTCCGGCGATGTGTGCGAACATTACAGGCAAGCCAGAGCGCAGTCCATTCCATATGATCTGTACACCGATAGCCATCAGAATAAACGCGGAGAGTCGCGTTACGATGTTAGTGCCTGAGCTGCCAAGAATCTTAACCAGGCGATTAGCGTTTCCGTAACACAGCCACACCAGAAGACAGAGCAGAGCCATTCCCACTAGGGCCGCCAAAAAATGGCGCGGATAGCCATGTTCAAAGCCCGGACCTGCCTGGTGCCTTAGGTGAGCACCGAGGGTGATGGCGATGGAGATGCAGCCGGGGCCCACCGTAATCGGCAGAGTCAAAGGATAAAACGCATGCTGCAGTGCGTCTTCGAGGGTTTCGGAAGCTTGTTCCCCTGAAGACGCAGCGACCTGCTGATTAAGCAAACCCCAACCTGTGGATGCTACGATGAGCCCGCCGGTAATCTGGATGACCGCGAGGCTGATGCCGAAAAACGAGAGGATTTCACTGCCAAACAAAAACGATACGGCCAGCAAAGTAAATCCATACGCCGCTATCTTCCGCGCCAGTACTTCTTGGGCGGCTTGCGAGTAGCACCGCGTCAAGCTTAGAAAGATCGGCGCATCCCCGATAGGATTGACCACCGGGAACAGCGTAACAAACGTGACGGAAAGTACCTTGATGAAGTCTATTGGGTCCACTAAGCTACTCCATCGCAATTCAAGATCGTCTAAAACGGGTTAGCACGCGCGGATAACCGGGCTGTGCATCTGGAATCTCTGCTCATTGCCGCTGACGAGGGTGCGCGTTGCTATCACGGCTTCCCGTCTTGTTTACCTCAGGCTGTATTCAGTTCTTCTCCGATTGCTGCTGGTCCAGCTGTTTCAGTTTTTTCTCCAAAAGCATTTTTTCTTCAGCCGGCTTTAACTGGGGAAAGAGGAATTGAATCTGCAGCCGCATGCCCCACGGAGATTCACCCGTCGGATGCACTGCGTTCCCATAAAATTGACCGGTGATATTGACCGGCTGGAAGCCGAGTTTCATGATTCTACCGACGCCGCCCCCGAAGGGAACCACAGCCTGGTTGCCGCTCGGGGCACGCCAATCGGCAGTGATGATCGGCGATGTGGTCAAGTACCACCCCTTCTTCATGTTGTAGTTCACGAAGTATTGCAGCAGCATCTGGTTTACTACTGCCCGTTCATGCGGCCCAGCAACCGACCAGACATTGTTGACCAGCGCGCCAATGACCCAGTGGCCTGGAGTGGTTAGTGCGACAACAGACGGTCCCAAACTGAATTTCCCCTGACCCAGTTGGGCGGCGGTAGCTGTCGGAAGAACGAATGCTGGCCCGACACCCCAGATCAACTTGCCGGGCTTGGCGGGAGACAGGAACAAGCTGGGATTCAAATCTCCAAACCCGAACCAACCCTGCGTAGGAAGGTCATTTGGCTGCCAGACGACTGGCAGGATGGTGCGGGTGATCAGGTTCCAGTTCTCCGAGATGTGAAATGGAATAACGGGCTGGATATTCAGTACGTTTTGGGCCCGTTCATACGGTCCTATACCGAAGGCGGTGTTGTTCTGTAGCGGAAAACTGATCAGGTTGGCCACTGGATTTTGCGCAGCTTTCGCTAACGCCGCCGTCCTGGACTCCTCAGATTCGGGGGCCGCTGGCTTTTGATCACTGGCGGCTGGCTTTGCCTGTTCGGGAGCATCCGCAGGTTCAGGGCCCGATGGCTGTCCCTTAGCGGCGACGAGTGTTAGCTGACCGGAAGCGGCTGAAGGTTCGGCAGCCGTCGGCGGCAGGCTCGGGGCCGAACCTGGCGGGGTCAAAATGATCTGATTCCCCTTGAGACTGAGAGAACTGTTGGTGAGGCGTGCCAGTGCATCGATGTCCACATAAGATTTGCCGTTCATCTGGAGAATCGGAATTTGGATCGCCTGACCGGCTACGGTGAGCGTCAGGTTTTGCTGTGCATCCTGCGACCAGACCAGCACCGGCAAGACCAGCATTGCGAGAACAATCGCGATCGTGTGGGCGAGACGCTTGCCGAGACTCGTAAGAGGTTTCATCATGAGCCCTTTCTTTAGTGCTGTTTCAACGGATCGCGAGGAGGCTTGATTGAAGACCCGAGAAGGTAAGGCTGCCCGTCGATGCCGCCAGATAGTGTGGGCCCTTGGGACAGAACCCGCACGGGTGTTTGGTGCAATTAGTACGTCTGCACTTTGCCGATGCGCGGCGGCTTCACTGGCGCCGCCACTCCATAGATCACGGTGAAGCCCGATCCTCCGCCCCAGGTCGAGGTGGGACGGGACGGATCCGGGCTGGCGGCCGCTTCGAGACTGTTCCAGTTGTTCGCGGCCCAGACGTTGCCGGCCGGGTCAATCGACACGTCGGTGATCATCTGGATGCTGCCGCTCTGGAACATGTGGATGACGTCGCCAGCCTTCGTGCCGGCGGGATGGCCCTTGGTGTTGTCCCCGGCCAGCAGCGTCACGGAACGAGCCCCACATGTTGCCGACCCAGACATCGTCATTGCCGTCGATGTTCAAGCCCCACGGGATGTTGATCGCCTCGCCGGTGAAGCCCATCGGCGCGGGCTGGGTGCCATCGGGGCGGATCATATTGACCGCACCGGTCGGCCGCGGCGGCGGCCCCATGACGTACTTGAACATGGCCGCAGTAATGAGCTTGAACTGCTCCATGATGGAGATGCCTTCGGGAAGCTTTGGCTGTGGGGTTTTCAGATCCATGTTGCTCGCCACCCAGACATTCTCCTTCGAGTCCAGGGCGAGGGCGCGGACACCGATGCCCGGCCCGGAAAGTTTCCACCTTGGTGGGATCGTTCGCGGGGAACCGGACGACCGTGTCCGACGAGGAGTTGGCGACCCAGACGCGATTCTGGGAGTCGATGACGATGTCGAAGGGCGACTTCAGCCCCGCGGGCTTTACGATCTTGCCGTCTTTGATCCGTCCGCCGGGGAAGTACAGCAACTGATTGTCCGAGCCATCGGCAATCCAGACGTCGCCGTTCGGGGCAACGCCGATGCCCATCAGTCCGAGGAATTTCTCCTTGAACGGGAAATCGCTTTCGCTGGCGACGGGCTTGCCGTCGAAATCCATCACGAGGATCTTCCCGTTGAAGCTGGAGATCCAGACGCGGTCTTTCGTGACGGCCGTGCCCCAGCCGACGCCGTCAATGCCCATGCCGGTGAAGCCGGTGATCGGCGGCGAGAGTGCGGTTCCGTTGGGGCTGAACTTGCCCACGCCGCCGCCGGTGCTCTTGTTGACGCCGGACTGCGAGCCGGGCATCCAGTTCATGCCGCTCCAGAGATTGCCTTCCGCGTCGAACATGAAACGGCCATTGGCATAATCTCCGCCGCCCGAGAAACACAGCGAGAGGGCGAAGTCGTCCGGGGCGTAGACGAGATACGGCGCGAAGGGCGCACTGCGCCGCCCATCGGGCGCTGGCAGCGGATAGGCTTCGTCGAACAATGCGTAGAGGTCCTTCGGGTCGGCCCATGGCTCGCGGGCGATGCCGGCCATCGCTTCGAGCGTGTTCTTGGGCGTTGCCCCGCCGGTCGGGGTCGCGGCCTTGAAGAAGCGGGCGCGCCAATCATCGTTGGCCACCGTGAACGTACGCGGTGATCAGCGAGCCAAGCGTATCCAGAGTCGCCATCGTCGTGGTCATTGAGCTGTTGATCGGGTCAAGCAGCACCTTGCCCCATCCGCCGGTCGTGAGGTCGACCAGGTTCGGAACGTTGCCCGCAGCGATCTTCAGTCCGAGCGGATTGCCGGAAATGCGCGTCGCCGTTGATGAATCGCGCATTGGTAAACGCGGAGGCTACCGTCGTGAGTTCGTTGATCGTTACGCTGGCCGGGGGATTGCTGCCCACAACCGCTAACAACGCAATGGCCGGATTGTCGCCGCCTGCCTTGCTGGCCTTCGGCACGCCGCCGTTCGCGACCAGATAGAGTATTGCGTCGCTGTGCATGCCTTTAGTGCGAACTTCAAAGCGGCCATCATCATTCGTCTTGGTCTGCGCGAGCTGCTTAGGCGCGCCTGCACTTGCTTCCCACAAAGTTACGGTTGATTTGGCGATCGGGGCGCCTCCGCCCAGAACCTGCCCTTTAATGCTGTCCGAAGCGAGAGCCGCTCCTGTCGGAAAGACGCTTAACGCGAGCAACCCGATCATCAGCTTGCGAATGCATGCCTGAATATCCATCCTGCTTTTCTCCTTAACTCGACTTGACGGCAATCGACCCTGGGGTCTGTTACATGAACTGCGATTACAGTTTGTTGGGCGGCTGTGACGAGGGCCAACTTTTCGAGAAGCTCTAGACTACGGGAATAGGCAAACAACCGACTGTGATGTGTGTCACCGTCGATGTGGGCTCAGCGGAGCTTACGAGTCCCGTCTCGTGGGTCGTAATTTGGCTGCGGTCATTGCTACTTGCGCTACCGGTGAAGGGTAGCTGTCGTTAACAGGCGATAGCGCGTTTTGACCACTGGTCATTTTACAGCGCGCGATGCTTCGCCTGTGCAGATCAGGAGAACGGGAAGCCGGCAGGTCAATCTCGGCGTCTGGGAGCAGGTGCTGGTAGAATGCGGGTTCTCGGCGTCTCGGTTTTCTGCCCAACGGCCTCCCTGGTTGTTGCAGATCACCTGACTCAAGTGGCTCTGGTAGATGGCGGATTGATTCTCCCCCTAGAGTGCAAGAACACGCGACGTGAAACCAGGTTTAGCCAACCAGCGATCGTCAGAAGCGAAGGACCTCATTGTTTTCGATATCCTCCGGGAGTCGAAGTGCGCCGATTGCGGAGCGGAGCTACTGGGCGGCGATTTCCTATTTATGGAGGGCCAACGGCCGCTTTGCCTCACCTGCGCCGATCTCGACCATTTGGTTTACCTGCCCCGAGGCGACACTGCTCTGACCCGACGTGCTCGGAAGCACAGCACACTTTCTGCCGTGGTGGTTCGCTTTAGCAAGGCTCGCAAGCGCTACGAACGCCAAGGAGTGCTGGTAGAGGAACCAGCATTGGAGCAGGCCGAGGCCGAGTGCTCGGCTGACGTCGAGCAGCGCAGGGTGCGGCGCGAGCGGGCCGAGATCTATCGCGATAAACAGGATCAGGTGCTCGCGATGCAAATGGCCGAATCGATTCGGCAGCTGTTTCCCGGCTGCCCGCCGGAGGAGGCGCAGACCATTGCGGCGCATACGTCGGTTCGGGGCAGCGGCCGAGTGGGTCGGACCGCCTCCGGGCGAGCACTCGAGGAAGAAGCGTTGCGAGCGGCGGTAGTGGCAGCCATTCGCCACAGGCATACGAAATACGATCATCTTCTCATGAGGGGAATTGGCCGCATGGATGCTCGAGACGCGGTTCGCGACGACATCGATCGTGTGCTTGAATGCTGGCGGCGCACTCCTGGTTAGCTCCGGGAATGGGGCTCGGCCGTCTTCGGGTGCAATGTGTGTGAAGTGTCTGGCTCACTGTTTCCTGCGCCGGCGTAGCCGTCGGTTAATTTCGTCTGCAGAGAAGGACTCAGGATCGAAATCGCCGAGCCACGCACAGACCTCCTCATGATTGGGGTGATTGGCATCCCGCAGTGCGGCAAGCATCTCGGCGAATCCTTGTGGCCCTCCGCAGTCTTCCGGCGGACAACATCGTTCTCCCGCCACGCACATCTGCTGAAATGATTCATCTCCGAGCAAGACTTCCTCCAGCAGAAGCTCGTGCTGCCAGCCATCACCGAAATCGTATTCGTACAATAACCTTGCTCCCGCCGCACCGATCACATCGCCAACTGTGGCCCGGCTTTCATTCACGATCTTGGTGCCGGATCCATGTCGGGAATTGCGACTCCCTTGCTTCGGCAGAGCGAACTGGTGCAGATGCGAGTTCTCCCAGCCCATAACCGTTTGCAACGTGCGGTGGAGGTTGCGGAGGGTCATATCTCGATCAACCAGAATGCGCCTCCAGACCGGCGGGCGGGTTCCCAGCAGCGTTACTTTGATCGCATACACTTCCATTGAACAGGCCAGCCGAGCTAAATCCCTTTCCTTCGTCTACGTCGACCTTGGCCAAGAAGTCGGCATAAGAACGAATCGCATCCAGTTTATCTTCGCGCAGCACCCGCAGATCCTGCTCAGTGAGGCGTCCTTCATGGAGCAGGGTTCCGAATACGAAAGTGAGCTTTGATCTCCGATACTCGTCTTTGCGATCGATCTCCTTTCGTCGTTGCGTCAGATACTGCTCCAACTCCCATAACTCCGCAGGGCTCCTTGACCTCGGCAGCCATCTGTTTTGCCTGCTGGATCAGCTCCTGCAATTCCTGGTTCAGAGCATGGTCGAAGGCTTGCCAGGCGGTCGCCCGTTCCGACTTGGACCCCTTCAGTTCGCCCTCCCTCGGATGGCTGTCCGGGACGGCAGAAGAGAATGGGATCGGCATATTGAGACCCTCCGTGCGGGCATTCTAGCTCTGGCGTCGGGCATTGCTTCTATCGATATCGAAGCGGCAGGCTGAGAACTTGGTTCATGCGGTTTGGTGTCGGCTCCGAGGTCAAACAGATCGTTGACCGGATGTCCCAGATTCTGTTTGCAGCCGAGATAGCGTTCCGTCGTCTGAACCGAGGCATGGCCCAACAAGAACTGTATCTGCTCCAGCTCACCACCGCTGCTGTGGCAGAGCTTCGCACAGGTTCGGCGCAAGTCGTGCGGGGCAATATGCTGCAGTCCCGCCCTCTCACAGCAGGTCTTCACCACGTACCAGACTACGTTCTGCGAGACGCCGTTGCCCCACACCTTCCCCGCTCTGCCGATCGCCCGAAAGATCCTGCCCTGCGTGATTCCCGCCGCTGCGGCCCACGCGTCGAGCGCGGCTTTGGTCCAGCCTGGAATCGGAACCGTGCGGATATGTCCACCCTTGCCGATCAGATCCACGATTGCCCAGTGCCCCTGGCGCATCTGAACCTCGTCCACTTGTAAGCCAACCAGCTCAGATCGGCGCAAGCCGCAACCGAACAGCATGGCCAGCATCGCGTAGTCACGTTTTGCACGGAGGTTACTTCCGCCGGCATGCTTGAGGACCTTCGAGCATTGCTCGGCAGTCAACCAGTTGCCGGAGCGAAACCCGAGCTGCTTTACTCCCTTCACGCGACTGATTCCAGCCGCCAGTTCCGGGCTCAGCAAGCCTGCATCGGCGGCTTCGTGGGCGAGGCGGCGCACGGCTGCCAGTTGCTGGTTGATCGTGTTTGCGGCCAAGCCGCGGGATTCCAGGTGCATACGGTAGCGGACGACCACGATGCGGTTGAACGCCAGACGAGGCTCGGAGCAGTACCAGGCAATGAATTGATCGATGGCGTACTCGTAAACCCGGCGGGAAGCCGGCGAAGTGAGGCTGTTCAGGACCGCCAGCTTGGAATGGTCCAGATCTGGTAACCGAAGAACGGTTCGACGATAATTCGGTTTGCATCTCTTTCTGCGCATGGTCCGACGGCCTCCCGTGCCGCAGAGTCGAATTACGGCAGGTGCGCACCAAATGCAAGCATCGCCTGTTGCGAATAGGCGAACGGATGGCGCAAACTTACGCTAAGGCCTGTTATCGCCAGTTTCCTTTCCGCTGATCCCAGTTTCGCGTAGAGTTGACTGCCATGGACAATGCAGAAGTCGAGCAGCGACAGCAATATCCTATGCTGGCCCTCAGCGACGAAGAGTTGCTCGAACGGATTCTCGCTGCCTTGGAGAAATCAGTCAGCTCAGTCGCCGACCCATACGGTGCCTTCGGAGAGCTTGAAGCCCAACTTGAGCAACTCGCCATGGATGCGCGGTGCTCCCCAAGTCGGATTATCTGCCGCCATGCGAAGGACCAGATCGCGCAGTTCCTTCCGCAAGGGCCTTCTTCCCATCGCCGGGCCGCACCGTGAGATCCAAGTCCAGTACAGGCGGAAGCCGGTTCGGTGCCAGCGCACCACGGTTTCGGGCGTAACCAGGATAAGCGACTTTTTCCAGCCGGACCATGCTGTTCGCAGCACGATCCAGAACAGCTTGTCCCTGGTTCCCAGGCGATGACGCGGCCGTTGGGCACGAAGAGCGAGCAGTTGCTGGCGGAGGGCGAGATTCTCCAGGATCAGATCACGGCGGGGCGGACCATACCGATCAGCCAGCCGAGGAAATAGCGGAGCAGCAGAACCATGGTCAGAATGTTATCGAATGGCTCTGGCTCAAAGAGATGTTGCGGCAAAGCTATTGATTTTGCACATGCGAAATAATTTGGCGAAGCACAACCCTCGCCGCTTACTGATGATCACCGCTGCTCTGAGCCAGGTTAAGTCGCGCTATCCACATTCCGTCGTTAATCCCAACCAGATTACCCAGTCGCTCATCGCCGTGCTGGCTGGCCTGCAAGTACCGTTCATCTGCACCGAGTCGCACGAAATAGGAGAGGAGGTTCTGGCCTCGTACTTGTATCAAGTACATCTCTATCACTGGCTGGAAGAGAACGGCCTTGGCCCGACTCTGACTGACGACAGCCTATGACAGCCACGTCGATTCGAGGATTCGAGTGTCGCGCATTCTCCGATGCAATTTTTGCGCACCACAGGTGTCAATCGAAGTCGTTCTGAGCCTTGCTGATCGCGGGGTTTACGAAGCAAAAACGACTGGCAGGAATCGAGCGATCGGAGTCTTGTCCGCCAAAGACAGCTCGCTGTTTTTCATCGCAGGGGCGGAGGAACGCTCCGCCAAATATCCAGTGCAGGTCACATGCGTCGATGGTCCAGCTCAGGCAAAGGAGGTGGCGGTCGATGGAGAAGTCCAGGTGTACGGAAGGCGGTGAGGGCCCGATGCGGCCCAGGTTATGTAAACCCCTGTTTCCAAAAGTTCACTGGGTCACGCCCGCGATGGAGGGCGGTATTGCCAATGACGTCTGCAGAAACTGCTAACGTAGCGGCTACCGGATATTTCTTGGTTCCTGTTCACTATTGACCATCCATGCGCCTGGCCTTAGCGCATGATTTTCACTGTCGGTGAATAAGAAACCAAAAACCAAAAAGGCGCTCGCTGTCCGTTGTCCCGTGTGTGGTGCCAGACGCGGGGAGAAGTGCGAACTTTCAACCGGCCTGGCGCGCGACGAATCACATCTCCAACGCCGACTAATCGCGTGGGAGTTAACAATGCCAGAGCAGTCTAAGACCCCACCCTCGGAATGCCTAGTCTGCGGCAATAAGAATCTTCTGACCCTCAATCGACAAACCTGCGAGCCAATTGCCCATCCGGTGTCCGGTGTTCTCAGCTATCGTTGCGAGAATGGGCATGTCTTCTTGGCCGCCACCGCAGTGGCCTAGTTTTTTGCAACACAAATTTAGGACACTACCACCGCTTCTGGACCGGTCAGGCTTTGGAAGGGCCAAGTTTAGGAATCCCCTGTTTTCAAAACTTCGGGCGCGTCGATAACTTGGAAGCGTGCAGCATCCCGTGAGGAGACCGGCCTTCTCGTTCCCTCTTATTGCGACAGTTGTCACCGATTTTACTCACGTTGGCACCAAGCCGCGCGTTCGGGCCTCTTCACCTGCCGTCGCTCTCTCCATCGTCGACCTTGCCGTTATGGTCCAGCCAGTTCAGCAGCGAGCGCACGCTGCCTTGGGCCAGCGCTATGCAGGAATCGCCTGCCCCGTAGTAGATATTGAGGGTATCTCCGTCGGGACCGATAGTGTGTCCGCACGGGAAACACCACATCGTGCACGTCGCCTCCGCGCTCATAGTCGGCCTCCGGTCCGAAGATCCAGGAATCGCCTCGCAACAAACAAACATCTGGCTTTCTGAGTATCAAAGAAGAGCGAGGCCGATTCGGTATAACGCAGCCGGAGGCCGTCTGCTTTACTCCGTGGTACAGCATGAGCCAACCTCTGGCGGTCTCGATGGGTGGGGAAGACAGACCAATCTTGTTCGCGTCCCACCACGCACCCTTGCGCGCCTCCATCATGACTCGATGGCCGCCCCAATGACGCAGATCAGGAGAGTAGGAAATCCAGATGTGAGCTCCCAAGGGGTCATCGGTCGATGGATGAGCGCCCATAGCCCACCAATCCTGTGCGGCAGAAGGGCCGCATCTTTGTCGTCTGGCGACATGATGACGCCGTATCGTTCGAATGTTCGGAAATCCTTGGTCAGCGCCAGAGAAACTCCGGGGCCACCTTTGGAGTAGGAGGTGTAAGCGACGGCATATTGCTGCAGCTCTGGAACGTAGGTAATGCGCGGATCTTCGATTCCCCAAAGTTCTTCGGGATATTCAATCGGATCCGGCATGAGGGTTGGGCGTTGGATCGATCTTCCAGCCGTCCACGCCGTTCGCCGATCGCGCAGCGCAGAGATGAGAGAGACCACGGCGATCCTCAACCCGGCAAAGCAGCAGCGTCGAGCCATCCTGAAGCAGTGTTGCTCCGGCATTGAATACGCTGTTGATTCGATAAGGCCAGTCTTTGCTGGTCAGGATTGGATTGGCGGGATGCCGATGAAGAAGAGAGTCGGTCGAATCGATGAGCCGATCGCGTCGATGGCCAAGGTCATAGGTGATTTCATAGAACATAAACTGATTTCGAAACTGTCGGAGCGCATAAGCTCCCTTCTCGAGCCAGTACTCAGTTGAAGTGTGGTTTGGCGAAGATTCGTTCTGGAGCTGCCGCATCTCCAGAAGCGCCATCAAGAAGGACAGCGTGGACTCTGCTCCCTGATTTTCGTTGGCCCGGTCAGGATGAAGACCATCTCGACAGCCGCCGGTAGCTGGCATCGTACAAGGCAGTTTTCAGGTCGTTGTCTCCCAGGAACCAATTGAACGCAGCCCATGCTTGCGTGCGCCAATGCTCATCTCCGGTGGCGCGATAGGCTTGCAGGCAAGCAGAGACGGTTGCACCCGCTTCTACCGGTTGCTGATCGAAGCGCGCCTTTTCGCCGGCCTTCGGTATAGAAGCCCTGCGAGCCGATAGGAACAAAGTGGCCGTTCATGCTGCAGCGTTGTTGGGTCACAAGCCACTCCAGTGACTCGAGGCCTGCCGCGAGCCATTCTTGGTTCGAGGTGCGCGAGCCTGCCAGCAATAACGCCTGGGACAAACGTGCGTTGGAATAGGCCAAACTCTCTTCAAACCAGTTCCATCCTGGCGTGCGAGTGATCCGATAGATGTTCAACAACTTGCCGGCAGGGAATCTCCTCTGCCTTTGTGCCGACCTGTCGCCCGGGAAAGCGATCAAGATATTCCTGGATTCCGAACAAGGAGAATGCCCACGCGCGCGGACTGGTGAAGCTCAACGCCGCCGGAACTGCAAGCTCAAAGAGACGCCCGGCGAGGCCTCTTAGACTCTCATCGACCGTCTGATTGACTGCGGTTCCCAAGGCCCACAAGGCGCGGCCGTGACTGTCTTCCGATCCCTGCGACTCCTGCCATCGGCGCTCATAGCTCAGAAAGTTGCGGAACCTTCCATTGGCGGAGTTGAAGGCGAGCCAGAGAAAAGCCAGGTATCGCGAAGCCAGTTTCTTTGCCTCAGCCTCTCCCTCCGCTCCAGGTTGCTCCACCAAGGATCGAGACGATCAGGGCGCGGGCATTATCGTCCGTGGTGTAACCCTCGTGATGATTCGGGACCGCGAATACGGCATGTTGGAACATGCCGGTATCGTCCGTCATCCGACTGAGATGGTTCAGCTTCACCGGCGGCAGCTGTCGACGCGATTGGCGCCGACGGCGTTTGGGCTCACCAGGCGAGGGTTCCACATGCGCTCGGCCCGGGCTCGCTGGAAGCTGCGCATGTAGTCCTGGGCGACGCTTTTCCAAACCATGTTGCGCGAGTACAGATACGCGCGTTTGCGCATGGCGTGCCGTTCAGCCTCGTTTTCCAGGAGCCAAATGGTTTGTTCTGCAATTGCGTTCTGGTCGTGGAATGGAACCAGGACTCCGCGGCGCTGATCGAGCAGTTCAAGCGCATGCCAATAGGGAGTCGAGATGACTGCTTTACCTGCACCCAGTGCGTAAGCCAAAGTTCCAGAAACGACCTGCGCCTCATTCTTGTAAGGCGTGATGTAGATATCGGCTGAGCCGATGAACTCCATCATCTCCTCGGGGCTGACAAACCGATTGTGAAATATGACGTTGTTCTCGACTCCGAGGTCCTTGGCCAGCGACTGCAGCGACTCCCGGTATTTGTCGCCTTCGCGCCGCCTGATGTGAGGATGAGTCGCGCCGGCAACGATATACATTACGTTGCTGTTATGAGACAAAATGCGCGGCATGGCCTGTATGACTGTTTCCACTCCCTTGTTCGGCGAGAGCAAGCCGAAGGTCAACAATACGGATTTGCCTCCAACTCCGAATCGGTCCTTGTAAAAGTTCGGATCGACAAACGCCAGATTGGGAACGCCGTGCGGAATGACGTCAATCTTCGCCGCAGGAACCTGGAAGATCTCCTGCAGAAACTGCGAAGAGTGCTGGCTCATCACGATGAGGCGATCGGAGAGTTCGGCAAGTTCGACCATCACGCGATGTTGGTCGGGGTTCGGCTCACGCAGCACGGTATGAAGCGTGGTTACGATCGGCATGCGGAGGTTCCGCAGCAGCTCCAGGATGTGGCTTCCGGCGGCCCCGCCAAAAATTCCGTATTCGTGCTGCACGCATACCAGATCGACATTGGTGAAATTGAGGAACTCGGCTGCACGCTCGTAGGACGCGAGTTCCTCTTCGGTCAGCTCAAATCGAACCCGCTCGGGATAGCTGTATTCGGACTCCGGATCATTCACGGGCAGCGCGAATAAGCCGTTCAGTTCCGTACTCGGTGGAAACAGCATCACACAAGTCGGTGGTGAACGTGGCTATCCCGCATTGCCGCGGAAGGTAATTTCCTATGATGGCGATTCGGCTGGGAAGCGAAAGATTTACGGTCGCATCGAACCGGTTCGCCGGCTTGATCTCAGGACTGCGACAGTGGCGCCGCGATTGCTCAACGGTCTTCTGAATGGCAGTGTCTTTGGTAATGACATGGGACCCCTGTCTGGCTGCACCGTGGGTCTGGCTGGAGGAGTTCGCGGCGGCTGGTCGGCCACGTTTTCGCGAAAGCCCTTCTGCCAATGTGACGCAGCGGCTTCTGATAGCCGGTGCGCCGCATTCGGCGAGGCACACCGGCAAGTCTCAATTACTTGGCTTTCTGCAGTTTCGTGCTCGGCTCGTCTTCTTTCTCGGCAGCGTTGACCGCCGCGAGAAACGACTCGGCGCTCGCTCGGGGCGTGCACATCGCCTGACAGCGTCTTGCGGAAAGAAACATCCTTGCCGTAGATTGCGACCGTGGAATCGTTGTCCTGCTGGATCTTGGCGCCATCCACGGCGACTCCAGCAAACAGACCCTTGGTGCGCGAATAGCTCAAGGCCTCGGTGTTCATCTTCCAGTCAGTGCCTGCCGATGCATGCCTTCCAACCGGACCGGCGGCGGCTGATGCTTCGCCGCTCAGCTCGAACTTGCTGGAGAGCAGGCCTTGCACGCCCTTGTCATTCATGAACAGCATGACGAGATCCACTGACTGAGCGCCAGCCTGGAAGCCAAAATTGCCTCCACCGATCGAAATGAATGCCGGCGCACTCCAGCCATGGCCAGTGCGGCAGGTAACCACGCCGCGTCCATGCTCTCCGCCGACGATGAACCCACCTTTCGCCATGCTCGGTACCACAGCGATGCACTTGGCGCCATTCAGCACTTCTTCGGGAATTCCTTTGTCGGGCGCCGCCATGATCTCGTTTAAGACCGTGCCGGCGGCTTGCAAGCGCGCAGTGGTATCTTGTCTGCCGGGGCCGGCGAAGGCGAAGGTGGCGAAAGACAACGTCAACGAACCAATTGCATATTTCTTCATCGGAACACTTCCTTTTCATTCCACTATGTTGTGGATGAACTTGTGAAGGCGGGATTTCGCCGTTGAGCTCAGACTGTTCTGCGGCCGCTGATCAGATTGATGACCAGGACGACGACGGCAATGACCAACAGAATGTGGATCAGACCGCCTGCAACGTGAAAGCTGAAACCGAGCAGCCACAGAATCAGCAGGATGACAAATATTGTCCAAAGCATTTGCGCCTCCTTGGCTGCGCGTGGCAGCCGCTCAAATTTAACTTGTGCTCTGACTCGCGCCGGACTCACTGAGGAGCGTTGCTAATGCATCCTCTGAACAGTCGCCAGAATATTCACCGTTGGAGAACACTTCTCCTAAGTAACTCTCTCATCTCGATGTCGGCTGAGTCTGAGCAATAGTGACCACTCCTCTGCGGAGTCGTTGGACAAAGCTTCATGCAGGCGGACCGGAATCGACGAGCAGTATTGAGCAGACAGATCGATGGCAAGGCAGTACCTTAAGATCATACCCAACGGGGGAGGATCTCACATGCAAACAAAGTATCTTCATATCTCGGCTTATCCCTGCGAAAAGTGCGAAGGGCCGGTCATTGCGGGCTCATTCGGAACACGCGAAACTGAGATTTCAAGAGAGAGCGCTTTGACCTCGGTTGGAGCAGCTTGCTTGTCGTGCGGGAACAAACAAACGGAAATGACCGGTGGCAATGTGGCTCGTCAGTTTGCTCCGGTGGAATGGATCTCGCGAAAAAAGAACTAGCCGCACTCGTCGTAGAGGCTTCGAGAATACTCAGTCGTGCAGCACCACGTTGAGCAGCGAACTGTGCACTTGCATTCCGCCGCCGTCGTACTCGACGAATCCGAGCTTCCGGAATCGGTTCATAAAGAAGCTAACGCGGGAACGCGTGGTGCCTACCATTTCGGCGAGCGACTCCTGGCTAATCTTCGGAATCACCGACTCAGGCTTGTCCTCCTTGCCGAAATGAGCCAGCAACAGAAGTATCCTGGCTAACCTTTTCTCACTGGAATTGAAGAGTTGATCGACGAGATCCTCTTCAAAGCGGATGTTGCGCGCCAAGAGATGCGAGACAAACAAGTCCGAAAACGTGTGCTCACGGTGAAGCGCAGCAATCATGGACTTCTTGTCAATTCGCAGAATAGTGCAATCTGTCATGGCAGATGCCGAACCCATCCGAAGAGCCTGACCCGCAAGGCCACCTTCTCCGAAGAAGCTGCCTTCTCCCAGGACTCCCACCGTAGCTTCCTTTCCGCCCGGTGAAACGACGGTCAGCTTGATCTTGCCTTTCTGGACGTAAAACACTGCGTCGGTTGGAGCTCCCTGCGCAAAGATGGTCTGCCCCTTTTCGCACGCGAGAATCGTTCGTCCCTCGCCGATCGTTGCGAGAAACATCTTCGGATCAAACTTCCGCGCACTCTTCGCTTTCATCGTCAATTACCTCTGTGAGTGGGCTCAGCACGACTGCTGCCGCCAACAGCGGGATACTCCGCAACTCCGGTTCGGCCTTTCACCCTAGGCATCGGGCGCCGCGGATGGCACCTGAGAGATTTGCCGGGCCGGTGCGATCGGGGACGTGCGTACCACACCACGTATACCATAAGCTTACGCCGTTTCAGCGATAGCAAGCGACCACAAACCACAAATCATCTAATCGCGGTGAACTTTGGCACGCGGAGGCTTGACGAAAATAGGCTCAGCTTGTCAGAGGGAGCCTTTCTTGTCAGTTCCCCATCGACCCGGATCGATTGCCGATTTATCTCGGAAGCAGGTCTTTGAGGCCCGAGGAGAATCGACACCGGCAGTCGCAATGCCCGTGTGGCCCGATCGTGCGCGGTAATCGCGTGGACCGCAACTCCGTCCCCGTCGGGAAAGGGGTAGGAAACGATCTGAAATCGTTGGCCAAACATGTGAATGTGGCGAGTAACACGGTAACAGCTATGGAAAATCACTAGATCCTGGGCGTGGCCCATCGCTGAAACATGGGTAAATAGCGCCTTCTTTGACACGCTAGACAGCGACCCGGACAGATGAACAATCGCGGCAAGAGGTGCTTTTCAATCCATCCCTCCGGAGGCGCCTCCTTGAACTGATCTCCCTTACACACACGGCAATGGGCTGAAAATAAGGTCATTTTGTGAGAACTAAGCCCTCCTGTGGTCCCCGATGACGGGTTTCTTTTCCTCGACCAATGAAAGAAGATAGCGCAAGTCAACGTGCCAGCTCATCGCGCGGCAGTGTGCGCTCCGACTGCGAGGGAGCTGGCCTCTGCCGGTGTCAGTCCAGCCTGATCGCACGTCGTATAGCCGCTGGCGCATGCCATGTAATTGCGTTGGTGGTCGGCGAACGCCACATCGATTACTTCTTCCGGGGACAGCTTCGAGCGGTTGCACGTGGCCCAACCGTCCCAGCAAGCAGAGAAGTTAAGTCTGCGCTGGGCGATCCTTACTTCGCTCAGCTCAGATGGGTTCAGCCTTGAGAGGTCGCAGGGGGACCATCCGTTCCAACAATTCGATCTATTTCTCTGCTTCTCTGCCACGAGGACGCCTGCTGCTTCGGGCGACGTCAATTCGGAGTACTTGCACGTTTTCACGCCGCTCCAACAGTCCGCTACTACTTGCCGGTGAGCGGCAGCCGCAACCAAAAGTAGCTCGGGTGCAGTCAGTGCGGACCGGTCACACGATGTCCACGCGTTCTCGCAATCAGCTGTGTTTTGCTTGTGCTTGGCAAGAGCTACCTCGTCTTTTTCGGGATGAGTCAACACTGAGCGATCACAGGAGTCCCAGCCATTCAGGCAAGCGAAGAGGTTCTGTTCCTGATGGGGAGACTGGGGTGCCTGCGCCGACGCTAAGGCTGCACAGCAGATCAAGGACAAGACCAGAAAGGAACAGATCATTCGCAACGTACACTTCATGAGTCCCACCGTTCGAGCGCGATCCTGGGTCGCACACATTCCCGTAACAATCGTAGGCCCGGGAGCGTCAGAAAGCTGTTCAACATTGCTCAGTGAGCAATCCTGCTCAGACGCTCACGATACCGGGCGGTAACATGACGCGATGGCTTACTTTGAGAAGTCGCGGAGTTTGGCTGCGCCTTCTCGGAGCTGACTGTTCATCTTTTGAATGCGCGGTTGGACGATTGAGCACACTTAGAGGAAACGTGACCGCCGCTCCGACAACTACCCACAAGTGCTCAAGAGTCTGGAGAGAGTGCTCGACGGCCAACCCAAGGTGCGAGTGGTGACAGTGGTTCATTCTACTTCCCGTCAAGCGGGCGCAGTTACGACTTGACGCCATTGACCGGATAATAGGAGATGCCTGCGTGTGTCTCCTGTTCAACCCAACGGAAGGCGAGGTTTATGCCAAACCAAATACAAGCCGGCACGATCATGGTTCAGGAATTAGCCAGCTTGCAGTCGCTCGCAATAGAAAGCGAGCCCTACTCTGAAGGCTGGCAATCCCTAGGGGTTCTTCAGAGCACAGGGCTGGATCGAAAGATACGGGCTGCTGGCTGGAAGTTGTTTTTCATTGCCAACGAACTCAGAACAGTGGTTCCCGCCTGGGGCGGGGGGGAGAGGCTGCGTCAAGGAGTAAAACGGTTACTGGCGCGGACTCGATCCGAGCATTTCAACTGCATGGAGCTAACCGACATACTCAGCAAGAGATTCCTTGGCATTCCGTATATATCGATAGCCGCACACTCCCGTCATATTCAACCGGGCTCTCAGATTCAATCGGTGGAACAGCGCATGCAGGATGGGCGCGACGGAGCCGGCGGATCAAAGCTGGTCAATCAATAGCAACCTGTCAGTAGGAGATGGGAATGAATTGGGAACGAGTCGAAGCCAAATGGGAACAATTAACAGGCTCTGCCAAGGAAAACGATCACGGGCCAGCCTGTTTCGCGAGAATCAGGCGCTGATACGCAGGCTGAAGGCTGTCAAGCTGAAAGTGTCAGCCTGTGTGGAAGACATCGATTATCGAGCGCCGCGCGGCCTGGACAAGACCGCAGTGTGCGCTCTGGCCAAAGACTCAGCCTTGGTGCGCAATCACGAGAACATTTTTGTGATCGGGCCCTGCGGCGTCGGCAAGAGCTTCCTCGCCTCGGCCCTGGCACAGAAAGCCTGTCGTGATGGCTACGCCGCACTTTATCTGCGCGCTGCCGCCTTATCGCGCGAACTGGCCCTAGTCCGCGCCGATGGCAGCCTACGCCACTTCCTCGCACGACTCGCTCGCATCGATGTGCTGGTCATTGATGATTGGTGTCCCTCGCCATAACTAAAGTCGCCCTGTTTTCGCAGCAACCCCTCGCGGCCGATCGTTGCGTTGGGAAAGAAGTCGAACCGAGCAAACACGAACTTGAGTCGTCGTGCATAGACCCGATACGCAACTCCTCCCGCCTGAGGTGCTGAGGTGAGGTTGGAAGAATGAACATTCGAAAGCGTCCGGTTCAGGCTGCGACCATGTAGCGGTGATGCAGCCCGCCCAACCTGGGGAGGGCGACGACATTGCTAGCTGCAGAGGCAGGTTCGGGTGACCGGCCGCCGGGCGTATCTTTTCTCAATGCGAGATGCGTGCGGTCTTCATGATAGTAGCGAACATAGTCGTTTAGCAGTCGTCTGAGATGCTTTTGGTTCAGCACGATGACGTGATCTAAAAGTTCTCGGCGGACGCTGCCGACCCAGCGCTCAGCCACCCCGTTTTGCCAGGGACTGCGAAAGGCGGTTCGGACGGGCTGGCTTCCTAGAATCTTCACCGTCGAGACCACATCGCCACCGAACTTCGCGTCGCGATCGAAAATCAGGAAGCGATGCGCCGGTTCCGAGGATTCCCAGGCTTCGTGCAGCTGCAAGCTCACCCAAAGCGAATTCGGGTTTCGCGTCACATTGCAATGCAGGATGCGGCGACGGTCGTGGCCGATGACGAAGAAGCAGTACAACACCCCAAAGGTTAGGGTGGGCACGGTGAACAAGTCCATGGCCGCGATGGCATCGCGATGGTTGCACAGGAAGGTCAGCCAGCGACGCGGTGGATCGGGATCTCGCCGAGCCCGCCGGAGCCAGCGGGATACAGCGATGACGGTTCCTACGCAGCTGCTATCGCCACATTGCCAGCGGGGCTACGTGCCATGGCCGCAACCCATCATCTGGACATCAGCCTAACAATGGATGACATCGGGTGGCACTTTCTGAACTTCGGGGAGCCGGGTCTTGTACGCGAGACGGAGACGGGACTCCGTGAACTCGGCCTTGATGACATTGCGGATTATTTTGCAGAGGCGCACGCCATTGTCAATCCGCTGAAACCAGAGATCAAAGAAGCCGACGACTATCGCCCTTGCCTTGAAAGTCGTGGTCTCATGGCAAGGATTGACGAACTCACGGACAAGGCTTCAAAAAGGCAACCGACTGTGAGTGACAGTGCCATATACGCTGGTTGGGTAAAGTATGCTCGCGCACACCCTGAGAAGGTGTTTGCGCCCTAGATTGTGATAAATCGCCATTGCACTCATATTGCTGCTCGAGGCGCAGTTTCTCTCCGCCCAACGGATAAGCGGGTGAAATCACAATGAATCAGCGATGCGCAGTAAGATTTTGCAAGCAAGCCGCTTCTGGTTTCTTGTTGCTATGGATCGGCGTCTCCGCAGCGGTGCGGCTGGCAGCCCAAGCTGCCGATCCTCTTCCATCGTGGAATGACGGCGCGCCTAAGAAGGCGATCATCGACTTCGTTACGCGAAGCACAACGGTCGGAGGCGCGGATTTTATTCCCGTTGAGAAGCGCATTGCCACTTTTGGTGACGGAACGCTATGGAAGCAGTGGAGCGCCCATGAGAAGTGTCGGTACGAGCCGATGATGGATGTTTGGGCCTACTTGCAATCCAATGGATTCAAGACCTACTTCGTTTCTGGCGGCACGGAATCTGTGCGCAAAATTTACGAAATTGATAGGGCGCAGTTCTTCGGAGCCCCGGGCAAGGATTGTATTTGGGCGGATGATGGCGAGATGCCTTTGAATATGATCGAAGTACAGTCAGTCGGCGGATATGCGACTGCCGCGTTCGCCAATTCAGACGAGGACTTTCAGATGCTGAAATCGAGGGCCCCAGGAGGGAGGGACAAGCGTCTCGTGGTGCTGTTATGTCACACTCCCGCCGACCACCATCAATCAAGTTTTGACCGGCTCAACAAGGCCATGGCCGAGGCTAACGCGAACGGCTGGACCGTGGTGGAGATGGATACCGACTGGAAGCCTGAGAATCATGCCTAGCGTTAGTTGTTGAGAAATCGCCTTTCCATAACTTGTAGATCGGGCAAACGACTGACGACGGTTATTCGGTGCACGCCGCGGCGTCACGCAAGAGGAAGAATAGCATGTTCGTTTTTTCTTCGGTTTTGCGCTGTACAAAGTTTGTACAAAGTTGACGGGAACTCGTGCAACTGTTGCGACCATCGCTATCGTGTTGTCAGCAACTTACAGAAAGCATTAGAGGCCGGAAGATTCGATCCCGACTAGCTCCTCCAAATAAACATTTCAGCCAGGGAACTATGGGGCACATGGGGCCTGTTCCGCCCAGAAATGTTCGACTTAGGAAACTTCCAGGCAGGAATATTCTTGCGCTAAGACATATCAGTACTGTCCGCTCGATGTCCATTCGGATCGCTTCCGGATTGCTGACGAACCAGGCTTTGGCGCCCGATCTTCACGTTCGCAGCGTCTATTGATAACGCAAAGCGACTATTGGGTCGACACCTGCGGCCCTGCGGGCAGGTTGCCAGCTGGCGAGGAAAGCGATCCCGGCCAAGGCGGCAGAAGCAGCGAGAAAAGTGAGCGGGTCAATGGGGCTGACACCAAAGAGTAAGCAATGTTCAAGAAGGTCTTAGGATTTACACCGGCACTGTACTTTAAAGCAGGGGCCAAACTTGTCTCTACGCCTCCGGTCGAACTGCTCCGGCGATCAGGCGGCATCCCTGTACCAGGTCTCTCTCCACGAGAAAACCACTTTCGCCTCGCGCTCGGTTATCCGCGGGGGAATTCCCTGATGCTGCCAAGCATCACGTCGAGCCCAGGGACACAAGTAGTCGCGTTTGAGAAATGGTACGGCGAGACGCATCGGTGCAGAAGCCGATATGATCGCCGTTTTCCAACATTGAGAGGCACCGGCAACGTCGTCTGCGGCGAGCAAAGGATGGCTAGGCCGCGGCCGTTTGACGGATGCCGTCGTGGGGAAAGAAGACTGAGATGACTGTGCCGCGTCCGGGAGCGGTGAGAATTCTGACGTTGCCGTGATGCTTATCGATGATGCCCTTGGTGACCCAAAGTCCCAAGCCCGTACCCGTATCGCTTTTGGTAGTAAAGAACGGTTCGAAGAGGCGTGATTTCGTGGCGCGATCCATACCCTTGCCGGAGTCGGCGATGGTGACGCGTACGCCTTGTTTCGTCCGGGCGGCGCCGCCGAAACTTTCCCGCAGCGCAACTTGCAGGATGCCTCGCTCGCCCACCGCATCCAGGGCGTTGGAGATCAGATTGGTGAAAACCTGCTGTAGCTCGCCGGGAAAGCACAATAGTTCTGGATTGCCGCGATAGTCTCGCAGCAACGTGATTTGAGACTTTGTTATACGAGCCTGATACACCATCAGCACCGATTCCAGCAGGTCCTTCACCGAGACCAGCGAGGGCGAAGTCGACTGGCGGTAGAACTTCAAACTGGTGCGAGCAATGTGGGACAGCCGTTGTAACTCGGCATCGGCAATCTGGAGATGCTGGCGCGTCTCGTGGGACAACTCAGGCGCGTGCCGGGCGAGGTAGAGAAGGTTGGTCACCGCTTCGAGCGGATTGTTGATCTCATGCGAGATGCTGGCAGCGAGCTTGCCGGCCGCGGCAAGTTGCTCGGCGCGGCGTAAGGCGTCTTCGGTGAGGCGCGACTCCGTGACATCGCGGAGATAAACGGCAAGACCGCCATCGGGAGTGGGATAAACGCGATGGCTGAACCAGCGCTGCCAGGGCTGGTAGAACCACTCGAATTCCACCGCTTCGCGCGTCGCCATCGCTTTGCGGAACCGTTGCTCAAGTTCGGTTCCGAGAAGGTCGGGGAACAGTTCCCAGAGGGTGCCACCGATTTGCTCGGTGCGTGCCCGGCGCGACAGGACCTCGGCTGCGGGATTCATGTACTTGATTCGCCACTCGGAATCGTAGGTCCAGAAGCCGTCGCTGATATGTTGCAACGCCTCCGCTGCGAGATTGCGTTCCTGTTGCACCGCCTGCTGCAGCGCCATTTCGCGCTCCATCGCCTGGCGGCGGAACGTCGCCATCTTGATGTGCGATTCAACGCGGGCGAGCAGCTCGCGGGCGGTGAACGGTTTCACCAGATAATCGTCGGCGCCCGCTTCCAGGCCTTCCACGCGCGACTCCTCGCCGGCGCGCGCCGAGAGCATGATCACCGGAACGCCGCTGGTCACGGGATGGCTGCGCAACGCCGACAGAAGCTGAAAGCCGTTCATCACCGGCATCATGACGTCCGTAAGTACGAGATCAGGCGGGTCAGCGCAGGCCATCTCCAGCGCGATCTGGCCGTTGTCCGCGGTGCGAACCTCGAAGCGCTGGGCCAGCAGGCGGCGCACGTACTCGCGCATGTCGCGGTTATCGTCCACCAGCAGTACCGTGCCATGACTCGAGTCTGCGTCGAGCTCAGGGGCGAACGAAGCGGTCTCGGTGTGCACGTTGAGGGCGAGATCGGCGTCGGCAGGCGCATCCGGAAGCCAGCTCAACGCCTCCTGCACGTAGGCGGCGGCACTGCTCGGGGCGGCTGCGGAGTTAGCATCGCTGATCAGTTCCACCGGCAAGTGGTCGGCGCCGAACGGCAGCCGGACGCGGAACTGGCTGCCGCGGCCGAGGGTGCTTTCGACGGCAATCGTACCGCCGTGCATGGATACCAGTTCGTGCACCAGCGCCAATCCTATGCCGCTGCCTTCGTTGGTGCGGCGCCGCGCGCCTTCAATGCGGCGGAAACGCTCGAAGAGGTGAGGGATTTCTTGCGGCGAAATGCCGGTGCCGGTGTCGCTGACCGTGAGCTCAGCTGCACCATCGTCCTCTTTCAGTGTGACCGCGATCTCGCCGTCAAAGGTCGACTTGAAGGCGTTGGAGAGAAGGTTCAGCACGATCTTCTCCCACATGTCGCGGTCGACGTAGACGGCTTGCGGCAGCGGCGAACATTCCACGCGCAGCTTCAGTTCGGCGCGGTTGGCAGCGGAGCCGAAGACGCTGGCCAAGTCACGGGTGAGCGCAGCAAGATCGACGGGTTGGTAGCGGGCCTGCACGCGGCCGGCCTCGATGCGCGAGAAGTCGAGCAGTGCGTTCACCAGTTTCAGCAGGCGCAGGGAATTACGATGCAGCAGCTCGAAGTCCTGACGATCCTCGCCCGAGTCATGTCGCGCAAGGCCGGATTCGATGGGGCCGAGCATCAGCGTCAGAGGGGTGCGGAATTCGTGGCTGACGTTGCTGAAGAAGATGGTCTTGGCGCGGTCGAGCTCGGCCAGCGCCTGCGCGCGTTTGCGCTCTTCTTCGTAGGCACGCGCGTTAGCGATTGCCGTGGCCACATGGCCGGCGACCAACTCGTAGAAGGTGCGGTACTCGTCGTCGAGCTTGCGCGTGGGATTAATGCCGGCGATCAGCACGCCGATGGCATGGTCTTCAGCGAGCGACTTCACGGGAAGCACCAGCGCTTCCTTCACCGGTTGCTGTGCCGGTCCCCAGGGAAGCAAGCCGACATTCGCTACCGAAATGACCCGGGATTCGTAACTTCGCTCTCTGTTGTCCCAGGCTTCATTGTGGAGGAAGTGGAGCGCGCGTTCCCAGTCGGAGTCGGGGACGCCGGCACTGGCCTGCAGCCGCATGGATCGGCCGTCGGGAGCAAGCACATACAGCAGCGCAAAAGGAATGTCGTCAGGATTTTTCGCCAGCGTCTGAGCTGCCGAGGCGCAGGCATTCTCCACGTTCTTCTCAATAAAAGCCGCAGCCGACATTTCTGATAACGTTCGCAGGCGGCGGGCATTCAGGACTTTGTCCGTGACCTCAGCCGACGGGCAGAACAGGCCCCCGACGGCGCCCGCCTCGTCCAGGATAGGGCTGTAAGAGAACGAATAATAAGTCTCTTCCAGATAATCGCCGCGGTTCATGAAGAGACGAACGTCGCTGAAGAACGATGGCTCTCCCTTTTGGAAGACCTTGTCAGCCAGGGGACCGCAAACATCCCAAATCTCCGACCAGACTTCCTTGGCCGGCCGACCCAGGGCCCACGGATGTTTGGCCAGGCTAAGCACGTCGATGTAGGCGTCGTTGTAGAGAAACGTGACCTCCGGGCCCCAGCCGATCCACATCGGGTGTTGCGAGTTCAGGATGAGATTGACGGAGGTGCGCAGGCTCTGCGGCCAACCTGCAATCGGGCCCAGCGGCGTTCTCGACCAGTCGTACGCGCGGATCAGGCGCGCCATCTCACTGTCCCCAGCAACAACCGCAAGTTTGAGCGGATCTTCCGAGGGAAGGTTCATGTCTTTCTGCGAGCTGAAACCGACGGCTGCGGCTGCGGCATTCTTACTGGCACCGGAAGCGATAGGCACGTTTCCGCCTCCATACTTTAGCAGTACAGCTGAATGCCGAAGAACGCACAGATTGAAGCCGAGATAGCTTAGATGTTGGATTCGGGGGGCGGGTTTTCCGAGTACCTGATTCTTCGTTTGACGACGTTTAGCCGCCCCGACACCGCGAAAACACCCCGGCTCCGGACTGCTCAGATGCCGTTCACCGGGGTGAAAGGCTCGGGACTAGCCCATGGTGTGGATGTGCTCGGGTGTGATCTTGTAGAGCACTCGCTGCTCCCCCGGCTGGGCGAAAGGATATTTGTCTTTGTCGAGGTACTTCTTGGCCATCTTGTCGATGTGCTGGCTGGCGCCATCCTGCGTGACTTCACGAACCTTGCCGCGGATTTCCAGGAAGCGATAAGGATTGTCGGGATCGATGACGGCGACCGAGACGCGCGGGTCACGCTTCATGTTCTTGTCTTTGAGCCGGCCGGCGGCGCTGTTCACCCAGAGTTCGCCATCCTGGTAATCGACCCACACCGGATTGGTTTGTGGACTGCCGTCCGGCATCAGCGTGCTCAGACTGCCAAAGGCCTTCTTGTGGAACAAGTCAAGAAACTTCTCGGGAATCGTAGCGGCCATAACATTCTCCTGCTGGAATTCTAAGGCAAACGAAACTGGTTGTGGGAGCCAGGACGGAGCGGCCTCGAATGTTCACTCGCGTTCAGCTACAATCCCCACGAATTCGATGAGGAGCGCAACGATGAGATTCAAACGGATTTCTCTGTTGGTCGTCATACTGGCTGCAGTGCTTGCACTGGCCGATGACCACAAGTCGGAGATCGCCCCCAGCCCACAGTTCGACAAGATGAAATCGCTAAGCGGTTCCTGGGTCGGCAACATGGTTGAGGCCGGCAAGCCGTACCCCGCCACGACGCGCTTCCAACTGGTCTCCGATGACTCCGCCCTGTTGGCTTGGCTGGGCGAGGGCTCGCCCTTCGAGATGGTCACCATCTTCCACATGGATGGGAAAGAGTTGATGGCGACGCACTATTGCGCGGCGCATAATCAGCCGCGTTTCGTGGCCATCCCCAGTGACAATCCCAACACCGTCGTCTTTCGCTTCAAAGACGGCACCAACATCGGTCCGCACGATGGGCACATGCGGCAGGTCACCTTTGTCTTCGATGGGAAGGACCACCACACCGAAGACTGGTTATACGTGGACGGCGACGGCAAAGAGTCGACCGGGCACTTCGACTTCAAGCGCAAACCGTAGCGATAGAAGGTTCGGGACGAACCGGTCAGAGGCAAGGACATGGCACAGATCGAAGTCGAACGGGATGGCGCGGTTTTGCAGGTCAGCATCAACCGTCCGGAGAAGAAGAACGCACTCACCGCCGATATGTACAACGCGCTTTCCGACGCGGTTGAAACGGCGGAGGCGGATGCCGGAATACGCGTTCTGCTGCTATGCGGCAAGGGAGAGGCCTTTACTGCGGGCAATGATCTGGAAGATTTTATGCGCAAACCGTGGAAGGGGCAGGCGGTGCCTCCGGCGGTGCGGTTTATCCGCGCAGTGGCCACGGCAAAGAAGCCGATCGTGGCTGCGGTTCATGGGCTTTCTGTGGGCGTGGGCACGACCATCTTGTTGCATTGCGACCTGGTGTATGCCGCCGCTGATACCAAATTCATGATGCCGTTCATCAATCTCGGCATCGTGCCGGAGGCGGCTTCGACGGTGTTGTTGCCGCTGTTGGTCGGGCCGCAGCGTGCCGCCGAGTTGTTCCTGCTGAGCGCTCCGCTGTCGGCCCAGCGGGCATATGAGATCGGCCTGGTGAACGCGGTGGTTGCGCCCGATGCGTTGTTGCCGACCGCGTTGGCGATCGCGCAGCAGTTGGCGGAACGGCCAAGGGGGGCGGTACTGGCTTGTAAAGACCTGATGAAGCGGGCTTACCGCGCGGAAGTCGAGCGGGCCCTGGTCGAAGAAGTCCGCGTGATTGCGGAGCGGCTGGATTCTCCGGAGACGCGGGAGGCGCTGAGCGCATTTTTGGAAAAGCGCAAGCCCGACTTCTCGACGTTCTGAGCCGCAACTCTCGCCTTGACGGCAAGGCCGAGAAGGATAACTATGATGGTATTCATCACTGCATGGGGTAGTCTCGTAAGCGAACGTGAATGATCTGGTTCTAGCCAGGGAGATTTTCGACCGTCTGCGGCAAGCGACGGCCAATACTCCCGAGGTGTTGACCGAGCTGTGCCGTGACTACGTCTTTGAGGCCCGCGCCGCAATCGAGCAAATGAGTGAGGCACTGGCCGAGGCGAATGCCGGGCAACTGCTGGAGCGTGCGCACTACCTGAAAGGCAGCAGCATGATGCTTGGCGCCCGTGAACTGTCCCACTGCTGCGCCACTTTAGAACAGATGGGACGCGACTCGGAGCTGGCTACTGCGCAAACTGAGCTGGCTCGGGCGGTGACGGCGCTGAAAACCGTGGAAGCTGAGCTGGCACGAGAGTTCGGGCCAGTGGTGCTTCCTGAGGAAGGTTCAGCAGCCTAGCGTGACACAAGTAAAAGAAGACCATCCCTCTGTGCGAGGAACCAAGATGGCGGCGACTCCAATTCGAGTTCTCATCGCCGACGATCATCCTGTCGTGCGAATTGGCTTGCGCAACATGCTGCAAGCCGATCCCAACATCAAGCTGGTAGCAGAAGCCAAAGACGGCGTGGAAGCGCTGCACATGGTGCGGACGTTGCGGCCCGACGTTCTGCTGCTGGATTTAGCCATGCCGAAGATGCCCGGGTTGGATGCGTTGCGCGAGCTGACCGGCGAAAACGGCGACACGCGCACCATCGTCCTCACCGGGCAAATCGATAAGCGGCAGATCCTTGAAGCTTTGCAGTTGGGTGCACGTGGCGTGGTGCTGAAGGACGCTGTTGTCGCTCATCTTTCCGCCTGCATTCGCGCCGTGATGCAAGGCCAGTACTGGCTGGAGGGACGGCCGGTGCAAAATCTGGTGCAGGTATTGCGCGACCTGACGGCGCAAACTGCTCCGCCGCCGCGCAAAACCTTCGGCCTCACCGCGCGCGAGCTTGAGGTAGTTGCGCTGATCACCGAGGGTTCCACCAACAAGCACATCGCGGAGACTTTCGGCATCAGTGAAGAGACGGTCAAGCGGCACCTGACGAACATCTTCAACAAAATTGGCGTCGGCAACCGGCTGGAGCTGGCGTTGTTTGCGCTTGAATCATCATCTGCTTCCGCAGACGGACAGTTAAGAACCAAGCCGAAACAAGCTACGACGGTGCGCGCCAAGGATCGCATGGGCGCTCCCTCGGCAATTTCTGCCTCGTTACTCCTCCGCTTCCCCCGGCGTTCGCTCTCTTCCAAGTACCTGCAAAGCTGGATAGGCTTACATCTGGGTTCTTGTATGGATGACGATGCCAAGTCTCAGCCTCAACTCGACTCCGTTTCCCTGGAACATGCGGTCCTCTGCGCCGACTGCGAGGTCATCAGTAACAGCGGCGGTGAAACCTGCGAAATCTGCGGCAGCCGTTCACTGTTGAGTTTGGGACGAGTGCTCGGCGGCGGCTTGGGCGACGAGCGCGCCAAGCTGGTGGACGCGCCGGAACGCCTGCGCGACGGATTTACCGTGCTGGTAAACTCCGGCGCGACGACGTCGTTGCAACGTTGGCGGCGGAGGAAAAACGGCAGCTAACATCGCGAGCTAGGGTTGCTATCCTTGCAGCAGTAATCTCCTCTCAACGAACTTACATCCGTCGGCACGTAACCCACATCGAATCAAGCGCTGTTATCTTCATCATTCATGAGGGCATATGGAGCCTGACAAACGGCTTCGCCAACAACTCGCCAACTTCCTCGACTGGCATGAGGCGCATGCGGACTTATCGGCCGCGGTAGAAAGACTTTCCCGCAGAGCTGCGCGGGCGCGTGCCCGCAGGCATGCCGCACTCCGCCTGGCAACTGCTGGAGCACATCCGAATTGCGCTGTGGGACATCGTTGAGTTTTGCCGCGATACCCAGCACAAATCGCCCTCTTGGCCGGAGGGTTATTGGCCGAAAGCGGCGACGCCGCCGAGCGACCGCGCATGGGACGAAAGCGTCAAAGCCATTCGCGCCAATCTCGACGCCATGCGAAAACTGATACAGGACCCCAAGCAGGACTTGTTTGCGCCGCTGGCTGGTGGCTCCGGCCACACGCTTTTGCGCGAAGTACTGCTGGCAGCCGACCACAACGCCTATCACCTGGGACAGTTGGTTCTGGTGCGCAAAGCGCTGGAAGCGTGGAAGGGGTAGGCCGGCGATCAGGGTTTGCGCGCCCGGTCACCGCTTGCCGCCTGAGCGGCTCGGCGGTGGGAGTATACTTGGTAGTACATTAGTAGTATGAAGGAGAAGACTTCCATAACGCTCTCGAGAGACGTACTTCTGCAGCTCGACCGTCTGTCGGGTCCCAGATGCTCTCGTTCGGCTTTTATCGAAAAAGTCCTTCGGGAATATTTAAACGAACGGGCGCGCGCTGCGATGCAGGCTCGTGATTTGGAGCGAATCAACGCGGCGGCTGATCGGTTGAATGCTGAGGCTCTCGACGCTTTGGAATACCAAGCGTCCGACGAGTAGGGCTCGTCGGAGTGCGAGCATGAGAAGAGGCGACCTCTATCGTGTCCAGAAGCCCGGCGGCGGCGATCCCCGGCGGTATCGGACTTTCGTGGTCGTGAGCCGGCAAGTCCTGATCGATTCCAAGTTCGCGACCGTAATCTGTGCGCCTGTATTCAGTAGCGGGGAAGGTCTGGTCACGCAGGTCCAAGTTGGCGAAACCGAGGGCCTAAAACATCTGAGTTGGATCGCCTGCGATAATCTCCTGAGTTTGCGCAAAACGGAGCTGACACAGTACATCGGCTCATTATCGCCAGCGAAATGTCAGGAGTTAGGCAAAGCTCTGAGCTGGGCACTCGAACTGTACTAGGTGCAAACGACCCACACAAAAATCCCACCCAAGCCGGTTTGCCTGAGTGGGACTCCGCGAATAGGGGACGCTTACGCCGTCACTGCTTGCTTCGTCGTCGCGGTGAAGCGAATTGCCTTCGCCAGCAGAATGGTTTCAATCCCGCGCAGCGCCTCCAGCACCTTCTCGGGAATCTCGCCATCGACCTGCACGACAGCCACGGCTTTCGCCTCCGGCCCGCCTTGGGCGCGGCCCAGCGAGAAGTTGGCGATGTTGACGTTGTGCTGTCCGAGCGCGGTCCCGACGCGGCCCACCACTCCGGGCACGTCGAGATTGCGCAGGTAGATCACGTTGCCTTCGAGCGGCGCTTCCACTTGGATGCCGTCGATTTCCAGCAGCCGCGGCTGGCCATCGGGCTGAACGCAGCCGGCGACCGTGTTTTCCTGCTGACCGCTCTTGAAGGTCATGCGCAGCACGTTGGCGGCCGCTCCGCCCTCGCGCTCCTGCTTGCGCTCGGTGAGGCGGATGCCTCGCTCCTCGGCAACCGACGCCGCGTTCACCAGGTTGGCCCGCTCATGCGCGTGGGCGAGCTGGTTGAGGGCGCCCGCGACGGCAGCGTTGCGGATGAGTGCCGTCTTCCACTCGGCGATCTCGCCGCTGTAGGTGAGGCCGATCTCCTCCACGCCGCCTTCGCCCGACTGCGCCAGGAAGGTTCCCAGCCGCTCGCCGAGTGCGATGTACGGCAGCATCTGCTGGTACTCTTCCTCGCTGATCGAAGGCACGTTGACCGCGTTCTGGATGACGCCCTTGGTCAGGTACTCGCGGACTTGCAGCGCGATCTGCACGCCCACGGCTTCCTGCGCCTCGTTAGTCGAGCCCGCGATGTGCGGCGTCAGGATGACGTTCGGCAATGTCACCAGCGGCGAGTCCTTCAGCGGCTCGTGGCTGTAGACGTCAAGCGCCGCGCCGCCGAGTTGGCCAGACTGCAGCGCCTCGACGACGGCAGGTTCGTTCAGCAGTTCGCCGCGAGCGCAGTTCACCAGCCGCACGCCCTTCTTCATCTTGCTTGATCGTTTCGGCGTTGATCATGCCCTGCGTTTGTGGCGTCAGGCCGACGTGCAGCGTGATGTAGTCCGACTGGGCGTAAAGCTCGTCCAGCGGAACCATGGTGACGTTGAGCTGCTGCGCGAAGCTGGGCGCGACATAAGGATCGTGGGCGACGACCTTCATCCCGAAGGCCTGCGCGCGGCGCGAGACTTCGACCCCGACGCGGCCCAGGCCAACGATGCCCAGCGTCTTGCCGCGCAGCTCGGTGCCTTGCAGCGTCTTCTTCTCCCACTTGCCGGCGGTCATGGTGGAATGCGCGCGCGGAATAAAGCGCGCCATCGACAGCATGAGAGCGAAGGTGTGCTCGGCAACGGCTACGGCATTGCCGCCGGGCGTGTTCATGACGACGATGCCGCGCTTGGTGGCGGCATCGAGATCGACGTTATCGACGCCCACGCCGGCGCGCCCGATGACGCGCAGCTTCGGGGCCTTGTCCATCATGGCGGCATCGACGAAGGTCGCCGAGCGCACCACAATGGCGTCGGCATCGGCCAGTTCGCCGGCCAGGTGCTCTTTGTCGGGCGAGACAATCGTCCAGTCGGGATGCTCGGCGAAGACTTTGAGCGCGGAAGGTGACACTTTGTCAGCGATGACGATTTTCATACTTTAGCCACCTCGGCGAATTGCCCGGCAAAGACCTCCTGCACGGCGCGCACGCCAGCGCCCAGTTCGAAGTTGTGGTTGGCGGGCGACCTTCAGCCAGCACATGCTCCAGCGCGCCGATCACGCCGATGGCATCGAGATAGTCGTAGTAGCCAAGATGCGCGATGCGGAAAATCTTGCCCTTCATCTCGCCCTGGCCGTTGGCCACCACCATGGCGAAGCGCTCGCGGAACTCCTTCACGATTGCGCTGGAGTCGACGCCCTTCGGCGCCAGCATCGCGGTCACGGCCGCCGCCGGGCATGTCGGCGCGAACAATCCAGTCCCAGCGCCTGCACGCCGGCGCGAACCATCGCTGCGGAAGTTTCGGCGTTGTGGATGAGAGCGTCGCGGCCATCGGCCAGATTGCCGTTGCCGCCCTTGCGGATGTAATCCAGCGCCGCAGCGAGGCCGCAGACCAGCGCGACCGCCGGAGTGAATGCCGTCTCGCCCTTGACCTGCGACTTGCGCTCCTTGCGCAGATCGAAGTAAAAGCGCGGCTGCTTGGCGGTTTCCATGCGCTGCCAGGCGCGCTCGCTCACGCTGAGATAGGCGAGGCCGGGAGGAATCATCACGGCCTTCTGCGAGCCGCCGATGAGGATGTCGATGCCCCAGTTGTCGACGTCAAAGTGCGTGGTGCCGAGGCCGGTGATGGCGTCGACCACCAGCAGCGTGTCGGTGCCCTTCAGCAGCGCGGCGACGGCCTTCACGTCATGGCGCGCGCCGGTGGAGGTTTCGGTCGCCTGCATGTAGAGCACGGCGGCGCCGTCGAGCTTTGACTTGACTTCGCGCAGATCGAAGGTCTCGCCGTAGGGAGCGGAGACCAGTTCAACCTGGCAGTCGAAAGCCTTGGCCAGATCGCGCCAGCGCTCGCCAAACTTGCCGGCGGTGAGCACGACGACTTCGTCGCCCGGCGAAGTGAGGTTGGAGATGGCGGCTTCCATGGCGCCGCTGCCGGAGGAAGCAAGGATCAGCACGTCGTTCTGGGTGCCGATGAAGGTCTTCAGATCGGCCAGGGTGCGGGTGAAGATCTCACGGAACTCTGCGGTGCGGTGATGCATGTCCGCGGCGGCAATGGCATTCTGCGCGGCGGGAAGAAGAGGAGTAGGACCGGGAGTAAATAGGCGTGTCTTGCGTAGCATAGCGATTCCCCTGCTCGTAAATTGCCGGCCGGAGAGCGCCGACAGACCACTATAGAACTCCGCGGGCAGGAAGCTACCTCAGGTTGGCAGGCTGTGTGTGGCGTGGGTCACAGTGCGGGGTGACAGGTAGAGCGGAACTCTAGGACTATTCTGGTAGAGCGAACTTTTAGGTCCGCGTCCGCGATGTCGGTTCTCTCCTTTTCGGCAGGCCAGATCCGAGAGTACCTCGGCTGCTGACATGAGGTCTTGCGCCGCAAAGACGCGGGCCTGAAGGCCCGCTCTACCCTATCGCTATAATTGCCCCATGAGCCTGACCGAACGCGTGCAGAAAGACATGGTTGCCGCCATGCGCAGCAAGGAAGAGCTGCGGCTCTCGACGCTGCGCATGATGAAAGCCGCGCTGAAAAACAAGCGAATCGAGAAGCGCGCCGACCTCGACGAAAAAGAAGAGCTGCAGGTCTTCAGCACCATGATCAAGCAGCGCAAGGACTCGATCGAGCAGTTCGAGAAGGGCAACCGCCCCGAGCTGGCGCAGAAAGAAGCCGAGGAGATCGTGATCATCGAGGCCTACATGCCCAAGGCCGTCGGCGAGGAGGAGATTGTCGCCACGGTGCGCGCCGTCATCGCCGAAATGGGCTCTCCCACAATGAAAGACATGGGCGCGGTGATGAAGAACGTGATGGCGAAATTCGGCGGCGCGCGGGTGGACGGTAAAGTCGTCAGCGAGGCGGTAAAGAAGCAGCTGGCTTCTAGCAACTAGCGATGAGCTGTGCAGCGCTCAGCCGAGACCCACCACGAAATCTGCGGTGGCTAAGATCTCTGACGAACGATCTTAGCCACCACCAAGCGGTTATCTGCGGCCCTTGCCGAGAAACGCCCTGATTTCTGCAAGCAGGTCGCGCTCCTGGAAGGGCGGATGCGCGGGCTCCCTGACGCCAGGACCGATGCGGCTGGCCAGTTCGCGCTCCTGATACGCGGGATGCGCCGGCTCCCGGACGCCTGGTCCGATGCGACGAATGGCAAGCCGGTCTGCGGCAATGCGTTCGGCCAGGCGCAACTCAGGATAGACCTCGTCGATGGCCGTAATCACGACCGCATCCTCGATGGCGATGGCGATGCCCGGATCGAACCAATGGGCCGGCTCACGGACCTCCGGCCTTACTGCCGCGATCTCAGCCTCCTGAGCCACGAAGCTGTTGAGGATGCCCTGTAGCACGTGAACCGGCTCGAACCAATCGCGGTTCAACTTCAGGCGAAGGGCATCGTACCAGATGAGATAAAAGCGGAATGTGCCGGCGGGAACGCCGCTGAACTTCTTGTCCTTCAGCCGTCCAATGAACGGCCCCAGTTCCTTCTCGAACAAAGTTCCGCGCAGCGAGGCGCCGTCGAGCTGGGCTCCCTTAACGGCGCCGTCCTCGCCGACCTCGATGCGCACCGGCAGGGTAGTGGTGACTACGAAGCCGATCTGTGCGGCGACGCGATCGAAGGCTGCATCGATTTCCTTCTGCTGCTCGCGCATCTGCCGGTAGATTTGGATGAGTTCGTCATAAAAACGGATCACACCCGGATGGGCGGGCTCCGTCCAGTCTCGCAGGTTGCGGAAGACGCTTTCGCTCATGGTTCACCTCAATTGCAAGTACTAGCCTGAAGGGAGGGCATACCCAGGTCACGGTCTGTGGGCTAGCTAACGCAGACGATCTCGCCCTCGGCGTTGCGGGTTTGCTCCGCTAGACGATTTCGGAACACTTCATAAGGAACGGGCGCCCGGGAGACGCCGAAAAGGTCTACTGATTCCCATCCGGAACCCGGGCGAATGAACTCCAGGCCGGGAATTGCTGGCGGAGTTGGATTAGAGAGCTCAGCTTGTGGGGCGGCTTCTTCGATGGGCACAGGCGCCGGCCCGCTTAGACCGGCCTGTTTGCGAGCGTACGTGGCGTCCAGCCAGTTCAGAATGCGCTCCCCGCGCACCAGCAACGAGCCGCTATGGCGGTCCACCTTCTCGCGCTGCTTGCGTGCGAAGGTCGCAATCGCAGTGTGATCCAGCGGATCGCACCCGACCACGTAGTCGTAAATCTCGGACATCCTTTCGTAGGTGTCGAGATTGGTTTGCTTGATGAAGGTGCGCACCGCCGCGCGCATCGTTTGACTCAGCATCTCCGGGTGAAAGCGGCGCAGCAGTTGGAAGTAGAAGTCGACTTGCATATTGAAATAGTGCAAGCCGAAGTCGCTGAAGTTGCGATCGAAGAAGGCGAAATTCGCGATCTGATGGAAGGCTTCGGACCGCGGATCCTTAAGGCGATAGTCGTAACCGAAGGCATCCCCCAGCAGACGGCCCTCGCGCAGGAGTTTGCATTCCAGTCCTGTGCCGGGATAGGCCTCAGCACGGCAGAAGTTGAACGGGTTTTCGTTGTGACGTTCCATGAAGCGAAGATTGATCAGGATCTCGTCCATGGAGGTGTCGGGCTCAAACATCAGCAGGTTGTAGGCGATGTGAACGTCGAAGCTGTTGAGTACCTCCAGCGCGTTCAGGATCTGCTCGACCGTGTTCTTGCGGTTCAGATTGCGCAGCCCGTTCTCCGACGCGTTTTCTACGCCGAGAAAGACTCGGAAGAGCCCTAAGTCGTCGAGAATGGAGATCGATTCGCGGTTGATACTGTCGGGACGCGCCTTGACGGCAATGGCGATCTGTCCAACGCCTTCGCTGCGCAACCCCGCGCGCACGGCGTCGAAGCGCTCCGCGGCCTTTACCGGATTGGGAAGGAAGAAGTTGTCGTCCTGGAAGTTGAAGATGCGAATGCCATGACGATGGTACAGGTCACTTATCTCGGCTACGATGCTGGCCACGCTGCGGAAACGGAACTTCTTGCCGCCGCCGCGCTCATACCACGCATTGATGCTGCAGAATGCGCACTCACGCCAGCAACCGCGGCTGGTCAGGATGCTGGCAATCGGCTTATCGAAGTAGCGATGAAAGACGGTTCGTTTGGGCCAGGGCAGGTCATCCAGATTGTCTGAGTTTCCCGTGCTCTGATTGGTGACGGCTTTACCTTCCGGCCCGCGATAACAGAGTCCCGGCACCTGGTCGAGAGAATCAAGATGCGCGGCCAGGTCGCACATGAGCTGCTCACCTTCGCCCAGGGCGACGGAGTCGAAGCCGGCGAATTCGTTCACCAGCCGTTCGCAATTGAACGAGGCGAAGGGGCCTCCCGCAACGATGTGACCGCTGAAGCCGGCCTGTGATAGCCGTTCCGCGAAGCGGCAGAATTCGCGCCCGCGTGACGTAAAAATCATCGACAGACCGGCAATCTCGGCCTCGAAGGCCAGGGTCTGCCGAATCGCCTGCTCGGTGTCCTGTTCAGAGTTGTAGGGGACGATGGCCACGCTGTGGCCTTTGCTCTCCAGTGAAGACGCGATGTAACGCAATCCAAGGTTCTCTTCCAGCTCGGCCCCGATGAGTGCAACTTTCATACAACGCCTCCGGGAGTGACGCTTCGGCCAGAATGGAAACCGCTGAAGAGCAGTTTGTGGATTTGTGAATTTATAGCTGCGCCGCAGGCGGGTTGACTAGGATGTGCATCACAGGCCGATGTTCAAGGCCCTGTCCTGAATGCCGGGCGGGTCTTGTGTGGTGCTAGACTGGCGCGTGGCCAGGAAAACAACCGCTTCATCCGAAGAGCCAAACGGAGACGACGTCGCTCCGGGTATCCTCTATCTCGTCGGCACGCCCATCGGCAATCTGGAAGACATCACTCTCCGCGCTCTGCATGTGCTGAAGCAGGTCGACCTCATCGCTTGTGAGGACACGCGCCACACCGCGACGCTGCTGAGTCACTACGGCATCGATAAGCCCACCATCAGCTATCACGAGCACAACGAGCTGACGCGCGCGGCTGAGCTCATCGTGCACCTGGAGCGAGGCGACAGTATCGCAGTCGTCAGCGATGCAGGCATGCCCGGCGTCAGTGATCCCGGATACCGCCTGGTGGCGCTCGCGGTTCGTCATCACATTCGCGTCGTGCCCGTGCCGGGCGCATCGGCTTTCTTGTCGGCGCTGGTGGCCAGCGGACTGGCGACAGACTCGTTCCGCTTCGCCGGATTTCTTCCGCCTAAGTCGGGCGCGCGGCGTACTGCGTTAGAGGCAATCCTGACCTCTCCCCGCACGCAAGTCTTTTATGAGGCGCCGCACCGGATCGTCGAGACATTACGCGATGTGGTCGAGGTACTCGGAGGCGCACGGCATGTTGTCATAGCGCGCGAGGTGACGAAAATCCACGAGGAGTTTCTTCGCGGCCGCGCCGATGATGTGCTCTCGCAGCTGGAGCAGCGCGGCGAGATCAAGGGCGAGATCACGCTGCTGATCGGCAAAGCGGAAGAGGCGGCGCACGCTGCCGTGTCGCCCAAGACAATTGCGCAGCGGGTGCAAGAGCTCATGCGCGACGAAAAGCTCGACGATAAGACCGCATTGAAACAAGCCGCGAAAGAGTTCGGCCTATCGAAGAGCGAGGCCTATCGCGAATTGCAGCGTTCCAAGATGTGAGTTGCAACGATCAGCCTCGTAGTGCCGCTCAGGAATTGACTGTTCAATTCGTGCGTCTGGACATCCGTGTAACTCCATCGCGGGTTGACATTCCCGACGCAGTGCTCAACAATAGCGGGCAAGTCAGAAGAAGTCGTTGAGCACCAGTCCCCTACTGGCTAGTGTCATTTTTTCCGTCCGCGGAAATCGTATGGCAAAGATTCTTTGTGTGGATGACGAACCCAACATCGTGACCCTGAAGTGTGCCATTTTGCAGGCCGCCGGTCACGAGGTCACGCCGTCGACCTCCGCCCATGATGCGATCGACAAGCTCTCCCGCAACACCTACGACGCGGTCGTCACTGACTGGCGCCTAGGTGACGCCAATGGCCGCTCCATCGTGCAGGCCGCCAAGACACACTCCACCATGCCCGTTGTGGTGGTCTCAGGGTACGTAGCGGAAGCCTTCCAGGCAGCCGAGCCGCTGGCTGATTTGTATCTCGAGAAGCCGGTGAATCCGGAAGAGCTCGTGACGATCGTCAACGAGTTGCTGAAAACCAGCGATCACCCCGCGCACTGAGGCGCGGCGCCACAGCCAAATCAGGAACAGGTCAATTGATGGCCGAAGATGTTCGGCTTCCCGCCTTGGACATCGTCGAAAGCCGCTGTCGCGCCGGGTTCAGGGCAACGGAAGCAGTTGCCTGCGCCAGGATGCGATGATGCACCACGAACAGCGCCAATTCCAGCCGGTCCGAGACACCGATCTTGTCGAAGATGGTGCGCAGTGCATTCTTGATGACTTGCTCGGTGGTTGAGAGCTGCTCGGCGATCTCGCGGTTCTTGTAGCCCTGCACGATGGCCGCAATGATTCGCAACTCCCGCCCGGTAAGCCTTTTCTGCACGCGCGCTCCGACCAGGTCGTCATCCACAGCGACTTCGCAAGCGTTGGGGCCTTGCAGGAAGGACTGGCCGCGCGCCAGCCTCCGTATGGCCTCCACTACGATGCTGCTGCTGGCAGAGCGATAGATTACGCCCTGCACTCCCAGACGCATGAAGTCGGAGGCGGTTTCGCTGTTATCGCAGAGCATCAATACGGCAGTGGCGTGCTTGCGCGCGACCTCCTGCACGTCCGGGAGCGACGAGTGAAAGCTTGAGGCGAGCACTACGACGCGAGGCCGAAGCCGCTCCAAGGAATTGAGTAGGGGTTCGGGGAATTGTGGTTGGCCGACGATTCGGATGTCTTCTTCTACTGCCAGCACCTTGGCCATGCCGGCACAATAGATAGCCTGGTGGTCAGCGAGGATCACGTTGATCATGGTTGAGCCCGTTTCTCTTGCAAGAGATCTCCGCTCTCGCGGAGGTACCACCCTGGGGATGCAAATTTGGCCCATAAGTATTATGACTGGCCCTTTAGTACCTATTTATGGCCAGAGTTATACCACAGACGTATTACTTTGCAAATACAATTTTAGTAGTAAAGTGCTAGATGATCTGCACTAGCACCTTAGTACTCTAGCCGCGGTAATCGCGGGGAACCCGATACGAAGTGGTAGAACCTGGATTCAGTTGACGGATAGGCGCAGAGACGGCGCTTTCCAGCGCCGTAAGTACATGAAAAGTTTGAGAGAGTGTCTGACGAGGAGGCACTTCATGTCAAGTCCAGATTCCGTGCGCCTCGCTTTGACCCCGCATCCGAGCTTCGTAGCGCCGGAAGTAATCCCTCGTCAGTAACCGTCAGAAGTAACGCAAAGTACCCGAAGCGGTTTCCACCTCTGACGCGTTTCGAAGCGGTTTGGGTTGCTAGCTGTCGATTCCCAGCCAGTCATTCAGCTTCGCAACAGGGCAGCGCACGCCAATGAAGAACTGGCCGAACGCCGCGTACACCGCGCTGACCTCATCGAAGCGCATTTCGTAGATGAGCTTCTTAAAAATAAGAGGGTCGGCGGCGAAAAGATCCACGCCCCACTCCCAATCGTCGAAGCCGATGGAGCCGGTGATAATCTGCTGCACCTTGCCGGCATAGCGACGGCCGACCATGCCGTGCTCTTCCATCTGCCGCTGGCGCTCTGCGATGGGCAGCGTGTACCAGTTCTTCTCTTCTCCGCGCTTGCGATCCATGGGATAGAAGCACAGATAGCGGCTGTCGGGGAGCTTGGGATAGAGCCGCGGCCGCATCGCCTGCTTCTGGCGCTCCAAGGTCTGCTCGATCTCCCGATTCCATTCCTCGGAAAACGGCGCCATGCCCCGGTCGGCAAGCTGGCGAAACAGCTTCACGCTGGAGTCATAGAGGCCCAGTTCAATCACCGAAAGATAGGAGTGCGTGGGCTCCAGGAATTCATGCAGCGCGGTCCGGCTGAGTTGCAACTCGATGGCGTTCAGGTCGTCGAAGGAGTCGCGGAAGTGCACCAGCATCAAGTCGCCCTTGTGGCCGAGGAGCGAATAGACGGCGCTCTGTCCAGCCTGTTCCGGCGTTGACAGCACGGTGGCTGCTTCGCGCTCGATCTCCTGCTGCTGCGACGGCTTGAGTTTGCGCCAATCGGCCCAGCGGAAGCGGAACATCTGATGCAGCACACTGAGACCTTCCAGCGTGAGCGGTACCGCGTGCAGGTCGGTGGTGCCGTTTTGCAGTGCGACGTTATCGGAAGCCATGAAGGGCAACTCCATCTTTAATGATTGGGCGATCAGGCGCTTGGGACATTGTACTTGCTTGCGAGCGGCGGCTTCGGCTTTCGCTTCGCTGTTGCGCAGGGGGCCGGCTTTGGCGAAAGGGTGGGAGGAGAGTCGAAGTCCCGCTATAATCTGCTCTTCCCAGGGAGTGGAACTCATGCCACGCGGCATCATGCCTCGCCGGCCATCGCGCAGCGGACGTCAGGACAAAATTGCCAGCGCACCCGTGCGGGCGAAAGCTCGCATCGCAAAAGCTAATCCACCGTATCGAAGCCTCCGAAGCCAGTCAAGCCAGGGAAGAAATCCGCTACGAGTGGCGTGGCTGCTCCCAAGGGCTACAATCCGCTCGCGCCGCAACGCATCGGCCAAATTCTCGAGCGGCTGGATGAGCGTTATGCCGGTGCCACCTGCGCACTGCACCACAACAGCGCGTGGGAGTTGCTGGTGGCGACCATCCTCTCGGCGCAGTGCACCGACGTGCGCGTGAACATGGTCACGCCGATTCTGTTCCAGAAATATCCGACCGTGGAAGCATTCGCCGCTCTCAAGCCGGAGGACCTGCAAGACGATGTTCGCTCCACCGGCTTCTTTCGCAACAAATCGAAATCGCTGGTGGGAGCGGCGCGAAAAATCATCAGCGAATTCGGCGGGGAAGTCCCGCGCACCATGGATGAATTGCTGCACCATCCCCGGCGTTGCACGCAAGACAGCCAACGTTGTGCTGGGGACGTGGTTCAAGATCGCCGACGGAGTCGTCGTCGACACGCATGTGCATCGCATTTCGCGCCGTCTCGAGCTGACGAAGAACGACGACCCGCAAAAGATCGAGCTGGACTTGATGAAGGTGATCCCGCGCCACAAGTGGATCCTGTTCTCCCACCAGATCATCCTGCATGGCCGCGCGCTCTGCATCGCCCGTACGCCTAAGTGCATGGATTGTCCGTTGGAGAATCTGTGTCACGCCGCCGACAAAACCTGGAGCACGGTGGAGATCCACAAATCAGCAAAGCCGTGAGAGGGTGCGTTAGCCGCTGGCTCCCTGAAGGGGCTCAATCAGAGCCTTCCGGAGCGTTAAAGGCCAGCAGCCAAGAGCTAAAAGCCTGCATGTCGTTTGTTATAATCAGTCGAGCCGTGGCGCTATCGTCTAGGGGTTAGGACGGAAGATTCTCAATCTTCAAACCCGGGTTCGATTCCCGGTAGCGCTACCAGTTATCATCCGCTTAAGCCCGCTCCATCAGTGGGTTTTGCTTTGCCCAGACGCCGAGTAACCATACCCCGCACGTTACTGAAGGAAGCATTCCGCCGGCAGCGAAGCAGTACAATAGCGTGCAGAAAAAGCTGTGAAGTCCTAAGCTGATGTTCGTCTGACAGGAGTGACCGCAATGAAGTCCTTGGGACGAAGTCTATCGGTTGTGATGGCAGCGCTGCTGCTGACGACACTTGGCTTTGCGCAAAGCGACTCGGCTGCCGAGTTCCACGCAGACGGCAATGGCGGAGTTCAAACGGCCGACCTGCGATTGATGGGAGAGGTGGCGCAGGACAACATGTCGAAGATCGACCTGGCGTACCTTGCGCTGAAAAACTCGGACAACGAGCAGGTGAAAGCGTTTGCCCAGCAGGTGCTGATCGACTATGGCAACGCGAACCGCGATTTGTCAAACATTGCCAGGGCGCAGTTCCTGGCGCTGCCCGTGGTGACCGATGCTAAACAGCAGGACACCCTCGACGCGCTCTCGCAACTGCACGGCGCGGCTTTCGACAAGGCCTACATGGAGGCGATGCTGAAGGGCGGCAAGACGGACACGTCGCGGCTCAAACAGGAAGCGGCCAAAGGGAATAATCAGTCAATGATCGACTGGTCGCGCCAGATGCTATCCACAACCGAAAGCAATTTGAAAGAAGCGCAAAAGATCGCACCCAAGGTGGGCATTCATGCGACGCTGACGAGCGAAGAACAACAAGCTCTCAACGCCGGCAAGCCTGCTAAGGCATCACAGGAATCACACTAGCAAGCTCGCCACGAGTGCTCGCAACAACCCAGCAATCTCCAGCTCAACCCTCGCCCGCATCGCACACGCTCAGGTGACGCCGGTTACTGCCGCGCAATCCAACCAGTGGTCTCCTATAGGCGATGACGCGGCCCAGGCCTGGGCGCCGCTGTCGCGCCCGGCCGCGGGCTCCCGTTTCACGCTGCTTTTGGCGCGCGACGGGTCGACACGTCAACCGCACAGAAGGAGAACAGCATGGCTGACAAGAAAGCAGATCTCGCTGGCCCCGGAATTGGCGACTACACAGAGCTGGAGCACGTACTTCCGGCGGATTACAGCTCGCTGCTGTCACCTAAAGAAACCCAGAGGGCCATCTTCGAGGTGAAGAACTATATCGAAGATAACCTCTGCAAAGAATTGAACCTGATGATGGTCACCGTCCCGCTGATTGTCGACGAGGAGTCGGGCGTGAATGACTATCTCGACCGCGACGGTTCCCGCACGCCCATCCAGTTCCACATCTGCAATGATCGCGACAAGCACCCCATCAACGCGCAGGTCGTGCAGGCCGCGACCAAGTGGAAGAGGATGGCGCTCCGGCAATTCGGCATGAAGCCTGGCGAGGGCCTGTGCACCGACATGCGCGCCGTGCGCAAGGACTACTTCCTCGACCACGATCACAGCGCTTATGTTGACCAGTGGGACTGGGAGCGCGTGATCACACCCGAGCAGCGCAGCCTGAATTTCCTTAAGGCGATCGTGAGCAAGATCTGGCTGGTGATGACCGGCGCCGAGCGCTATGCGCAGGAGCTGTTTCCGCAGCTCAAGGACTCGCGTTATCCCAATCTGCCGCGCGAGCTGAAGTTCCTGCATGCCGAGGAGATCCTCGACATGTATCCCGACTTGCCGCGCAAGCAGCGTGAAACGGCAATCCTGCAAAAGTATCCGGCGGTCTTCATTATCGGCATCGGGTGGACGCTGAAGGACGGTTATCCGCACGAGATGCGCGCTGCCGACTACGACGACTGGGTCACGGAAACGCGCGACGATAACGGCCACGTGCGGCACGGGCTGAATGGCGACATTCTGGTGTGGAACCCGGTCACCAAGCGGCGGCATGAGCTGACGTCGATGGGCATCCGCGTGAATCCCGAGTCGCTGAAGAAGCAACTGGAGCTGACCAATCAGACGAACTTCCTGAACTATCCCTACCACAAGGCGATCGTGAATCACGAGATTCCGCTGAGCGTCGGCGGGGGCATCGGGCAGTCGCGCACGCTAATGCTGCTGCTGCGCAAGGCGCACCTCGGAGAAGTGAGCGTCACGGTATGGCCGAAAGTGCTGAAGGAGATGTGCGAGAAGAAGAACATCCACGTGCTGAACTAAGCAGTTGCCGGTTGTCAGTTGTCAGCGGGCGCGGAGCCATCCGCGCCCGAGTTCGATTGACACGGGCCTGGTTGTCGCCCGTGAGCTCGGGGGTGCACTAACCACTGGCGGAATCCGGTGCCGCCCGACTGGTCACGCTCCTACACACTTGCGACTGGCAGCTTCCCGGAACATCTAATGTGGTAGCCTTCTACTGGGGTGGAGTGTCTCTGGCTGACGACGCGCCGTCCGCGCACCTCTAGAGAGATAAGCATCAAGGAACACCGCATTGTTAAACAAGGCCATCGCCGCAGTTTTCGGCACCAGTAACGAACGCGAGATCAAGCGCATCCAGCCGCAGGTCGAGCAGATCAACTCGCTCGAGCCGGCCATCAAACAGCTCTCCGACGAGCAGCTCCGCGCCAAGACCGAAGAGTTCCGCCAACGCATTCGGGAGCGCGTCGATTCCATCGAGGACCCCGACGAGAAAGACCAGGCGCTAAAGGAGATCCTCGACGAGCTTCTGCCCGAAGCGTTCGCTGTCGTGCGCGAAGCCGGCTGGCGCGTGCTGAAGATGCGGCACTTCGACGTGCAGCTCATCGGCGGCACGGTGCTGCATCACGGCAAGATCGCCGAGATGAAGACCGGTGAAGGTAAAACGCTGGTCGCGACGTTGCCGGTTTATCTCAACGCGCTCTCCGGACGCGGCGTGCATGTGGTCACCGTCAACGACTACCTGGCCAAGCGCGACTCCGAGTGGATGGGCAAGCTCTACACCTTCCTCGGCCTGAGCGTCGGCGTCATTGTGCACGACCTCGACGACGTGCAGCGACGCGAGGCCTACGCCTCCGACGTCACCTACGGCACCAACAACGAGTTCGGCTTTGATTACCTGCGCGACAACATGAAGTTCGACCTGCGCGATTGCGTGCAGCGCGGCCACAATTTCGGCATCGTGGACGAAGTCGACTCCATCCTGATCGACGAAGCCCGCACGCCGCTCATCATCAGCGGCCAGAGCGAAGAGTCTACCGACAAGTACTACAAGGTAAACCGCATCATCCCGTCGCTGGAGCAGGGCGAAGAGATCGAACGCGGCCTGGGCGAGGACAAAATCCTCACCGGCGATTTCGTTGTCGACGAGAAGCACCGCACCATCACGGTGACCGACCCCGGCTGGGAAAAAGTGGAGAAGTTGCTGGGCATCGGCAACATCGCCGATCCCGAGAACTGGGACCTGAAGCATCATGTCGAGACCGCAGTGAAAGCGCATGCGCTGTATCGCCGCGACGTCGAATACGTGGTCAAGGACGGCGAGGTCCTCATCGTCGATGAGTTCACCGGCCGACTGATGCCCGGCCGCCGCTGGTCCGACGGACTGCACCAGGCCGTCGAGGCGAAAGAGAACGTCAAGATCGAGCGCGAAAACCAGACGCTCGCAACGGTTACGTTCCAGAACTATTTCCGCATGTACAAGAAGCTGGCCGGCATGACCGGTACGGCCGAGACGGAAGCGGCGGAGTTCGACAACATCTACAAGCTGGAAGTGGTCGTCATTCCGACCAATAAACCGCTGTTGCGTATCGAGAATTCCGACGTTGTGTATCGCACGGAGAAGGAAAAATTCTTCGCTTCGGCGGACGAAATTCAGAAGCTGGCCGAAACTGGTCAGCCCGTGCTGGTAGGCACGACCTCGGTCGAAAAGTCGGAGCGGCTCTCCGACCTGCTGAAGAAGAAGGGTATCAAGCACGTCGTCCTCAACGCCAAGTATCACGAGAAGGAAGCCGAGATTGTGGCGCAGGCGGGACGCAAGGGCGCCATCACCATCGCGACCAACATGGCCGGCCGCGGCACCGACATCCTGCTGGGTGGCAATCCCGAGTTCATGGCCAAGCAGGAGTGCATAAAGAAGGGAATCGCGCAGGCGCTGAAGGCCGTAGCTGGAGAGGTTTCGGTCAAGCCCGACGATCCGACGCTTTCCTATTTTTATTACGGCGGCACTGAGTACAAAGTCGATACCACGAAGTGGAACGAGATTTATCAGAAGTACAAGGAATCCACAGACTCCGAACACGATGAAGTGATCCAGCTCGGTGGACTGTTCATCTTCGGTACCGAACGCCACGAGGCCCGCCGCATCGACAATCAGCTGCGCGGCCGCGCCGGCCGTCAGGGCGATCCCGGTGCCTCGCGCTTTTATCTGTCGCTGGAAGATGACCTGATGCGCATCTTCGCCAAGGAGTGGGTGTCGAACCTGCTGCAGCGGCTGGGCATGGAAGAGGGCGTGCCGATTGAGTCGAGGCTGATTACGCGGCGCATTGAAGCCGCTCAGAAGGCCGTCGAAGGGCAGAACTTCGAGGCCCGCAAACATCTGCTCGAGTACGACGATGTCATGAACAAGCAGCGGCAGGCGGTGTACTCGCTACGCCGGCAACTGCTGGAAGGACTCGATCAGAAGGAACTCATCCTCGAAGACTATGTTCGTGACATTCTTGGCGGGTTGCTCGACAAGTACGCCGCCAAGGAAACGCGTCCCGACGATTGGGATGTGGTCGGCCTGAAAAACCAGACCTTCACGCGCTTTGGGGTAGACATCACAGCCGAGGGCATCGAGCCGGAGAAGCTAAATCGCCAGGAGCTCGGCGATACGATCTTCGACAAGCTGAAAGAGCGCTACGAGGCCAAGGAGCAGCTCATCGGGCCGGATGCGATGCGCCATCACGAGCGCATCATCATGCTCAGCGTGCTCGACCAGCAATGGAAAGATCATCTGCTCTCGATGGACCACTTGCGCGAGGGCATCGGCCTGCGCGGCTACGGCCAGCACGATCCGCTCGTCGAGTACAAGCGCGAATCGTTCGACATGTTCGAAGCCATGATGGAGCGCTTCGAGGAAGAGACCGTCCGCTATCTCTACCTGATGCAGGTCATCGAGCGTCGCGATGACGGCGGGACCTTCTACAGCAGCGGCGGACCGACCGACGGCGGCACGGGCGGCGAGCCGGGCGTTCCCGTTCCGGCGGGCGGCAACGGTCAGCAGCCGCATCGTCCGTCGCGAGCGGTTACCTCGATGGACGATATGGAAGAAGCCTTCCAGCGCCGCAAACGTCGCGAACTGGAGCAGGCGCGCATGGCTGGCGCGGGCGAGATGCAGACGGTGCAACAGGTTGTGCGCGGCGACAAAGTCGGCCGTAACGATCCCTGTCCCTGCGGCAGCGGCAAGAAATATAAGAAGTGCTGCGGAGCGTAGAACAACCGCTCTGCGCCCCTCGCTGTTCCCCCCTTGTCACGAGCTAATCGCGGACGAGCCGCTGACGCAGCGCGGCACAATCGTAGCCCAGCGTGAGTGCTGGGACCATCGACGATTTGTCGTGCGAGTCCGTCAGGACGGCCTAGTTCGCGGAACATCGGATGGATTCATTATTGCGCGGTGCGTGTCGTCCCTGAAGGGACTTCGAAAACCCAAACCCATCGCGTCCCAGCACCCACGTGCTGGGCTATGATCATGTCGCCCTTCGGGCTATCTCTTGTTCCGGCGGAGCTTTAAACTGAACGCTCCCGTTAACACCCGGCAGCGAAGGCGGTGCCCCGGGGCTAGAACGCCGTCCAGAAGAACACCACATTCGCCACAATCATTCCTGCGACCGCCCCGCCCAGCCACAGGTTCTCGGAAGTTGTGTTCTTGCGTCCCGCAAGGCGGCCATTGTTTCCCAACAGCAGAATGAATCCCAGCACCGGCACGACCAGAAATCCTGCAATCACCTGCGACCAGTAAAGGATGGTGACCGGATTGATGTGGCCGAAATCAACCACCGCCGCAACCAGGATGCACACCGATATCAGGATGTAGAAAGGCCGCGCTTCCCAGGCAGGCACGGTGAGACCGGCTTCCCAGTTCGCCGCCTCGGCGATGCTGAAGCACATCGACGCCACGAGAATGGGGAGCGCGATCAGGCCGGAGCCGATGATCCCGATGGAGAAGATGACGGGCGCCAGATGGCCCAGCGGTCGCAGAGCCTGTGCTGCCGTCAATGTCGACATGTGCTCCGGGTCGGCAACGTGCAATGCCGACGCCGCAATAATCACTGACAGCGAGATCACCACCGCAACCAGCGTGCCGGCTTTCGACTCGCTGGAATGAAACCCTCCGCCGGTGGCCTTGCGGTCGCGCCGCGAGCTGGTCTGCCACACCAGAACGTCAGGTGTGAGCAGCGAGCCAAAGACGGCGATGACTCCGATGATGTACGCCGATCCAAAAGTGATGTGCGGCAGGAACAATCCTTTCAGCAGGGCTGTCCACGACTGCACCGCCATAACCGCAGCGACGATGTAAGCGCCTTGAAACAGCGCGAACCAGATGAGGGCGCGGCTCACCTTTCGATAGTCGCCCAGCACCAGCAGGTACCACACGGCAAAGGCGACGATCGGCAGGAAATAGATGCGTTGCTGTCGCAGGATCAGGGAAAAGGCGTCGCTCACCGCGATCAGGTCGGCGATGATCATTGTCATGTTGACGGAGATCATGGCGATTGCCATTCCCCAGCCGGCGGTATGGCCGTAGCTGCTGCGAATGAGCTCCACCAGCCCGCGATTGCTTTGATGACCGATTCTCGCCGAGACGCTCAGCACCGCCCAGAGCACGGGAATGGCGAGCAATACGACCCAGCCGATGGAATATCCGAAGGAGGCGCCCACGACCGTTGCGGTCAGGACGGCGGCGGGATCAAGGTCGGCTGCGCCGGCGATGATGCCGGGGGTGAGCTTGCGCATACGGCCGAGCAGGCCGGAGTGTTTGAGCTGGTCCTCGACCAGGTAAGCTTGTGGTTCTTCGCTGAGCAGGCGAAGGGAATTCAAAATAGGCCCCGGATATTGGAATCATCTTTCTACAGTTAGAAGCGACGCTGCTAGTAAGAGAGGCGAGCTGCTGCCGAGGTTGCCAGAGTACCTTGGCGAATCGCAATTGTTCGCAGTGACACGACATCCCTTGCCGCAGGTTGACTTAGAATAGGGAGGTGCGATTTCGTATTTTTCTTCTTACGGTAGCTTGCTTCTTTTTGGTCGGCGTCTGCGCGGCACAAGACGCGCCTCCGCCTGTCGAGCAGCTTCCCACCGACAAGTCCGCTCCGCCGCCCAGCGATAACCGTAAGCTGCCGCCGCGCTCCGACAGTGTTCCGGCGGATGAAAGTTCCAGTTCGCAGACGCAAATCGATATAAGCCCTCCCGCGAACGACGCCAAGTCGCATCCCGAAGCGAACCTTGGCGACAGCGGTGTCGACGAGTTCACTCCCTACAACCCGATGAGGGCCTTGAAGGACATCGAAGTCGGCGACTTCTACTTCAAGAGAGAAAATTATCAAGCCGCGATCAGCCGCTATCGCGAGGCGCTGGAGTACAAGCCTCACGATGCCGAGGCGACCTACAAGCTCGCTGAAGTGCTGAACAAGACGGGCGATCTTGCCGGCGCGAAAGAAAACTACGAGGCGTACCTGAAGATTCTTCCCAACGGCCCGTACGCCAAGAAGTCGCGGGAGGCGCTCAGCAAGCTCCCGGCTACAGTATCCGCGAAGAATTCGCCCTCGGCGCGTAAAGCTCCATCGCCCTCGAACCAGCCGCAAAGTGGGGGGATCACCCTGGACGGCGGCGTTAGCCCGCGGTAGGCAGAAATCAACGGAACCTGGGCAGGTTCCGAGTGTCGCGCCGGAAGCGGCGTTCGACATAGCCGCGATACTCACGCGTGGGCTTGCCGCCGACGCTCCACGAGAACGCAGCCTTGCGCAACGTAATCTGCGGCGCGTGTCCGCTCGGCGATGGCACCACACTCACCACATCGAAGCGACACGAGGGGCGCTGCTCTCCGCTGAGACGTCGCAGGTAGGCTTTGGCGACGGAACGGATGTGTTTTTGCTTCTCCTTGGTTACGGCTGTGGAGGGTGGCGCAAAGCTGTCGTCAGTGCGCGTTTTCACTTCGATGAAGCAGAGAATGTCCTTGTCCCAGCCGATCAGGTCGATCTCACCGCGATCGCCGGGCACGCGAAAGTTGGTCGCTACCATGCGGTAGCCCAGGCGACGCAAGTAAAAGTAGGCGTCGCTCTCTCCCCGTTGCCCGAGTGCGAGATGGCTGGCCTTGCGTGCGGGGGCCAGTTTCTGTAGTGCACGCACGAGCCGCTGAGTCAGCGATGTCATTCGAAAATCGCCCGCGTTAGAGCTAGTGTCCTCAATCAGAAGTTCGTTGTATCGCGGTTTGTGTCAGGGCCCGACTTCAGTCGGGCCGAACCGCGTGTAAGACAACATTGGCCTTCAGGACCCGAGGCAAAAATCAAAGGCCTCATTCAATCCGTAAAAAGATTTTCTGATTCACCACGCTAGGAAGACTCTACCTTTGGGAGAAGTCGAATCCTGTGATGCTGGTCACGAGAGCGCGTGGCGGCACAGGGTCTCTTAAAATAACGTTGTGGGTGAGAAAAAAGAAAAAGACATCTTAAAACTGTTGTCGGCGCCGAAGGTGCCGCCCAAGCTGACCTCGCGCCGGATCGGCATCCATACTTCCACGGCCGGTGGAGTTGAGAAGGCCGCAGAACGCGCCTATCGTCTGGGCTGCAATACCTTTCAGATTTTCTCGTCGAGCCCGCGCCAGTGGGCGCCCTACGAGCTCGGGCGGGCGCAGTGCGAAGAGATGAGCCGCCTGCGCGAACGCTACAACCTTAAGCCGCTGGTCATTCATGCCAATTACCTGGTGAATCTTGCCGGAGGCAATTCTGAATTTCATGCCAAGTCGATCACCGCTTTCCGGGGCGAAGTCGAACGTGCCCTGGCGCTGTGCGCGGAATTTCTGGTTGTCCATCCGGGATCGTTTCGCGGCAGCAGCCGCGAGGAGGGTCTGCGTCGCGCGGCGCTGGCGATTGAACAGGCAGCCGATGGGCTCAACATCTGGAGCAGCGGCTTCCGCATTCTCATCGAGAACACCGCCGGATCGGAATTCTCCCTCGGCGGCAACTTCGATCAGGTGGCCGAGCTGCTTTACTTGCTGCGGAGCTACGTTCCCGTCGGGGCCTGCATCGACACCTGTCACACGCACGTCTCCGGATACGACCTCGTCAGCGAGGAGGGATTTGCCGACACGCTCAATCAGCTTGATCGCACCGTCGGGCTAACGAACGTCTATGTCTGGCACTGCAATGACGCGAAGGCCGCGCGCGGATCGAAGCTCGACCGGCATCAGCACATCGGGAAGGGAAGCATCGGCGTGAAGCCGTTCCGGCGGCTGCTGAATGATGCACGCCTTGCAGATGCCGCGTTCATTGCCGAAACGCCGATTGACGAGCCGCTTGACGACTTGACGAACGTGAATGCGCTGAAGAAGCAGGTCGGCAAGAAGACTTGATACACAAGCCGGACGGCAGTCGCAACCTGCAAGCGCCCTCCGGCCGTGAGGTCGGAGGGCTGTGTTTTTCGTAAGCGCGATGCTAGTTGTTGCGATTGGTATCGAGTACCGGAATGTAAGAAGCAGACGGCACCAGATTGCCACCCAGAGAGCATTGTGCAGTGTTTCCCGTCAGCTCAAAGTTGCCGTCGAACACAGGACACTTGCAGCTGGCAGTCCCGTCTGCGTTCAGCAGGCACGGTGCGGTCATGCAGGCCGCGTAGGGCGCCTTGGCACAGTTCGTGACCCCATCGGTCCCGTTGGCGAAGGCCCTCACGATCTCCTGGCGCGACTCGGGATCGAAGGTAGAGATGACATTCGCCCCCGGAATCAGCGTTCCATTCTGGAGGTAGTTGCACACCGGTGCGTCGCCGGTCTGCGTGCATCCGGAGCCGTCGCGGCCGCACCTCTGCACCGTTGCCGCGTACACATCACGATTGTTAATTGCCGAGACCAGCGTGTAATTGGTCGACGTGGCGACCGTGCACAGACAGTCGGCAGAACGGCCATCTGCTGAAAGAGTGCACGGGTATGGTTCGGGGCCGGAATGGAAGCACAGCGCAAACTGGTTTGAGCAGGCCAGCATGTTGGAGGGGGTTATCACCGTGTCGCGGAACGACGGTCCGTAATTCGTTGTCCAGTTCACGGAGTCCTCCCAGAAGGTTCGGGAAGAGGGAACAAACTGCTCAAGCCAATCCAGCGGATACGACTGCAAGCCCGATGTGTGATGCTGTGGCAAAGGTGGCGATTGTGCTGGCAACGAACTGGTCAAGCCGATGACCAGGAGCAGCAGCAGGACGAATGGCGCGAGTGGCCTGTGTTGGCGCATTAGCTATCTCCATTTTCGACCGCAGTTCGGTCTGAAGGTCGTCAACCCGTGAAGGGCGGTCGGCATATTAGCACCGGGTGCTGGACCGGCTGACCGTTTCCCCGCAAATCGGCCTCTCCGCTCACAATTTCCTCTCGCGTCTGCTTAGCCTTACTCGCGTGCTATCCGATAGTTGCGTGGTTTCAAAATGGAGATTACTTTCGTGCTGAGTAACGACGTCTATGTGGAAACCATCCAGTCAAAATGGGTCGTTCCGCCGCGGACCAAGCCCGCAGGAGAGAAACAATTCGCAGCCTGAATTTCGCGAGGGTTGATGAGGAACTAGCGGAGCGGCACAGCTGAAGCTGTGCCGCTGTAAAACGCCCATCGAAGGTATCTGCAGTCAGTGTAGGAGTGCTCTGCCCTGACGTTACAGCCGCGCTCCGCCGCCGACCGGCAGGATTTCTCCCGTCATCCATGCCGAATCGTCCGAGGCGAGGAAGACTGCGACTTTCGCGATGTCGTCCGGCTGGCCCACGCGTCCCAGCGGCGTGCGGGAAATAGCGAAGCTCTTAAACTCCCCTTCGGCATTACCTGACGCGCGCGTGCCTTCGGTCTCGACCAGCCCGGGTGAGAGCGAGTTCACGCGGATCTTCTGCGGACCGAGTTCCTGGGCCAGCGTGCGCGTGATCACGTCTACCGCGCCCTTGGTAGCGCTATAGACCGAACCCGTCGGCGGAGGCGTAAGAGCAACAACCGAGCTGAGATTGATGACCGAGCCGCCGGCCGGCATCGATTTCACCGCCGCCTGCGTGCTCAGCAACGTGCCGAGGACATTCAGATCGAATTGCCGCCGATAGCTGTCCTCCGTAATTTGGTCGAGCGGAGCGAATTCGTAGATACCCGCGTTGTTCACCAAAATGTCGACCCTGCCGAAGGCCTTGGTCGCGGCCGCGAAAAGTTTGTCGACATCGGACTTCTTGGAAACGTCGGCCTGGACGGTGATTGCCTTGCTGCCGTTCTGATTAATCTGCGCCGCAACTTTCTCGGCATCGTCTTTGGCGCGGGCGTAATTGACCACCACATTCGCGCCTTCTTTGGCGAGCGCAAGCGCAATACCGGCGCCGATGCCTTTCGAGGCCCCCGTGACCACAGCTGTCTTACCGTTTAACTTTCCCATGACTTTCTCCTCTTCGTAACAATTCGATGATCATCGAAGTGATGCACCGTCTAATGGATGTGAGGTTGAGGAGAAAGTTTCAGAGTGCGGCGAGTTTAGCCAGGTAAGTTTTCCACACCTCGCGGCAAAATGCCGGATACGCGAACTTGCCTTTGCGGGGAATCGTGATCAGGCCGGCATCTTCAAGTTCTTTCAAATGATGTGAAAGCGTGGCCGCCGTGATTTTGGAGCACTCCCGCAGGTCGGCGCACGAACAATTTTTCTCTCCTGCAATTTTTTGCAGGATGGCATAACGCGTCGGATCGGAAACGGCCTTGGCAATAGCGAGAAACTGCGACCGTTTCAGCGGCTTGGATGAACCGCCGGAGACTTTGTGTCGGGCAGAGGCAGCTTTACTTGACTTCAACAGTGGTGACCTTCGCACGAAGATATGGTTTGCTGACCGTTCGCATGCTGCGGTCGCAGCGCAATTCAATCTTCCTGCTTCCCGCATTGTAAAATCAAGGTTTGTCCCTTCTCATCTGATTTATCGATATATATGACCGATTCCAAGCCGTCTTCGTCACATCCCGAGCAATCCGAGGTAGCCGTTCACTCTGACCGTTACGATCCGCAGGCGATCGAGCAGAAGTGGTCCGAGCGTTGGGCGCAGAGTCCCGACCTGTATCGCGCCGAACCAACCAGCAGCGCGCGCAAGAAGTATTACGTGCTGGAGATGCTGCCCTATCCCTCCGGCGCGCTGCACATGGGCCACGTGCGCAACTACGCCATCGGCGACGCGCTGGCGCGCTACATGTGGATGCAGGGCCACAACGTGCTGCATCCGATGGGCTGGGATTCCTTCGGGCTGCCGGCGGAGAATGCGGCCATCGCTAACCAGACGCCGCCGCGCGAGTGGACGCTGGGCAACATCGAAAAGATGAAGCAACAGATGAGGCGGCTGGGCTTCGCCTACGACTGGTCGAAGGAGGTGACGACCTGCCTGCCCGACTACTACCGCTGGAACCAGTGGTTCTTCCTCAAGTTCTACGAGCGTGGGCTGGCTTATCGCAAGAAGAGCAAGGTCAACTGGTGCCCGAAGTGCGCCACGGTGCTGGCGAACGAACAGGTATTGTCTAACGGCTGCTGCTGGCGTCACGAAGACACGCTGGTCGAGCAGCGCGAGTTGGAGCAGTGGTTTCTGCGCATCACTAAATACGCCGATGAGTTGCTGCAGGGGTTGAACGAACTGCCGGGCTGGCCGGAAAAAGTTCGCACCATGCAGCGCAACTGGATTGGCCGCAGCGAAGGCACGCTGGTTGACTTCAAGTTGGATGGCGCGGCCGGTCCGGCGGGCGACAAGATCACCGTATTCACGACACGGGTGGACACGATTTTCGGCGCGACCTCGCTGCAGCTTGCGCCTGAGCATCCGCTGGTGACCGATCTGATCGCGAACGATCCCGCGCTGCTGGCCAAAGTCGAAGATCTGATCCAGGAGCAGGTGCGCGCGAAGGAAGCCGGCGATCTCGGTGCCATTGAGAAGCACGGCGTCTTCATCGAACGCTATGCCTTGAATCCTTTCAATAACGAACGTGTGCCCATCTGGGTGGCCAACTATGCCCTGATGGATTACGGCACCGGCGCGATCATGTCCGTGCCTGCGCACGACGAGCGCGACTATGAGTTCGCCAAGAAGTACGGGCTCGACATTCGTGTGGTCATCTATCCGCGACGTGAAACCGATGCTCGCGATGGTGAGCCGAATGAGCCCATCCTGCCTTTCGTCGAGACCAACAGCCTATTGATGAACTCGGGCGAGTGGAGCGGTCTGCCGAGCGACGAGGCCATCGAGAAGATGTCGAAGTATGCCGAAGAACACGGCTTCGGCAAAGCGACCGTGACCTTCCGGCTGAAGGACTGGGGCATCAGCCGCCAGCGATATTGGGGCACACCGATCCCGATGATCTACTGCCCCACGTGCGGCATTGTGCCGGTCCCCGAGAAAGATTTACCGGTGTTGCTGCCGGAGAACATCGAGATTACGCTGGCCGGCGGCTCACCGCTAGGCAAAGTGCCGGAGTTTGTGAACGTGACGTGCCCAAAATGCGGCGGTGCGGCGCGCCGCGAGACGGACACCATGGACACCTTCGTCGATTCGTCCTGGTACTTCTACCGCTACACCGATCCGACATTGGACACCAAACCGCTAGACTCTGACACTGTGGGATACTGGTTCCCGATCGACCAGTACATCGGCGGCGTTGAGCATGCCATCCTGCACCTGATCTATTCGCGCTTCTGGACCAAAGTAATGCGCGATATGGGGCTAGTGCGCAACTCTGAGCCGGCGGAGCGCCTGTTCACCCAGGGCATGGTGATCAAGGGCGGCGCCAAGATGTCGAAGAGCCTGGGCAACGTAGTCTCGCCCGATGACATGGTGGCGCGTTACGGCGCCGATTCCACCCGCATGTACACGTTGTTCGCCGCGCCGCCGGACAAGGACCTGGATTGGCAGGATGACGGCATTCGGGGCGTCAGCGGATTGCTGTCGCGCGTGTACCGCTTTGTATCGCGCAATGCGAAGCCCGAGAATCCGGCGTGGAACGCGGACGAGAAGGGACAACTGTCGCCGGCGGCGCGAAAAATGCAACGCATCCTGCACCAGACCATCAAGCACGTTACTGCAGATTTCGGCGGACGCTGGCATTTCAACACGTCGATTTCGTTCCTGATGACCCTGGTCAACGAGTTGTATGCTTACGAAGACGCGGTGCAACGCGGCGAAGCGCCCGCACCGTTGTCGCTGGTTGCCGACGTGCAGCGCAAACTGGTGCTGATGCTGGCGCCGTTCGCGCCATATCTCGCGCACGAATTGTGGGAGATGCTGGGCGAGAGCTCCGATCTGCTGCGTGCGCCCTGGCCGCAATACGATCCTGCGCTGGCCAAAGAAGAAGAAGTCGAATATGCCATCCAGGTGAACGGCAAGATTCGCAGCCGCATCGTCGTGCCCGCCGAAGCAGCCGAGGATCAGGTGCGCGAACTTGCCTTGTCGGATGAGAAAGTCAAGGCGGCCATCGCCGGAAAAGAAGTCTTGAAGGTGCTGGTGGTAAAAGGAAGGCTGGTTAACATCGCCGTGAAGTAAAGTAAACCTGCCAGCTCTGCAACCCACGTTCTGGGGTTGTCCAACCGATGTCCCAACCCTGGCTCTTTAGCAGCTACAATGACAGGGTCGGTTCCTAACACGTACAGTTCACAGTTCAAAGCATCACCAGGCGTAGTGCCACCCCACTACTCTTGCCGGGCCCCGCAGTCGCGCGCCATTCGTACATCACTCTGGAGAAGCTCTCGTATGCTGAAAAATCTTGTGTGCCTATTCCTGCTTGGTTGCTGCTGTTCGTCCTTATACGCTGCTCAAGTCACGCTGAAGAATGGCGACCGTCTTACGGGCACCATCGTGAGCGTGGGAGATAAAAAGCTGACCATCAAGCCGGCTTACTCGGATCCCATCAGCATTGACTGGAGTGAGGTACAACAGTTCACCTCCGACACGCCGATGGTGGTGACGCGCACGGACAATCAGGTCGTCTCCGGTCCGGTGACGATGCAGGATTCGTCGGTGGTGGTGAACAGTCCGGCGGGAACGCAGACGATTCCGCAGACCGACGTATCGTTCATTCGCTCGCAAGCCGATCAAGCCGCATACGAGAAGTCGCTGCATCCGGGAGTGCTCGAAGGCTGGGCGGGCGGTGGCACCCTCGGCCTGGCATTGGCGCGCGGCAACTCCGACACGACCAACCTGGCCCTCGGCTTCAATGCCGACCGCAAGACCACGAACGACGAGTGGATTGTGACCGCGGCCGGGATCTACAACACCAGCAACACCGATAACATCAACAGCACGACCGCTAACGCCTTCGGAGGTTCGATCCGCTATGATCGCAACCTGACACCGCGCCTTTTTGCCTTCGGCCTGTTCGCCGGCTTATACGATCACCTCCAGTTGCTCGATGAGCGGATCAGCCCGAACGGCGGCCTAGGATACCATGTGATCGCCAGCAAAGTGACGACCCTGGATCTTCTCGGCGGCATCGGCTACACCTACGAGAACTATTCCACCGGGATCACCAACAACATCATCAACGCGACCGTGGGCGAGGAGTTCATGCATCAGTTCACGGCGTCGACGTCGATGACCGAGCGCCTATATTTCTATCCTTACTTGAACCAGAATGGAAATTATCGCGGAACGTTCGACTTTGGATTGGCGAGTAAGTTTTATCGCTCGCTGACGTGGAACCTGAACTTCGGCGATATCTATAACAGCCAGCCCGTGCCCGGCAAGAAGGACAATGATCTTCTGCTGACGACGGGATTGGGCGTTACGTTCGGTGGGAAGGGGAAGTAAGCAAGAACGGGTAGAGCAGGCCTCCAGGCCTGCGTCGTGCGCGAAAGGTCGACCTCCGGGACGCGGGCCTGAAGGCCCGCTCTACCCTTCACGCATCGGCGGGCGGCAGCTCGGGACCGGGATCGCGCGGCGGCTCTTTCTCGGTGGTCGCGATTTCACTCGGCGGCGGAGCGTCGGGCTCGGGCCAGAACTCTACGACGGGAGCGGGAGGCAGGGGCTCGGCAATCGGAACCGGGCGCATCTCCTCGTGCTGCTGATACCAGCTTGTGGCGCCGGCGAGCTGCCAGAGGCGGGCGGCAATCTGCGACAACATCATGAGCTCCAACAGAAGAAAGACCGCACCGGTCGCGGTCGCCGGAAGCTTCGTCCAGATCACCACGCCCAGGGCGAACACGATCCACGACAACAGCGCAATGACGAGATACATTCCGTAGAGCCGCCCGAGCTCGCGCCAGGTGATCCGCCACGCGCGCCAGGTGTTGCGCCACATACCACGCTCGTTTTGCGCGACCGCCCTCACTTGCGCCACGTCGAACCACAACCGCACCCATAGCGCGAGCAGCAGGAACACGGCCATCGCACCCCAGCTCAGGAAGATTCCCACCTGGTCGGCGATAGCGCGCTCGCCGATGTGATCGGCGGTTTTGCTCAGGGCCTGATAGATCATGCCGACCAGGATGAACGGAATAATCGAGAGCAGCATCAACCGCACGAAGCGCCAGAAGAATGCGCCGGAGGCGGCGAAGAATTCGCCGGTGGCGAGCCGACGATCCCCCCGATAGGTTTCCAGAACTCCGCCGGTGACGAACAACATGAACACGAAGAAGACGAATGCAAACAAATATGACGTCGTTGTATAGCGTCCGAGACTCACGTTGGGCAGGCGGAATAATTCTTCGAGCATGGCCAGGTCAAAGCGATCGGTGAGCGGCTGGCCCATCAGGCTGTGACCGAGTCCGCGCTTCAATCGCAAGAATCCCGGCAGTGATCCCAGCAGGCCGCAGAAAAAATTCACCACGAAGATCCACCAGAGAACACCTTGGCGTCGCCACAGCAGGGCGAAGCCGGAGGAGAGCGGGCTGTTGTTGTCGCGTTCCACTTGTATAGTTTCTGTCATTGTCTATGTTGGTAGAGTGGGCCTTCAGGCCCGCGTCGGCGATTTTTCCGAAGTCTTGAGTCGGCTTCAGCCGACGCCATGCTGAAGCCTGGCTCGGATAAAAATTCTGTTCGTGACGCGGCGCTGAAGCGCCGCTCTACCCTATGCCAGCCAGCTCATCATCTGCGCCACGAACTGCGTCAGAAACATCCAGTAGGTCGCAGATCTTGTGCGTAGCTCCGTGCTGGTCCTGAGCGACGACGCTGTTGTTCAGGTAATCGCGGTCCATGGTGACGCTGTAGCTCGGGATCGATCTCCACCGACGCGATCTGCGCCTTCTTGCGATACACATAGCGCACCCAGCGCTCCTTGCCATCCCAGTGCTCGCGCACGGTCTCGCCGTTGTCGAACTTCACTACGGCCTCGACCGGAAAGACGAAGTCGCCCTTGCGATGCAGAATCACCTGGGTCTCGTACTCGGTCTCGCCCTTCTTCTCTTTCAGGTTTTCGTCCCACCAGTTCACCGGATTGGAGTCGGCGCGCTGCACCTCGTAATCCAAGACCTGCGTTCCGTAGACCGCCTGGTTCCAATACCAGCTCAGGTCCTGTCCGGCAACTTCGTTCACCGTGCGCATGAAGTCTTCCTGCGTGGGATGGGTGAAGCGATAGCGCATGAAATAGGTATGCAGCGCGTTCTTCAGCGTCTGCTCGCCAACGATCTTCTCCAGCGTGATCAGCATGCGTGCCGTCTTGCCGTAGGTGATGTCGCCGTAGACGCCCATGCTCATGTCCTGATAGCTGTTGCGCGAGAGCGGATCGAAATCGGCGTTCGCCGAGATAGGCGCATGCGCTGAATTCTCGCGCTCGCCCAACTGCGCACCCAGCAAGTTAATGATGCTGGTGTTCTCGCCGTACATGTTGTCCAGCACTTTGACTTCGGTATAGCTGTTGATGCCTTCATCCAGCCAGCCATTCTCGAACTCGTTGGTCGCCACCATGCCATACCAATATTGGTGGCCGAACTCGTGCTCGGTGACCAAGTCGATCGAAATGAATCGCCTTGGGGAATGTACCAGCCGCTGTCGCCGGTGATGAACGTGGGATACTCCATGCCGCCCGCTTCGATCGCCCCGTGCGGCGGATCGACCACGGTGATCTGCGCGTACGGATACGGCCCGTACCAGTCGTCGAAGCGCTTCATGGTGTTCTGCATGCAGTACATGTACGGTTCCCACGGCGCTGATGGCTGTCGTAGCTGAGCAGGCGAATTCGCACCGGGCCCACGCTGCCGTTGAACGTCGTTCTCGATGACTTTGAAATTGGGATCGGCGGTCCAGGCAAAGTCGTGAATATCTTCGGCGTGGAAGGCGACGGTCTTGGTGCCGTTGCCGTTGTCCTGGTCGCCGACCTGCACGCCACTCGCGCCGATGACGTAATCCTTCGGCAGCGTGACCTTCACGTCAAAGGTGCCGAAGTCGGCGAAGAACTCCGTCAGCGCGTGGAACTGATGGCAATTCCACTGCCCGTGCCACCAGACGCCGACCTTGGGGAACCACTGCCCGGCCAGCAGAAAGGTGCGCTTGTAGCCGGTGCGCGCGATCACCTCGGGAAACTTCGCCTTGAACTTGATCTGGAAGTCACGTCCTGCCCCGGCGCGACCGGCCGCGGCAGCTTCACCTGAAAGACGGTCTTGTCGTCGGGATTGCCGTCGTCGGGCGAAATGAACTTCATCTGGTTCGTCAGATCGCCCATGCCCTACGACCTGAAACGAGCTGACTACGTTCGAGCCGTAATCTTCCGGCTTCCAGTGGTCAAATGGCTGGAGCGAAAGTTGCCGTCGCGATGCGCTTCGTGCATCCAGGTCGACTTGGGCTGGAAGGCGTTCAGATAAAGATGGAACGGGAAGGTGTCGAGCGGCTGGCCGGTGAGGTTGTGATAGGTGAGCGTCTCGGTGCCTCGACGCGTGTGCTTCGGGGGATCGTACTTGGCATCGATCTGATAGGCCACGACGCGCTGCGACAGCGGCCCGCTGACCTTAGGAGCGAAGGGACTCTGGGCGAGAACGAATGCGGAGTACTGGATGAAAATGGTTAACAGAAGCAATCGCGACGCCGGCATTAGCGACCTCCGCTGGAAGACAGCGCCACCGTATTTCTGCGCTTCGTATCAGGGCACGTCTCTAGACGTGCCAGTGTACACTGTGCGAACAAAGGATGTTTACGATGGACGCCTCTCCCAAGTTCCGCAGCTACGAAGAGTTCTTCGAGTTCTATCTCCACGAACATAGCGACGCCGGCAATCGCCGCATGCACGCCCTTGGGATGTTTCTTGGCTTGGTGGTGGCAGCCATCGCGGTCGCGACGCATCATCCCTGGTACGCACTGCTGTGGATCCCGATCGGCTATGGCTTCTCGTTTGCCGGACATTTTCTGATCGAGAAGAACAAGCCCGCTACCTTCGGCCATCCCTTCTGGTCGTTCATCAGCGATTTCCGCATGCTCGCGTTGATGCTGACGAGACGACTCAACGCGCATCTGCGAGCCCACGGTGGCGCGCCAAGCGGGCAATGATTCTCCATCCCCGGGACCGGCACTCATGTAGCTTTTACTCAACGCCCACTTTCGAGCCAGATAGTATGTCGAATTTAGTCCTGCCGCACTAACTAACCTCGGGTATACTCTCCGCCAACATCCAGTTACGGGCCGAACCACCGGCGTTTCTCCAGTCCCGAAACGCAGCGGCGAAATGCAAATCGCCAATTCCTACCCACGAGGCGAAGTACGGCCTTCGCTGCTTACCTTTGAGCGAGCGCGGGCCCATTCCTATGTGTCGATGCTTTACGCCGGAGCGATCTCCGGCATCCTCGCCGGGACGCGCTGGGCGGAGTTGCATGGTCTTGCGGCGAACAAAGTATTTTTCGTCATGCTGTTGATTTTCCCTGCGGCACTGGGAGGCGCGAGGCTGCTTTTCGTCGCGCTGCATTGGAGTGTTTTCCGCCGCGACAAGAAGCGGATCTGGAGCACCAAGGAGGGCGGCGCGGCGCTCTATGGCGGGCTCATGCTTTCTTTTCTTCTCAGCCTGCCTTTGCTCTGGATGATGCGTCTGCCGCTCGGGTCCTTCTGGGATGCGGTCGCAGTCGCGCTGCTGGTGGGCATGAGTTTCACCAGGACAGGTTGTGCTCTGCAAGGCTGCTGCGCCGGCCGACCCTCGCAAAGCTGGCTCGCTCTCAACATGCCGGATGTGCACGGCGTCTGGCGCCGGCGCTTGCCCTTTCCTCTGTTCGAAGCCGGTATCGCCGCCCTGACTCTGGCTCTTTGCATAAAGCTGTTCGGCAAATCTTCCGGCGGCTGTTTCTTTCTAGCTTCGTTGGCGATGTATGCGGGCGGACGATGGCTGTTCGAGCCGACTCGCGAGAAGGTTGACCGTGTGCGTGGCTGGAGCGTTCACCGCATCATCTCCGCCGTTCTCGTCACACTGGGATTGGTGGGACTTCTCCTGATTTGGGCCCTGGGGGAGCGCCGGCGCAACCGTCGCTCACTGATTTTTTCAAGGGAGGTACATACAGTCGCTATGGCCCTGACCCACTGGTATTACCTGCTTTTGCCTCTTGTTGTGTTCGCCGTCATGTCGCTGCTGCGCTTCCGGGGATGCAGTTTTGACCCCAGTCAATCGTATGGAAACGCAGTACACAACGACGGACCGGCCGCATGGTTTCCTTTGGAAGAGTCGCCGGGCGCGACGACCGCGGCAAATGCTGCCGGATCGCCTGACGGTACCTATGGAACCGCACCCAGCCCGTTAGGCGTCGGCAATCCCTCCTGGCATTCGCCCGCGGTAGCTTTCCACCTCCCTCACGCTCGGGATCAATGATCCTAACCTGGTACCCGCTGACCCGAACGACCCTGATGATTTCTCCATCGCCGTTGCAGGTGCCTACGTGCAGGTTCCGCCCGATGCTGCGTCGCTCCAGAATCTGACAGAGTTCACAGTGGAGGGACTGGTTTATCCCAATTGGGACACCACCGCACTGGGCAACTACTACTGCGTGCTGGAGTTGGCAGCGCGAATTCCTCCGGCGACTCTAAAGAACGCGGGCTTCGGCCTCTACGCTGGTCCTTCGGACCCGACCAATCTGAACTCTTCCTACTCGTGGCAGGTATGGATGGGCAACGGTACCAGCTTCCAGTTTTTGCAGCCAATGCCCTTTGCGAATGACCCCGGCAATTCGAATCCGAACCCGGGACCCAATGTCGAACAGGCCCAGGTGACCTACCTGGCCTTCACCTATAGCCAGTCACAGGGGCAAGCCTTCCTGTACCTCTACACCTCCGATCGCGACCTGGATTATGTGGCCTACCAGTTGAATGTCAACCCTTACGTGCCCGTGACCTCCGCCGCGAATACGCAGGGACTGCACATCGGACTGGTCTCCGAGGGCCCATTGTTTCCGCCCGGCCCGCCTGCGGTTGTGCCCTTCCTGTATCCGTTTATCGGGCAGATGTGCAACATCGCGATCTACAACAAAGTTTTGACGCAGGACACTCTCAGGCACCACGCCACCGTAGCGTTTTTTGTCACACCGAGTTAGCGAAAGGAGAAGACACAGATGCCATCGGCACAGGACATCTTTAATGAGCTCATAAAACTGGGGGACAAGCTCGACACTCTGAATGCCACCTCCCAAGCCATCAAGGCGGATGATGACCAGCTCCTCAACGTGGTCGGCACCGATCTGGGCGAGCTGATCGCTGCGGATGCCTATACCAACCAGGCGCTCTACCAGAACGCATTGCAGAATGCGACCATCATCTGTCTTCTTGAGCAGATCTCGAAGAACACCTGCGATCTGGTGAATCTGGCGACAGTGCAGACCAGGCTGCAGGAGAGCATCGAGAAGAACACGATGCGAATGGCCGCGGTTCTGTCTGCGACGCATCCGGAGGCCGCGCTTGCGCTGGAGCGGGAGGAGGCCTTGCGCCGCGACCTCGAAAAATGCTGTCCGCCGGAACCGTCGCCGCCGGCCTGTAAGCAGAAGGCTTGTCCGGTGCCGAAGCAGATCGATCCGCCGCCGCCGGGCAACGTCATTCAATAGCGCGTGACTGAGCAGCTTGTGATTGCCGGCCTGGTACTCGCCGCCGATCGCTACAGTAAAGCGGCGGTCAGCGAACGACTGTGTTCAGGCAGGGTCTTCAGCCTCGGACCCTGCCTGCGCCTTCGCTATGTCCTTACGCGCTTCCGCACCCGCGGGCTTCTGCACAGTCCAACTCTGCTGGTCGTCATTTGGACCGTTGCCGCAGCAGGGCTCGCCATCGCCGCTCATTCCGGCATGTTCTTCCGTTCTTTCGCGGCGCAAACGGGTTTGGCTGTGGCGCTTGCAGGGTCGGCAAGCAATCTCTATGACCGCTTGCGACATGGGGTGACAGTCGACTTCCTGGATCTCGGCTGGTGGCCCACCTTCAACGTCGCCGACATGGCGCTGGTTGCGGGCATCGTTGTCGCTCTGTGTTTGGTCTGAATCGCCCTCGCCGTACAGATCGCCTTGAATTCTCATCCGCCATTGCTTAGCCTGTCCTGTCCGCATCGAACTTGATAGGAACTCATCATGAGCCAGACCAGCGCAACCATCCGCAGCTTCGGATTTTTCTCCAACGGGAGCTGGAGCTCCCACGGCAGCGAAGGAGTCGTCAATTCGCCCTATGACCACAACGTGGTCGCCGTCATCAGTGAGGCGGGACGCGACGATGTGGAGGGCGCGATTGAAGGCGCCGTGCAGGCGTTTGCCATCACCCGCCGCATGTCGTCGCAGCAGCGCGCCAGCATCCTGCACGAGATCGCCAAAGCCGTTAACGACCGGCGCGAGGAGTTCGCCCGCACCATCTGCCAGGAAGCCGCCAAGCCCATCAAGACCGCGCGCATTGAAGTCGACCGCGCGATCAATACTTTTCAGATTGCGGCCGAAGAGGCCACACGCATCTACGGCGAGTATCTCCCGCTCGACACGCTGGAATCGACCGTGGGACGCTGGGGGCTGGTGCGGCGCTTTGCCTTGGGGCCAGTGTTCGCTATTACGCCCTTCAATTTTCCGCTGAACCTGGTCGCGCATAAGATCGCGCCGGCCATCGCGGCGGGCTGCCCCATCATCCTGAAGCCGGCGCCGCAGACGCCGATCTCGTCGCTGATGCTGGCCGAGATCATCGACAACACCTCGTGGCCGGACGGCGCGCTGGCGGTCATGCCGCTCTCGAACGAGAACGCCAGCTTGCTGGTCGCCGACGATCGCATCAAGCTGCTGACCTTCACCGGCAGCGCAGCCGTCGGCTGGCAGCTGAAGAGCCGGGCAGGGAAGAAGCGCGTCGTACTGGAACTCGGCGGAAATGCCGGTGTCATCGTGCACAGCGACGCCGATCTGCCGTATGCGGTGCAGCGCTGCATCGCCGGCGGCTTCTCCTATGGCGGACAGACCTGCATCTCGGTGCAGCGGATTCTGGTGCACGAACCGGTCTTCGAGCGCTTCACCGAACAGCTTGTGCACGGCGTGCGCAAGTTAAAGTGCGGCGACCCGATGGAAGAAAGCACGGACGTTCCGCCGCTCATTCGCGAGCAGGACGCCGTGCGCGTCACCCAGTGGGTTGACGAAGCCGTGCAGGCGGGAGCCAAGGTGCTAATCGGCGGCAAGCGCAAGGGCTCGATGGTCGAGCCAACGGTGCTGACCGATACATCGCCGCACATGCGGGTGAATTGCGCGGAGATCTTCGGGCCGGTTGTGACGGTTATGCGCTATGAGACCTTCGAAGAGGCATTAGGCATCATCAATCAGTCGGATTACGGCTTGCAGGCGGGCCTGATGACCCGCGACGCTGTGCTGATCCAGAACGCGTTTGAGACGCTGGACGTTGGCGGCCTGATTGTCGGCGATGTGCCCAGCTTCCGCGTCGACCAGATGCCCTACGGCGGAGTGAAAGACTCCGGCCTCGGCCGCGAAGGCCTGCGCTATGCTATCGAAGACATGACCGAGCGCAAGCTGCTGGTGCTGGCGCTGCGGTGAAACGTAGGGACACAATCGGATCTTTGGGATAGGTTGTGTAATGGCCTGGCAACAACCTTACGCCTCGCTGACAGGCGAAGAAATGGCGCAAACTTATGCTATCGCCCGTTGCTGTTGAAAAACTCGCTCGCAGCGATCGCGCCGAAAAATCGTCGCGCTAGCATGCCGTATAAACGATTTTCTCCACCTTGGAATTCATTTCTGGGTCATCCAATTTGAAGCCGGATTTCAGGAAAAGGGAGTTTTTCAACAGCCACGCCTGGTTGCGACAGTTAGCGACTGCCGCTGGAATCCCGTCCACAATCCAGTGTAAAGTTCCTGCGTCAAAACTCCGAACGGGCCGCTTGTGTAAAGGAGGCCATCATGACGAGTCCAGCAAACAATTCCCCGTTTACTGTAGGCAGCACAATCAGGTCAGCGGCTTTCGCGTTCCTGCTCGTCCTTCCATTGTTGGTCGCGACGGGCCAAGTCACGCAGGCGCAGACCTTCACGGTGTTGCACACATTCACAGGTACCAACGACGGGCTAGCCCCGATCGGTGGCGTGTCGATCGACCTGGCGGGAAACCTGTACGGCTCTGCGACCTTCGGTGGTAATTACGCTCCCGCATGCGCTCCCACGGGGTGCGGTATCGTATTCAAGCTCACGCATCGCGGCGCGGGATGGATTCTGCAGCCCTTGTACAGCTTTCAGGGAGGAACTGACGGGGCCTATCCCGAAGCGCCTGTGGTGCGTAGTGAAGATGGGAGTTTTTATAGCACCACGGTTGACGGTGGCACATTCGGGTACGGGACCGTATTCCGCCTGCAACCGCCGCCCTCAGCCTGCAAGACCTCGCTTTGTCCATGGACAAAAACCCAGCTTTACGCCTTCAACAATAACGGCCTTGGAAACGCTCCCATAGGCGCTCTCCTTCTTTCATCGGGTGACATTTATGGCGTGAGCCTCGGCGGTATGGTTTACGAATTGACGCCCGACGGTGGTGGGTGGACCGAGAGTACTCTCTACAGCAGTTTGGACTCGCCCGAAGGCGGAGTTATCTTCGACCGTTCGGGAAACCTGTATGGCACCTGTGCCACTGCCGGCGAAAACGGCCATGGCTTCGTTTACCAGCTCGTGCCATCGGGCTCTGGTTGGACGCTCAACACTCTGGTTTTCTTCGACGGCAGCAATGGTTCCAGGCCGTGGGGCGGCCTGGTTATGGACGCATCAGGAAATCTCTTCGGCACCACTTCGATGGATGGCCCTAATGATGGTGGAACGGTTTTCGAATTGACGCCACAGAATGGCAGCTGGATTTTCACTACCATTTATGCCTTCTCGGCTCAGGAAGGACAACCGCTAGGCACACTGACAATGGACTCGCAAGGCAATCTCTATGGCACGACCAACGCCGGGTTCGGTACCGTTTTCCAGCTGGCTCGCGGTGCCGATGGTTGGACCTATAGCGTCCTACACAGCTTTACTGGCGGACTGGACGGGGCCAATCCCAGCAACGCAGGCGTAACGTTGGACTCGAACGGGAACATCTATGGCACAGCCGCCGGCGGTGGCTCGCCAAATTGCATTGAGGGCTGCGGGGTGGTCTTCGAGATTTCCCCTTAGCTGCGACACTCGCAGCAGGTAACTGCTGATAAATCGCTCTTCACTCATGGGAGCGTAAAATGGCGAACAAACGGCGCAAACTTACGAGAAGGCCTGTTCACAACAGTAATCATGGTGCTAAGTGAACGATCTCGCTAAAGTTGCGATCTCGAAAACTATCGTATGTTGCTTGCTTTCGGTTGTGTTAAGTGCTGTTGCTGCCGGGCAGGCCTCGACCGAACATGATGAAACTTCACGACGGCAAAGCGATCACCCTGCGCGTTCTCGTATTGGATGGGAAGACCGGAGAGCCGGAGCGCGGACGAAAGTGCGCATCTATGAGCTTGCTTCAAAAAGCTCATCGGGCAAGCTGATTGAAAGACGGACTCACCAACGAGAATGGAGTTTACTCAGCGATGTCAGAGTACCCAGCCCAAATAGCCGTCTCTGTAAAAGGTCGCTTCCTATGCACTGGAAGAACATGGGCACTTCGATCGGAACTTATCCGACATCCTCACGCATGGAGTTGTTGAGGCAAACAAGTGCAACCCCCAACCTTGTCACACGCAGCAGAAGCAGGAACATTGACTTGTTCGTCCGCCGCGAGAGTTTGCAGGAGTTTCTTGATCGGTGATAAATCCCCTTAGCACAAGCTACCGCTGACTCTACGCCAAGAAAAAAGGCGCGCCGCGTTGGCGCGCCTTTATCTGACTCAGGTATGACTACGGCTGGCTGCCGCCGGCGGTGCTCGAGTTCGGCGCGGGCGTGCCGGAGTCGTTCGACGCCTTGGTCAGCGCGGCGCTGCCGAAGGGATCCATCTCGGTTGGCTCATTCGCCTCGGACCAGGCGTTCTTCTGCACGCTACGGCCGGAGTACTTGTCGTACACAACAACGTGGAGAACCGGCTGCCGTTCCTCGATGGGATCGATCATCCCTTGCGCCTGCAGCGGCAGAAGGTAGCTGCGAATCCACTCGTACTGATCGAAGGTCAGGCCGCGGCGCGACATATCGAACGTCACACCGGTAAGGTGGGTCGAGGCGGTGTCGCCAAACTCTGGGGCGGCAAAACGATTCCAGCGGCGCAGCCGATGCTGCTGCTCGACGGTCCGCACCAGGGAATTAATCGTCAGCGGCGAATGGAATTGCTCGTAGTAGGCTTCGCTGAAGTCCTGCAGGAAGTCGCGCGTCCACGGCCGGCAATAGCGGTGGCTCTCCTGAAGATCGGGCGCAATCTTCAGCGCATCGGTTTCGCTTACCGGAACCAGGTCCTGCGAGGCTTCGTAGCGCAGGAGCTCGTACTCGTCGGAGATGCGAGGCAATTGCAGCCGGTCCAGCTCCTCGTTTTCGCGCACCAGCATGTCGTGGGAGCCGGGGAACATGGGCGCCCAGCGGCTAAGCCCAACCTGGTAGTGCCCTTTCTTAGCGGGGAATGCATAGCGGATCGCGTAGTGGCGTCCGCGGTGCACGCGAGTATGAGCTGGCAGCCCGGGGTAACGCCAATGCCAGGAACGCTCACGGCCAGCGTAACTGCGCAAAGCAAAAGGGTATAGCCCAGCGAGCGTCGGCGAACACCCGAAATCAACTGCAACCCGACTCGGCCCAAAAAGCGATTAAGAAATGACGGCACAAACATGACTGAGTAAGTTTTGGAGCAAGTTAACGAGAACTTGAATTCTACAACACAGAGACACAGAGTCGAGAAAGGATTCCCGAGTTGGCTGAAAACGATCGTGACCAGGTCTCCTGGTTACTAACGGGTTACCTCAATCCCTTCCTGACGCAGAAGCGTTCGGCCGCGCCTTTAGCTTCCCCCGCGATAAATCAGTTCCGTAATGGTGAAGTCATCAGTGAGCGGAGTGTCGCGCCCGGAAATCGGTGACCTCCTGCTCGATCGCAACCAGTCCTTTGTGACAGCAAATCTCCAGGCTGTCCGTGCCGAAGAACTCACCCTGCGCGTCTTCGGCTTCGGTCACGCCGTCGGTCACCAGCAGCAGGCGATCGCCGGGCTTAAGCCGCACCGTCAGCGCGCCGAACTCCACCATGGGCACGAGTCCGACGGGGAGATTGCCTTCTTCCAGCTTGATGATTTTGCCTTCTGAAACCAGGAGCGGCGGCACATGCCCGCAGTTGATCAACTCCAGCTCGCCACCCGCGCTGAGTCGCGCCACCACCAGCGTCGCGTATTTTTGGCCGCCGACTTTTTCGCACAGGAAGCGGTTCACGGCGGCGATCATCTCCGGCAGCGGGGAGTCGCGCGCCAGCTGCGAATACAGCATTCCCTGCAGAATCGACGCCACCACTGCGGCGGAAACGCCCTTGCCGGAAACATCGGCCACGATCAGCGACAGGCCGCTCTCGGTATACACCAGGTCGAAGAAATCGCCGCCGATGTCTTTGCAGGCATAGCTGACGGCGTTCACCTTGGCGAAGGGAACGTCCGGCACCGTCACCTTCATCAGGCGCTGCTGGATCTCCGCTGCGATTGCGAGCTCCTGCCGGTAGCGCTTGGCCGCGTCTTCGGCCTGCACCAGCGAAGCGTTTTCCACCAGAGTCGCCGCGCCGTTGGCGATCGTCCTCAGGATGTCGTGGCTTACCGACGAGAGCTTGCCGGACAGGAAATGAGCGTCCAGGTAGAGTACGCCCTGAACATCCGTCGTTTCGCCGGACTTGGTGTCGTCTTTGACCTTCTCCTGAATGACGGTCTTGCGCAGCGGAATGCAGATGACGCTGTGCAGATTATGCGCGACCACGCTTTCCCGGCCGGCGAGCTTGCCGGTTTCGTCGGTATCGGTAACCAGAAACTCGGAGGCGCTCTTGGCCGCGTCGCGCAGGATGGAGCGGGAGATGCCGCTGTCGTCGCTGATGCTTTCGCCGTCTTTGTTGCGGCCCGCCGCCAGGTGCAGCTCGCCGTCGGTGCCGCGCAGGAAGACAAAGCCGCGCTCGGCGCGCGTCAGGCGCAGGGCCGCTTCGAGCAGTGCGGTCAAAACATCATCGAGTACGCCGCTGGTGTTCAGCTTGCGCGCCGCTTCCAGAAAGACGTTGAGCATTTCCAGATCGGAGCCCGCGCCCGCGGCCGGCTTCCAGGTGGAGAACTGGCTCAGGAACTGCTGGGCTGCGCTGGTGGGCGAACGGTCGGGGCTGAACAGCACATGCGCTCCGCCCTGCACGCCGAATTCGATGTGATCGTTGCGGTTCAGCTTGCGGCGATTGATGCGCTCGGCGTTGACATACGTCCCGTGGCGGCTGCCCTGGTCGATGATGTACACGCCGTCGGTCTCGCGCACGAACTGAGCGTGCTCGCGCGAGACGCGAGGGTCGGCCATCACCAGGTCGCGGTCGGTGCGGCGACCAATGGTGAAAGGATAATGATCGAGGACGATTGTGCGGCGGTCGGTCCCTTCCACGATGACCAGAACCAAAGGATCGTTCGTGGACGAAGTATCGACTTTCCGCTGCCACATTCCGGTGGCGCCCATCGGATGTGTTTCTCCTGGCGGACAACCGTTGTCCGCAGCGGGTCTCGCGGCTAAATGCCACCTAACTATAGTTCAATTTGACAACGGGTATCTACTGCAACAATCGAATTGCCGGCGATGATATCTCAGAATGGGACGGCTGGCGACAGTCTCCGGCCTCTGACGCCTCGTCGTAAACTGGTTGCGGGATGAATGCCAAGGCCACATGCGTTCCGGCCCAAAGGAGATCAATTGAAACTGGGGATTCGCATAGTTTTGCCCGTTATCGCAGCGCTGCTGCCGGCCGCTGGAGCGCAAACCGTTCCGCAACTGGCGCCCTTTTCTTCCAATGTGGAGATCATCTCGGGACGCGGCGCCGCCGCACACGACGTGAACGGCAAAATGTACGTTACTCCAGGTCAAATGCGCATGGACCTGAATACCGGCTCGTTCGGCCAGGTGATTGTCATCACCAACCAGGCCACCAAAGTCACCGATACGATCATGCCCGATCAGCACATGTATATGGAATTCAATGCCGACCAGGCAATGGCAGGGCGGCCTGGGCTGGCCGCCAGCGTTAAACCGTTCACCGACCCCAGCAATCCTTGCGCAAACGAAGTGGGCGCGACCTGCAAGAACCTGGGCGCGGAAGAAGTCAATGGCCGCAGCTGCGATCACTGGCAGATTACCGACAAGGATGGAAAAGTCTCCAACAGCTGGATCGATCGCAAGCTGCACTTTCCGATCAAGGCGGTGAGCGAGGATACAACCTGGCAGCTGACCAATATTAAGGAGGGCGATCAGCCGCCCAGCCTGTTCGAAATTCCGCCCGGCTATCAAAAGATGGATCTCGGACACATGATGCAAGGTATGCGTTCGCAGCAGTGAATGAGGATTGAGAGTACTCGGGTGCCGGTCAATCTCCGATCTGAGATCCGAGCTGGTTTTCATCTGGTCGCCGCCTGCCCTGCTCGATAGTGGCATAGCGGTTTAGCCGGAAATGGCGAGTGGTTGCAATGCGCCGATAGCCTCAACGTAACTTCACCGGTCTTATATTTCCGCGAATGCAGTACGAGAGTTCCACTTGTTTTCTACCGATGATTTCTTCACAATCGATTTATTTCTTCCACAACAAACGCGCATATAATGGGTTCACGCTCCCACACGTGAGTTCGCCCAGGCTTATGCCGGAGAGCCACGTTTCATTCACCCAGTCTGCAAGGAATGTCACCCGTAACACCGTCAACTCGCGATAAGAAGAAGCGCAACAGCACCCCCGCTGTAGTCGCGCTCTCCATCTGCATATTTTTCCTGTTCACGGTCATCTTCGCGCAGGCCACCTTCAAGCTCACGTTCTTGCAGCCCGATACCAGCGAAGAGACCATCATCTTCGCGGCACTCTCGGCGCTGATTTTCCTGCTTTTCGTCGCCTTGACCTTTGTGCTCATCCGCACGCTGTTGCGGATCTACGCCGAACGAAAAGTGGGCGCGCTGGGCTCGAAATTCAGCAGCCGCATGGTAATGGGCGCGCTGCTGCTGTCGCTGGGGCCGGTCATCTTCCTGTTCCTCTTTTCCTACGGACTACTCAACCGCTCGCTGGAGAAATGGTTCTCGCGCCCGGCGGAAGACGTTCAGTATCACACCACATCAAATCACGTCTTTGTTGACGGAGTATGCCGCTGCCAACGCCCAGGATGAGGCGACCCGTCTGGCCGCGACGCCCGATGCGCAGAAATCGTTCCACACCGATAACTTTAGCTTTGTGATGGAAGAGTTGCGGCGCAGCGAAGTGACGCTACAGGGCGGATTCGCCTATGCCATCGTGGACGACCGCGCCGAGGCCAGCTTCCACTCACCCGAAGCGTGGCCCCTCATCCGCCAGCTTCTGCCTGCGCCGGCATCGTCGAAGGAGACGAAGACCTTCGATGTGCTGGGACAGACCTATGTGTTAGGTCGCGCTCCCGTGGGCGAGCACGGACAGATTCTGGTCGCCATGCCTTTACCGGCGAATTATTCCGCCGTCTTGAGCGACATTGAGCGCAGCCAGCAGGAATATGGCGAGCTGCGACTGCAGCGGCGGCGGCTGCGGCGCACCTATCTCGGCTACCTGTTGTTCCTGACGGTGGGCGTGCTGTTCGCTTCCACCTGGCTGGCTCTGTATCTCTCGCGCATGGTGACGCGTCCGCTGGTGGCGCTGGCTGAGGCGACGCAGGAAATCTCGCGCGGCAGGCTCGATTACCGCGTGGAAGTGCAGGCCGGCAGCGAGATCGGCCAACTGGTGCAATCGTTCAATCGCATGGCGGCGGAGCTGGAATCAGGCCGCAACAGCATCGAGGCTTCCGGGCGGGAGCTTACACGGATCAATAACGAACTGGAGCAGCGGTCCCGGCATATCGAAACCATTCTGGAAAGCGTTCCATCGTCTGTTTTGTCGCTGAATGCGGCGCACCAGATTGTGCGCGCCAATGCCGCGGTCTTTCGCCTGTTGCATCTCGCTGAGGACCCGCCCGCCAGCCTGCAGAATCTTTTCGATATCTTTCCGCCGGACGCGGTGGCCGACCTGGAGCACATGCTGCGCAAGGCCGATCGCATGGGGACCACCACCAGCCAGATGGAGTTCGCCACCACACGCGTGAAGCTGAACGTGGCGGTCACGGTGGCGTCGTTGGATGCTCCGTCCTCGCGCAGCCGGAATGGCGCCAAACGCGCCGGCTACGTGGTCATCCTGGAAGATCTCACCGACATTCTGCGCGCGCAGAAGCAGACGGCGTGGCGCGAGGTCGCGCGCCGCATTGCGCACGAAATCAAGAATCCGCTCACGCCGCTGTCGTTGTCGGCGGAACGTATCCGCCGCCACCTGGATCGCGGCACGCCCGATGCAGCTTCGCTGAGCGTCATTCGGCAGTGCACCGCGACCATTAATTCGTCGGTCGAGACCGTGCGCAAGCTGGTCGACGAGTTCTCGACGCTGGCGCGATTCCCCGCATCGAAGCCGGAGCCTTCCGACATCAATGCCATCGTCAACCAGGCGCTGCTCATGTTCGACGGGCGGCTCGACGGCATTCATGTGCAGCGGGAGCTGACGACGGGATTGCCGGCGGTGCAGGCCGATCCCGAAGCCATGAAGCGCGCCATCGCCAACCTCGTCGACAACGCCGCCGAGGCCCTGCAGAGTTCGATGGTGAAGGAGATTGTGATTTCGACGGCGCTGATGGAGGACCGTGACGCGGTAGAAGTTGTGGTGGCCGATACCGGCCACGGCGTCACTCCGGAAACCAAGGAGAGGCTCTTCCTGCCGTATTTCTCCACCAAAGGCCGCGGCACCGGGCTCGGGCTGGCGATTGTCAGTCGCATCATCGAAGACCATCGCGGCCTGATTCGCGTGGAAGAGAATTTCCCTGTCGGCGCGCGCTTCATCGTCGAGTTGCCGGTTGCCCAGGAAGTCAGAATCGAAGCTGCGACGGCGGTCTAGTGTACTCAGCCAGAACTGCGTTGACCAAGCAATATGCGTTTTGCAAGAGCGCGGCTTAACAGGCTGCTGAAAACTTGATGCCCTGCTGAGGTAGCGCGGCCCTTCAGGCCCGCGTTCATGCTGGGCTATCAGAGCCGGCTTTAGCCGCTGAAGTACCGCGCTCGCATCCGCAAGAATCGCGGCTATTCCTGATTTGCTGCCATGTACCTCAGGGCCGGAAGGCCCCATCAAATAATTACTTCCGGACGGGCGCTAAAGCGCCGCACTATCCTGATCGGGCGTTCCTTCCAGTTTTTCAAACCTGTTAAACCGTGCGGATCGATCTAAGAAGAGCCTGGCCTTTAGAGACTGTGCCAAACATGGAATGTTCGCGCGGGGAAGAGGGCTCGAATTTCGCCGGAAAGAGCTGCGCAGCGGCGGCCATGAAGTTAGCCCGGGGCGCAAGCCCCGGGAGCAGAGCTTTGAAAGGGCGCAGCCTTAGCTGCGCCGTTGCACGTCCTTATTGTTCGATCGAGCGGCCTTGAGGCCGCGAGGGATTTGCGATTTCGCTTTTTCGACACGCCCGAAGACGCGCCCCTTCAAAGCGGACACAACTGCCTTGCCGCTGCTGTCAAACTTCCCAGTTACAATACTTGCCAGCATGCGTTCCCGCCTGAATCTGCTCTGCACTCTGTTTCTGCTTCTCTGGGCCGTGTTGGGCTTCGGTTGCAGCACGCAACCGTCGGGTACTCCCAGTCCTTCGGCTGAGGTCAAGCCCGCCGCCGCGGCGGTTGCTACGCCGGAACCGCCAGTCCCTGCCGCCCCTGCACCGTCAGCATCATCAAACACAAACCTTCCCAAGCCGAACGTGAACGGCAATCACGTGATGCAGTACGTCAAAGAGGTGGTGGCGTTCGGCCCGCGTCCGGTGGGCAGCCCGGCGCACGCCAAGCTGGAGCAGTTCATTCTCTCCAAGCTGAAGGGCGTCGATGTCGAGCAAGACAGGTTCACTGCGCAGACGCCCGTCGGCAAGATGCCGATCAACAATATCATCGCGAAGTTTCCCGGCAAGAAAGATGGCATCATCGTCGTCGCCGGCCACTACGACACGCTATACAACCGGCCGGATGTTCGTAGGTGCGAACGACGCGGGATCTTCGACGGCGCTGCTGCTGGAGTTGGCGGATCAGCTTCGCGGCAAGCAGCTCGACGGCTACAGCATCTGGCTGTTGTGGACGGATGGCGAAGAGGCGTTTGTGAACTGGTTCGCCAATAACGATAACGACTACGGCAGCCGCCAACTTGCGCACCAATGGCAGCAGGATGGCACGGCGAAAAAGGTCAAGGCATTCATTCTGGTTGACATGATCGGCGATGCCGATCTGGATGTTCTGAAGGACACCATGTCAACGCCGTGGCTGAGTGATCTGGTGTACAAAGCCGCCAGCGATCTCGGATACCAGTCGCATTTCTATCAAAATTCGACCGGCATGGACGACGATCACATTCCGTTTGCGAAAGTCGGCATCCCGGTCGTCGATATCATCGACTTCACCTACGGCTACAACAACGTCTTCTGGCATACGCCCCAGGACACGGTCGACAAGCTGAGCCCGCAGTCGCTGGCCATCACAACCGATGTGGTGCTGGAGACGATACGGCTGGTGAACCAGCGCTAGAGCGGTTAAGAATTCCTTTAAGCCAAGAGCGACGGGTAGAGCGGCGCTTTAGCGTCGCGTCGTTGCGCACTCCTAAAGTCAGGGAAAGCCCGCTTTAAGGGGCGAAACTCTGCCGCCCGCTGAAGCGGGCTCGGGTCTCAAAGGACCAGTCTGGACGCGGGCCTTAAAGGCCCGCTCTACCCTTCCACAACCAAAAACGATCCTATTGCTTCGGCGTCGGCTGCGCTCCAGTAGAAGCGCTGCCCGGACACGTTCCCGTTCCTTTACCGATGCGTCGAGCATCGATCGACGGTGTGCTGCCGCTGTTCACATTGCCCTGAACCTGCACCGATTCTCCCACGTGCTGCGACAGCACAGCCGTATTGGCGCCCGCAGGAATATTCATCTTGTACGTGGTGCCGGCTTTGTCGGTGATCGTAAAGTTAGGAGCGCTGCCGCCCAGACAGCCCTCGGTAACGGGCGCGCTGGTCGCCTGGTCATCGGACCCGGGCCCACCGTTTTGGCCGGCCGGCCCAGGCATCCCTGGTTGCGATTGACTCGCGCCCGGCATCTGCGAACCCGGCACCGTGGTCTGTCCGCCGCTCTGCCCCATGGGACTGCCGGCCTGCTGGGCCGCGGCCCACGTTAACGTTGCCGACAGGAACAGCGCGATTGCCAATATGTTCTTCATTCGAGAATCCTCCAGAGAAATTTTCTGACCAGGCGGCGCAGAGAGATGTAGGTTAGAGGGTCTTGCGCTCTCGCGGTTTGCCTCACCGAAGTACGATGCGGAGCTGCTGGTTGCTATCTCTCCGGGAAGTGCTCACAATTTATGGAAAGAGAGCGTGGCAGGGTATCCGAATTGACGCAACGCAATCACTCGGCGCGCGACATTCAACCGATGCGGCTCTGGTTGTCCGTCACATGTTTGCCGGCACGCTCGTGGTTATAATCTCGCCCATGAATCTTGAACAGAAATTGGCTGAATTGAAGCGCCGCGACTCGGCCGCGGAAGCCGGCGGCGGCGAAGAACGCCGCGCCCGCGAGCACAAGCTGGGCAAGATGTCGGCCCGCGAACGCATCGAGTTCCTGCTCGACGAAGGCACCTTCGAGGAGACCGACAAGTTCGTCACCCACCGCAGCACCGACTTCGGCATGGACGAGCAGAAGTCATTCTCGGCGACGGCTTCGTCACCGGCTACGGCCGCATCGAAGGCCGCCTGGTCTTCGTCTTCGCCCAGGACTTCACCGTCTTCGGCGGCTCGCTCTCGGAGACCAACGCCGCCAAGATCGTCAAGATCATGGATCATGGCGATGCAGCGTCGGCGCGCCCGTCATCGGCCTCAATGACTCCGGCGGCGCGCGCATTCAGGAAGGCGTCCGCTCGCTCGCCGGCTATGCCGACATCTTCCTGCGCAACGTGCTCGCCTCCGGCGTCGTGCCGCAGATCTCGGCCATCATGGGCCCCTGCGCGGGCGGCGCCGTCTATTCGCCCGGCCATCACCGACTTCATCTTCATGGTCGACAAGACCTCCTACATGTTCATCACCGGCCCGGACGTCATCAAGGCCGTGACCCACGAAGAGGTGAGCAAGGAGGAACTCGGCGGCGCGATGACGCACAACGACCAAGTCCGGCGTGGCGCACTTCCTCGCGCACGACGACGCCGAGTGCCTCAGCATGATTCGCGAGCTGTTCAGCTTTATCCCCTCCAACAATCTCGAAGACCCGCCGCGCAAGCCCGCCACCGACCCCATCGACCGCGCCGACGAGAAGCTCGACAGCATCGTCCCCGCCGAGTCGAACATGCCCTACGACATCAAGGACGTCATCAACACGCGTAGTCGACGACTCCTACTTCTTCGAGGTGCAGGAGCACTACGCCAAAAACATTGTCATCGGCTTTGCCCGCTTAACGGCAGCCCGTCGGCATCGTCGCCAACCAGCCGGCATTCCTCGCCGGCGTGCTCGACATCGACGCCACCATCAAGGCCGCGCGCTTCGTCCGCTTCTGCGATTGCTTCAACATTCCGCTGGTCACCTTTGAAGACGTTCCCGGCTTTCTTCCCGGCATGCAGCAGGAGCACGGCGGCATCATCACGCACGGCGCAAAGCTGCTCTACGCCTTTGCCGAAGCCACGGTGCCCAAGATCACCGTCATCACCCGCAAAGCCTACGGCGGAGCCTACTGCGTCATGAGCTCCAAGCACATTCGCACCGACGTGAACTACGCCTGGCCGACGGCGGAGATCGCCGTCATGGGACCCGAGGGCGCGGTCAACATCGTCTACCGCCGCGAGCTGACCGCCGCAAAGAAGGCGTGACGGACTCACCGGAAGCCGACTCGCAAAGCGCGCCGAAAAAATCGAGGAGTTCCGCGACCGCTTCGCCAATCCCTATGTCGCCGCCGAGCGCGGCTATATCGACGCCGTCATCCGGCCCCGCGACACGCGCGAAAATCATCCAGGCACTCGAAATGCTCGACAGCAAACGCGACAAGAATCCGCCGAAGAAGCATGGGAATATACCGCTGTAGTTGGTAGAGCGGGGCTTTAGCGCCGCGTCAACGGCGGCTTCTCTTTTGGGTTTTGCCTTCCGCTGCCCCGCGGCGGAAGGCAAAACCCTTTCTTGGCGAGGCGGCGAACGCGGGCCTGAAGGCCCGCTCTACCAAGGAGGACATCATGAAAGCCATACGTGTTCACGAGTTCGGCGGCCCCGAGCAGCTGAAGCTCGAAGATGTTCCCGATCCGCAACCCGGACCGGGTCAGGTTGTGATTCGCGTTCATGCCGCCGGTGTGAACCCGGTCGAGGCCTACGTTCGCACCGGAACCTACGCCTTCAAACCGAACCTGCCGTACACGCCGGGCGCCGATGGAGCTGGCGTGGTGCTGAAAGCTGGGCCCGAGGTGACGCGATTCAAACAGGGCGACCGCGTCTTCTTCACCGCGACTCGCACCGGCTCCTATGCCGAGCAGGCGCTCTGCGACGAAGCCAAGGTTCACCGGCTGCCGGATTCCATTAGCTTCGAGCAGGGCGCGGCGATGGGCGTTCCTTACGGCACGGCATATCGCGGATTGTTTATTCGCGCTGAGGCCAAGCCCGCAGAAACGGTCCTGGTGCATGGCGCCAGCGGCGGCGTCGGCACCGCAGCGGTGCAGTTGTCGCGCGCGGCGGGCATGACCGTCATCGGCACCGCCGGCAGCGAAGAAGGCATGAAGCTGGTGCAGCAGCAGGGCGCGCATCACGTGCTGAACCATTCCAAGGAAGGCTATCTCAACGAGCTGAAGAAGCTGACCGGCGATCGCGGCGTCGACGTCATCATCGAGCTGCTGGCCAACAAGAATCTCGCCAACGACCTCAACGTGCTCGCCAAGAAAGGACGCGTTGCGGTCATCGGAAATCGCGGCACCATCGAGATCAATCCCCGCGACGCCATGGCGCGCGAAGCCGATATTCGCGGCGTCACTTTGAACAACACCTCGGAGCCGGAGTATCGCGAGATGTACGCCGCCCTCGGCGCCGGCCTGGAGAACGGAACGTTGCGTCCAGTGGTCGGCACAAAGATTCCCCTGGCCGAGGCCAAGCGCGCGCACGAAGAAGTAATGAAGCCGTCGGGGGCGCACGGAAAAATGGTGCTGGTTGTTTGAGGAACCGCTCCCGGAAGCGGATCTCCGGGCCAGGGTGGCGTTCGATCAGGGAGCGTCCACGAGCCGCGAAGCGGCGGCCGCGTTGTTAGCCCCGGTCGCAAGGCCGGGGTGACCGTACCCCAAAAGGATTCTCCGGGCCGCGTAGTGGCCTCATGAGATGTCATTGACATCGCGCTGTGGACCACCGAGGTAGGCCGCCACGCGGCGAGCAGATCTTCTTCGGCGGCCGATACCCCGGGCTTGCGCCCGGGGCTGAACCCGCAGCCGCGGCTGCGCGGCTCGCACTGCATCGCCGGTCATTGTGGAGTTGCAATGCGAGATATCCCTGAGTAGCAGCGAGTAGCAACCAAGATTCTTCTTGCCCCATCGCCCTCTGTCTCGCCGCTGCCAGCCACTACAATCGAGCCATGCTGCGGAATTGGGCCCGGCGACTCGCCGTTATGTGCTTGCTGGGAAATCTCTGTGCCGCAACACAATCGCCCGACCCCGCTCTGCAGAAGGCTGTCTCGCAAGCCATGGCTGGCCGCAGCGGGGCGGCCGTTGTGATGGAAGTGCAATCCCGCTCCCAGCTTTTCGCATGGTACCGGCTCGACGTGGCGGAGCGGCGGCTGGTCTATCCCGGCTCCAGCATCAAGCCATTCACGCTGATGGCGATGCTAGAATCGGGCAAGCTCGACGGACAGACCGCGCTGCTTTGCAAGCGTGCCGTGTCGATCGCCGGGCATAAGCTCGATTGCACCCATCCCGACACCAAGCAGCCGCTTGACGCGGCCACCGCGCTGGCCTACTCCTGCAATTCGTACTTCACGACGGTCGCGCTGCGGCTGACGCCGGAGCAACTGTATGACGCCTTTGTGAACGACGGATTTACCTCCAGCGTTTCCACGCCTCAAATCCACAATGACGCCGGCGGTTCGGTCGCGCATGCGCAGTCGCCCGAGCAGCTTCAGCTCCAGGCCATCGGCGAGTGGGGCATCAAAGTCACGCCGCTGGGATTGGCGCGCGCGTTTGGGCGACTCGCCGCGCTCCAGCCGAAACACGATCAGAAGCTCGCGCCGTTGTTTGAAGGATTGGAAGGGTCCGTCGCGTACGGCATGGGCCACGCCGCGCAGCCGGACGCAGCCATGAAAGTCGCGGGCAAAACCGGAACGGCCCCAGCCGACGAAGGCCCGTGGACTCACGCTTGGTTTGCCGGCTACGCGCCGGCGGCGAATCCGGAGATCGTGGTCGTCGTCTTCCTCGAAAGAGGTCACGGGGGAAGTGAAGCGGCCGGTGTTGCCCGAGACATCTTCGCGGCCTATGCGCAATCTCGTTTGGTCCAGGCCGCAACGAAAACGGGAGGCCAGAAGTGAGAACGCTCCGGGCAATACTGGCCTGCTTGCTTCTATGTTCGTTTGCACCGGCCGCGAGCGACCAGGGAGCGAAGTCCGCCGGGCAAAACTCGTTTCCACAAACGGTCACCGTGCGGTTGTGGTATCTGCATCCGACGCGCGAGCTGAGCATCCGCGCCGACGCCGGACAGGCGCAGCTCCGCCGATGTGCGTCCTGCAAGCCTGAGCCGGTTACGACGTTGCCGCTGCGTGCATCCGGTTCCTCAATTGCCGTCGAGGGCGCAAAGACGACAGCCACCGAGCTTCACCTCAGCGGCAACTACGAGCTGAACGCCGCAAGCTCGCCGCCGATTCGTGCCGATTTCCCCATCGAAATTCGCGCCCGCGACGATCATCTGCTCGTCACCGCCCTGATGCCGATGGAAGAGTATGTTGCCGGTGTCCTGGCCGGCGAAACCCCCAACTTCAAATCCGACGAAGCGCTGAAGGCGATGGCCGTGGCCGCGCGTACGTATGCCGTCCACTTCGGCAGCCGCCACGCACTCGAGGGTTTTGAGTTCTGCGACACCACGCATTGCCAGAACCTTATCCTCAGCGGCACGAATCCCCATCTGCGCCAGATCGCCGACGACACCGCAGGCGAGGTGCTTTGGTACGAGGGTGAGCCGGCGGCGACCTACTACTACGCCAACTGCGGCGGCACCACCGAAGACGGCAAATATATTTTGGGCGCTGACGAGGAGCGCGCGCCCTATCTCACACAACATTCCGACAAGTATTGCGTCCGCAATGGCGGCGGCGAATGGCGCAGCGAAGTCTCCAAGCGTGAGCTGCAGCGCGCGCTGGCGGACGATGGCATCGAGGTTCATGGCAATCTGCGAGCTGTCGCGGTGCTGCATCGCACGCCCAGCGGACGCGTGGAGTTCGTGCGCGTCTCCGGCAGCAATGCCGTTACAGTTCCCGGCGTTGCCTTCCGCGCGGCCGTAGGACGACACATCGGATGGGACCGGCTGAAGAGCAATCTCTACGATGTCAGCGTGCGCGGCGATTACGTTCTCTTTCATGGGCGCGGGCTGGGACACGGAGTCGGGCTCTGCCAGATCGGCGCCGAGGTGATGGGCGAAGAAGGCCGCTCCTATCGCCAGATTCTTGCGTTCTATTATCCCGGCACGAAGCTCGGCGTCGCTGCGCAGGGACTGGCGTGGCAGCAATTCTCCAACGAAGATGTCGAGCTGCTCACGTCACGGCCTGATCGCGATCGCCCACTGCTGCCGATTGCGACCCGCGATCTGCACGCCGCCGAAGAAAGCACCGGCCTGATCTACCGTGCGAAACCGCGCCTGAAGGTTTACGCGACGGTCGCCGAATTTCGCAATTCGACCGGCGAGCCCGGTTGGATCGCCGCATCGACGCGCGGGCGCACCATCCAGATGCAGCCGCCGGACGTGCTGCGCGCGGCCGGTACGCTCGACAACACCATTTACCACGAGCTGCTGCACATGCTCATCGACTCCTACGCGCATGCGGGAACGCCGCAGTGGTTCCGCGAAGGACTGGTCTTGTATCTGAGCGCGCCGCCGGAGGCGCCCTCGGTGAAGGCCGTGAACGTGCAGCCTGCGATGCTGGAGAAATCGTTACGCGCTCCGCAGAGCGAGCAGGAGCTGCGCAGCGCCTATGCGCAGGCGCACGCCCGCGTGGCTCAGTTGGCTGAGGAGCATGGCAAGGAAACTCTGATTGACTGGCTGCAACAGGGCCTGCCCAGCGAGATCGCCGCGGTGCAGCAATAACTGCGGAAACTCCGATTACCGCCCTCAGCGGCTGAAGCCGCCATCGGAAGGCCGGATTTACGGACGGTCTGAAGACCGTCCCCTTCAAGACCAGCCTTAATCGGAGACTCCCTACGAGTGCAGCCGCCGAAGAACAATCGGTCTGCCCGGAGCAAACGGCGGCGTCACCACTGTGATTGCTCCAACGCTCTGCAGTCCCGCCTTCAGAATGCCCGCCTGCGACGCGGTGTTGCTCTTGTGCGTCTTCATGTAGACGCGCCGGATGCCTTGCTGCCGCGCAAGGGCGATCAGCTGCTGGACGGCAAACGCGTAAAGGTTCTTGCCGCGGAACTGCGGCAGCGTCTCGCAGGCGGTGATCTCGACTTCATCGGCCGCCAGTTGGAGAATCTGCGGGACTTCCGCGCGAACAGCCTCCGCCGGCAGCATCCACGACACGTGCGCCAGCGCCTCTGCGACAAAAACGCCGAACCCATAACTCTTCCCGTAGCGTTGCAGCCGCTCCATCTGCCGTTCGCGAAACTCCGGCTCCGACGGATCGACGGCCATGCTTGTAAGGTCCTGCTCGGAGAGAGCGACGAACCGCGCACCTTCCGGTACGCGGACGGTTTCAACCGCCGACTTCGTGTCGATGGCGTACACCAGCAGGGTGTAGCGGTCTCCGCGAACCGCCTTCGCCAGTTGGCGCGGATTTTCGCGAGCCATCGCGTAGGCGCTGCGCAGACGCTTGCGCCACGCCGGTCCCAAATAGCAGGCACAGGCCGTAAGCCGCACCTCGCTCGCACCAAAGCCGGATTTGAAACGCGCCAGGCTCGAACCCGCCTCAGCGCCGCCGAGAATGAAAGTTGCAACGCCCGCGCTTCGCAGGTGCTCGCCGATGGCGTGGATGAGGAAGTGAGAAGCGCCGACACTCATCCCCTCGGGACTGGTTCCCGCCGATTCGTAATACGCCGCATTCGCGGAGCGAAGCACAAGGACCGACGAAAGCACGGTCGAGCCCTGAAGCGCCTGATAGATTTCCGCCGCACCCGCCTCCAAGTACGCCCGGTGTTCCGCGGCAGTGTCCCAGTTCTGCGGCACGAACTCGCCGCGCGCGGAGCGGCGCCCCAGAGACTGGCCCATCAAGCGGTGATGTTCAGCCAGAGCCGCCTCGGCATCGGTCGCGCGTCGCATTGCGACTCCGGCTGCGGCGGCCTTCTTGACGTTGCGTCTGTGGTTGGAAGAGAGTTGCGCCGGCGCGCTGCCGTCGAGCGCGACCACGTACTCGATTCGCGGTGTTCGGGAGGTTTCGCCCTTCAGCGGGGGAATCTCAAACGGAGGCGAAGCGAATGTCCCGGCAACAACGTCGGTGACTTTCAGCCGCTTGCAAAAAGCGTACAGGCCATTCCAGAACGATTCGCTCGCGGCCGATGCGGGCAGCGACGGGACCTCCAGCAGCGTGCTCAGCCGGCCGCGCAGGACGTAAGCTACGGCGGCATCGATGACCGACGCGCCGTCGCGCGTGCCCACGATCCAGCATTCACGTCCCGCGAGCTGCAGCGCCGACACGTACGCGTCGGTGAGGAACGGGTTCCTCGTTTCCGTGATGCCCAGCTTGGTGACCGGAGCGTGGCGCCCGGCGCGCTCAGCGAAGAATTGACTGCTCATCGGTGTGTGGCAGTTCTTGGCGCTCGAGTTGTAGGTAGTCCATGGCGGAATCGCAGAAGAACTTGGTGGCCCAGTTCAGCACCGACCACTTGCCGTATTCGCCGCCGAACGGATACGAGCCGCGAATGCCGCCATCCAGTCCGGCAACGCCGGGGCGCAGGTCCTGCGTGAAGCAGACGAAGCCCAGCAACTTCTTTCCAGCCTCAAGATATTCAGGCTTCTTGGTCTCCTCAAAGACGCGCAGAAAAACGCCGCCGATCTGCGCCGCGCCGGTCAAGCAGCACCAGTCGACCGCAGGCGTCCAATCCTGACGCCACCTGCCGGCGAGAAAACCGTCCTCGCGAATGAGGCCGGCTAGCCGGTCGAGCGTGCGCTGCGCCGCATCGAGGCAATCGCGCCGGCCGAGTTCCGTGGCCATGCCGTGCAGACCCTCCAGCACGTACCCGATGGTGTGCGTCAGCGGAACATCGTGGTCCTGCAGGTCGGCGTTCTCGAACCAGCCATTGCTGCGCTGCGAGCTCAGCGTGTAGTCGGCAACGCGCGAGGCTGCATCGCGAAGCCGATCATCGTTCACCAGGTTGGCGAATTCGGCCATGGCCAACCCAGTGCGCGCCTCCCAGGTCTTGGCTCCGGGCGCATCGCAGAAATGCGATTGTCCCTCGACGAACCTGCCATTGTCGTCGAGACACTGCATCAAAAACGCCGCCCCGCGGCGCGCTCCCACGAGAAAGGCTTCGTCACCAAATCGCTCGTAGGCTGCGGTCAGCCCGAACAGCACTTGTCCGGTGACAAACGTACTGGAGGCAATCGGCTGCTCGCCGTGAATGCCGCCCTGAAAGCCGCCATCGGGGAGCTGAATGCCGAGCTCCCAAAGCGCCATGCGGCGTGCGCGCTCGATGCTGTCGGCATCGCCGGCGAGGTCGGCGTAACGCAACATAGTCGGGATGATGTATCCCGTCGTCTCGGGATACGGGCCCACCCAGCCCAGCGGAATTCCGGTGCGAATGGGACGCCGCGCGCGATAGCCCCACGACACGCCGCCGGAGCCGCTCGCATCCTGCGCGCGCTTCAGCCATGCGATGGCAGCTTCCACATGACGCAACTGCGGCGTGACGGAATGCGGAGCGGCGCGACTCTCCAGCGCCTCCAACCGTCGCGCCGGATAATGCCGCGGATGGCGGGCGCTGAGCGCCTCCAGTGTCTGCCGTCCTATCTTCTTGATGACTCTCATTCGCCGTTGATCTAATTCGCAGACGTGGATGGTTGCCGCGTTTCGCTGCCGAGGAATCCCGCAACTTTTCGAGCCACGCCGGAAGGTGCACCCTCGAGAATGGTGGCCAGGTCCGCCAGCACCTGCGGCCGCCGCCAAAGCACCAGCAGCGAATAACACACAACGCCGATAGCCACGGTGCTGACCAAGTCTACCAAAGCATTCCTTGACCCTATGTGACGCAGCAACTGCCGCCAGCCTTCACAAACTGCGGTCATCACCAGAGCCATCCAGATCGTCGGCCAAAGCGTGGCCAGCAGGCGCATGCCTGAGAGTCCCACCAACCGGAACGGAATGATGAACGACGGAACCATCAGCAGAAACCAGGCCAGCGCATAACAGCCCGCGACGCCGATAATGCCCCAGTGCAAACCGATGACGAACGACGCCACGTAGACCACCCCGGCGAACATTCCCCATTTCAGCTGAACGTCAGGTCTGCCTTTGGTGTTGTAGACCAATCCGACGGTCGTGTAGATGGACTGCGCCGCCCCCAGCGGACCGAAGATGATGAGCAGTCCGGCGACCGGTATCCAGTGCGGCCCGAGAAACACCCGCACAAACGGCTGCGCGGTGACGGCCAGCCCGAGCATCAGCGGAAACGTCAGCAATCCGATCACGCGGCACATCCGCAGGTAAGCGGCGCAGAAGCGCTCGCTGTCGTCGTGAATCTTCGACAGCGCGGGGTAGACCACCTGCGCCACCACCGAGGAGAAGTTCTGGATGGGATACGTCATCAGCATGTAACCCATCTGGTAGAAGCCCAGCGGCACGCTGCCGAGGAATTTTCCGACCAGCAGGTTGTCGGCGTTGCGCGAGAAATAATTCACCAGGTTGAAGCCGCTGAGGTTCAGGCCGAAGGAGACGATGTGGCGCGCATCCGCTGGGCGAAACAGCGGCCTGATGCGCAGCGACGCCGCGTAAAAAATGGCGATGGTCGTCACCACGCTCGTCACGATCGATCCCACCACCAGGCTCCAGACTTTTCCTCCGGCCAGCGCGATCGCGATGGCGACAATCGTTCCGGCGACTGCGCCGGCGGTTTGCGCGACGGCGAGCTTTCGGAAGGCCATCTCGCGATTCAACATCGCCGCGGGAACCACGCTGATCGCCCCGGCGAAAAATGCGACCGCCAGCCACTGCAGAATGGGAGCGACCTGCGGCTCGTGGAAGAAATGCGCGGCGGGCACCGACAGCGCAACGATGATCAGCGAAAATGCCAGTCCCAACCCGCAGGTGAGCCAGAAAACGGTCGAGACCAGTTCCGTCGAAACTTCGCGCTCGCGGATCAGCGCATAGCCGGTGCCGGCATCGCGCAGCATCTCCAGAAACGCGGTCAGCAGGGCGGCCATGGCGACCAATCCGTAGGCCGATGGCGGCACCTTGCGCGCCAGGATCGACACGGACGCCACCTGCAACAGTTGCCGCGCGATCTGGAACAGGCTGATCCACGCCACACCGGAAGCGGTTTTGTGCGTGAGCGACCGGCCCGGCTGTGTGCCGCTGGGTTGTGGCTGGGCCAGGCTGGGAAGCGATCCGCTCACCGATTAACACTCCTCGCTGGCAAACATGTTGGCATGGATTGGGCCCGAAGGGAGCAGTGAGTTTACCTCAGAGAGGCGGAAAGTTGCAGAAGGTCTTGCTCGATTTCGCTCTCCAGCTGACGATGCCAGCCGTCGTCCCACTCGTGGCGCTTTTCGAGATACCGTTGCATGTGCGCCAGCGGATCGCGCGCCGGGTCGGTGCGGCAGTCGATGAAGGTGGGACCGGAGCCGTAGCGCGCGCGATGAATTCCTTCATGAGCGACGCGCCACACCGCGACCACATCGCTCCCGTCCACGATGACGCCCGGCATATCGACGTCGCGGACGGTGAAGCTGACATCTTCCAGGTGGTGCGTGTTTTCAGCTTCAGGCTCGCTCTCGAGGATGAAGATGATGGGAAGCCGATGGGCCGCCGAGAACTTGAGCGCCTCGCGCCAGGCATCGAGCGAGACGTTCCGCTGATCGCAGAAGGCAACGACGACATTGCCTTTCTTTTCCAGCTTGTGAGCCAGCGCGATGCCGGCGCCGGCGTGGAACGGGTCTTCAGGAACCAGCGGCGTTGAAGCGCGCCAGGGGCCGTTACAGCGCGGCGAGAACAATTCCTTCGGCGACGCGCCTCCGGCGACCAGCGCTGCCAGATTCCTTCGGGAGGCTGTAACCGTATCGGCGGGACTAAGTTCGGCGGCAGCGCCTACCATCATAGCTTCGTGCCCGATACTGAGCTGGTAAGCAGAGGCCCAATCCGAGCTGGCTTGTGCGAACTCCTGCATGCGCCGGCTTCTCAGCAGCGAAACATAAAGCCTGTGCAGCGTCTCCGACCGCGATGGCGCCGGCGCTTCGGACTTGGGGGAGACCAGCGGCGCCCACTTCTCGTCCGCGGCGGGTTTCTCCGGTGTGGTGGCCTTTGCTTGTTGCCTGCTCTTGCGCATCATTTGTTTTCGCGAGGAATTTGCCATTCTAACGTAGGCGGAATTTTGCGGGCGAAACTCGAACCGCGGCGTCGCGCTCGCCGTAGCGGAACCCGGCGCGAGTTTTCAACAAAAATGTGCATAACCGTGTGGAAAAGCGCGGTCGTATACGCCGAAAGTGGAACGCTGCCGCGCTTAGTAGCAGAATGCACTTTCCCGGGTGCGAATCGTACACACATAAACCGGTCGCAAAGAACGCATGGGTGAGTCGACCTATGTATCTCCTACGGAGTCTCCCTGCTTAAGGCTGATCTTAAAGGGGACGGTCTTTAGACCGTCCGTAAGTTCGGCGCTTTCTATGACGGTTTCAGCCCCTGAGGGAGTTAATCAAAGTTTCCCTACCAATCACGGCCGCCGATGCTCGTGCTAGTCTGGGCCGTGAAGCTTCGGCTGGACAAATTGCTGGTCGAGCGTGGACTGGCTCCTTCGCGCGAGCGCGCCCAGGCGCTCATCCTTGCCGGCCGCGTCCTGGTGAACGAGCAGAAGCTGGAGAAAGCCGGGGCGAACGTCGGCGACGACGTCGCCATCCGCATTATCGGCGATGACCTTCCGTTTGTGAGTCGCGGCGGCGTGAAGCTGGCGCGCGCTCTCGAGCACTGGCATATCGACGCGCGCGGCAAGACCTGTCTGGATGTCGGCGCGTCGACCGGCGGCTTCACCGACTGCCTGTTGCAGGCCGGCGCCGAGCGTGTTATCGCCATCGACACCGGTTACGGCCAGATGGATGCCCGCCTGCGAGACGATCCGCGTGTCCGCCTGCTCGAGAAAACCAACGCCCGCTATCTTATGGCGGAACAACTTTGGGGAAGCGAGCCGCCCGCGCCGGTCGGACTCGTGGTCATGGACGTCTCGTTCATTTCGGCGACGATCGTGCTTCCCGCGGTGGTCAGCACGGTTCGCGACTCATCGCGAGAATGGCAACTCGTGGTGCTAGTGAAGCCACAATTCGAGGTCGGGCGCGACCAGGTCGGCAAAGGCGGGATCGTGCGGGACGCCGCCGCGCAACTTGTCGCCGTGACCAGGGTCGCCGCCGCGGTAGAAGAGCTGGGCGGCGCGGGAATCGAGGCCATCGACTCTCCCATTTTGGGCGCAGAGGGCAACCGGGAGTTCCTTCTGCACGCTAACTTTTCCCGAGTGTGACCCCGCGAGGTACACTGTTTTGTGGTTCGAAGCTGGCGAAATTCACCACCGAGCCACGGAGAACGCGGACTCCGAATCGGAATCTCAAATCGATGAGCGACTCGATCGATGACAAGAGCCAGGATAGCTCCGATGACAGAAGAACTCAGCACCTCAAAACTCCGTGTTCCCCGTGCCTCCGAGGTGAATGCCGGCGTCTCTGATCGCTTACCCCGATGAAATCCGCTGCCATTGTTTCCAAACCCGCTAAACCGGAACTGGCCACGCTTTTGCCCGAGCTTCTGTCGTGGTTTCACCAACGCGAATACAAGCTGTATTTCGACGAGGAGACCGCGCAGTACATCAACCCGGACGGCGTAGAGGTGGTGCCGCGCACTCACCTGGGCCAGAAATCGCCCGAGTTCGTTCTGGTCCTGGGAGGTGACGGCACACTGCTCTCGGCGGCACGCGCGGTTGCCCACGAAGGCGTTCCCATACTGGCGGTCAACCTGGGCTCGCTGGGCTTCCTGACGGAGGTGCCGCTCAGTGAAATGTATTCGACCTTGGACGCGGTGGATGCGGGGCTCTGCCCCACCGAGCAGCGCGCGGTGTTGGAATGCCACGTCTATCGCGGCGCCGAATCGCTGGCCCGCCATTTCGCGCTCAACGACGTGGTCGTCAACAAGGCCGCGCTCTCGCGGCTGGTGGATTTTGACCTGCTGATCGATGGCGCCTTCGTGTTCAACTACAAGGCGGATGGCGTGATCATCGCCACGCCGACGGGTTCAACCGCTTATTCGCTGGCGGCGGGAGGTCCGGTTGTGATGCCGTCGGTGCAGTCGTTCGTGGTAACCCCGGTTTGTCCGCACGCGCTCACCCACCGGCCGCTGGTCGTGCGCGACAACGCGCAAATCGAGCTTCGCGTGGAAACCGGCGCAGAAGAAGCGTTCCTGAGTATTGATGGCCAGGTCGGTATGCCGCTGAAGCACGGCGACCGCGTGCTCTGTCAGCGGGCGAACCACTCCGTGAAACTCATGCGGGTTCGCCGGACGTTCTTCGAAGTGTTGAGAAATAAGCTGAAGTGGGGACAGCGATAACATTCGCTGCCGCTAGGGAAGCGAAAGGCGCGGCCGCAGCCGCGCCCGGATCAATCAGCGGCCGAATTGATGCACTCGTGCAGCCAATAGCGCGCTTCGTATTCGCATTTCTTAGAGCAGAAGGTTTGTCCTTCACGGGCCCGGCTTGCGGTTGTCAGATATTGGGAATAACACCAGAGACACACAGCAGTGGAAGTGGCTGCGTCGGATCGTTTTGGTTGCATGGGCTCTCCAGTGGAATGTGAGCATAGGCCAAGTCATCGGCAAAGGCAATCGGCAAAATCGCCGAACCAAGACAGTCAAGAGATTGTCCTATTCCTGCTGTAAACCACAGACCTTCTGAAGACGAGGTGAGCTTTGGACCATAAGCACGAGGATGGTAAGGGCGAAGGTATCGAACGGGTCTTGCATGATCCCATCTCCGACAAACTGGTGCCGCTGGAACCGCTGGACCTGACGAAGATTCACAGCATCGATGCGCTGGTCCGCGCCATGGGGAGCACGGCGTTTACCGGGCGGCAGGTGGGCGAAGGCGCCGATGTGCTGGCGGCCATGGCCCGCGACCGCGAATGCTTCGTCGTGATGACGCTCGCCGGCGCCATGACGGTGGCCAAGCAAGGGCTGATCGTCACCGAGCTCATCGATCGCGGCATCGTGAAGGCCATCATCTCCACCGGAGCGCTCATGGCGCACGGCCTGGTCGAGGCCGCCGGACGTTCGCACTTCAAGTACGACCCGAAGATGGACGACAGCGAGCTCTACGAGGCCGGTTACAACCGCGTCTACGACACCCTGGAGCCGGAAACCAATCTCGATTTCGTCGAGACCATCGTCGCCCGCATCCTGCAAGCCTGGGACCACAACGAGGTGCTGTGCTCGTACAAGCTGAACCGGGAGATCGGCCGCTTCCTGAGCCAGAAAGTCGAAGGGCCGCGGAATTCTGAAGTCGGCTTTCGAGAAGAACGTCCCGGTGTTCGTTCCGGCGTTCAGTGATTCGGAGATCGGCCTCGATGTCGCGCTGCACAATCGCGCGCGGAGAAAGAACAACGTCCCTCCGCTGCGCTTCGATCCTTTCGAAGATCTGGAGTTCTACGCTGACACATTGCTGAAGCAGGAGCGCCTCGGCATCTTCACCATTGGCGGCGGAGTGCCGCGCAACTGGGCGCAGCAGTTCGGGCCGTTTATCGAGCTGCGGCATCGCCGCGGCGGAGAAGACTTGCCGTTGAAGCGCTTCCATTACGGTGTGCGCATCTGTCCCGAGCCGGTGAACTGGGGCGGCCTGTCGGGATGCACGTATAGCGAGGCCGTATCGTGGGGCAAATTCGTTCCGCCCGAGGAAGGTGGACGCTTCGCCGAAGTGCTGCTCGATGCCACCGTGGGCTTGCCGCTGATCGCCGGCGCAGTGCTGGAGAGAATCCAGGCGAAGGAGTAAAAGCAGTTGTCAGTTGTCGGTGCGGTCACCTACCAGTTGCCGGTTGTTGGTCTCAGGTTTCGGTTGTTGGTTGTCGCTCGAACGTCGTGTTATTCGCCGCCGATCGTTCCACATCGCTTCGACGGACGAGCCGCGAAGCGGCGGCTGCGTTTCTAGCCCCGGTCGCGAGACCGGGGTACAGATGCCCCCGAGGGGGTCTTCCGGGCTGCGTCGCGGCCGGGCATTCAAACCGAAGCTGACCCGGGGCTTGCGCTCCGTAAAACCGCAGTCGCTGCTCCGCAGCTCTTTCGGTCACGATTTCATAGCCGCGAATTCTAAGTCGACCGCCGACCTGCGTTCTCAATAATCTGCAGCCCGAATTCCCAACAACCATCGATCTAGATTTGTTCGCGAGAATCGCGCGTCGACACAAGCTGTGTGTTGCGCACGCCGGTCATCACCCGCAACAAATCCTTTGCTACCCGATGCGTATTGTGCCGCGCGATCAGTCCTTCAACCGGATGCACTTCTTCGATCAGATACTCGCCTACGACGGGCTTCACGCCCAGACTCTCGATCTGCCCGTTGTCCGGCTCGATCTGCGACTGGCCCTTCTCCGCGTACTTCTTCGCCAGTTCCGGCGAGGCGGCCGTACAGTTGACCAGCGCATAATCGAAGAACTGATGCCGCGCATGTTTGTACAGCGCGCGAATATGATCGGAGGCGCTCAGCCCCAGGCTCTCATTCGCCTGCGTCATCAGGTTGCAGACGAACACCTTCACCGCGCGCGACTGCGCGATGGCCCGGGAGACATCGCGCACCAGAAGATTCGGCACTAGGCTCGTGAACAGTGATCCCGGCCCGATAGTGATGAGGTCGGCATTCTCGATGGCAGCGATTGCGGCAGGCAAAGGCTTGGCGTTCGCGGGCGCCATCCGCAGCTCAACAATGCGCCGGTCGCTCGCCGTGATGTTGGTCTCGCCGCGCACAAACGAGCCGTCGTCCATGATCGCGTACAGTTGCGCGTTAGCCGTGGTCGCGGGATAGATGTGGCCGCGCGTCGCCAGAATCGTGGACGAATGCTTTACCGCCTGGCTGAAGTCGCCGGTGATGGCCGTCATGGCGGAGAGAAACAGGTTGCCGAAGTTGTGGCCGCCGAGGCCCTCGCCGGGAGGAAAGCGATACTGGAAGAGGCGCGAGAGCAGGTCTTCTTCGCCCGCCAGCGCCACGATGCAGTTGCGGATGTCGCCGGGCGCGGGCAGATTGAGCTCTTTGCGCAGCCGGCCGCTGGAGCCGCCGTCATCGCTCACCGTCACAATCGCCGACAGCTCCGATATCGCGGGGACAACGCCGCAGCCAACAGGTTCCCCCATTAAGCTCACGTAAGACTTTAATCCGTGAAGCAAGGTCGACAGGCCCGTTCCACCGCCCATGGCGACGGCTCGAACGGAAGCCGCACGGTCCGATCTTGGGTCTCCCGGCATGTTGGTTCGATGTCCTGAAACTAATAACGCCACTTGGGCGTGTCGCTGGGAGCGTCAGCGCTGGTATCAGGATAGAGCAGTTCCGTGAAACGCGGGTCATCGGCCAGATTGCGGAAGTCGGAGTCGTTGCGCGCCTGGTAGCGATTGGCCGGGTTCAGGCGAATGGCCTCACCCAAATTTGTGATCGCCTCGGGGAAGCGGCCGGTCAGGCAATTCAGGGCCGCAACCCCGTACCAGATGAAATCTATCTTGGGATACTTGTTGGTGAGGGCCTCGAAATTCTCGCGCGCCGAGACGTAGTCGCCCATGTTCATCAGCGACACGGCGTAGTCGAACTGTTCCTCGGCGGTCTTGAAATTGGTCGAGACGTGACTCATCTGCTGGTTGCAGGTCGTCAGATGAACATGCGCCCGGTCCGCCAGCTCCGGGCTGGAACCGGCAGCAACCTTCTCGAAATAGGTCTTGGCTTTGTCGTATTTGTGCGCTTGAAGGGCTTTGAGGCCGGCCTCGTAGTTTTGCACAGCCTGTGCGAAACGCGGATCGTCGGCAACTTTTAGGGCATTGTTGCCCTTGGTCCGCGGTTCGGAATTGCCGGGGGCAGTCCGCAAAACCTTTGCTTTGTTAGGCTTCACGCGATTTTCTTTGACGTCGTCTGGGCTTTTCTTGTTCATCGGACAAGCTTTCGCTGGCTTGCTCGTAAACCACATCGATTCGGGCTGTGGGAAACCCAAAAATGCAGAACAGTATGGGGTGAGTTATACCCGCAACTGAGGAACTCGTCAACTCGGGGGGCTGCGGTTAGTAGATTGCTTCGAATTGGGGAGGTGCAGGTTTGAATTGGAGGAGTGTCATCGTGAGCGCGGCGACCGCGCAACGCCAGCCGCGAAGCGGCGACTGCGGGTTTAGCTCCGGGCGCAAACCCGGGGTATCGGGCGAGAAGAAGATCTGCTGGCCGCGTCGCGGCCAGTGCATTTGAAATCGCGGCTCACCCCGGGCTTGCGCCCGGAGCTGGAACCGCAGTCGCTGCTCCGCAGCTCGTCCAATGTCTCACCCTGGTTGCTGATCTACCGCCGACTGCCGAATGCCGATTGCCGACTGCCGAGTCCGACTGCCGACTGCCGATTGCCGATTGCCGATTGCCGCTTTGTGCGCTCCAACCATCCCGCTGTGACGTACGCCACAGACTGCTGGTACATGCCCCCGCAGAATCGAAAGCGGGAGGGCACCGTGTTCGAGATCGTGGAAACGCGCCCGCTGGCGCGTGGCATCAAGCTCTTTGTCATCAAGGCGCCGCGCATCGCGCGTAAGCAGAAGCCGGGACAGTTCGTCATCGTGCGGCTGGATGAAAGTGGCGAGCGCATTCCCCTGACCATTGCCGGCGCCAATGCGGACGCGGGCACGGTCACCATCGTCGTGCAAGCCATCGGCAAGACCACCATGCTGCTCAACATGCTCGAGGCGGGTGACTCGATCCTCGACATGGTTGGCCCGCTGGGCAAGCCGTCGGAGATTGAGAACTTCGGCACGGTCGTCGTCGTCAGCGGCAGCGTTGGCACGGCCATGGCCTATCCCACCGCGCGCGAGCTGAAGCTGGCGGGCAACAAGGTCATCTCCATCGTCGGCGCGCGCAGCAAAGAGTTGCTGGTGCTGGAAGACGAAGTTCGCGAGGTCAGCGACGAGACCTACATCTGCACCGACGACGGAAGCTGGGGCGACAAGGGCCTGGTCACCGACAAGCTGAAGGCAGTGATGGCCGAGCGAGAAGCTGGATTACGTGCTCGCCTGCGGCCCGGTGCCCATGATGCGCGCGGTCGCGAAGATGACCGCCCCGGAGAACATCAAGACCATCGTCAGCTTGAACTCGATCATGGTCGACGGCACCGGAATGTGCGGCGGGTGCCGCGTGCTGGTCGACAACAAAAGCGAGTTTGCCTGCGTCGACGGCCCCGAGTTCGACGCCCAGCGCGTCAACTTCGACGTGCTGATGCAGCGCAACAACATGTACCGCGAGCAGGAGCGCGAGAGCATCGAGCGCCTGCAAGCCGATCCGCAGGCCGAAGTGGAGAAAGTTCGCCGCAACAATCAACAGCACGAGTGCGCTGTGACCGCGGCGGGGGTGAGCAATGAGTGAGACAACAGAAAAGAAACCGAGCCACAATCCGCTGCCGGCAAAAGAGCGCAGCAAGCTGCCGCGTCAGCGGGTGCCCGAGCAGGATGCCTGCGTGCGCGCGCACAACTTCCAGGAAGTGAATCTCGGCTTTCCGCCCGAGCAGGCGCGCCAGGAGTCGCTGCGCTGCATCGAGTGCCCCAAGCCCGGATGCGTTCAGAAGTGCCCGGTGTCGGTGGACGTGAAGGCGGTCATCGATTTCATTCTCGCCGGCGACTATCTTGCCGCCGCCGCGAAGGTCCGCGAAGACAACGCGCTGCCCGCCATCACCGGCCGCGTCTGCCCGGTCGAAGATCAGTGCGAGTCGGGCTGCGTGCTGGGCAAGAAGGGCGAGCCGGTCGGCATCGCGTATCTCGAACGCTTTGTCGCCGACTGGGAGCGCGAGTCGGGCCAGTTCGGCGTGCCCGCCTCCACCCCGAAGACCGGCAAGAAGATCGGCATCATCGGCAGCGGCCCTGCAGGCTTGGCCTGCGCGGGCGACCTCATTCAGTGGGGTCACGACGTTCACGTCTTCGAGGCGCTGCACGAACTCGGCGGCGTGCTCGTCTATGGCATCCCGGAATTCCGCCTGCCCAAAGACATTGTGAAGCACGAGATCGACGTGCTGCGCCGCCGCGGCGTGGAGTTTGAGACCAACGTCGTCGTCGGCAAGACCGTTACCGTCGACGAGTTGATGCAGGACGAAGGCTTCGACGCGCTCTTCATCGCGACCGGCGCCGGCCTGCCGCGCTTCCTCAACGTTCCCGGCGAGCACTTCAACGGCATCTACTCGGCGAACGAGTTCCTCACCCGCGTGAACCTGATGCGCTCTTATCGCTTCCCCGAATACGACGAGCCGATTTATCCCTGCAAGGACCGCGACGTGATCGTTGTTGGCGGCGGCAATACCGCGATGGATGCGGTGCGCAGCGCGTTGCGCCTGGGCGCCAAGAGCGCCAGCATTTTCTATCGCCGCACCCTGGTCGAGATGCCGGCCCGCGTGGAAGAAGTGCACCACGCCAAGGATGAAGGCGTCCACTTCGAGATGCTGGTGAACCCGGTTGAGTTCATCGGCGACGAGAAGGGCAATCTCACGGCGGTGAAGTGCATTCGCCAGCAGTTGGGCGAACCCGACGATTCCGGCCGGCGCAGCCCCGTCGCGATTCCGGGCTCGGAGTTCGTAACGCCGTGCTCGGTTGCGATCATTGCGGCGGGAACAAGCGCCAATCCTCTGATCCGCATGACGACGCCGGGCCTGGAGATCACGAAGCGCGGCTACATCTCCGCCAATGAAGACACGCTGGCGACGTCGAAGCCTGGCGTCTTTGCCGGCGGCGACATCGTCACCGGCGGCGCGACCGTCATTCTCGCCATGGGCGCCGGCCGCAAAGCCGCCAAGGCGATCGACGATTATCTGAAGGGCACGGACCAGCTGAAGGTGGTGAATTAGCAATCGGCAATCGGCAGTCGGCAATCGGCCAACACAGGTTCAACGGGTTTAATGGTGGGCCTTCCTGCATGCAAAGGACGGCCCTTTCTCATGCAGCGAGGGTGCGATCGAATGAAAAGCTTCCGAGATCTTGAAGTTTGGAGCAAAGCCCACGAGGTGACCTTGTCGGTGTATCAGATTACGGCCAACTATCCCAAGGACGAGCTTTACGGACTGACATCACAAATGCGGAGGTGTTCCGCTTCCGTTGCGGCGAACATTGCGGAGGGATGCGGTCGGAGCGGCAACGGCGATTTTCATCGTTTCTTGCAAATCGCAATGGGCTCAGCCAGCGAATTGGAGTATCACTTGCTGCTGTCTAGGGATCTAGGTTTTCTCAAGAACCAGGATTTCCAACACCTCACCACTGAGACACAGCGAGTCAAGAAAATGTTGGCCTCTCTGATCCGTAAGGTCGGCGAAGAACGTTCCGTGAACTTGACAAGAGTTTAGTGTTGTACCGAGCTTCAGTGCCGACTGCCGACTGCCGACTGCCGACTGCCGACTGCCGACTCATCCCCGCTTCCGCACCGCGCTCGCCAGCTCCCCTAACAACTCCAAGGTCTCCTCCCACCCGATGCACGCGTCGGTGATGCTCTGGCCGTAGACGAGCGCCTGCCCGGGGACGAGCTTCTGCGCGCCCGCCAGGAGATTGCTCTCCAGCATCACGCCAAGGATGTTGCGATTGCCCGCGGCAATCTGCGCGGCAAGGTCGCGGCAAACTGCGCCCTGCCGCTTGTAGTCCTTGCCACTATTCGCGTGGCTGCAGTCGATCATCACGCGCGGCGGAAGTCCCGCTTGCGCCAACTGCGCGCACGCTTCGGCGACAGCCTCGGCCGAGTAATTGGTCAGCCCGCGGCCGCCGCGCAAAATCACGTGGCAATCGGGATTGCCGGTGGTGACGAATATCGCCGACTGCCCGTGCTTGGTGTGACCGAGAAACGTGTGCGGATGCGCTGCCGACAGCACCGCCTCGATCGCAATCTGTACATCGCCCGACGTGGCATTCTTAAATCCCACCGGGCACGACAGACCCGACACCAGCTGGCGATGCACCTGGCTCTCGGTGGTGCGCGCGCCGATGGCGCCCCAGCTCACCAGCCCCGCCACATACTGCGGCGTAATCATGTCGAGAAACTCCGTGCCCGCCGGCACGCCCATCTCCGCCAGATCAAGCAGCAGGTGCCGCGCCAGCCGCAAGCCGTCGTTGATTTTGTAGGACTGATCGAGATGCGGGTCGTTGAGCAGACCCTTCCATCCGACGGTGGTGCGCGGCTTCTCGAAATAAACCCGCATCACGATGTGCAGGTCGGAAGAGTACCGATCGATCGCCGTCTTCAGGCGGAGGCCGTATTCTCGCGCCGCGTTCACATCGTGCACCGAGCATGGTCCCGAGACCACCAGCAGCCGGCGATCGCGGCCGGCTAGAATCTCGGAAATCTGCGCTCGCGCCTGATGAACCGTTTCTGCGGCAGCTTCGGTGATGGGCAGCTCTTCTTCCAGGAACACGGGAGGAAGAACCACCTTGGTCCACTTGATGCGCAGATCATCGACAGGTCGAAACATGGGCTGTAACTAATCTAAAGCCCTGCGCACATTTATGAATAGCCTGGGCCGCCGGCGCGAGCTGAAATCGAGAAACTCCGTCTGATGTGAGCGAACCGGAACGAGACACTAGCCATCTCAGTAGCGAGCCACCGTCGTCACCGCCAAGATAGGGGAGGGACAATGAAGAAAAGTCTGTTAACGCTTCTCGTGGTTTGCGCGTTCGGCGTGTTCACGGCCATGGCGCAGGACAGCAGCTCCGGAATGAGCCAAAGCGCGCCCGCGCAGAACACGGGCGCAATGAGCAGCCCTAGCCAGTCCGGGAGCAGCACCTTGCCGCCGCAAAACCGGAGCGCCATGTCGAACGGCGCAACCCAGACCAGCAATGGAACTGACCAGGAGGCCGAAGGCTGCCTCGTGAAGGAGCAGACGAGCTACTACGTTCAGCCGGAGGGCGGCGGCGCGCGCACTGAGCTGAGCCCGTCGCGTTCGCTGGACTCGTTTGTGGGACAACACGTCCAGGTGAAGGGACGCAATGACAGCGCCGGCGCAACCGCAACCGCTACGCCGACCGGACCAGACTCGGCCACCATCGATCAGAGCAGCATGTTGACCGTGACCGGCATCAAGGTCATCTCGGCCACGTGCAATCCCACCGGCAGCACGACGCCTCAACACTAAATAAAGTTTCCGATGCTCCTCCGGCGCAGCTCGCGGGCTGCGCCTTTTTTGTTTTGCCGAGATTGCCAACTCGTCGCCGCAAAAGTGCGAATGAAACCTTCGGACCGGTAAACTGCGAATCGCCATTCGCATTCGGCGCCCACCGCAAATCGAGCCGCGAAGCGGCGCCTGCGTTTCTAGCCCCGGTCGCGAGACCGGGGTAGGGATCCGCTCACGAGTCTTAAGGCCGCGTAGCGGCCGACTCATGAGTTGGGCGCTACGCGGCCAGGGTGATCATTCAATCGCATCTCACCCCGGGCTTGCGCCCGGGGCTAAAACCGCAGTCGCTGCTTCGCAGCTCGAGTTCGCCGTCACCGCACACTATGAATCGCGAACAGAATTAGTGTTTGCGATTCAAAACCGCGAACCTCCGAACGACAAATCAAGCCGCGAACCTCTCGGATCCTAGGGAGCGGACGATGGCTCAGTTTGAACCTCGTTGCGGGTTTAGCTTAAGGGTGGAGCATGCCTGAAGGTGTGCTCTGGCCAAAAGAGAAGGGCGCGCGTGGCCAAAAAGAGAGATCGAAGAAATGGTTCTCCTTGCCTCTCCGTGGTGAAAAACGCAGCTTCACACCACCAGCGCCGCCGAGCCGCCGACCCATTCCAGATTCTTGTTGTGATCGACGCCCATCATCATGCCGCGGCCCATGCGCACCAGCGGCAGCACCGGCGTGAGCTCGCCGCCACTCGGCCAGACGTACATCATGCGAATCTCCATCTGGGTCGCGCCATGCGGCGTCTGAATCACCGGCTCGAAGTGCAGCCGCTCCTGAAGAATGTAGTTGTGCCGCTGATTGGCGGGAATCGCCTCGATATCCGACGGTGTGGGAGCAAACTTGATACCAACTCCGGCAAACGAGTACAGGGGTTTGAGCAGGAAGTTCTCGTGGTCTTCGGGAAAGGCGGGAAGCTGATCGAGGAACCACGTCCTCGGCACCGATGGGTGGTTGAGATAGGGAATGGAAAACTTGCTGATGCGGAAGTACCAGTTGGGATGGCCGGCCCACTCGACATCGATGTCATCGCGCAGCTCGAACGGCAGCACGATCGCCTTGCGCTCCAGTTCATCGACGATGCAGCGGTTGTAGATGCGCCGCACCTCAATCTCCCGAGCGTCTTTGCGATAGAAGAGCTTGTTGCCGCGCCTGGTCAGCGAAAGGATGTTGACGACGGCGATGCCGAGTTCGCGCTGCGTGATCAGAAAATCCGGCAGCGTCTTCTGGTGCTCGGGATCGATCTCCATCAGGATGACGTTTTCCGGATCGTGATCGGCGACGATGAGCTTTCGCATCAGCCGCCAGTACGATTCGCGATCGAGCCCGCTCAGATAAATACCCAAGTCGGGCGACAGCCCATACGACTCGATGTACTGCTCTGCGACCGTCGGCTGATATCCGTAGAGGGAAGGGAAGGCCTGCAGCTCGACCAGCTTCGGCTCAAGCGCGCCGTCGGCGCCGCGCACCAGCCCGAAGTCCACCTGCACAAACATCGGCAGCGGCGATTCGTTCGGCACGTTGTACTGCGCGGGGACGGTGGCGTCGGAGGTGCGGCGGTAATCGGGATTGTCGACCAGTTGGTGAACTAATTCGCGACCGTACTCGGCCATCTGCTCCAGCAGGCTGCGCGGAACAAAGCACGGCGTTTCGGAGACGCGGAAGTCGATGTGCGTCCCTGCGGCCTCATCCAGGCTGCGCAGGAATTGCTGGTACTTCTCCGGCGTGAAGTCGCGGTTGAATTCCTCGCGCAGCCCCGGGACCATGGTTAGGCCTCGATGAGGAAGCGGCCTTTCTCCATGATCTGCCGGCCGTCCACCCAGATGTCGAAGTGCGTGCCCACCACATCGATGTGCGTCGACGAGTACCAATCGGCGCCGGTGTGCGCACCGTAAGGATTGCCGAAGGCGATGTGGACGCCGGGAAATTTCTCGTCCTGCAGAATCTGCCCGATCACATGGTCGAGCTCGATGTTGGTGCCGATGGCGAATTCGCCGACGAGGTCGCTGTTTTCGTCGGTGTGGGTGTAGGCCCAGAACTCCTGCTCGAGCTCTTTGTTGTCGCTGGCGATCCCGGTGATGCGGTTCTTCTCCATGCGAATGCTCAGCGGCTGGCGCGCCAGGTCCTGGTACTTCTCGCAAAGGTAATCGCCGACCACGCCGTCGACCACGCAGACTCCGTTGACTTCGCCGGGTGTGGTGAAGGTCTCGCCGCCGGGGAGATTGCCCCACTTGTCGCGGCTGATGATGCCGCTGGTCTTCACCCAGCGATAGTTCGGATTCAACTTGGCCGTGAAATCGCTGCCTGCAGGGTTAGTGGCGCGAATTTCTTTCGCCTTGCTCACCAGCTCCGTCACCTTGCGGCTGAGCGCGTCAACTTTGTTGTAGTCCGCGCGCATGCCTTCCAGCATGATCTGCCGGTTGATGTTGACCATGTGCGCGTGCCGCATGCGCCGCCGGTTGACGATGTCGGTCATCTCCATGCGCGACTTCAGCTCGTTGCGCTGCGCGTGCACGGCGAAGATGCTGACATCGCTGGTCTCCATGTCCTCGGCGATCTCGATCGGGAAGTGCGTCAGCGGACGCGGCGCGAGGTCTTCCATCACGAACGCCTTGAACGGCGAGCCAAGCTGCTGCAACTCATGCGCAATGCTGGCGCCAATTTCGCGGCAGTCGTTGTCGGTGATCAGCGTGACCTTTTCCGTGGGCTCGATGCGCAGGCAGGTGTACACCGCGTTGTGCGCGCCCGGGGACAGCTCGGGATCGAAAGAAACTTTGGTCAAGTCGGCAGAGCTGTGGGTTAGTTCGGTGAACGATTGGGTCAAGCAGGTTCCTTTCTAATTTGGGTCGTTATCGCCGCGCCTACGCCGCTTGGGTCAAATACGACGCCACTGGACAAGCGCGAAGCGCGACACAAACGTAGCCCAGCACGTGAGTGCTGGGTATCGAATCAATTAAATATTCCGAGTCCCGTTAGGGACGCCACAAAATTGTGCCGTGCTATCGGACTGAATCCCAAAAACACCGAGCCCTCCCAGCACTCACGTGCTGGGCTACGATTGTGCCGCCCTGCGGGCTCCTATGACAATTTTATTGTTCAATCCTCATAGGCTCTGGACACGATGGGCTCTCAAGAACAGAGGATCGTAATGCCCTCTTTGCGCTCGCAATTTCTTCTCGCGCCTACTTCCGCGCGGCCGTGCTTTCCATGACGCCGAGCTTCGTCTCCGCGACCATGTAGTCCACGACCTTCGTCAGGTCGCCAGTCTCCTGATGCACCTTTAACTGGCGGTCGGCCCCGGTGCCCATCTCCAGCATCTGGTGAATGTAATTGATTTCCTCGCGTGAGCCAAGCTCGTCCACGACGTCGTCAATCAGCTCCAGATATTCCAGCAGCAGCTCGCGTTCCGGCACTTCTTCTTCCTTACCGAAGTCGATCAGTTTGCCGTCGAGCCCGTAGCGCGAGGCGCGAAACTTGTTCTCCGAGATCAACGCGCGGCCATAGATGCGGTAGCTCTTGTTGGATGCATGAAGCTTCCAAAGCATTGCCATGGTCGCCTGAATTAATGCGGCGATGGCGACGGTCTCATCCAGACGCATGGGAATGTCGCACACCCGCACCTCGAGCGTGTTGAAGAACGGATGCGGGCGAATGTCCCACCAGATTTTCTTGCCGTTGTCGATGCAGTTGGTGCGCACCAGCAGATTGACGAATGTCTCGTACTCCGACCAATTAGCAAACGTGTCGGGAATACCGGTGCGGGGGAAGCGCTCGAATACTTTGCAGCGATACGACTTGAAGCCGGTCTGCATGCCCATCCAGAATGGCGAGTTGGTGCTGAGCGCCAGGATGTGCGGCAGAAAATACCGCATCGAGTTCATGATGTGGATGGCCGCGTTGCGGTCCTCGATGCCGATGTGCACGTGCAGTCCGAAGACGAGATTGGCGCGCGCGATGAGCTGCATGTCCTCCACCACCCGCAGGTAGCGCTCGTCAGGATAGATCTCCTGCACCTTCCAGTCGGCGAAGGGATGGGTGCTGGCCGCTGCCAGCCACAATCCGTTTTCGGCGGCCAGCGTAATCATTTGCTGGCGCAGCGAGCGGATGTCCTCGCGCGCCTCTTTGATGTTGTGGCAAACCTTGGTCCCGACCTCAATCACCGCCTGATGCATCTCCGCCTTCACCGACTCGTGCAATGCGCGCTTGGCCTTGGAGAGCATCTCCGAGGCAATGTGCGAGCGCAGATCGCGCGTCTCCGGATCGATCGTCTGGTATTCCTCTTCGATTCCAATGCTCAGGCTTGGCCGGTCCATCGCATCACTCCTTGGTCGCCCGCTTACGTAATTGCTTGGATGCGGCTTCCAGCATGACCCCAGGCTTCGAGAAGTCCGGGCCAGCTTCTGCATCCGTCTTTGCTGGCTTGCTCTGCTTGGTCTCCTTGGGTTCCGCCTCGGGTGGCCCGTCCAAGCTTCTTTTGCCTGGGCGGGGGTTTTCGGGGGCTGCCCCACTCAAGCCGGGTGCCCCACTCAAGCCGGGTGCCCCACTCAAGCTTCGTTTGCTTGAGTGGGTCTCACCACCCAGCAACGCGCTCCAGCGATACTCCGACGCCGCGCCCGTGTGCTCCTTGGCTTTGCGCACAGCCAGTTCGGCAACAGTGTTGACGATCCAGTGGAAATTCTCCTGCCCAACGGAATTCACATCGGCGTCGGGCGCGGGATTCATGAAATCGATCGCGTAGGGAATACCGTTCTCGCAGGCAAACTCCACGGTGTTGAGGTCGTAGCCCAACGCGCGGCACAAGGTGATGCAGTCGCGCTCGACGCGCTCGATGAGCTTGGGATCGGTGGGCGGAGGATCCTTCACGTAGCGCTCGTGGAACGGCCGCGACGGATCGTAGTGCATGATGTGGACTTTCTCCTGTCCCACAACGTAGCACCGGAAATATTCCTTGAAGTTCACGCCGCGCTGCAGGGTCATGCAGAGATCGCGCGACTGGTCGTAGGCGTTGAAGAACTCTTCCGGCGAGTTGACCTTGTAGACGTCCTTCCAGCCGCCGCCATCGAACGGCTTCAGAAACGCGGGAAATCCGACGTAGCTGAAGATGCTGTCCCACGGCATGGGATATTGCAGGTTGCGCATCGACTGATCGGTCGTTCCCGGCGGATGCTGCTTGTGCGGCAACAGGACCGTGGGCGGGATCGCCACGCCCAGCTTGTGGCCGAGCGCGTAGTTGAAGAACTTGTCGTCGGCGCTCCACCAGAAGGGATTGTTGATGACGACTGTTCCCGATAGCGCCGCGTTCTTCATGTAGCCGCGGTAGAAGGGAATGTCGTGCGAGATGCGGTCGATGATCACCGCATAGGGCGACGGCTCGGCCATGCGCACTTCGCCGACGGTGGCGAGTTCGGCGTGGATATCGTGCTCGCCCATGGAGTTGATCCTGTCGACCAGCGCAGGCGGAAACGTGGTCTCCATGCCGAAAATGACGCCGATTTTCTTCACCGTTGCTCCTTTAAACGAATCCAGTGTATTTGAAACGAAAGGATAATTGCCGAGGCGCGCAGCCCGTTCAAGATTAGCTTTGTATCAGGGCACGGCTTTAGACGTGCCGTAAAGATGAAATGAAATGTGGGCTTCAGCCGCTGTTCCGCAGCGGCTAAAGCCCTCACTCTACATTGCCGGATCGGCACGACTGAAGTCGTGCCCTGATACGAAGCCTGGCATCCCCTGTGCTAAACACAGGCTACACGCTTCAATATTCCTGCCATTGTAGGCGAAAGTGCGCCGAGTGAGTAGCTAGGCGCATGGCAAGCATTGGTGGCGAAGCGAGAATCAGCCGCCAGCAGTTTGACAAAAGGCTTATCCTGAAGGCGCTGGACGAACGCTAGGGGATGCGTCTTCTCCATAAAGTACGACTGGCATGGATTGCCGCTTGCGTGCTCTTGCTGGCCCTCTTCGTATCGACTTATAACAGCACCACACATCGAGATAATGACATCGTCCTCGATGTACTTATGAGTGCGCTGTCGTTTCCCTCGAGCTACTTAGCGGTAGTCGCCTATGACCACATCGCGGGCCGTCCCGACCATACTCCACATGTTTACCATCCAAGGCCGGCAATGCTCAGGGATTGGACGATCCTGTTTGTCGTTGGATATCTCAAATGGTTTGTACTCGTCCCGCGTCTCTGGAGCTACATGGCTGGCCTGTTGCAATCAACTTGAACCACACTTGTCTAAAGTTCCGTCCCGCTTTCGGGCAGCAGCCGGTGATATCGGAACGCTGCAAGGCACAAGCGCCACCCACTGCGAATGCTATACTTTCACTATCACGGTGGGTGTAGTTCAGTGGTAGAACTCCGGACTGTGGCTCCGGCTGTCGAGGGTTCGAGTCCCTCCACCCACCCCAAACCGTCTCTCATTCCAAACCTCATTCATCTTCCTGTTCCTGCTCGATGGCATGTCAACGGCGTGGCGGGATAATTTCGTGCCTGCGATTCCGGCGTCGGTAACTTCGATAGACTGTGCTGATGAGTTCCGGTCTCGCCAATAGCGCCACAAAAAGCCCGAGCGAGGCCGCGCCCGAAACCGTTGTCGCGCCGAACCGGGGTCTCTCCCCGCTTCTGGTTTACTTCCTGCTGCTGGTCGTCATCGTGTTTTTTGCGCTGGTGCGCTATCGCCTGCGCGACATCCCGCTGGAGCGCGACGAGGGCGAGTTCGCTTACGGCGGGCAGCTGATTCTTGAGGGCACTCCGCTTTACAACTCGCTGTACACCTTGAAGCTGCCCGGGACGTATGCGGCTTACGCCGTCCTCTTCCGCGTGTTCGGACAGACGCCCGCGGGCATTCACGTTGCGCTGATCTTTGTGAACGCCGTCACCACGCTGCTGGTGTTCCTGCTCGTTGCTCGGCTGTTCGGACGTTTGGCAGCACTGATCGCCGCGGCCAGCTACGCTGCGCTGTCCACGAGTCCGTCGGTGGTCGGCTTCGCCGGACACGCGACGCACTTCGTCGTCCTGTTTGCGATCGGCGGAGCTTTGCTGCTGCTGATTGCGCTGGAGAGAAACCGAGCCTGGATATTTTTTTCCAGCGGCATTCTGTTCGGACTGGCGTTTCTGATGAAGCAGCCCGGAGCGTTCTTTCTGGTCTGGGCCGTTCTGTATTTGCTGTGGCGAAAACGGCGACGGCCGGTCGCGTGGACGGAGTTGGAGCGGCAATTGGCGGCGCTGGTGTTGGGCTTCGTCGTGCCGTTTGCCGCGACGTGCCTGATGACGTGGCGCTCGGGCAGCTTCGCGGAATTCTGGTTCTGGACGTTCTCCTACGCCAACCGCTACGGCACCAATGCCGGGTTGAAGTACGGGCTGGAGCAGTTGCGCACCAATGGCGCCGACGTCCTCGGGCCGGTGGTTGGCATCTGGTTGCTGGCTGCGGTCGGCGTGATCGCGTTTCTGTGGAACGCGCGCGCCCGATCGCACCTGTTCTTCTCAATTTCCTTTCTGGTGTGCTCGTTTCTCGCGGTCTCGCCGGGGCTGTATTTCCGCAATCACTACTTCATCCAGATGTTGCCCGCGGTTGCCCTTCTGGCCGGAGTCGCCGTTGGAGCGAGCGTCGACAGCTTGGGGCGCCGTTCGCTCGCGCTCAGCGCCCTGCCGGTGCTGCTCTTCCTGGTCGCATTTTCCACGGCGATCTACCGGCAGCGCGATTTCCTCTTTCGTCTCGACCCGCTTCAGGCAAGCAAGCAGGTCTACGGCCAGAATCCTTTTCCTGAAGCACTCGAGATCGCGCGTTACATCGCAGCCAACACGCGCCCCGACGCGACGGTCGCGGTGCTGGGATGCGAGCCGGAGATTTTCTTCTACTCTCACCGGCACTCGCCCACGGGACACACGTGTGCCTATCCCATCCTGGAGCCGACCTACGGTGTGACCCTGCAGAAGCAGATGGAATCCGAGATCCAGCGGGGACATCCGGACGTTATCGTGCTCATCAACGATCCCACCTCGTGGATTGCGTTCCCCAAGACCGCTTCGCCGAGCGAGATCATGGGCTGGACGAACGAGTACATGAAGGGGAGCTTCGAGCTCGATGGCGTGGTGGAGATGGACAAGTACGGCGCGAATTACTACTGGGGAGAGCGCGCCCGCAAGCACCCGATCTCGATGCCGAACAACATCCTGATCCTTAAGCGCAAATCTTCCTCGTAAATGCATGAGAAGTCCTCAACCGCTACTCCCGAAGATTTGACGAAAACGTTACAAATTGCTGACACACTCCCCGGAACCATGAGTTGTACTTCTCAAGCGCCGACGGACGGCCCCGGAAACGGTCTGGAGCTGGCCAGCAGATGCACTTGGGGAGGATACGATGGGCAAACCGGATTTGACGTCAGCCTGCGCCGCGTTTCTCTGGTTGACAATCGCGGCCGTTGTGTTGCCCGCGCAGACTCTTGCCACGTTGCACAGCTTCAACGAGTCGGACGGTTCGCAGCCCTACGCTCCTCTGATTCAGGCCAGCGACGGGAATTTGTACGGTACGACCTACGCAGGCGGCAGCAACAACCTTGGAACGATCTTCAGGATCAGTACCAGTTCTATATTCACCTCGCTCTACAGTTTCAATGGCGGCGGCCGTACCTCGGGCTTCCAACCCGTATGGGGGCCTGGTACAGGCCCGAAACGGCAACCTGTACGGAACCACCTACAATGGAGGAGCCTACGGCGTGGGAACAATTTTCGAGCTGTCGTTCAGCGGCGCGTTGAGAACGCTTGCCAGCCTCGACAATTCGCCACAGGGCGCTCAGCCTTATGCCACTCTGATTCAGGCGACGAATGGGAGTTTGTACGGCACCACGACCCAGGGTGGCGCAGGGAACGCAGGTACGGTCTTCGAGATCACGTCGTTCGGGCAGGTCGTCGGCATCGACACCTTCTGCTACAACTGCTCTGTGGGCGCCCAACCGATCGGCGGGCTCGTCCAGGCCAGCAATGGCAATCTCTACGGAACGACATTTACGGCCGGCAGCGGACAGTGCGGCACGATCTTTGAGGTGACGCCGAACGGCTTCCTCACCTTGCTGCATGGCTTTGCCCCGTCAGATGGCTGCAAACCGCGCGCCGCGATGACCGAGGGCGCCGATGGCAGTCTCTACGGCACGGCATCGTTTGGGGGAGCCAACGGCGTCGGCTCGGTTTTCAAGATCTCGCAGCAAGGCATCTTCACGCTGCTTTACAGCTTCTGCTCGCAGAGCAACTGCTCGGATGGCGGCTATCCCTTTGGCTCGTTGGTTCTGGCCAGTGACGGGAACCTCTACGGAACCACCCAGAGCTACGGGGCGTTCAACCGCGGCACGATCTTCAAAATCACATCGGGTGGACAACTGACGACGCTGTACAGCTTCTGCGCCCAAACGGGCTGCCCGGACGGGGCGTATCCCAGCACGGGACTGGTGCAAGCCAGCGACGGAAACTTCTACGGAACTACCTACGAAGGCGGCGCGAGCAATTACGGAACGATCTTCCGCTTCTCTGGGGGACACTGATCGTATGCTCCCGTTGCCGCTGCGCCTCAGCCCCGACCTCGACGAACTCTCGAGGTGGCCCGCGGTCTAAGGTGCGCAACTTATTCCTCAGAGTGTGTGGAATCGAAAGCTGAGGGTTGCCCGTAAACGTGATGTGGCCGTTCATTTCCCCATCGTGAAAGCACTCGCGGGGAGACATCGGTTGGCCTCTGACGTGCTTCTAAGAAATCAGCCGCAGGGAAAAGAGCTCTGGGCCGAGTCTTATGGGACATGTCACGCCAATGCGGTCAGCAGTTCTGCTTTTCCTGGCGTTGAGCGTGATGTCGGCGATGTGTGTGGCACAGTCCGTCGCTTTGCGGCTCGACCAGATCGTCACCCGCATGCAACAGGCCAGGGCGGTCGAGCGCGAGAGCGGCGTCGCCTATACGGTGAAACGCGAGTACCAGTTAGCGCCGGCCGGCGCCGCGCAGCCCAGCTCGGACGTGGTCGCCGAGGTCAGCGTTGTCCCGCCCGCTGACAAGCAGTACGTCATCGTGAAATCGGAAGGCAGCGAGCGCGGCGAAGCCATCGTGCGCAAAATTCTGGACCACGAGACGACCATCGGAAACCACAGCGATCAGTACACGCTCAGCCCGGCGAATTACGATTTTGCGCTGTCGGGCCGCGAGACTATCGACGGCCACGATTGCTATGTTCTCGGGCTCTCACCCAAGCGCGAAGCGGTGGAGCTGATACGCGGCAGAGTGTGGGTTGATGCCAATGATTTCCATATCCGCCGCATCGCGGGCGAGACCGCCAAGAGCCCGTCGATGTGGGTGAAGAACCTGAACCTCACGCTGAACTTCGGCGAAGTCAGCGGAGTGTGGCTGCAAACTTCAACCAAGGCGGTCGCCCAGGTGCGACTGGCCGGAACCCACGTGCTGACCTCGAAGGAGCTTGAGGTTCGCACGGGAACGATTGACGCGCGGGCGACGACACCCGCAATGCCACATCGCAATCGCGAACGCATTGTGGCTGACACGGCTGCGTGGGTCGCGCATTAAGTCCGGCAGCCGGTTTGGGTAGTGCAGCCTTCAGGCACGCGTTCAGATCCGGATCAATCGAATGGCGCTGGTCGCGAACGTGGCCCGGAAAACGCCTAAAAAATCCCCCACTTCTTTTTTTGCGTGCCGGTGACCTGCCGATAGACGGCTTCGTCGGCAAGGACCTGTTTCTGCCATGGAGTATTTTCCACGCTCTGACCGGAGTAGTGATGGACGTAACTGGCGCGCGCATAGTCGCAGCGCAAGCCTTGGCGCTTGGCCGCCCACGCGATCCAGTGATCGCCGTAAAAATGTCGCATGCCCTCGGGGATGGGGCCGATTTGCTCAATCAGCGAACGGCGAAAGGCGAAGCAGCAACCCAGGATCGGACAGGATTTCTGCCAATTCTTCTGGCGGCGCGCACCCAGCGGCCAATCTTCCGGCGTCACCGCGCCGAAGGTGTAGAGCGGAGAAACAATGCCCAGCGATTCGTCGGACTCGAGCGCTTTGATGATTGGTTCGTCCCAGCTCGGCGCAAAGATGATGTCGTTGTTGCAGACGGCGACGTAAGGGCCGGAGGCGAGCTCGATGCCGCGATTCCAGGAGTAGTTCACGCCGCGATTGGCGTCGTTGAAGTGCGTCACGACGCGAGCGTTTCCCACCAGCGCCTTTCGTTCGTCAGATTTCAGCCACTCTCCGGTGCCGTCCGTCGAGCCGTCATCGACCAGAATCAGCTCCAGGTCAGCCACGGTGTTGCTCACCACGCTCGTCAGGCATTGCTGGGTCAGCGGCAACTCATTCCAGAGCGGAATGACGACCGACAATCTTTGGATTGCGCCTTCAGAAGCCAAAATGCTCACCTGCTAACCCTAGCGCAAAGGCCGCGACAAAAAACACGATGAGTGCCAGGCGCCAGCGACGGCCTTCCGGCAACGGTCCTCCGCCGGAGACGCGAGGTGGCACCCAGAAGAGCGCGACCACCGCCAGAATCAAAGCCGGCACCAGCAGGAACGCAAACAAGCCCCAGTGGGAACTGTCCATCGCAAGGAAGGTATGAGTTTTGAAGGGCGGCGCCAGCATGTTGCCCAGGAACCAGCACAGCACCGCGCTGCCAAAGCCGGCGATGGCTCCCAAAATTCGCAGGATGGGGGGCGTCATGGATTGATTGCGATGGGGCCATCGAGACTTGGTTTTTCTCGCGGCCGGTAGAGCGGGCCTTCGGGCTCGCGTTCGCGCCTGGCGTCGCCGCTGGAGCCGGCTTCAGCCGACGCGAGAGTGCCGCCGGCTGAAGCGGGCTCTTTGGGAAAACGAACCGGCGTGACGCGGCGCTGAAGCGCCGCTCTACCTGTGTCGGTTTGGGTCACAGTAGTTCCTGGACGCTGTTGTACTCCAGCTTGGCGACCTCAGCATACCAGTCCGGTATGAGTCGCTGAAATGGGGTATTCATAGTTCCCCCTGTTGACCAGCGGAGTTATCATCGGAAAAGCCCGAAGGAGTAGAACCATGGCTGCGAATTGGCTGATTATCGCTGGATTCGTTCTGTTGGCGCTCGGGTTCATCCTGCGCACCGTCATGATGATGCGGGCCAGCGACGCGACTTCGCCCGAGGCGCCCGTGCTGCACGGCCGCGAATTGCTGCAAAAGTACCGCAGCACCTTTCCCCGAAGCGCGACGCCACTGCTGACGCGCAGCGTCCTGGTCGGCGGCACGGTGTTTATCCTGGCTGGGCTGGCCGCAGAGTTCGCCCACTGAGAATCTAGCGCACCGGCGCGATGGCGCTGGGTCCCACGCGGCTGAGCGTCCACGGCTTCGGCTTCGGCATACCCGGCGGCATGTTCATCCCCGCCATCTTCAGCTCCGCGGTGTTGGCGCTCATCAGCCGCAACACGTAATGGTCGGTCTGGTTTGTCGACGGATCTTTCACCGCTAGCAGAAGACCGTCACCTTGCAGCACGGCCGTCTCGATGGTGCTGGTGGTCTGTTGGTCGCCCACGCTCTTCAAATCTCCCGAGTTCGCGAATTGCAGATCGTGCGCGCGCTGCATCGTACCCGTCAGATCGGTTCCTTGCTTATTCAACTTGACGGTTATCCACGCGTGGCCCTGGAACATGCCGATCCACGAACCTGTATAACCTTCCAGCGGAGATTTGCGCGCCGGTGCGTTTTGCAGTCCCGGCGTCATGGACGTCTGTGCGAGTGCGACGAGTGTGAACGAAAGTACGAGAAGGGCGACGGACAATACCCGCTTCATCTCAATGCTCCTTGATCTTGCAATCGGGATTCTACTCCGGTCGGCCGTTTGTTGCGGCTGGAGGAATTTCGAATTGCTGAATCCGGGTATTGCGGGCGATCAGGCCCGCGTTCCGCTCTTTACCAAGCCTGCAAGGGAAATCCGGCGCTAACGCGCCGCGGAAGTGGCCGCACTAACCGGATTCTCGAGATGAACAGTTGAAAGCGCGCCTAAAGGCCTGCACTACGCGGATTCAGCACTCGGAGATCGATTGAGATCGGCCTAGTGAACGGCGATTCCGGCGTAGCCGACGACCATGTCCTTGTCTCCCGACACGTCGCCGGAGGTCGCGTAACGAATCAGCTCCGCTTTGGTCGCTCCAAGCTTGCGGCACGCGGTCAGCATCACGACGGCCGGGCCATATCCGCACATGCTGATGTGACCGTCACGCACGACGTCGTAAAGACCGCGCGGATCGAGCGCCAGCAACTGGTCGATGGCGCGGCGGTCTTTCACCCGGGTCACGCTGTCGCTCTCGTAATGATTCATATCGCTGGAGGCGATGACCAGCACGCGCTCGTTCAGCTGCGCCAGCACATTGCCAATCGCGGTGCCCAGCGCGCTGAGCACCTCAAAGTTGCCGGTACCGACGGTGATGGGAACGAATTCGAAGTCCGGCGCCAGCACTTGCAGGAAGGGAAGCTGCACCTCGAGGGCGTGCTCGGTGCGGTGCGCTTCGTCGTCTTCGGAAAGCAACGGCATACGCTGCTTCAGCGTCTCGGCGAGTTCCGCGTCGATGGGCGCGTCGCCGAGCGGCGTGTGCCATGCGCCTGCGCTCATGATGGCCAGCGGCTCGCCCATGCCGGTGTGATTCGGGCACAGAATGATTAGGCGCTGGGGCAGTTCAAGCCGCCGATAGACCGCTCCGGCAACGTGGCCGGAATACATGTAGCCGGCGTGAGGCACGACGCAGCCGAGCGCGCGAATCGTGGGTTCAGGGTTCTGACCAACCGGCGGGGCGATGAAGTTTTCGACTTCCTCGCGAAGACGCTCCGCACTGGCGGGATAGAAGCGCCCGGCAACGGCGGGTTGGCGGGTGGAGGCCATCAGAGAAATGTTTTCACCACGGAGGCACGGAGGCCACGGAGTTTTTGAAAATGGGTTTGGTGCGAAAACACTTCAAGCCGACCGCACTCTCTCGATTCGTATCAGGGCACGACTTCAGTCGTGCCGGTCAGCGGAATTCTGATTCGGGCTTTAGCCCCTGTCTTCTGCCCGCAGCGGCTAAAGCCGAGCACTCTCTTAACGCCTGGTGCGGCACGACTGAAGTCGTGCCTTGATACGAATCGCGTTGGTTCGCGAAAAATCCCAAAATCCCCCAAACTCCGTGTCTTCCGTGTTTCCGTGGTGAATGCCTTTAAGTCTACGCCCGTAGTGCGCGAAACACGGCTGCGGTTTTTTCCAGAGACATGGCTTCGGCGCGTACGTCGCTGCGTGCGCCGGCTGACTTCAAGGCGGCGCGAATGGCCGGCTCCTTGTATGCTCCGCGCAAATTGTTCAGCAAAGTTTTTCGCTTTTGAGCGAAGGCGCGTTTGAGGAACGCAACGAACGCTACCTCCTCGACCTGTAGCTCCTCCAGTCGCGAAGCCATGGTCAGCCGGATCACGGTTGAGTCCACCTGCGGCGGCGGCGAGAACGCTTCCGGCCGCAACGTGAACAGCTTGTCGACGCGGGCAAACAACTGCGCCGTGGCGGAGAGCAATCCGTAATCGCGACTGCCGGGCGCGGCGGCGATGCGATCGGCGACTTCCTTCTGCACCATGATGACGGCGCGCTCGATGTTGTTGTGCAATTCCAGAATGCGCAGCACGATGTCGGAGGTGATGTAGTAGGGAATGTTGCCGATGAGGTCGACGGTCTCCGGCTGCGTGGGGCGCAAGTCGTGCAGCGGGCCCGGTCGGCGGCCGACGATGGACGGGAACCCGGCGGTAACAAAATCCGATTCCAGAATTTCGAGGTTGGGCTGGGTGGCGTGGTTCATGCGCAACTGCGCCGCCAGCACGCGATCCAGCTCGATGCCGATGACCCGCCTGGCGCGCGCGATGAGAAGCTGGGTCAAGGCGCCGCGTCCGGGTCCGATCTCGATGACGGTGCGGTTGGAGATGTCGCCCAGCGCATCGACAATGCGTTGCGCCGCGCCCATGTCAACCAGAAAGTTTTGTCCGAGCTTCGGCTTGCGCTTGGGAGCCGCAGCGGCCGGTTTGCCCGCTGCGGCTCTAGGCACGTTGACCCTCTTTCGACTCGGCGATTAGACTCAGGTTTCGCATTTCGCTTTCATCCTCAGCGTAGCTGAAATCTCCGATCAGTTTCGACAGCGCGTGGCATGGCCATCGCGCTGGGAGGTTCGATGCACATCGCGTTCGCGGCATCCGAGTGTGTCCCGTTCTCCAAGACCGGCGGGCTCGCGGATGTCATTGGAGCCTTGCCGCCGGCCCTGGCTGCACTTGGTCATCGGGTAACGGTTTTTCTTCCTCGCTACAAGCAGACTTTGCTCGACAATCCCCGGCCCGTCATCCCCAGCATCACGGTGCCGTTCGACGATCGCTATCGCTTCTGCTCCGTCCTGGACGGCGGCAAACGCGACGGAGTGCAATTCTATTTCATCGACTACCCGCCGTTCTTCGATCGCGACGGATTGTACGGCACAGCGCTGGGAGATTATCACGATAACGCCGAGCGCTTCGCGCTGTTCTCGCGCGCCGTGCTGGAGGCGGTGAAGATCCTGGGAGCGCCCGACGTTCTGCATTGCCATGACTGGCAGACCGCGCTGGTGCCGATTTTGCTGAAGACGCTCTACGTCGGCGACCCGGCTTTCGTGGACGTGCCGTGCATCTTCACCGTTCACAACCTGGGTTACCAGGGACTGTTCCAGCCGGAGATTCTTCCGCTGCTCATGCTGCCTTGGGACCTGTTCACCATGTCGAAGTTGGAATTCTACGGCAAGGTGAATTTTCTGAAGGGCGCCATCGAGATGGCGGACTTCATCACCACCGTGAGCCGGAAGTATGCGCAGGAAATTCAGACCGCGGAGTTCGGCTTCGGACTGGAAGGCGTGCTGCGCGCCCGCAGCGCCACCGTCGCGGGAATTTTGAACGCCGTCGATTACGTTGCGTGGAATCCGGAGGACGATCCCCTCATTGCGGCGCACTATTCCGCAGACGACCTCACTGGAAAGGCGAAGTGCAAGGCCGATCTGCTCGCGCAATTCGCGTTGGCCCCGGACACGCGCTTGCCAATCGTGGGCATGGTGTCGCGATTCGTCCAGCAAAAAGGCTTCGACCTGGTGCAGCAGATTGGCGATCGCCTGGCGCTGGAGAACATGATCCTGGTGGTGCTGGGCAGCGGACAACGCGAGTACGAAGACCTGTTTCGCCGGCTCAACAAACAGTATCCGCAGAAGATTGCGGTGAAGATTGCGTACGACAATGCGCTGGCGCACAAGATCGAAGCGGGGAGCGATCTGTACCTGATGCCCTCGCACTATGAGCCGTGTGGACTGAATCAGATTTACAGCCTGAAATATGGGACGGTGCCCGTGGTGCGTGCCACTGGCGGACTCGACGACACGGTGGAGCAGTTCGATCCGCGGAGCGGGAAGGGAACCGGCTTTAAGTTTCGCGAGTACACGGGCGAGGCAATGCTCGCCGCATTACGGAGCGCCGTCGCGCTCTACTCCGAAGACCAGAACGCCTGGCGCACGCTGATACGCAACGGCATGGCGCAGGACTATTCGTGGATCAGCTCGGCGCGGGAGTACGTGAAGGTGTACGACCGGGCGCAGCATCTGAAGCAGCAGGGGGGCGCAGGGTAGGCGAGTCGCAGATGGTAGTTGTACTACACGCACGTTTTCTCGTGTAGCTTTTACATGTCAAGAGTGAGAAACGCAACAATAAGCCCGAAGTCGATGATTTCAGGCCGGATATATAGTTGGCGAAAACTGAACAAAACCCCTCTGGATTTGCTAGTCTGGAAGTAGAGTTTAAGTTTGAAGGGCACCCGGCCATGCGCCGGGTTTTGTGTTTTCTGGATGAAACACTATGGGTGCCCGAGAGCCTGCCCTGAGCTTGCCCAAGGGTCTAGCAATTTTCCAGACTTGGGTTTCGCAGCGTAGTGGCCTGCACGGGTAGTGCGGCGCTTCAGCGCCGCGTAGCAGAGTGGTTTTATCCTGCCCAGCCGGCTTCAGCCGGCGACACTGCCGTCGGCTAGAAGTCGACTCGCTGCTAGTTATCGCCGGGAACGAACGCGGGCCTGAAGGCCTCGCACTACCCGGTTGTGGTTTTATTCTGCCTCAAAGGCGTGCTCGACTCGCTTTGCAGGTTTGGATTTGTTTATGCACAAAGCTCTATTGCTTCTCGCTGGTCTGTTGGTTGCCGTGGCCGGGAGCGCGCAAACCCGATCGGACCGCACGATTCCTCTGCCGACCAGCAAGACGCTGCACGCTCCGGCGCCGGGCGCGCCGCAGCGAACCAACAGTTTGCCGACGGCGGTTGCGCTCAGCCCCGACGGAAAATATCTCGCGATCCTGAACAACGGCTACGGCACGGCGGAGTCGCAGTATCAGCAGTCGATCGCGGTGCTTGAGCTGGCGACCAACCAGTTGCGCGATTTTCCCGATCCGCGGCTCGGGCCGAAAGGGAAGCAGACTTACTTTCTCGGCCTGGCGTGGGGCAGCGATGGCCGCGAGCTCTACGCGTCGATGGCGTCGCTAAGCGATCCCGAGGGCAAGATGCCGGGCGACACCGGAAACGGCGTCGCGGTGTACAGCGTAGCCAACGGTACGCTGACGGCGGAACGGTTTCTCAAGCTGCCGTTGGTGCGGCTTGGCAAAGATCGGCGCTTCGCCTACAAGCCGAAATACGTGCCGAAGGGAATGGCGCCGGCCTATCCCGCCGGGCTTGCGGTGGTGAAGGGCGCCGATGGCGATGAGCTGCTCATCGCCGAGAATTTGGCCGACGACGCGGTGCTGATGAGTGCGGCAGATGGCAAGGTGCTGCGGCGTTTCGACCTGTCGCGCGGCAATCTCGTACCTTCGCAGTTCCCGTACACGGTGGTCGCCAATCGCGCCGGCACGCGCGCCTGGTGCTCGTTGTGGAACGGATCGGCGGTCGCGGAGCTGGATCTTCGATCGGGCAAAGTGGTGCGGCGCATCGCGCTGCTGCCGCCGAAGAGTGAAATCGGTGCATCGTCGCATCCTACGGCGTTGCTGCTCAGCCGAACTGAGGAGTGGCTGTTTGCGGCGCTCTCCAATCGCGATGAAGTTGCGGTGATTGAAGCTAACACTGGCTTGATCTATTCCTACGCGGATACCCGACTGCCCGGGCAATCTCGGGGCACGTATCCCAATGCATTGGCGGAGTCGACGGATCGAAGGAAACTGTACGTAGCGAACGCCTCAACGAATGCCGTGGAGGTCTTCTCGCTACCCGATCTCTCCTGGCTGGCACTGGAGGGAACAACCAGTATTGGGGGCGACAGCAAAGAGACCGGGGCGATGAAAGTTGGATATTTCATTCCCACAGAGTGGTATCCCACGGCACTGGCCGTTCACGGCGATGAACTGCTTCATCGCTACCGGCAAAGGTCAGGGAACCGGGCCTAATGCTGTGCCGGCGGACAAGGGTCGCGAGCCGGGCAAAGGTCCACATCAATACATCGCGACGATGCTACACGGCTCGATCGCGCGCGTGAATCTCACGGAAGCTGAACGCGACCGCGACAAGCTGACGGAGGAAGTCCTGCGCAGCAATCTCGTCGAGGGCTCCGCCGGAGAAATCAACTTTCAGCATTCCGCGACAGGAACCGCCAGAGGCACCACTGCTCCGAATCCCATCAAGCACGTCATCTACGTCATCAAGGAAAACCGCACCTACGACCAGATCTTCGGCGACATCGCCGAGGGCAACGGCGACCGCTCGCTGGTGATGTACGGCGAAGCGATCACGCCCAACCAGCACAAGCTGGCGCGGCAGTTCGGCGTGCTCGACAACTTCTACGACAGTGGCGAGGTTTCGGGCGACGGGCACGTGTGGTCGACCTCGGCCATCACCACCGACTACAACGAGAAGACCTGGCAGATCACCTATCGCGGCAGCGAGCGCGCCTATGACTACGAGGGTTGGGTGGGCGACGACATCCCGTTGAAAGAGGGCGTGCCGGATGTGAACGAGCCGGCGACGGGATATCTCTGGGGCAATCTGGCGCGGCACGGGCTCTCGTACCGGAACTACGGCGAGTTTGTTGCGACGGCGTGGTGCAGCGGCGAGGACGATGACGCGGCGGCGTCGCTGGGCGGCCTGGCGCAGAGCCCGTCAAAATGCCCGCGCAGAACGATCAAGCCGGGCGAAGAGCTGCCGGCCGATTTGGGTGGCGGCAAGAGCCCGTATCAGTATGTGATTCCGCTGATTGCCTACGACGTGGCGACGAAGCCGGAGCTGAGGGGCACTTCGATCCGAAGTACGCCGACTTCAAGCTCGACTATCCCGACCAGTTTCGCGCCGATGAATTTCTGCGCGAGTTTGCCGGCTTCGTGAAGGCGCGCGAGAGCGGCCAGGGCGAGCCGTTGCCGCAGTTCGTGCTGTTGCGGTTGCCGAACGATCATACGGCGGGAACGAAGCCACAATGCCGACTCCGAACGCGTCCGTTGCCGATAACGACCTCGCGGTTGGGCGCGTGGTCGAGGCGGTTTCGCACAGTCCCTACTGGGATGACACGGCGATCTTCGTCCTGGAAGACGACGCGCAGAACGGCGCCGACCATGTCGACGCGCATCGCAGCATCGCGCTGGTGATCAGCAAGTATTCGCCGGGAACGGCGCAGAAGCCGGCGGTTCACCATGACTTCTACACGACGGTGAACCTGATCCACACCATGGAAGTGCTGCTGGGACTTCCTCCCATGAACAACAACGATGCTTACGCGCCGGTGATGGCGCCGCTGTTCACCGGAGCGGGCGATCAGCCGGCGTTCAAGGCCGACTATCGCAATCGCGACAACGGCATGATCTACCAGGCGAACACGGCGAATGCGCCGGGGGCGAAGCAATCGTCAAAGATGGATTTCTCCCACGCCGACGCGGCGGACGCGAACAAGTTGAATGCGATCTTGTGGCGCGCTGCCAAGGGGAATGTCCCGATGCCCGCGCCGAAGCACACGGTATTCGCGGCCGAGCAGCGGCAGCGCGAGCCGGATGAGTAACCCATTCGGGCGTTTGATGGACCGGGTGGAGCACGCCTTCAGGCGTGCCGATAGCGGACCAAATTAAATTTGCGCTTCAGCGGCTGAGATAACTCCGCTCTTTACCTCAGCGGCTGAAGCCGACACACAAGCACTGCGCGCAGAGATGCACGCCTGAAGGCGTGCGCCACCCAACAAAGGCAGTCGTTTTGATACCCGTGACGGTCGCCAATCGGTTGTTATGGCGGCGCGCTTTCGGCGGTAGAATGTAGGCTGCTCCGCGGCGGAAATGCTCGCGGCGGAGTGAGCGGGCCCATATTTTCTATGTCATCCCCGGAATTCCTTTCGCAGGCGCGGCCCGCTGAAGTGCTGCGCGAAGCCATCCTGCGCCACGTCCGCTACACGCTGGTCCGCCCCACCTCCGGACTCAAGCCCGGCTGACTACCTGAAGCCGGTGTCGCTTGCCATTCGCGACCGCATTGTCGATCGCATGCTGGAGACCGAGTCGCGCTATCGCCACAAGGACTCCAAGCGGCTCTACTACCTCTCGATGGAATTCCTGATGGGCCGCTCGCTGGGCGACAACCTGTCGAACCTGCGCGTGCGAGGAGCTGTGCCGCGAGGTGCTGGCGGGCTTCGGCGTCAGCCTGGACGAGGTGCTGGAAAGCGAAGCCGACGCGGGCCTGGGCAACGGCGGCCTGGGCCGGCTGGCGGCCTGCTTTCTCGAATCGATGGCGACGCTCGGCATGCCGGGCTTCGGCTACGGCATCGATTACGAGTACGGCCTGTTCAAGCAGGAGATCTTCAACGGCTTCCAGCGTGAGAAGCCGGACCGCTGGAAGGCCAACGGCACTCCGTTCCAGATCGAGCATCCGGAAGAGGCCGTCAACATTCCGATGTACGGCACGGTTGATGGTCCGCGCGAGGTCGACGCACAGCCTGCGAGCAGAGCTTGGACCGAACCACAAGATCGTGGTCGGCATTCCGACCGACATGCCGATCGTTGGCTATCTCGGGCAGACGGTGAACTGGCTGCGCCTGTTCACGGCGCGCGCCTCGGAAGACTTCGACATCGAGATCTTCAACCGCGGCGATTACATTCGCGCCGTCGAGCAGAAGATCGCCAGTCGGAAAACATCTCCCGCGTGCTCTATCCCTCCGACTCGGTGATGAGCGGCAAGGAGCTGCGGCTGGTGCAGGAGTACTTCCTGGTCGCCTGCGCCATGGGCGACATCATGCGCGCGCTTCCGCCAGCAGCACAAGCAATTTCGAGCTGCTGCCCTCGAAGGTCGCCATCCAGATGAACGACACCCATCCCAGCCTGGCGGTGGCCGAGCTGATGCGCGTTCTGCTGGATGAAGAACAACCTGCCGTGGGAGCAGGCGTGGGAGATCACGCAGCAGACGCTGGCCTACACCAATCACACGCTGCTGCCCGAGGCGCTGGAAAAGTGGTCGGTGCCGCTGCTGGAGAAAGTGCTGCCGCGCCACATGCAGATCATCTTCACCATCAATCACGAATTTCTGCGCGAGATGCAGCAGTACTCGTTCCTCGACGACGAAAAGCTGCGCAAGATGTCGATCATCGAGGAGGGCTACGAGAAGCAGGTGCGGATGGCGAACCTGTGCATTGTCGGCAGCCACGCGGTGAACGGCGTCTCCGACGCTGCACACCGATCTGCTCGTGCATTCGCTGGTGCCGGAGTTTGCCGAGATCTGGCCGGAGAAGTTCAGCAACAAGACCAACGGCGTGGCCCCGCGGCGCTGGCTGATGAAGGCCAACGCAGGGCTGACCGATCTGATCAGCCGCACGCTCGACGAGAACAAATGGATCACCGATCTGCGCAAGCTGCGCGATCTGGAGCCGTTCGCCGACGATGCGGAATTCCGGGCAGCGCTTCAAGGAAGTCAAGCGGCAGAACAAGCTGAAGCTGGCGCGATCATCCAGCGACTAGACCGGGTGTCGCGTCGATCCGCGACTCCATGTTCGACGTGCAGATCAAGCGCATTCACGAGTACAAGCGGCAACTGCTGAACGTGATGCGCATCATCCACGACTATCTGGGCATCGTGGAGCACGGCGAGATGCCGCTCGGTGCCGCGCACCTACATCTTTGCCGGCAAGGCCGCGCCCGGATACTGGGCGGCCAAGCAGATCATCAAGCTGATCCACAACGTGGCCGAGGTGGTGAACAACGACGCCAAGCGCGCAAGCAGTGATGCAAGGTCGCCTTCCTGCCCGACTATCGCGTGTCGCTGGCGCAGCTGATCATTCCCGCCGCCGACTTGAGCGAGCAGATTTCCACCGCGGGCATGGAAGCCTCCGGCACCGGCAACATGAAGCTGGCCATGAATGGCGCGCTGACCATCGGCACCTAGGACGGCGCCAACATCGAGATCGCCGAGGAAGTCGGCGAGGACAACATCTACATCTTCGGCCTGCGGGCGGAAGAAATCGCGCGAGATGCAGCAGAAGGGCTCTGTACAACCCGCGCGAGGTCTACGACACACGATCCGCACATTCAAGCGAGGTGCATGGACGCGCTCGCCTCCGACCGCTTCTGCCCCAACGAGCACGGGCTGTTTCGCTGGATCTTCGACGAACTGGTGCATCGCGGCGACCGCTACTTCCACATCGCCGACTTTCCCGGCTACGTCGAGACGCAGCGGCTGATCGATGCGCGAATACCTGAACGAGGAAGTCTGGTGGCGCAAGGCGATCCTGAACGTCGCGCGCATCGGCAAGTTCTCCAGCGACCGCACCGTGAACGGAATACGCCCGCGACATCTGGCACATCGGGCAATACGAGCGCTCGAGCCGGGCGACGAAGCCGGCCGCGAAGAAGGTCGCATCCGTACCGAAGGCGAACAGCGAAGCCGCTCCGGCGGCGCAGCCGGTCGCCGAGGCCCCAGTTGCCGAGAGCGAAGAGAAGCAAGTCGCAGACTGATCGCTGGGCTATCCTATGCCGCGCCTACGGCGCGCTTTGTTGTCGCTAGAACATTCTTAAGCGGTCCGCTCATCCGCCGAAATGGAAATCTGTCTACCTCGGAGCTCAGACTTGGCATTTCTGTTCAGCAGCGATCACAAGTCTGGTGATCTCGCACAGCAGCGCGCGCGCATGGTGCAAGAACAGCTGCGCGGGCGCGGCATTCGCGATGAGCGTTTGCTGGCGGCGATGGCGAAAGTCCGGCGCGAGGCGTTCGTCGCCGACGCCGATACGCCGAACGCTTATGGCGACTACCCTCTGCCCATCGGCGCCGGACAGACTATCTCCCAGCCCTACATTGTGGCAGACATGCTCGAGATACTCGACCTGCGGCCCGAGGACCGCGTGCTCGAAATTGGCACGGGCACGGGATATCAGGCGGCGATTCTCGGCGAGCTGACGGCCGAAGTTTGGACCATCGAGCGTCATGCCGAGCTGGCGGAAAAAGCGCGGGAGATTCTGCAGCGGCTGGGATACGCGAACGTTCACGTAGTGCACGGCGATGGCAGTCGCGGACTGCCCGAGCATGCGCCGTTCGACAAGGTGCTGGTTGCTGCAGCGGCGCCTCGCGTTCCGGAGACTGCTGGTCTCAAGTTGGCCGACGGCGGACGGCTGATCGTTCCCGTTGGCTCGCGCGCTGAACAGCGATTGCAGCTGGTGCGCAAGGTGGGCGGCGAGGTCAGCGTCACGCAGCATGAGCTGTGCCGCTTTGTGCCGCTGGTAGGCGACGCAGGGTGGGAGCCGTAAAAATTCTCGATTAACGACAGAGACAAAGAGCGTTCTACGTCTTATCCACCCGCGACCGGTTCGGTGCGGATTGGTTATGCTAACGCTGTGTCTCGATAGTTGGCTTTGCGTGTGCTGGAGGGTAAAGTACGGGCTGCAATGGATAGCGAGCTCGTCAGCCGAGAACTCTGGTAGGTGGTTCGCCCTGTTCTCAAGGACGCGGGTTGGACTTCCTTTTCTAGTCGCACGGCCAGACGATTCAGCAATGCTCGTATTGATGTGATCCATTGGGAGATTTGTGAACATGTTTGTCGACCCCAATCTGTCATCGCAGACCATGAACGATTCACCGTTGCGTGAGATCTACGTCAGCACGGATATAGAAACCGACGGACCGGTCGCGGGAAAACACTCCATGCTGAGCATTGGATCGGCAGCCTATCTGGCCGACAAAGAGCTGCTGGGGACGTTCTCCGCCAACTTGGAAACGCTGCCCGCATCGGCCCCGGATCCCAAGACCGCCGCATGGTGGGCCACACAGCCGGACGCATGGTCGGCCTGCCGGCAAAATCTCGAAGCGCCTGCCGTCGCCCTGAAGCGCTACGTTGCCTGGCTCAAGGCGTTTGGCGGACGGCCAGTGTTTGTCGGGTACCCGGCCGCTTTCGATTTTTCCTTCGTCTATTGGTATCTCACCGAGTTCGCGGGCGAGAACCCATTCGGCTATTCGGCAATTGATATCAAGACCTATGCCATGGCATTGCTGCGCAAACCATATCGAGCGTGCGGCAAGCAGTCGATGCCCCCGGAGTGGTTCGATCCCGCGCCTCATACGCATGTGGCGCTCGACGATGCCATCGAGCAAGGACAACTCTTCTGCAACATGCTGAAAGCCAACTTCGACGCCTAACTAGCCGCTCACGGTGCTAAATGTCGGCCCATACCGCAGCCGCCCAGCTTGCTGAGGACAGGGCAGTGAGAGATTGTCTGGTCAATCTACTGGCGCGAAATCTTACTTGCCAGAGATAGCAAGTGAATGAAAGCCGGGAGGTTGATGACAGTCTCAGCTGATCGTTGGCGTAACATCGCCACACTGTAAGTTACGCCGTTTGCACCCGAAGTTTGTGCAGCTGCGAATGTCGGGGTAGCGGTTATTTCGCCGCTAGTGCCCAGGTCTGGAAAATCGCCGCCTTGGAGCACGCTAATCGTTAGTTTGTTGCCGCTGGAGAAGGCAGGGCCGTCGCTCGAATCACAGCGGGTTGCGGAGAGGCTGCTCCCGTCGTGATGGGCGTGACCGAATGAAGATCCAGGAGAAGGATTCTGCTGTCGGAATGGTAGGTTTCGCCGGACGCCGTTTGAGCCACGTACACCGGATCGACGGAATGCAGGTATTCCTGCCGGCTGACGACGGAAGTACGCGTCAGGTCGATGCCAACGAAATCGCGCTCCGCATCGACCGCGGGATCGATCCTATGATTGATGATGCGCCCACGCTTGGCGATTTCAATGGCAACGTCTTCCGTAGCGGCGCCCGCCCATATTGGCGTTCCATCAAGCTTGTACTCGGTTTTCCAGATTCGAAGATGATGACGTCGCGACATGATCGCGTCCGGATCAGGCAACGCATACGAGTAGTCCTGCACTCGTCCGAACAGGTAGAGGCGGGCCATCGGCAGACTGGCGTCCCTGGTTCCATGCTGCAGCAAGTGCCAGACGAAGGTCGGCTTCCACTTGTCGGTCTTGACCCAACCGGCGCGCGCAAACGCCGCCTGCAAATCTTCCGGTTGGCCGACGAAGACCAGGTTCACCATGTCGCCCTCGCGGCCCTCGCCACTGAAAACCCGTGGCGGCAGATAGTCCATCATCTCGCTCAGTTCGGAAGAACTGGCTCGCGAACGCAATAATCCCGCCGACAGAAGCGAGGTAGTGCCGTCGGTTTGCGCGGTGATTTCCGTACTCTTAACGACCGTGCTCTCGTGGCCTCGAATGAGCGCGAAAACCGGGGCCGCCGGCAGGAAGATTATGCCAGTGGCGATCATCGCGGCGGCCACAAGATCGATGCGGGATTGTCCTCTCACTGCCAGCCGGGCACGCAAATTGACCTGATCGCCGTTGACCAGCTTTACGGAATCGAGTTTCAGAGATACTTTCCCGCCGATTCCCAGAAACCTCTTGCCCTTGATGCCAGTGACGGTACCGCTGGCCACGGTTCCGGCCGGAATCACGGTGAGACCGTCGACGCTCACGTCCCTTACGACCACAAACTTCAGACTGTCTCCGACGTGGCTCTGGGCAGAGGAAATGTTTTGGCTGAGTCGAAGATGGACGGGAGTTCCGTCCGGTATGGTCAAGCTGCCGGGGACTGTGCTCATCTCCTGCGCCGAGGCGCACGACACGACAAGCATCGCGACGAGGAGATACACCGGTATTTTGCGGAGACAGTTGGGAGCGCGCACTCGGGCTTCTTTACGCCACAACTGTCGTGGCAGCGTCTCAACGAGCTTCCTATGGTCGAGCCTGCAAGTCAAGTAAAAACTCCCCACACTTGGTTCCCGCGCTCCAAAGTCGCGCGTTTGTTCTATTTTGCACAGCTTCAGACTCGTGGGATGTTCCATTTTGCACACTCTCAGAAATATCGTTACGGCATGGGTCACCAATGATGCCCTCCATTGGTGAATGATGGCGCTCTGATTTCCGCCATGTGGAGACAACGAACGACGAGGTAGGACCTTAATGATTCATCGCGGCCGGTGTTACATCTTGCTTCTGGCGAGCAGAAGACGCTGGAGATTCAATTAAAACCCCTGCCGTCGCAGCCATAACTGTAAATCGGCTTTTCACCAATGAGGGGCCGCAGAGGAGCCTGCGATTCGCCGAACGTCTCAGATTCGTATCCAGCCGGCGCGTATCGCCAGCAGGCTGGTGACGGCGACGACGATCCATAGCAGGACGCCCTGCAGCAGCGGACGCGGGCCGACTTTTCGCAACGTCGCAGGCGAGAGGCTGGCGCCAATCAGAAACAGGGTGATGATGAGCATGAGCTTGCCGGCACTGCTCAGCCAGTGATACGCCGTTGCTCCCGGGAAGAAGTAGGTGTTGGCCACGGCTGCCAGGCAGAAGAACAGGATGAACCATGGCCATTGAATGCGCGTCTTGCTGCCCTTCACGGCGGCGGTTGCGACCGACAGCGGCACGATCCACAAGGCGCGCGCCAGCTTCACTGTGGTGCCGACGGCGAGCGCGATGGCGCCGTACTTGGCCGACGCTCCTACAACGGAGCTGGTGTCATGAATGGCCAGCGCGGCCCACAATCCAAATTGCGTTTGCGACAATTTTAGCCACAGGCCGATGGTGGGGAAGGTGAGAAGCGCGATGGAGTTCAAAACGAAGATCGTGCCCAATGACACGGACATTTCGTCTTCGGTGGCGCCGGTGATCGGGCCGACGGCGGCGATGGCGCTGCCTCCGCAGATGGCCGTGCCAGTGGAAATGAGAAACGCCGCTCGCGGCTTGACCAAGATCAATTTGCCTAATAGCGTTCCCACGCTCATCGCGAACGCGATGCCCAGTGCGGTGTAAATAAATCCGCTCTTGCCCGCATGCAAGACCTGTTGCAGGTTCATGCCGAAGCCAAGTCCGACGACGGCCGACTGCAACAGAACTTTAGACAGCGTTCTCGATTGGCTCTTGTACGGGTGAGTGGCGATGGCCCCGAAAACTAAACCGGCAAGCAAGGCTAACGGCGGCGTGGCCCAGGGGGTGAGACAGAAAAACAGGCCTAGGGCGAACAGAACTTTCGCGTTCATTCCAATCCAAAGTTATCGGGGTCGCCGATCCAAGTCTGGGGCGTTCAGGCATTAAAATAGGCCCGATGCCAAGGAGCGGTGACGATTTCCTTGGCTCCGAGCCCATTCGATCCTGAAATGGATCGGAGGTGATGTCTTTATGTTAGCGCCGCATGTGGAAAAGTCAAGGAGAAAGCGTGTATTCGGGCCTTAGTCCGAAGGTGATTGTATCGCTTGAAGAAAGCGAATCGAAATGATTGAAAACAGAGAGAATGTGGAGATGCGAGTTCCGTTTCCGGACAGGCCGGAGCGCTGTCGAAGTCGCGAAAGATTTCCCCGCGCCGGAGCGCCACGGATGTCGAGGTTCGGAAACCGAAATCGGCGACTGCTCGACATGGCGGTGATGTTGTTTTTGTTTCTGCTTCTGGCGGCGATTGCCGACTCGCGCGCCGCAGAAGTTCTACAGTCGACGCCTGCGACTCCGAGTACACCCACTCATTCGGAAACCGCGAATGAGTGGGGCACCCAGCCGGCGTCGCAACCGCTTCTTCAGTATTCCTTGCCGCCTGACAAACTGACCAAGGCATACGCCCTATACCTTCTCGACGGCACGCTGTACTTCGTCACGACCCTGTGGGGCTTCGTCGTTCTTTGGCTGATGCTGCGAACGCGGTTCGGGCCGCATCTGCGCGACTGGGCCGAGCGTCTGTCGCGGCGGAGGATCATCCAGGCAATTGTCGTAATGTGCCTGTTCGCGTTGGTGCTGCAACTGACGCAGCTTCCGTTCGACATTTACGAGCATCACGTCAGCCTGCAGTACGGACTGTCGGTGCAACATTGGGGCTCGTGGTTCGGCGACTGGACGAAGAGCCTGCTGCTTTCGTTTTTCTTCGGCACGTTTCTTGGCTGGATTCTCTACGCGGTGATTCGCCGGAGCCCTCGGCGCTGGTGGTTCTACTTCTGGCTGGCGCTGATTCCGATTCTCATCTTCGTGCTGTTCATCACGCCGGTATGGATTGAGCCCATGTTCGAGAAGTTCGAGCCGCTCAACGATCATCATGCCGATCTGGTCGCCCAGATCGAACGCGTCGTGCACCGCGCCGGCATGAGCATTCCTCCCGACCGCATGTTCGAGATGAAGGCCAGCGAGAAGCGGACGACCCTCAATGCCTACGTCAGCGGCTTCGGCGCGACCAAGCGCGTGGTGGTATGGGACACGACGATGAAGGACATGACCATTCCCGAGACGTTGTTCGTCTTCGGTCACGAGATGGGGCATTACGTGCTGCACCACATCGTGAAAGAACTCGCCCTGATGCTGGGGATTTTGCTGGTCCTGTTCTATCTCGGCTATCGGCTGGCGAATTGGATGGTGGCGAAATATGGAGCGCGCTGGGGGATTCGCGATCTGGCGGATTGGGCGTCGTTGCCGCTGTTGATGCTGGTGCTCTCGCTGCTGACGTTTGTGGCCACGCCGGCGTTCAATGCGGTGTCGCGTTATTTTGAGCATCAGGCCGATCAGTACGGGCTGGAGGTCATTCACGGGTTAGTGCCGGATTCGTCGCGGGTCGCCGCCAGTTCATTTCAGAAACTCGGCGAGGTGTCGCTGGATTATCCCTATGTGAATCAGTTCTGGGAGTTCTGGGCATGGAACCATCCGACGATTGCCAGCCGCGTGATCTTCGCGCAGACCTATCGGCCATGGGATGAGGGCAAGGAGCCGGAGTTCGTGAAGGGCGCGCCGTAGATGATGTCGGAGTTTGCGCGAGACCCAGAGTCATCGTGGACTATGGGCGATTCCGCGCCCGCTAAGAATTGATTGCCGCACAGCTGGAGCGGAAGATCCGGAGCCCGAAGGGCGGCACAATCGTAGCCCAGGACGTAAGTCCTGGGTACGCGAAGCGGTGGATGGGGTAGAGTCCCTTTAGGGACGAAAAGGCCTTGTGCCATCCTTGACGGGATTCTCCAACTTCATCGATACATTTTCCCAGCACTCACGTGCCGGGCTACGATTGTGTCGCCCTTCAGGCTTCGCGTCGAGAATGAGCCGCCATTCATTGACATGGTCCAAAACGCTCTGTTAGTTTGGATAGTTCCAGAAAGTTCTAGCGCCCCCAAGCATCTTCAGCCGTAGGACTCAACGACATAGGATGGATACTACTCTCCGACAAGCAGGGCAATTACTGCTCGACTCGATTCCCACGGTCGTGCTGCTCCTGCTGCTATATGCCATCTATCAAAATCTGGTTCGCAAGCCATTGGAGCGGGTGCTGGCCCAGCGCCGCGAACGGACGGAAGGCGCCGTCCAGAAGGCGCGGGCCAACGTCGCCGCGGCTGAGTCGCGGACGCAGGAATATGAGAACAAGCTGCGGGAGGCGCGGCTGAGCATCTTTAAGGCGCAGGAATCGCGGCGCCAGCATGCGCAGCAATTGCGCGCCCAGGCTCTCGAGGAGGCGCGTGCACGCGCCCAGGAGCAGATCCGCGAGGCTCGCGCGGCCATCGATCAAGACGTAGCCCAGGCGCGCGCCGGACTACAAGGTGAAGCCCAGCGTCTGGCGTCGGAGATTATCCGCATCCTCCTCCGGCCGAGCGGTCCTAGAACCACAGCAGGCGGTCCCGCATGAACCGCGCACGTCGGAAGGCGCTCATCGCAATTCCGTTTGTCGCGCTTCTCCTGGCCGCGCCGCTGCGGGCGCAGCAAAGCGAAGACCTGAAACAGAGAGTCGAGCATCGCGAGCAGCGTGAGAATGCCGCGGGGGAAGAGAACGCGGGCGCGAACGCCGGTGTAGCCCAGATTCTGGCGACCACCACCGAGCAAGCCGCGCACACGGCAGACTCCTGGGGAAAGCGCTTTGGGTTGAGTAAAGATGCCTCGTTCGGCGTCTCGCTGGCCGTCAACTTTGCCGGCATCGTCCTGTTCTGCTGGGTGCTGCTGAAATCGAAACTGCCGCAAGCCTTCCGCGAACGGACTCTCAGCATTCAGAAAAGTATTAAAGACGCGGAGGCTGCCAGCGCCGATGCGTCGCGCCGCCTCACCGACATTGAGGCGCGCCTGACGAAGCTCGACTCGGAGGTGGGAGAGATTCGCCAGTCGGCAGAGGCCGAAGCCGCAGCGGAAGAGCAGCGCATTCGCGAGGCAGCCGAGCAGGACAAAGAGAAGATTGTCAAAGCTGCCCAGGCTGAGATACAGGCGATTGCCCGCAACGCGCGGCGCGAGCTCAAGGGATATGCGGCGTCGCTGGCCGTCGATCTGGCGGCAAAGCAGATTCACGTCGACGAGCCTACCGATCAGGGGCTGGTTCACGAGTTTGTGGACCGGCTGGGAAAGGACGGGCACTAACCCATGGCCGCAATCGCCAGCCGTTACGCCCGCGCTCTGGTCGAGGTCATTCTGGAGCAGAAGATCGATGGCGACGCTGCTCGCCAGCAACTGCGTGCCATGGTCGAGGCGGTGCACGAGAGCCTCGAGCTGCGTCGCGTGTGGGAATCGCCCGCGATCGTGCCGGAGCAGAAGCGAGCAGTGCTCGACGCGATCGCTGCAAAGATCGGGGTGGTGAAACCGATCCGCAATTTCATGGCGATCATCATCGACCATCGCCGGCTGGGCATGCTGGACGACATCGTTCGCATCTTCGAAACCGAACTCGACACGCAGTTGGGGTTCGCTGAAGTAGAAGTTTCCAGCGCGCGGCCGTTGTCGCCGCAGGAGCAGCGCGACGTAGAGTCGCGCGTGGAGCGCATGACCGGCAAGAAGGTGCGCGCGCGTTACGTGTCGAATCGCGAGCTGCTGGGCGGAGTGGTGGTGCGCGTCGGCGACACCATCTATGACGGCTCGGTGCGCGGGCAGTTGGAAAAGATGCGGCAGGAGCTGAGCACGGTGTAGAGGCTGCGGGCCCCGAGCTCCGAGCCACGGGCTTCGGACGTCAGCGCGTCAAAGAAATGTGCGCAGGATCCGTGCGGGCACAGAATCGGTGTACGAGGCGTAAAGTCAGAGTCCCGCCTTGCGGGACAGCGGCAGGATAGCCCAGGACGGAGCGAAGCGGAGCCCTGGGTAGCGGTGAGTAGGTAGCCCGAATCCCGTAGGGACAGCGCGTCGGAAAAAAGTACGGGCGCTGCGCTCGGGATGACAATTTTGTGATGTTCCCGGCGCGGCTAAAGCCGTGCCCCTTCAAACCATATGGCGCAGATCAAAGCAGACGAGATCACCAAGCTCATTCGTGAGCAGATCGATAACTACGAAACCAAGATCGCGGTCGACGAAGTCGGCACGGTCATGTCCATCGGCGACGGCATTGCCCGCGTCTACGGCCTGGACAAGGTCATGGCCGGCGAACTGCTTTCGTTCCCGCACGACGTCGCCGGCATCGCCATGAACCTGGAAGAAGACCAGGTCGGCGTGGTGCTGCTGGGCGACTACACCGAGGTCGAAGAGGGCGACGAGGTCAAGCGCACCGGCCGCATCATGAGCGTGCCGGTCGGCGATGCGCTGATCGGCCGCGTGGTCGACTCCTTGGGCCAGCCCATCGATGACAAGGGTCCGATCAACACCGACAAGTTCATCGAGCTGGAGCGCCTGGCGCCCGGCGTCATCGATCGCCAGCCGGTGAAAGAGCCGATGGCGACCGGACTGAAGGCCATCGACTCGATGATTCCCATCGGCCGCGGACAGCGCGAACTGATCATCGGCGACCGCCAGACCGGCAAGACCGCGGTCGCGCTCGACACCATCATCAACAGCAAGGGCCGCGACCTGATCTGTATCTACTGCGCGATCGGGCAGAAGCGCTCGTCGGTCGCGCAGGTGGTGAAGACGCTGGAAGATTACGGCGCGATGGAATACACCATCGTCGTCTCGGCGTCGGCGTCCGATCCCGCTCCGATGCAGTACATCGCGCCCTACGCGGCGTGCGCCATGGGCGAGTTCTTCCGCGACAACAAGCGGCCACGCGCTGTGCATCTACGACGATCTTTCCAAGCACGCCGTGGCCTATCGCGAGATCTCGCTGCTGCTGCGCCGTCCGCCGGGACGCGAAGCGTATCCCGGCGACGTGTTCTATCTCCACTCGCGTCTGCTGGAGCGCGCGGCCAAGCTGAGCAACGAGCTCGGCGGCGGATCGCTGACGGCGCTGCCGATCATCGAAACCCAGGCCGGCGACGTTTCGGCGTACATTCCGACCAACGTCATCTCGATCACCGACGGCCAGATTTATCTCGAAACCGATTTGTTCAACTCCGGCGTGCGTCCGGCGGTGAACGTGGGTCTTGTCGGTGAGCCGCGTCGGCGGCAACGCACAGATCAAAGCCATGCGGCAGGTTGCCGGAACGCTGCGACTGGACCTGGCGCAGTACCGCGAGCTGGCGGCGTTCTCGCAGTTCGGCAGCGATCTCGACAAGGCCACGCAGGCGCAGCTTGGCCCGCGGCCAGCGCCTGACCGAAATTCTGAAGCAGGGCCAGTATGCGCCGCTGCCGTTCTCCAAGCAGATTCTGATCATCTACGCCGGAACGCAGGGCCTGCTCGACGACATGCCGGTCGACCAGCTGCGCGACTTTGAAAAGGGCCTGTACGACTACGTCGACACCAGCAGCCCGGCGATCTTCAAGGCGATCGAAGAGAAGAAGAGTTCTCGACGACGAGCTGCGCGGGCAGATGACGAAGATCATCAAGGAGTACAAGGAACGCTTCGTCAGCGAGCATCAGGCGGAGCAGCGCCAGCCGGCGTCGGCCTCGGCGTAATGTCGGGTGGAGCGCGCCTTCAGGCGTTGCCGAAAAGTTAGGTTTGGGCGCGCTTCGTATCAGGGCACGACTTCAGGCGTGCTGGAGATGGCCTTTTTGGGACAAGGAGCCGCGGAGCGGCGACACACTGGGGTGACGTACCGGTCTGTCGCCGGCTAAAGCCGGCTCCCAAGAGAATGGGCGCGCTGGGCGGCACGACTGAAGTCGTGCCTGGTACAAAGCTGTTCTGGTTAGATCCATGGCGAACATACGCGACATTCGGCGGCGCATCCGCAGCGTGAAGAACACGCGGCAGATCACCAAGGCCATGAAGATGGTGGCGGCGGCCAAGCTGCGGCGCGCGCAGGAGCGCGCGCTGGCGTCGCGGCCCTACGCGCAGATGCTCACCAACGTTCTGAAGTCGATGATGGAGCGCTCCGATCTCGTCGATCCAGAAAACGGGCGAGCCCAAGCATCCGCTGCTGGCGCAGCGGCCCGAGAAGAACGTTCTGCTGGTCCTGGTCACCGGCGATCGCGGACTGGCGGGCGCGTTCAACTCCAACGTGCTGAAGGCGGCGACGAAGTTCTGGAGTACTTCAAAGACAAGAACATCAGCATTGCTGGCTGTGGGGCGCAAAGGCCGCGACTTCATGCGCCGCCGTTATCCCGTCGGCCGGAAGGAAGTGAAACGCGCGCCGGAAAGATCCAGATCATTGGCGAACACCTGAATCTTCTCGGCAAGCTGGAGTACGAGGCGGTCTCCGAAATCGTCGAGCGGATCATCAAGGCGTACAAGGATGCCGAGATCGATTCGGTGTACCTGCATCTTCAACGAGTTCAAGTCGGTGATCTCGCAGCGGCTGATCGCGCAGCGCATTCTGCCGGTGCAGGAGATTGGGCCGCGAAGTCGCGCTGGCCGAAGAGTTCACGCTGGAAGAGCGCGAGCGCATGGGCGAAGCCGCACGAACCGCCGGCATCAGCTTGAAGGAGCCGGAGGAAACCGAGGCGGAGCGCAAGGCGCGAAGAGTTTCCGGCGCAACGTCGACTACATCTACGAGCAGCCGCCGGAGGAGATTTTCGCCGGCATGTTGCCGCGCTACGTCGTGTTGGAGATTTTCCAGGCGATGCTGGAGTCGGTTGCCGCAGAAAACGCAGCGCGTATGACGGCGATGGATTCGGCCACCAACAATGCCAACGACGTGATCGACTCGCTGACGCTGACGCATGAACCGCGCGCGCCAGGCGGCCATCACGAAAGAAATTATCGAGATCGTCAGCGGCGCAGCAGCGTTGTAAGAAGCAGTGGCCGAGTGGCTGGTGGCGCAGTTGGCCAGTTGAGGTTGAAACAGCTTTTGGCAGTCTGAGCTACGTCAGGTTGCGCTAGATTTCCAAGCTCACTGACCACTAGCCAACTGACGAGCTGAGGTTCTTATGGCAGAAAATATCGGACACGTAATTCAAATCGCAGGTCCCGCGGTGGACGTGCAATTCTCGGAATCGGCGTTGCCGCCCATTTACTCGGCGCTGCGCGTCACCAGCGAAGGCTTCAACGTTCCCAACGCCGCTCGACGTCATCCTGGAAGTCGAGCAGCAGCTCGGCGAAGGGCGCGTGCGCTGCGTCGCCATGGAGCCCACCGAAGGCATGGTGCGCGGCATGAAGGCCATCGATCTGGGCGGCCCCATCACCGTTCCCGTTGGCCGCGAGACGCTGGGCCGCGTGCTGAACGTCATCGGCAAGCCGGTGGACAAGCTCGGCCCGGTGAACGCCGCCAAGCGCAATCCCATCCATCGCCAGGCGCCGGCATTCGACGAGCAGTCGACCGCAGATGGAGATGTTCGAGACCGGCGTGAAGGTCATCGACCTGATCCAGCCGTTCTTGAAGGGCGGCAAGATCGGCCTGTTCGGCGGCGCGGGCGTGGGCAAGACCGTCGTCATCATGGAGCTCATCAACAACGTCGCGCTGAAGCACGGCGGCTTCTCCGTGTTCGCCGGCGTGGGCGAGCGCACGCGCGAAGGCAACGACCTGTGGCTGGAAATGCAGGAGTCGGGCGTGGTCAACATCAAGGAGCCGGAGAAGTCGAAGGCCGCGCTGATCTACGGCCAGATGACCGAGCCGCCCGGAGCGCGCCTGCGCGTGGCGCTGACCGCGCTGACCGTCGCCGAGTACTTCCGCGACGAAGAAGGCTCCGACACGCTGCTGTTCATCGACAACATCTTCCGCTTCACGCAGGCGGGTTCGGAAGTATCGACGCTGCTGGGCCGCATGCCCTCGGCTGTGGGATATCAGCCGAACCTGGCAACCGAAATGGGCGAGTTGCAGGAGCGCATCACCTCGACCAAGAAAGGCTCGGTCACTTCGGTGCAGGCGATTTACGTGCCCGCCGACGACTTGACCGATCCCGCGCCGGCGACGACGTTCGCTCACCTGGACGCGACGACGGTGCTCTCGCGCCAGATTTCGGAGCTGGGTATTTATCCCGCCGTCGATCCGCTGGCGTCGACCTCGCGCATTCTCGATCCGCGCATCGTCGGCGATGCGCATTACAACACGGCGCAGGCGGTCAAGCGCGTGCTGCAGAGCTACAAGGATCTGCAGGACATCATCGCGATTCTGGGTATCGACGAGCTGAGCGAAGACCAGAAGCTCACGGTGCCACGCGCCCGCAAGATCCAGAAGTTCCTCTCGCAGCCGTTCTTCGTGGCCGAGCAGTTCACCGGCCTGAAGGGACGCTACGTGAAGGTGGCAGACACGGTGCGCAGCTTCCAGGAGATCGTCGACGGCAAGCACGACGACATTCCCGAGCAGGCGTTCTACATGAAGGGCGACATCGACGAGGTGCTGGAAGAGGCCGAGAAGATGAAGGCCAAAGGATAAGAAGCAACTAGCAACCAGTAATTGGCGGGTTGGATCGAAACTGACAACTGGTAACTGACAACCGACAACTGCTTTTATGGCTGACACGCTGCATTTACAAATCGTCACACCCGATAAGCAACTGGCCAGCGAAGATGTTGACCAGGTGCAACTGCCGGGCAGAAGCGGTTATCTCGGCATCCTGCCCGGGCACGCGCCGCTCATCACCGAACTGGGACCGGGCGAGCTGAGTTACATGCAGGGCGGAAAGACGAGCTACGTTGCCGTTTCCTGGGGATTCTCCGAGGTGCTGCCGGATAAAGTGACGGTGCTGGCCGACGCGGCCGAGCGTCCGGAGGACATCGACGTTGCGCGAGCTCAGGAAGCGAAAGCACGCGCCGACGAGGAGCTTCGCAAGCAGGATCCGGAGCTGGATTACGAAGCCGTGCTGCGCGCGCAGAAACGCGCCGAGGTGCGGTTAGAAGTGGCGGCCCGGGCAGGGCAAGCAGTAGGGGCTCACTAGCTCAGCAACACTTCCGGATTCTTCCTTGCCACGTGTAGCAGCTTCAGCGTGGCCTGCCGCGGCTGGCGCAAGCCCTGCTCCCAGCTTTCCACTGCATTCGAGCTGACATTGAGCAGGCGCGCAAACAGCGCCTGGCTGGCATTTAATTCCTCACGCAGGGCACGGATGTCTGCGGGTCTCATCGGTTTGGGGCGAGGAGGAATTTCGACTGCACGAAGGTTGAGCTTGCCGCTGTCCGGCGCCGTCGAGTGCTGATCGTCGCGGTGCTTCTTCTTTTTGTCTCTCTTATCTTTCTTGCCCATCGCTCGCCTCCTGACTCATGGTGTCCCACATTGTAGGAACGGCAACATCAAGCCGTAAATAGCCCTTAAGGGGCATAGTCTAAGCCACCTTCGGCCCGTGCTCCTGCATGACCGGTCTGCCCTTGTGTCCCATCCGCAAATAACCCCACGGCGTTTCATGGTCGTGAGTAAAGACCACCAGCCATTGTTCGCGGGATCGACCGTTCATAGAAGCGGTGCTTGTTGGCTATGGTGTCAAGGGGATAAAGATCGTATCCCAGCACCCAGGTCGGGTCGAGATGCTTGACGTCGCAAACAGGTCGCTCGGATAGGCCGCTACCTTGCCGCCACTGCGGATCATCACCGCCTGCAGGTCGCGTGTGTGTCCGGGATAAACCTTCGACCGAAATGCCCGGGAACGATCTCTGCGTTACCTTTCAGCAGCTTCATCTGGCCGCTCCGCAGCAGAGGATCGTAGTTGTCGGTCATATAGCTGACGAAGTCGCGCTCGTGCTGCTCGTGCGCGTGTTCCATCTCGCCTGCCTGTACGTAATAAGTCGCGCGAGGGAAGGTTGGAACCGGCTTGCCGTCGTGGTTGTAGTGGGTGTTCCAGCCGCAGTGATCGAAGTGCAGATGGGTGTTGATGACGATATCGATTTCGTCGGGCGAAACGCCGGCCTGCTTCGAAGCTCTTCAGCAAATGGGCCTGGGTGCGATAGATCTCGCGCGTCTTCTCGTTGACCTTGTTGCCGATGCCGGTGTCGATGAGCACGTTCTGCTTGCCGGTGCGTATCAGCAGCGAATTCAGGCCCATCCTGATCTTGTTGCGTTCGTCTGCGGCGATGCGCTTTTCCCACATGACCTTGGGAATGATGCCGAACATGGCGCCGCCATCGATGTGATAGGTGCCGTCAGACAGAATTGTGAGTTCGAAATCGCCCAGCGAAGTTCGATACACGTAACGGTTCTCCTCGAAGAAGGTAATGCGATCATACTGAATGCGGGCGGGCTAGAGAACCGCCCGGAGGTAACGATGCTGATGAAGTGGTCGGGATGCTTATTGCTGCTGCTTTTGGCTGTGCCGGTACGGGGCGTCGCGCAAACGGCTCCTGCTCCCGCGATGCCGTCGGCGCAAACGGCTTCGCCTCCGCCATCTTCGGCTGGTGACGAGTTGACGCAGATGCGTGGCGACCTCAACCGGCTCGAAAGTCTGAATCTGAATATGAGCAGCGAGATCGAGTTTCTACGCGATCAGAATCTACAAATTCTGCTGCGGACAAACTCGCAGATGTGGACGGTGCTGATCCGCGACTTGCGGCGGCAGATCGATCGCGAAGAGCAGCGCAGGGCCATGCCGCGGCCGTCAGATAACAACCCGACACCCAAGTCGAACCGTTGAGCGCAACACATCAATGCACTTTGTTCGTTAGCTGCAGGTCCTCGGCGGAAGCCTCGGTTGATGTCGTGTCGGACCCGCCGATTGGAAGGGGTTTCGTTGCTCGATGGCGGCGAACGTACGCGAGCAGCAATACGGCGGAGCATGCCAGCAAGATCCAGTAAGACCAGGGTACGGCGAAGGACCGCTCCGGGTTGACGACTTTCAGCGGAAGAGTGAATTCGGCGGTGTCGGCGCCGCTGTGCACGCTGACCAGCAGCAACCAAACGCCTGTCGCGGGAAGTTCGAGATCGGCCGCTTGCAGCAGTTTGTTTTCGGAATCTTTCGTACTCGCGCGGACCGCTTTCATCTCCTGCTTGCCTTCAACCTGTTGTGCCAATAGATCGACCGTCGCATCCAACCGCACTTGTTGCGTGTGGGCATTCTGGACCAGAACGGCGACACTGTTCGAGCCAGTGTCCAAACCTCCCGGCGCAGCGAAGACGGCGATCGAGAACGGGCCCGAAGTCGCGCGCAGCCGAAGGGCCTGATCGTCGTCATCCGAGGGTCGGGAGGCAAGCCCGGCCAGACACAAACCCGCGGCGACAAAAAGAAAGACAAAGGTGAGCGCCTGGATTCTGCGCTCTCCGAACCATCTTCCGAGCCAAGTGAAGGAAGACGTGACCGGGCTGAGCCGCAGCATTTCGCCCAAGAAATCCGAACTCCGTTTCGGCGGAAGCTCCGCGACCACCGTTCGTGCGGAGAGACACTGAACGGCGATGATCACAGCAGGAATCAGGAACGCTAACGAGCCCACCACCCACATAATCGCGCCCGATGCGGACTGGTCCTGCAGGGCCGACTGTCCGAAGAGTCTCGGCATCTCAGCATAAGAGGGGTAGAGCACGCGATCGGAGAAAACGAGGATCGCCGACAAGATTGTGTTCTGAACGTCGCCAATCAGAAGATACGGCACCACCGCCCAACGTGGCGCCTGCGCGCGGCTTGGCCAGGGCTGCACCACGGGCCACCAGAAGATCAGCGAGGCGAGAAAAAAACAGGCGTGCTCGACCTCATGCCACGAACTGGAACGCAAGGCCAGTTCATACAAGCGCGGCGTGTGCCAGGCGAACATCGCCAGGCCCATTAGAATCAATGCGACGAACAAGTTGGTCAGTGCGCCGCCTGCACGCTTCGCGAGCCGCCAGTTGAGAAACGGGCCCGCAAACTCCCGCGCCGCGAATACCGGCAGCCCACGCACCAGCGGAATCAGTGGCGCGCCCAGCAGGATCAACGGCGGTGCAACCATCATCAGCAGCATGTGCTGCAGCATGTGGGCGGTGATGATGAAGCTCGAGAAGGTGTCGAGCGGCGAGGCCAATGCGATCCAGAGTGCCAATAATCCGAGGAGAAACGAAACCGCGCGCCACGCGGGAACAAACGGCACGCGAGCGCGGCGCATCAGAAACCAGCCGCGAAGATAGATCAACGCCGTCAGCGCCAGGGCGAAGCTCGCCGCCGGCGGCACCGACCAGGAGAGGAACATGGCTTGGCTTACGGACGGCATGGCTTCACGATCGTTGGCATGCCTCTTGGCCGCCGGAATTAGCTGGATGCTTCATGAAGCACAAAGTGTGCTCGTCGGTCACAATTGCGAGGATAGTAACAGATTGGAGAGAGACCGCACCTCCGCAGCTAGAATAGGCATTTCGCCGTCATGCATATGACATTTCTAAACTCGCGTGTGATTCGCCTGACACTGGCCAGCATGCTGGGTGGACTCCTCATTGGATTGGCCGGAGGCGCTTTCCGCTATCTGCTGATAACGTCCGACCGCATGCGCACCCAAATGATTGTCTGGGCGCATTCGTACGCGTACATCGGCTGGCTGTTCCCTGTTCTGTTGGGAGCCGCAGGCGCCTGGCTGGCGCGATTCCTGGTGCTGAAGTTTGCTCCCACCGCCGAGGGCAGCGGCGTTCAACGGCGGTGTTCAGCGGCGAAGCGGAGCCGGCCTCAATTACGGTGGTGCCCGTGAAGTTTTTTGGCGGACTGCTCGCCATGGGCTCAGGACTGGCGTTGGGCCGCGAAGGTCCTACGGTGCAGATGGGCTCTTCGTTTGGAGTATTGGTGTCGCGCTACCTGGTTCCGGGCGAAGAGGACCGTCGCGTTGTGGAAGCGGCGAGCGCGGGAGCGGGCTTGGCCGTCGCTTTCAATGCACCCATCGGCGGCTCCATCTTCGTCTTTGAAGAACTCACCAGCAGCTTCACTCCCTGGCTCCTCGTCTCGACTTTGGCGGCGGCGTCCGTGGCAGTGTGGCTCATGCGAGTCATGCTGGGCAATACGCTGAGTTTCACGGTGCATCAGGTAAGCCCCACTGAGATTTGGAACAAGTGGCCGTTCCTGGCGCTCGGCGCTCTGGTGGGCGTAGTCGGGGCGCTCTACAACGCCAGCGTCATGGGATTACTGCGCGTGTCGGACCAGCTGTCGCGGGTCTCGTCGCTGAATCGGGCTGCCATCATCGGTGGAGTCGTGGGCCTGGTCGCGTGGTTCGTGCCGGGCATGGTGGGCGGAGGGGAGACGTTAACGCAATCCATACTGTCCAACCAGTTCACCATCACAGTGCTGACCGGCATCTTTGTTGTGCGATTCATGATCGGTTGCTGGTCTTACGCGGCCGGCGCGCCCGGCGGATTGTTCGCTCCCATGCTGGTGCTCGGCGCCTGTTCGGGGGCGCTGTTCGCAGGTGCGGTCAATTACTTGCTTCCCCACGCCGGGCTTTCGTTTGGGGCGTGTGCGATTGTGGGAATGGGAGCGCTCTTCACCGCCTGCGTGCGTGCGCCTCTGACCGGCATCGTGCTGGCCATCGAAATGACCGGCCGTGCCGATCTCACGCTTGGCCTGCTCGGAGCATCGCTGATGGCGATGCTGGTAACCATGCTTCTGCAGAGCGAGCCGATCTACGAGAGCCTGAAGCGTCGAATGCTCTTGCGCGTGGTGGTCGCGCCACGCACCATCGATGAGGGGGTGAAACGGGCTTGATTTGGGCCGAATGAAGCACGATGGTTAGGGAAACTCTGATTAGGCCCCTCAGCGGCCTAAAGCCGCGATCGAAATGGGCACATTTACGGACGGTCTGAAGACCGTCGCTTTCAAAACCGGGTGTGGTGAGAGCTTACTTGGCAATTCACAGCTTAGCTACCGCAGTGCGCGCCGCCATCGTATGCGATTCGCCGGGACCAACTTCGACCGCCGAGGCGCCGACATTGCTCACCTCGACACAGAGCATTTGTTGCCATTCGCCTGCGCCCAGGTCCTTCATCTCACCGGACTTCTCCTTCCACGGATTCCAGACCACGGTGGTATGGGAATTCTGTTTGGTGATCTTAATCCTACGCTGTAGGACAGGGTCGCTCAATTCGAGAGCGTGTTGCGTATTCAAGTAAACTCTGTCGGTTTCGGCTGCGATGACGACGTCGCCGGCTTGCACCTTCTCGCGAAACGAATCGGTTTTATCCAGGTAGTGAGTTCCGTCCAGCCCGGCGATTCGCGCGCGAGCTGCATCTCCCACTCTGTAGTACGCGTGGAGCGCCTCCTCCATACGCAAGGGAGATGAGCCCATGTTGGTGGTCGTGAATTCCAACAGCAACTCCGCTCCGAAAGTAACGCGATAGCTCGCGCGAAATTCCGCGGGCCACCAGCGGCGCGTGTCAGCGTCGCTCGCGGTAGACATGCCGACCGAGACGCTCTCGCCGCTCTGCTCAACCGAGTCGAGTTGCCAACGTTTTGTGCGCACGAATCCGTGATCGGGCGCGTGGGGGTCGTCCGCTTTCTTGCCGAACCAGGGAAAGCAAATCGGTACGCCGCCGCGGATGGCTTTTCCGTCCTGCCAGATGCTGTTCGGGCTCAGGAACAGAACCTCGTCCGCACCTGCCGGCTTCCACGAGGTGACATGCGCGCCATGCAAGTAAATTTCGCCTGCGGCCGCCGGCGCGTTGACTTGCACTTTGGGCCAGCCACCGTTGCCGGCAATCAACTGGGCGACGCCGGGTATCCGAAAGCGACCGTCCAGTTCAGCGATCGTTGTAGCCATGGTTCGAAACTCCCTTCGCACCCTGCTTCGTATCTCACCCTGGAAGACCGGGATTAAGGAGACCCTGATTCAATCTCTCAGCGGCAAAGCCGAAATCGAACGGGATGAATTTACGGACGTCTGAAGACCATTCAAGACCAGGCTTAGTCAGACGGACGCCCCTAACACTTTAGAGGAGCCAGCTGGCGGCCCAGCGGCTCACCACATCCATGCAAGTTCCATTCCGAGCTGCGCAATATTAATCGCCGTCGCCGCCACGCCGGTGTATAGTAGCAAAGCCGTTTTTCACGCCGTCCTTGTCTCCCCAGGTACTCAGCAAATTTTGGCGCCTGAAGCCGGTTGAGATGGCCTGATAGCTTCTTGGATTCCGTTTTGAGGTGATCGCATGAGAGCTACGCAAAAACTGCATGAGCTGGGCCAGAGTCTCTGGCTGGACAACATTACCCGCGACCTGCTGGACACCGGTACGCTGAAGCATTATATCGACGACTTCTCGGTCACCGGCCTCACCTCCAACCCGACGATCTTCGATCATGCCATCAAGAACAGTCCGACCTACGATCCGGCAATTCAACGGAAGATGCGCGAGGGCAAATCGGGCGAGGCGCTGTTCTTCGAGCTGGCGCTGGAGGACCTGACGCGCGCCGCCGACATGTTTCGCGACATTCACAACCAGTCGAAGAATGTGGATGGCTGGGTGTCGCTCGAAGTTTCGCCGCTGTTGGCCCACGATACCGCAAGCACGCTGACCGAAGCGAAGGAGCTGTGCACGCGCGCCGGCCGTCCCAACCTGTTCATCAAGATTCCTGGCACCAAGGAAGGCCTGCCCGCAATTGAGGAAGCGATTTTCGCCGGGGTTTCAGTGAACGTGACTCTGCTGTTTTCGCGCGAACACTACCTGGCGCAGGCCGGAGCGTATTTGCGCGGCGTCGAGCGGCGCATCAAGGCCGGGCTGCCGGCGAATGTAAGCTCCGTGGGCTCCGTCTTCATCAGCCGCTGGGACGTGGCCACGATCGAGAAGGTACCGGATGCGCTGCGCGATAAGCTTGGAATCGCGATTGCCGCCCGCATCTATAAAGCCTATTGCGACATGCTGGACACGCCGCGATGGAAGGCCATCAAAAACGCAGGCTACAATCCGCAGCGTCTGCTGTTCGCGAGCACCGGAACCAAGGATCCGAAGGCTTCGGACGTGCTCTATATCAAGAGCTTGGCCGCACCGAACACCGTGAACACGATGCCCGAAGGCACGCTCAAGGCACTCGCCGATCACGGCGACCTTGGTGCCGTGCTTCCGCGCGATGGCGGAGACTGTGAACAGGTTATCGCTGCGTTTGGCAAGGCAGGAATTAACGTTGACGCGCTGGCCGCACAGTTGCAGGACGAAGGCGCCAAATCGTTTGTCGAATCGTGGAACGACCTGATGAAGGTCATCGAGTCGAAGAGCATGGCGCTGGCCAAAGGCGCGTAGAAGCAGGGGCCAGGGATCAGGGATCAGCGGCCAGCAAGCAGGCGAATTCCCTAGCCCCAGACCCTTGGTCTCTGATCTCTCGCACGAATCCAAGAGAAGTTACGAATCGAAACAACAGGAGCGACTGATGCAACTCGGAATGGTGGGTTTGGGACGTATGGGCGCCAACATGGTGCGCCGCTTGATGAAGGCTGGCCATGAATGCGTGGTCTTTGACATGACTCCTCAGGCCGTGCAGGAGTTGGTAAAAGAGAAGGCGGTGGGATCGTCCTCACTGGAGGACATGATCAAGAAGCTGCAGAAGCCGCGCGCGATGTGGCTGATGGTGCCCGCCGGCGTGGTCGACCAGACGATCGCGCAGGTCGCTCCTCATCTCGAAGCCGGCGACATTCTCATCGACGGCGGCAACTCTTACTACATCGACGATATTCGGCGCGCGAAGGAGCTTGCTCCTAAGGGGATTCATTACGTGGATGTCGGCACCAGCGGCGGCGTCTGGGGGCTGGAGCGTGGCTACTGCATGATGATTGGCGGTCCGGATGCGGCCGTGAAGCACCTCGATCCGATCTTCAAGACTCTGGCGCCCGGACGCGGCAACATCGACCGCACGCCGGGACGCGAGAAACTCGGCGGCACCTCGGAAGAGGGCTACCTGCATTGCGGTCCCAGCGGCGGCGGCCATTTCGTCAAGATGGTGCACAACGGCATCGAGTACGGCATCATGGCTGCGTATGCCGAAGGATTGAACATCATCAAGGCGGCGGATATCGGCAAGCATAAAGGCGAGATCGATGCCGAGACCACGCCGTTGCGCGACCCTGAGCATTATCAGTACGACTTCAACCTCGCCGACGTCGCCGAGGTGTGGCGGCGCGGAAGCGTTATCGCCTCCTGGCTGCTGGATCTGACGGCAATAGCGCTGGCTGGAGATCCGCAGCTGGCGAAATTTGCCGGCCGCGTCTCCGACTCCGGCGAGGGCCGCTGGACCATCAAGGCGAGCATCGACGAGGGCGTGCCAAGTCCCGTGCTGACGACGGCTCTTTACGAGCGCTTCAGTTCGCGCGGTCTGGCTGACTTTGCCGACAAGCTGCTGTCGGCAATGCGCTACGAATTCGGTGGACACCTGGAGAAGGCGGCAGGGAAGTAGGGCGCTGGGGAATGCTGCTGGTTAGTGCATCCCAGGTTGCCGAAGCTAGAGCCCGACCGGCGGCACAATCGTAGCCCAGCGCGTGAGTGCTGGGAAAAATTCATTAGTTCGATTCCCGCGTCCCTTCAGGTCGCAACCTAGCCCAGGACTTACGTCCTGGGTTACGGTTGTGTTCCCCTTCGGGTTTTGCGGTCCTCAATTACTTAGCGAGCCATCATGAACATCGAAATCTTTCCCGACATAACCTCTCTTTCCCGGCGCGCTGCCGCGGTCATCGCTGCGGACGCGCGCGCTGCGGTCGCGGCGCGCGGTCGCTTCATCATGGCCGTTAGTGGTGGAAAAACGCCCTGGGCGATGTTGCGCGAGTTGGCAAACGAAGAGGTTCCGTGGGCCAACGTACATGTTTTTCAGGTGGACGAGCGCATAGCGCCCGCCGGTGATCCCGATCGCAACTTCGCACATCTGCGCGCAGCGCTGCTGGAGAAGGCACCGATACCGGAGAAGCAGATTTACGCGATGCCAGTCGAAAAGTCCGACGTGGAAGCGGCTGCTAGAGAATACGCCAACACTCTGGAAAACATAGCCGGCAAGCCGCCTGTGCTTGACCTTGCGCATCTCGGGCTCGGTCCTGACGGCCATACCGCATCGCTGATTCCCAACGATCCTGTGCTGAACGTGATGGACCGGGATGTCGCCATCACCGGCGTTTATCAGAATCGCCGGCGCATGACGCTCACGTACCCCGTGCTTAATCGCTCGCGACGTATTCTGTGGCTAGTCAGCGGGAGCGACAAAGTCGCAGCCATGGCAAAGCTGCGCAAAGCGGACCCGTCAATTCCAGGGGGACGCATCAGTCAGGCGCACGCGCTGTTGCTCGCCGATCGCGACGCTGCCGGGGAATCAACCACCGATGCGGCTTCCAAGGCGGTATAAAGCGGGGAATTGCTTAACTCTTAACGAATCACTGACGGCTCCACTCGTCCATGGGAGAATGACTGCCGGAGCGCGGCTCGCCACAGTTCGGCCGCGCCGGCGGACAAACCATGGAAAAGATAAAGATCGAGCACCACACCTTCCCGAGCCTGTGGGTGCTCGGATGGCTGTTTACGATTGGCTTCCTGCACCTGGGTTTTCCCAAAGCCGTTTTTGCGATTCTTTTGTGGGCCTATTACCTGGGCGTACATTTCAGAGGCTTGGGACATTGACGGTCCCACCAAGCCGAAGATGGGCTACGTGGTTGCCTGGACTGCAGTAAGCATTCTGACCGTTTCTTCGTCGAGGTCCGTGAGGCCATGACCGATGATGACGAAGCGGTGAAAGAGACAACCCAGCGCAATTTTGTTGGTGTCGGGCTGCGTCGTCCGGTAGATGACCAGCCGTGCGAGTTGGGCGGGGTACGAGATTGCCACCACCAAAGCTTCGCCGCCATAAAACTCTCCATGCTCGTCGGTGAAAGCGTAGAAAACTCGTCCTGCTTTCATGGTCAGTGAACGGGCGCTGCAAAGGTCCGCGTCTCGCAGGGTCCAGCGCTCACTGATCCAGGCGGAGAGAATTGCATTCAAGCCAATGAGTAGCGCGATTCCCAATCGCCAGGACAGAACCAGGAACAGACTGTTTGTGGCCATTGCATTTAAGAAATCGAAGTTAAGGTGAACATCTTCAGCCCAGGTGAGCACAAGAAATATGACGGCAAGCACGGTCGGTAGAAACAGTATCCAGAGGCGCGTTAGCTCAACTCGAACGGCGATACGGCCATGCTCGACACAATGGCGGCCCTGCGAATCCCGGCTGACGGTAGTGGTTCTCAAATAAAAGACGTCCTTACGCGGATGCAACAGAAACCCGAATGCCACGACGCCAACGATGACGAGAGCTCCGCATGCGGCGAGCGAGGCGTGATACAGAGGCATGAGCACCGCCGCAATCACGACCAACGTACCGATCGCGAAAATCTGCCAGGCACGCATCTATGTCATTCTGAACAGCTATTTACTCAAACGCAATCCGGTCGGTATCGCAAGAACCGGTAGAATAGATCGGCGAACATGAGCCCGCTGACTCACAAAAGACCGGCTCCGCCGCTGTCCGACTTCGTGGACTTGTTTTGGCTACATGAAGGCTACGACACGGCTCATGAAAAAGAGCGGCTGCTCCCGGATGGAACCGTTGAGCTGGTCATCAACCTTCGCGAAGACCGCATCCCTGTATACAATCCGCACCGTCCGGAGCAGTTTCACAACGTTTCGGGATGTGTGGTCTCCGGACCAAGAACAGAATTCTTCGTCATCGATACCGCGAGTTCAGCATCCACGATCGGCATTCACTTCAAACCGGGAGGCGCATTTCCATTCTTCCGCGTGCCTCCTGCTGAACTCAGCAATCAATCCGTTGACCTGGCGGAGTTGTGGGGATCTGCTTCCGCGCGGTTGCGCGAGCGGCTTGTCATGGCGCCCATGCAACAGAAGTTGGTTGTGCTGGAACAATGTCTGCTCGAGCAACTGGCAAAGCCACTCGAACGGCATCGCGGAGTGAGCTTCGCACTCCAACAATTTGGCGGCCGATGGCATTCGCGGAACGTCTGCGAGATGGCTGATGTCGTCGGCCTCAGCCAGCGGCGGTTCATTCAGCTTTTCTGCGACGAGGTGGGGCTGACCCCGAAACTGTATTCTCGCGTCAGGCGCTTTCAGAAGGTCGTACGAACAGCGCATCCTCTCGACAACATCAATTGGGCGCAGATCGCTCTCGCCTGCGGCTACTACGATCAGGCTCACTTCAACCATGACTTCCAGGAATTTGCCGGCATCACTCCCATGAAATACCTGGAGCAAAAGACGCCGCATGTGAATCACGTTCCCATGCAGGCGTAGGTCAAAAATTTACAAGACACACCGCGCGGGCTGGCATCAGGATGTTCATCAGCCTCGACCCGCCGAGGCCCGATTACTTCAAAGCAGAGGAGCTTCTTTATGGCTGTCAAGCCGATACCTGATGGATACACCACCGTAACGCCTTACCTGACCATTGAGCATCCCGAAGCCGTGATGGACTTCCTGGCCAAGGCGTTCGATGGCAAGGAAACTTATGCCATGCGCGACGACAAGGGCCAGGTGCAACACGCCGAGATGAAGGTCGGCACCTCGATGCTGATGCTCGGCCGAGCCCGTGGCGAGTATCACGCGCGTCCCGGCAACTTCTACCTCTACGTCGAAGACTGCGATGCCCTGTACAAGAAGGCGCTCGCAGCCGGCGCGAAGTCGCTCAGCGAGCCTGCCGACCAGTTCTATGGCGACCGTCACGGCGGAGTCACCGATTCAGAGGGCAACAACTGGTGGATCGGCACGCACATCGAGGATCTCAGCGACGACGAACTGAATCGCCGTGCGCGCGAGTTCCACCAGAAGCAGGCCGCAGCGCAGAAATAGCCTGGGATTTGACCGCCCACATGCTCGACTCGCTCTTGAGCAGCGGGATATAATCACTAATTGCCCGCAGTGTCGCAGGGATGAGGCGATTTTGCGCTTCATCTCTGCACGTTTGCCATGCTCCGACACAAACGTTCGACACGACAGTGCGCGGCGGCAACTTGGGTCCTTATCCCAGTCATTTAATTTCCGAGGTTTCTCCATGTCAGGCCATTCCAAATGGGCAACCATTAAGCATAAGAAGGGCGCGCTCGACGCCAAGCGCGGCAAGATCTTCACGCGGTTGATAAAGGAAATCACCATCGCCGCCAAGAGCGGTGGTGACCCGGAGAAGAATCCGCGTTTGCGAGGCGCAGTCGCCGCTGCCAAAGCGGAGAACATGCCCGCCGACAACATCAAGCGCGCCATCCAGCGCGGCACCGGCGAACTTCCCGGCGTCTCCTACGAAGAAATCACCTTCGAAGGCTACGGTCCGGGCGGCGTCGCGATCCTGGTGGAAGTTTCGACCGACAACCGCAACCGCACGGTCAGCGAGATGCGGCACGCCTTTTCCAAAAACGGAGGGAACATGGGCGAAGCCGGCTCGGTCGCGTGGATGTTCCACAAGAAGGGCGACATCGTCATTGCGAAGTCGGCGGCCAAGGAAGACGACTTGATGAACCTCGTGCTGGAAGCCGGCGCCGACGATCTGAAGGATGATGGCGAGAGCTGGGAGATCCTGTGCGATCCTTCCGCCTACGAGACCGTTCTGGATGCGGTGAAGAAAGCCGGCATCACGCCCGAAGTCGCTGAAATCGGCATGGTGCCGCAGAACTACACCAAGCTGGAAGGCCATCAGGCGAGCACCATGATCCGGCTGCTGGAAGCCTTGGAAGATCAGGACGACGTTGAGCACGTGTACTCCAACTTCGACATCGACCAGAAGCAACTGGAAGAAGTCGCTGGGTGAGGCAGCAACTAGCAACTAGCTACCAGCTGAAAACACTGCCGCCGAGTTTTCAAAGAGCATGATCCGGTCCCGCTGACGGGACAACACATGGTTTACATAACTACATCGCTTTCGAAACCGGCCGCGCGCGTCGCGGTCGTTTTTTTGCCTGCGGCAATATCACCTCCGTTTCGCCTATGCATCACAGAATGCTTGCCACGCTGCGCATACCATAGAAACATCCAACATTGAATAAAGGAGTTTGCATGGCCACAATCGCCGAACCTGCACTTATGAACGAATTAGCAGTTCACCCTCCCAAGCGCCTGCTCTACGGACCCGGTCCAGGGCAGGTGCATCCACGCGTGTACCAGGCGATGGCGCAGCCCATCGTCGGACACCTCGATCCCTACTTCTTCGAAGTCTCCAGCGAGATTCAGCGCCTGCTACGCACCGTATTCGGCACCAAGAATCAGGAGACATTCGTCGTCTCCGCCACCGGCAGCGGCGGCATGGAGACCGCGATCAGCAACTTCGTACAGCCGGGCATGAAGGTCGTCGTCTTCGCCAACGGCTACTTCTGCGATCGCCAGACCGAGATGGCGCGCCGTCAGGGCGCCGAGGTCGTGCGCTTCGAGAAGCCCTGGGGCGAAGTCTTCACCGATGACGAAGCCGCCGAGTTCATCGAGCGCGAGAAGCCGCAGGTCGTGACCTACGTCCAGGCCGAGACTTCTTCCGGCGCCTTCCAGCGCGGCGAAGCCATCTGCGCGGCGGCGCACGAAGTGGGCGCGCTGGTCATCGCCGACTGCGTCACGTCGCTCGGCGCCATGCCCGTTGAAGTCGACAAGACCGGCATCGACATCGCCTACAGCTGCTCGCAGAAAGGTCTGAGCTGTCCTCCGGGACTTGCGCCCATCACCGTCTCGCCGCGCGCCATGGAAGTGCTGCAGGCCCGCACCACGCCCAACCGGTCCTGGTACTTCGACATCAAGCTCATCTCCGACTACCTCATCGAGTCGCATCGCTATCACCACACCGCCTCGGCGACCATGTTCTACGCCCTGCGCGAAGGCCTGGCGCTCATCGAGGAAGAAGGACTGCGGAGCCGCTGGGAGCGGCATCACGAGGCGCATCTCGATTTCGTGAAGAAGGTCGAGAAGCTGGGGCTCACGATGCACGTGCCGACGCCGGCCAATCGCATCTGGAACCTGAACACGCCCGAAGTTCCGCAGGGTGTCGACGACGGCAAGGTCCGCGCGACGCTGCTCAAAGAGAACGGCATCGAGATCGCGGGCGGCTTCGGCCAGCTTGCCGGCAAAGTCTTCCGCGTCGGCCTGATGGGACCGCTGGCGACTAGCGAAAGCGTCACACACTTTATGCACTGCTTCGAGAGCGCGCTGCGCGGAGCAGGCTTTAAGGGCTGAGCGGGTTTCTGATAACCACAGAGGCACAGAGACACAGAGTTTTTCTTTGGTTCTCGGTGCCTCGCTGTGTTTCTGGTGGATTCGTTAACCGCTTGATTACGTCCCCCTCCCCCTTGTACTGGCTCCTAAGCTGTTGAATCGATTAGAGAGCGCTTGCAGCAATGTGAGCCCGTGAGACTTACGCGTACTCACCTGAGCCCCAGAGACTTAACTGGCAAAAGGTCGAGGAATAGCGCTCGTTATCGGACGTAGCATGCTTCAGCCAGCGAAGGAATTTGTTGCTTCGAAAGTTAATCCATTCGAGTTGTTAAAGACCACCCCCGGACCATGTCCGGCGCCGAAGCTTGCCTCCGGCACTTCCAGTTTATTTGTTAAAGGAATTGGGACCCAGAAGAAAGCGTCCTCAGGGAAACGAAGGTAATCAGCGATTCACGGGATGGGAACGCGGGCATGCGGTATCAAGCAGAATCGATAGTCCGTCACCAGTTTGGTCTATCCCACAACGCACCCCTCCCGCCATGCGGGACGACTCAGCTTAGCCCAGGACAACGTCATGGGTAGAGGGAGTTACAAATACCAAGAGCCGGCTTCAGCCGTAGGCTAGCTCATAACCGGCAATCATCACTCGTGATTCGGCGTTGGGGGGCCCGGTGATGGGCCGCTGTCCGCGCACGATCTCGTAGATGCCAGGGAAGTGCAAGTCCTTCGCCGGTTGGTAGGAGAGGTGATTTCCGTCGGCTCGAGAAATTCGGTGCGGAAAATCTCTCCCGGGTGAGCGGCCATCGTCCTTCGAGTTTGGCGCCGTCCCAATTCCGGGAAGCAGCTTGAGTGAGATACCCTCAGGGCTAAAGCCCTGAGGGTTTTCGACCTTTCGGCACGGCTGAGCCGTGCCCTGATACGAATCTTTACTTCGCAAAAAATCCCTGCCCTCTCGCCAAGATCAAGCGAGAAGGGTTGGGCGCTCTCTGGCGAAAAGCGAAAAGCGAATGGCGAAGAGTGAAGAGCGGGGCCCAGGTTGCGTCCAAAGGAAGGACGCGAACCTGGGGCACAATCACAAGCCAAAACACAAAGCTCTACGCGGTTCCCAGCCGCTTCAGCACGTTTTCGCGGAAGCCGCGGCTTAGCGTCAGCTTGGTGCCGTCGCGCAGCAGGATCGAGTAGTCGCCATACAACGACGGCCGCAGCGTCTTGATGCGGTCGACGTTTACCAGCGTCGAGCGATGCACGCGCAGGAACTGACGCTCGCCCAGGCGCGTTTCGAGCGACGTGATGGTTTCGCGCAGGATGTGCGTGGCCGGGCCAACGTGCAGGCAGACGTAGTTGCCGGCCGATTCGGCCCAGTCGATTTCTCCCGGCTTGAGGCAGACGATTTCGCCGTCGGCCTTGATGACGATGCGCTGCGGCTGCGCGGTCTGGCGCGAGTCGAGCTCGGAGATCAGGTTGAGCACACGGCGCTGGAACATCGCCTCCGACGGATGCTGGAGCTGCTTGCGCGCGTGGTCGAGCGCCTCCGACAGACGCTCCTTGGCCACCGGCTTCAGCAGGTAGTCGAGGGCGTGTACCTCGAACGCCTTCATGGCGTAGCGGTCATAGGCGGTGACGAAGATGGTCATCGGCATGGGTTGGTCGCGCAGGGCGGAGACCACGCCGAAGCCGTCGATCTCGGGCATCTGAATGTCGAGAAAGACCAGGTCGGGCTTCTCGCGCTTGATGAGTGCGATGGCCGACTTGCCGTCGCCGCACTCGGCCACGATCTCCAGATCGGGTTCGTCGTCCAACAGGCTGCGCAGGCGTTCGCGCGCCAGGGCTTCATCATCGCTAAGCAACACTCGAATGGGCATCGCGGGTCGTGACCTCCTCGGAATAGGCTCGGAATGGAATGTGGATCTTGATGACGCAGCCTCCGCCAATTGCGTCTTCCAGAATCAAACGGTGATCGTGGTTGTAGAGCTGTTGCAGGCGGGCGCGCGTGTTGCGCAGGCCGACGCCTTCGGGTGGAATGGAGCCGTCGAAGCGCGTCAGGCCGATGCCGTCGTCGGCAATCTCCAGCCAGAGTTCGTCGAAGACCACGCGGCTGGTTATGCGCACGCAGCCGGGCGCGCGCCGCGGGCTGATGCCGTGACGGATCGCGTTCTCCATCAGCGGCTGCAAGATCATGTTGGGCACCAGCGCCGAGAGCGTATTGGGCGCGATATCCATCGCCACCGTGAGACGGTCGCGGAAGCGCATCTGCTGGATGTCGATGTACTTCTGCAGCAGCGTGAGCTCGCGGCTGAGCGGGACCTCGTGCACGCCCATGGCGTCGAGCGAGGAGCGCAGCAGGTCGGCGAGTTGCAGTGTCATGTTCTCGGCGGCGAGGCCGTCGTTGCGGGCCAGCGCGGCGATGGAGTTCAGCGTATTAAACAGGAAGTGGGGCTCGAGCTGAATTTTTAAGACTTCCAATTGCGCGAGCGCCAGCTGCGCTTCCAGCTGCGACGATTGCAATTCGCGCTCGCGATATTTGCGCGTAGTAGCCGATGGCCTGCGTGATCAGCACGATGTACCAGTAGCGCTGCAGGTCCATAAAGGCGCGCGACAGCACGTGCGGCAGATAAGGCAGGTGAGCCTCGGGCGTCCAGGTGATGAAGGGCTCCAGCCACACGATGAAGCAAGCAGCGGCGAAAGTGAGCGCAACACTGATGGCCAGATGCAGCGGCAGCGTCAGCTTCCAGTTGCTGCGGTCGAAGGTGAAGCGGCGAGACAGCGCGTAAACCGGCGGCGTCAGCAGCGACCAAACCAAGGAGATGGTGACATTCCAGGCAAGCAGCTGCGCCCAGCTCTCCGGGCCGCCGATGGACGCGGTGTAGACGTGAGCGCCGGCGGCGCTGAGAAACGCCAGCACCGTCCACAGCACGAAGCCGATGGCCCAGATCTGTCCCCAGCGCTTCAGCGCCGCCAGCACGGGACGATGGCGGTTGTGAGTAAAGCCTGCCGGGAACCCGAACTCTTCTGCCATGGTGAGCTCACTCTGTGTTGAACCCCAGACACACCAAGACCAGCGCACGTGTTTAGGTGATAGACGGAAAAACGGCAAGAATGTTTCCGGAAAATGACAGTGTCACGCGGGTATTATGAACTTGGTTCTCCACAGGTTGTGTCCGAATGTGGACACGGGAACAGCTCTGACAGCGCACTGAACTCGGGGGCTAGAATATGGAAATGGCTTTATTGGAAATACAGTGCGCGATTGAAGCCCTGCCGGAACAAGAGCAAACTCGGCTGGCTACCTGGGTTGCGGATCGCGATGCGGCAGCTTGGGACGCTGAAATGGAGAAGGACTTTTCCGCTGGAGGAGCAGGAATGGAACTGCTCGAAAAGGTCCGACAGCAGGTGCGCGCCGGAAAATCGAAGCCGTTGCACGAGGGATGGCCTCGACCGTGAGTTTCCGCTCCTTTGCCCTTCCCGAATTCTGGAAGTGCTACGAAAACTTACCTGCTCAGGTGCGTGAGCTCGTCAAGAAGAAATTCGAGCTCTTCAAGAGCGATCCATTTCAACCTTCACTCGGTTCTGAAACCAAAGGGGAGAGTTTGGACGGTCGATATCGGCCGTTCGTACCGCGCAATTGCGCTGCGCAAAGACAACGATTTTCACTGGTTCTGAATTGGCTCGCACGAGACCTACAATCAGCTCCTTCGTAGATTGAAATAGGTTCATGCACGAGCTCGGCATTGCCGCCTCCATCCTCGACTGCGTCGATAAGGAAGCCGAACGCCATCCCGGCGCACACATCTCCAAGGTCGGGGTTAAGATTGGGGAGCTTTCCGGCGTCGATGCGCGACGCGCTGCAATTCGGCTTCGAGGTCCTGGTGAAGGACACCGATCGCGAGCCGCTCGCGCTGGAGCTGGAGTTCATTCCGCGGGTGCAGCGCTGCACGAAGTGCGAATATGAGTTCCGCATGACCGACTTCGATCCGCGATGTCCGCTGTGCGGCGACTTCGGCACAGCGTGCATCAGCGGGGAAGAGCTCGACATCGCGTACATGGAAGTCGAGGAGTGAGCGGGTGGTAGTACGCCTTCAGGCGTACTTTGAAGAATCTGTCTATGAGCCGGCTTCAGCCGCTGAGGTAATCCTGGCAGATGTACCTCAACGGCTGGAGCCGGATTTACACAGGCGGCACCATGCACGCCTGTAAGGCGCGCTCCACCCGAGTATTACTGGACGTGGATGAATGAATCGCATCGCCGTCGAAAAGAAGGTCCTGAACGAGAACCAGATTCTGGCCGAGCAGCTGCGCGAGCGCTATCGCGCAGCAACGGCGTGCTCTGCGTGAACCTGATCAGCGCGCCCGGGCTCGGGCAAGACCGCGCTGCTGGAGCGCACGCTGGAGCGCATGGACAAGAGCGAGCGCGTCGCGGTGCTCACCGGCGATCTGCAGACCGAAAACGACGCGCGCCGGCTGGCGAAGTTCGGCTTCCCGGTGAAGCAGATCACCACCGGCGGCACCTGCCATCTCGACGCGCAAGATGATCGAGCGGCATCTGGAGGACTGGAAGCTCGAAGACCTCGACCTGCTGATCGTCGAGAATGTCGGCAACCTGGTCTGCCCGTCGAGCTACGACCTCGGCGAAGACGCGAAGATCGTGCTGCTGAGCACGACCGAAGGCGAAGACAAGCCGCTGAAATATCCTTCCATCTTCTTCAAGTCGGAGCTGATGCTGCTGACCAAGATCGACCTGCTGCCCTACGTTCCGTTCAACGCCGACCTGGCGCGCGAGAACGCCCGCCGCGTTCATCCTGGCATGGAGATCATCGACGTCTCCAGCACCACCGGCGAAGGGCTCGAGCGCTGGATGGAATGGCTGAAGACGCGGCAAGGCCCTCGCTTCAGTAAATAGCCATTCCTCGCCTCGCCGATATCGTCCTTTCACCCCGGACGGATGATGTGATTGAAATCACAACTACTTGTGACCTGCATTGTAGGGTACCTGACCTCTTCGCGTTGCAATAGACGCAGACATTGCATATTTCAGGCCTTTTGTCCGGTTGCGTGATTTCACCTTCGCGGCTGTGAGAAAAGGCTCGTTTGGGGTGCTAGAGAGGGCGAACGAACCGGGCAGCGGTGTCAAGCAGTGATGGCTATCACGCCATGATGTGAAGCCGACTGGTGCACTGAGGAGCACCTGGCGTTCGCCGGTGCTGACGATGGTCGTCAATCGGCTACCACAGGAGCTTCAAGGCGAATTGAATTTGCCTGGAGGTCGTGGCTGTGTTGTTGATGGCGCCGGCGGTCGGCGAAACACCGGAAGGCGTAAAGGTAATCAGGTTTGGTGTGTTGATGTTCGTGTGGTTGAGGATGTTGAAGAATTCGGCTCGAAACTGAAGCGAGGTACGTTCGTGAATCCGCGTGTCTTTGATCGCGGAAAAGTCCCAGTCGAACAAGCCCGGACCATTCAAAGTATCTCTTCCGAGATTTCCATAGAACCCGCTGTTTGGCGGAGGCTGTAAGAACGCAGCCGGATTGAACCATTGAGTTGGGGTGCCCAGAATCACGTTTCCGGTGAAGTCAGGATTGATGAACGGCCGCACGGGATTGCGCGTGTCGCCGTTGTTGGAAGGGTTGTAGCTTAGCTGAGGTGTAAAGGGAAAACCGCTTTGCGCCAATACGATGCTGGTTACCGACCAGCCGCCGACAAATCCGTTGCCCCAATTTCCTAAATTGTTTGCGTAGGTTTTGCCGTTGCCGAAGGGAAGCGCATAGACAAGTCCGATAGAGCCCAGATTTCTGACGTCGTAAGTCGCCGGTCCATAGTCGGCGCGAATGTCATATGGGTTGGCGACCAGACCAGGCGCGTTCCCGGCCGTGGTCTGGTTCAGCGAATCTCCGTCATCTAGCGCCTTCGACCAGGTGTAATTCGCTCGCAAGGACACATCGTGACTGAAGCGATGATTGAGGTTGAGTTCCAGAGCGTTATAGTTGCTGTCGCCTACGGAAAACCAAGTCCACGAGTTGGCCAGTGTGGGATTGGCTTTGGGAGTTCCGGCGGGAATGTAGTACGTTCCCGCGGGCACGGGCGTACCAGCCAGCGGGGCTGGAAAATTCGCAGGATAAACCGTAGGGCATGGTGAGGCAGGACAGATCACCGGAACCGGCGTGTTGGCATCGAGGCCCACTATCTCGTGGTAGCCATGCGATCCGACGTAACCCATGGTGAGAGACGTATTCGGAGTGATTTCCTGTTCAATTCGTAACGACCACGAAATCAGGGTCGGCATTTGGAGATTCGGTTGAACGCCGCCGGGGCTCAGCAGGGCTTTAGCGGGCACAGGTGCTGACGGGTTGATTGGAAGCTGTGATACCGGCAGCGAAGCAATCGTATACGTGGGATTGAACGGCGCATTCTGGTCCATGCGGTAACCAAGTGCGTCCTGCAGGTCGTTATAAATACCGAATCCCGCGCGCACAACGGTTTTGTCGAGGACCGGACTCCATGCTATGCCGACTCTAGGCTGAGGCAAGAACTTCGCATTATTCACCGTGAATGAATTGCTGGAGATACGAGGATCGTTGGAGATCACGCCGTCGGTGGACGTGTAGTTCGCTGCCCGCCCGTGCGCTTCATTCCAGCCGGTGGAGAACTCGTCACGGAAGCCGAGGCTGAGAGTAAATCGGGGAGTAACGCGAATGACGTCCTGGGCATAGAATGCGCCGAACAGGGAGCGCCAGTTTAGCTCGGTCGGTGCTGGATCGTACAAGAAGCTGGCAATTGTTCCAGTCAGGAAGGTTTGCAGGCTGGTGAACGTTGCCTGTCCATACTGACTGAGTGCGAGCATCTCGTTGGATTGAAACTGCTGGAACCATGCTCCTACGCTTAGCTGATGAACGCCATGCGTCAGACTAACCTGGTCTTCGTACGTGTAAATGTTGCGAGCGATGTGTAGATTGCTGCCGTTATTACTTCCTGCCAATCCAATCTGTGCCTGCGGGTTAGAGGCTGCGCTTCCGCCTACGACCGCAGCTCCGACAGGCAGGCCGGTGAGAAAACCAGGAACGGTGGTGGCTGGCGTTCCCGGCGTCGGCTCACCTGTGAAGAAATAGCCGGCGCGCGAGTATCCAAAGGTAGCGACATTCAGCAACGTCGGCGAGAAGACATGCGTTTCCGACAGGCTGGCCACCTGCTCGCGCAAAGTCAGAATATCGGTACTGTAGGGGTCGGACGTAGTCGGAGTGAAGTCATGTCCATCGTCGATGGTATACACGCCGGACAAGGTGTCTTTGGATGAGAAACCATGATCAACCCGCGCGGTGCCAAAATTTTCGCGAATCGTTTGCAACGGGGCGCTGGATACGGCCGAGATGCCGTTAAAGGTGGGGTCGGTGGGACTGGGCGTGGGCCAGAGGTTCAACAACGGTTGCACACTGGGCGTCGCTGCGGCTCGCGATGCCAGCGATGGTACAAAAGCTACCGATGTCTGGTGCAGATTCTGGATGAACCCTTCGTAGTTGAGGAAGAGGAATGTTTTGTCTTTCTGAATCGGGCCGCCGAGCGAGGCACCGAACTGATTGCGCTGAAAGAGCGGAGTGGTGTCTGGTGGGTCGAAGTAGTTTCTGGCATTCAGCGCGCTGTTGCGTAGGAATTCGTACGCGGAGCCATGCCACTGATTGCTTCCCGATTGCGTGATGATGTTGATCTGACCGCCGGGATGCATGCCATACTCAGCGCCGTACGAGTCGCGAAGGACGTTGAACTCCTGCACGGCATCCACTCCCAGCAGGTTTCCGCTTGCTCCTCCCGGTGTCATGTTGTTTTCGGCCGCGCCGGTGAACTCCACGCCGTTGAGCAGAAATTCATTCTGCTGCGGACGATTGCCGGCAACGGCGAAGTTGTTCGCAGTGGTCGAGTTCGAGACGCCGGTGCCGCCGGTTTTTTGCGAAGTGAAGTTGACGACCTGCGGAGTCAGTTCGAGCAGCAAGTCATAACTGCGTCCGTTCAAAGGGAGGGCTTTGACTTCCTTCTCGCTGACGACACCGGATATGTCCTGGGTCGTAGTATTCACGATCGGAACGTCGGAGGTCACTTTGACCTGCTCGTTCACCTTACCGACCTGCAAGCTCATATCGGCGGTGGCGTCCTGCCCGACAACCAGCACGATGCCCGTGCGAACCTGCTCGGCAAATCCAGCCTTCGAGACGCGAATCTCGTATTTCCCCACGGGCAGCGCGACCAGTTGGTAGCGCCCGGCCTGGTCGGTAATGGTGTTACGGGTGAGCCCGGTGTCTACATTCTTCGAAGAGACGGCCGCTCCGGTGATCGCTGCCCCGGTCTGGTCGGTGACGCGGCCCGACAGATTCGCCGTCACCTGGGCGGTTGCCGGCAGCCAACAAAGAAGGAAAAGACACAGCATGCAGGGCGGTACATATTCACGGCTACGCGGCATCATGGTCCCCCAAATGAAGGTCTGCTCGGCTCGGGCGCAGCAACATCAGCGGACGGCAGAGCGGAAAAGCAAGGTTATGATTTAAACGAATGAAACCGTTAAAGTCAAACGACTTTAAGCGGTATTACCGCTCGAGTTCGCCGGACCTGACCGGCGCAGCGAGTACTGTGCCCGCAAGGCGAGTTAGCAGTGGGTACGGCAGAGGAAAACTCTTCGCGTATGAAAACGCAGATTGAGACGGCTGGTGGCTTACCTCACAAAGAGCGCGCTGATCGCGCACACGATACCGATAGCAGCCAGCACGAATCCGAAGTACCAATAACCTCGATTTTCGGTCAGCAGTGTGATTGAGGTCACGACCAGGGCAATTTCGAGGAACACCTCTCCCAGATCAAAGCGGTTGGCGTGGCGGGTGGCTAACTGGACTTCGCCTTCAAAGCTGCGGGCTTCCTTCTCAATGTCTTTCTGCTGATCGTGATACTTCTCGACCTGTTCGTGGAAATTCTTTTGCACTTCCTGCGCCCGCTCTTCCTTGGTGTTTTCCAGAGCAGTGAGCACGTCCTCCAGCGCCTCGAGGTTCTGCCGGCGCATGTTTTTCGCCTGGTAATAACTCCATTGGTCGGTGGCGCGGGTCTGCATCAGGATCTCTTCGGTGTGCGCGCGATGCCCCATCAGCGTGACCACGGCAACCAGCACAGCCAGGATGGCCATGGTCAGACTGACCGGCGCCAACTCACGACGCTCTTTCGCACGTTCGGCAGCTTCTTTTAGTTCTTCGGCTTCGTTATCGCTCATTGGTTTGTTTCTACCAGACTGCACAGGATGTTACGAAGATATGTCGGGACAGTGCAAGCGAGCAGTACTACAGTTCGGCCTCGCCATCGTTCTTCCCGGCGACCTCGCCGAGCTCCCAATATCGTTTGAGAAGCGTATCCGGCACTGCGATCGCACGCCCCGTCAGCATATGTTTCAACTGTAGCGCGTTCACCGCGGCTTTCCCTTCAAAGTGGTTGTTGGCGATGACAAATGTTTTCTGCGCCTTGTCGGCGATGGCGTCGATCCGCAATTTCCACTGCTTCAGCTCGGGTTCGGTATAGAGATAGTTGTATCGATCGTTGCGCGAGTCGCTGTCGAACCACTGCTCATAATTTCGGCCATGCAAGCGGACGTAGCCGATGCCGGCGGTGACGTGCTCGCTGGGAGTAATGGCTTTCCCGAGCTTGGGTTGGTCGATGTTGCAGAAAGCGACACCCTTGTCGACAAAGTAGCGCAGCGTGCCTTCATTGGTCCAACTGTTGTGCCGGACCTCAATGACAAGAGGAAACTGCTTGAACTTTTCGATCACGGAATCCAGGTGGTCGCGATTGGCATTTGTGTTCTTGAAGGAAATGGGAAACTGGGCCAGCACGGCGCCCAACGTTCCCTCGGCGGCAACCGATTCGAATCCCTCCCGGGCCAGCCGTTCGTCTTCTTCGGTGGGGCGAATTGTGTCGGCCGAGGTGCTTTCCAGCACGGCAAGGGGCGAGTGGGTGAAGGCACGGTTCAGCTTGGCGGTAAACATGAACTGAGGGTTCACCGAGCGAGCCATGCGCGACCAAAGCTTGCCCCACTCCGGCTTGATGTGGCCATAAAACGAGGTGTTGATCTCCAGAACATCGATGTAACGGGCAAGATACTCCACCGGGTGCTGCGACTTCTTGATCTCGGCGGGATAGACGATGCCCTCCCAGTCCTTATAAGACCAGCCGGCGGTGCCGACGTAAATTTTGGGCTTCTCGATCATTCGGGAAATCCGAGGTTAGCACAGGCGGCGGGTGGCCGCTCCCGGGTTGCAACAGCGAGCAGGCTGGCGGCAAAGCGGCACCTCGCGGGGCGCTCCGGCGATTGTTCATAATGAACATCACACCGGTGACGCTCATCACACCAGCCCGTGATTCTAAGCATCGTGCTCTGTTTGCTCCGGCGGTATTTCTATGGACGTAAGGAAAATCCATTCTGTCGGGAAGCAGAAATGATTGACCTCAAGAAGAAGTGTTGGCGCGAGAAGGTTACGGCCGAGATCACGCTGGCTCATTTGCAGCAGTTTGCCCGCGAGGCAGGAGCCAACATGAACGCCGCCGAAGTGGCGGCGTTTCTCAACGAAAAAGGGCGGGCACAGGCCGTCTGGACACTCATGATGCAGGCAGGCGAGGACTACATCAAGTCCAATCTTGCCGGCAAAACGATCAGGATTCATACCCCGGAGCGAGATCCCGCGCAACTGCGTTCGCTCCACTAATTGCGGCAGAGAGCCGGCCGCTTCTTATCAGTAGCTGACCATTACAATCCAATAAACGCCTCCGGGATGGCTCACGCTGGGAGCGAAGCAGGCTCCCAGTGAATACCCGGAGGACAATCCCTCCGACAGCATCGTATCGAGCGCTCCCGGAAGCTGTCCCGGATCGGCTGACGTCCAGGTAAAGAGCTGGCGAACCTGGGGCAATTGTGCGGCAGCCCGCGAGTCCAATGAGTCGTTGAGCGCCATCGCACAAGCTATCCTGCGCAATTGCGGCTGCGGTTTGCGGGCCGGAGCGGCGAAGCCGTGTGCTTTCTCGTATTGGTCGATCGCGCTTCGCACGGCGGCTTCTGCCTGGGGCTCGGACAATTCCGGCAGCCGACGAGCAAAGTCTTCCGTGACGTAGATGTCCCGACCGCTGCGGACCACGCCGACTCCGACGACGTTGTACTCAGGATCGAGGATGTTCTCCCGGTGCGGCGGCGAGTGCATGAGTTCGCGATGTGCCGAGTCGGCGTCCTGATCCAAAGCGATGTTTTCGCCCTGGCGATCGGAAGGGAAGTTCTCCGCCGCAAAACGATTCGGAATTGACGGCTCGTCCGGGAGGCGATGCGACAACGCACCTCGACTGGCCATGAGCTGCGAATGTTTACGTGCTGCTTGCGTCAGCCGCGGATCGACCGTCAACGGTGCGAGGCCCTGTTGCCGGCGGCTCTCGTTGATGAGGTCGACGAGCTCTGCCTCGGCATCGCTATCAATGTTCCCCGAGTACGCACCGGCACGCACCTGCATGAACGAAGCGGCTCGCAGCGCATATGCGTAGCCGCGCCCATCGACGAGAGCACAGAGCGCGAGCAGTAGGGACAGCACGGCAGACGTAGCTATTCGCTCCAGACGGCCAACTCGTTGCCGTTCGGGTCGGCAAAATGAAAGCGCCGGCCGCCGGGAAATTCGAAGGTCTCGCGAATGATTTTGCCGCCCGCCGCCTTCACCTTGGCGTAGGTCTCTTCCAGCGAGGCAGCGTAGATCACCACCAGCGTTCCGCGAGTCTGCTGTCCGTCCGCGCCGGCGGGCTTGGCTTCGGCGTTGAACCCTCCGCCCAGACGGCCGTCATGAAAGCTGGTGTAGGTGGGGCCCCAGTCCTGAAAATCCCAGCCGAAGACCGTGTGATAGAAGCGCTTGGTCGCTTCGATATCAGTTGCGGGAAACTCGATGTAGTCCATCTGGAAGTTATGCTCTTGCTGTGCCATGCAGTCATCCTCGCACAATCGTATGAAAACTGGCAGGGGTCTCACGCCAGGAGCAGAAACAGAAAGGCGCGACCGTGTCGCGCCCGCGCTGGTTAAAAATCTGTTCGGTTATTGGTTGTCGGCCGCGCCACCCGGCTGGGTCTGGTTGTCGACACCCAACTCATGTGGAGACGGGATGTTGGCGGTTTCGGGATTGAGCAGCCCCTTGTGATCCGGGCCCAAGCCCAGCTTGATCAGCGCCCGTGAATCGGGAGTGATTCTGGTCTGCCAGCCGTTATCTGCCTGATATTTCAACATTGCGTCTTTGGACGTCTGGTCCCATACACCCGTCGGCTCTCCCGTCAGATAATGCTCCCGGATCAGGGCCGTCTGAATCTCGCGGGTACGATCCTCGTCGATGCTGTGCTGTCCATGCGAGCGAGCTGACTTTACCGATGCCTTGGAAGAATGATGGCGGGAAGAACTGTGGGAGCTGGAGGCCTTGGCATGTTTGGGCTTAGCGTGAGTGGTTGTGGTCGCCGATACAACGACGGCCAGGGTAAAATAACGAATACGACGGCGGAGGCGTTAAGAACACGTTTTGCGCTAGGCAACGACCACCTCTCCGGCAAGTTTACGTTGTACACGATTAGTCCTTTAATTGTAATGAGCCGTTAACCATTTTGGGAACGACAAAATTGGGCCGGGTTCCCAAAAAGGAACGGCGCTGGCTCCGTTCAACTTCGATGCGCCAGCGCCGCTGCCAGGATTGCTTCTGAGTTAACTCCCCGGAGCTGTCCGGAGTACCTTCTGGTTAAGAGATCCCGCACTGCTTTCGGGACTTCGGTCGAAACCCATTCACCACGTGGACACTGGGATCACGGCGAAATCTAATTCAACAAACCTCCGTGGGCTCCGTGGCTCCGTGGTGAATTTTCATTACGGCAACGTGCCTCCCATGAACACCGTCGAATTGTCGCGGGTGCCGCGGGGCCGCACCAGGAAGACCACATCCTGGCCGCTCTTGGTCTGCGACTCGATGCGACGGAAATCTTCCTCGTTGTTCACCGGCTGCTTGTTGATCTCCAGGATCACGTCGCCGCGGCTGAGTCCGGCAGTATCGCCGAAGCCATCGGGCTTAACGTCCTGAACAATCACGCCCTTGGTATTAGGCAGCTGATAACGCTTGGCCATGTCCTGCGTGATGCCTTTGACGATGACGCCGAACTTGCTCTCCTGCGGCTGGCCTTCCTCGCCCTTTCGCTTCCTTCGCCATTCAGCCGGTCGGCGAAAAGCTTGGCGCGATCGGCAATGGTCACCTCGACCGTCTGCTCCTTGCCGTTGCGCATGTATCCGATTTTCGCCTCGTACCGGGTTTCAGGGAGGAGATCTCGGCGACCAGTTCGTCGCCATTCTTCACCGGCTTGCCGTTGACGGAGACGATCGTGTCACCCGTCTTCAGGCCCGCCTTTTCGGCAGGACCGTTCGGCGTGATGCTGGCAATGGTGACGCCGCTATTGACGCCGTAAACGCGCGCGACCGCCGGATTGGGCACGGCATTGAATTGCACGCCGATTGAGCCGCGCGAGCACCTTGTGGTCCGGACCGATGAGCTGGTTGTAAACGTTGACGACGGTATTCGACGGCATGGCGAAGCCAACGCCCTGATAGCCGCCGCCGCTGGTGTAGATCGCGGTGTTGATGCCGATGATCTCGCCGTTCATGTTGACCAGCGGGCCGCCGGAATTGCCGGGATTGATGGCCGCGTCGGTCTGGATGAACGATTCGAACTGACGGTTGGGAACGATGTTGCGGCCGATCGCCGAGACGATGCCGGCGGTGACGGTTTCATTCAGGCCGAAGGGACTGCCGATGGCGAGCACCCAGTCGCCGACGTTCATCTGATCGGAATTGCCCATCTTGGCTGCGGGCAGCGGCTTCTTGGCGTCGATCTTGATCACGGCCAGATCGGTTTCTGCATCGGTGCCGATTACGGTCGCAGTGTAGGTGACCGTCTCCGGATCGCCCATCAGGTTGACGCGAATCCTGTCGGCCTTATCCACCACGTGATTGTTGGTGAGAATGTAGCCCTTGGGGTCGACGATCACGCCTGAGCCCAGCGAGCGCTCGCGCATATCGGGAGGCCTCCGAACTGCCCGCCGCCCTTGACCACCGCCGCCCGGCTGTCCGCCGAAGAAGCGGTTAAAGAAATCCTGGAAGGGGTTGTCCTCGTCACCGCCGCCCCGCATTCCCTTCGTCGTCGGGGTTTCCCGGCATCATGCGCTTGTGCGGATTCTTCATGGTGGTTTCGGTATTGATGTTGACCACCGACGGCTCCAGCTGGCGCGCGATGGTCGAAAACTGATTCGACATCTGGACGGGCGAAGGAACCTTCAACGGCGTCGCGTCAGCCGAGGAACTTTGCTGATTGCCCTTAACGGCACCAGAAACGACTGTGCCAATCAGGATGCCCAGCGATAGCGTCGCCAGGATTACCATGGTCGAGGCAAAGCGATTGGCCTTCATTCTCTGCCTGAAACCTGAAGCTTGCGAATCCATTCACTGTCCTCCGGACAAAAAAGCCAAATATAAATTATACAGTCGCGGCAACATGTACTTAGATGTAAGGGAAATCTCTGGAGTGTTCTCAGGGATTAGACGGCGCATAACTGCGTTTCGTCACCATTGTGCCTGAGATGCTCACCCACTCGGCTTAGTTCGACTTTTTGCTTGCGTCGTAGACGGTTTTACCCCCCACGACGGTTCGCAGGACTTGGGTCTTCAGGATCTCTGCTGGTGGAATCTTGGTCAGGTCGCGATCGAGCACCACGAAATCGGCAAGCATGCCCAGCGCGAGCGTCCCTTTCTCTTTCTCGGCAAATTGAGCATAGGCGGAGCCGGTGGTGTAAGCGGCTATCGCCTGATTCAGCGATATTCTCTGCTCGGGGAAAAACTCTTTGGTTCCAGCTTCATTCTTGCGCGTCACGGCTGCATAGAGCCCTCGAAACGGGGAGATCGGCTCGACCGGATAGTCGGTTCCGAAGGCCAGCGCAACGCCATTCTTCAGGAAGCTGGCTCCAGGGATACGACGTCTTCGCGCGCTGCGGCCCGATGCGCTCGACCACCCAGTTCATGTCCGTCAGCAGATGACAGGGCTGGACGGAGGCGATCACGCCGAGATTACGAAACTGATCGAACTGATTGGCATCGATCACCTGGTCGTGCTCGATGCGGAAGCGAAAATCGCGGACGCGGTTCTTCTCGCGGGCATCGCGTTCCACCTCAGCGAAAGCATCAAGTGCCATCTGCGCCGCTGCGTCTCCGATAGCATGAAAGCCGAGCTGAAATCCGGCCGCCGAGCGCTCCACTGCCATTTGGTTCAATGTCGACTGCTCGTATTGCAACAAGCCCTTATTGCCGGGATCGTCGGCATACGGCGCGTTGAGCGCAGCCGTGCGCGAGCCCAGCGAGCCATCCATAAAGCCCTTGAGCATGGCTGTATGCAGCATGGGATCTTCGGCGGGGCGGTGCGCGCGATGATTGTCTAACAGTTCGAGCGGCTCATTGAAGGGCAGCCATTCGCTGATACGCGCGGTGAGCTTGCCTTGCTTCTCCAGTTCTTCGTAAACCAGAAAGTCTTCCCAATCGGAATAGTCCTGCAACGAAGTGATGCCCCAACGGGCAGCGTTGGCCAGCGCTAGGTCGATGGCTCGCCGGCGCGTCGCCAGAGAGGGCTTAGGAACCTTGGCCAGCACCAGGTCTTTGGCCGTCTCGCGGAGGATTCCAGTAGCCTCGCCGTTGGCGTCGCGATCGATTTCGCCGCCATGCGGATTCGGCACCTTGGCGAGAATTCCGGCCGCTCGCAAGGCAGCCGTGTTGGCAACCGCGATGTGTCCATCAACGCGGGTGAAGATGGCGGGGTGAGCGCCTGTGACCGCATCGATGTCCTGGCGCGTGGGCAGCTTTTCTCCGGGCCAGAGCGTGTGGTCCCAACCGCGGCCCACGAGCCATTCATGAGCAGGCATTTTTTGGTCGTATTCGGCGATGCGTTGCTGCATCTCCTTAAGCGACTTCACGCCAACTAGATCAATTTGCAGCAGCTCCAGACCGCCGGCAGCAAGATGCACGTGCGCATCGTTAAAACCGGGCATGACGAAATGCCCGCCGAGATCGACGACCTGCATGTCGCCATGCTTCAGCTTCAGTATCTCGGCATTCGATCCAATTGCTACAATCCGCCCATCGCGAACCGCAATGGCCTGGGGGCGCCCCAGCTTGGCCTGGTTGTACTTATCTTGGGTGGTGCGATTGGTGTAGATGTTGCCGTTGATGAAGATGATTTCGCTTGGAGGCTTTTTCTCAGGAGCCGCGAAGGAATCTGCATTCAAGAGCATGAAGGACAAAAGCGGGATCAAAATAGAAATCAGTTTCATTCTTCCGCGACTCCGCTCAGGGCAAGTGCCAGCAGCAAGATGCGCTTTAGCCCGAGATCGCGCCCAATGGGGTCGTACCACTCGTGAATGGTGTGGGCTCCGCCGCCGCTGCCGCCTGAACCGATGGCGACAGCCTGCCGGCCGAGAGACAGCGGTACATTGGCATCGGTCGAGGCGCGTTGGATTCGCGCGGAGTTCCCCAATTCCGCGTCAACGGCTCGCACCATTCTCAGGAGAGGCGAGTCGGCCGGCAGATCCGCTGCTGGACGGCTACCGATAACGCGCACTTCCGCGGTCAGCAGTTCCTGTTTCTTGCGGCCCGTTATTTCCGGAATGGCATGATCGACCGCTTCGTGCAAGGCACGCTCCAAGCGATCAAGTTCCTCGACCGAGGCCGAACGCGTATCCACTCGCATGGTGGCTGACTCGGGAATGGAATTCACAGATGTCCCGCCATTGATGATGCCGATATTGAAAGTTGTTTTGGGCGAAACAGGAACCGGGGTGCGGGTAAAACGGTCGATCACTCGCGCCAGGGCGACGATGGGATTGGCGACGCCGAAGTCGCTCCACGAGTGCCCTCCATGCCCACGGACAGTAATTTCGTAACGCCGGCTGCCAAGACCTTCCGCAATGATGGTGTCGGTTCCGGCGCCATCAATCACGATGAGAGATGCAATGGTCGATGACCACCGTGGCTGCTGGTAGATGTGCCGGATGCCCCGAAGATCGCCCTCACCTTCTTCGCCGACGTTGCCAATGAACAGAATGGGCGCGACGTGCGTCAACTTGGCGGCCTGCATCGCTTTCGCGATCGCCAGTAGCGCCGTGATTCCCGAAGAATTGTCGGACACCCCGGGACCATAGAGCTTGCCGCCATCACGGCGGACCGAGATCGGAGTGTCGGCGGGAAAAACCGTATCGATATGAGCGCTCAGTGCGATGAAGGGTGCGGCAGGATCGACGCCGGGACGAATGCCAAAAACGTTACCCAATTCGTCGCGGTGAACATCAGTCAGCCCGACGTCCCCAAAACGCGATGCGAGCCAGTCACTGCGGGCCGTTTCCCCCCACGGTGGCGCGGCAATGGAAGTGACTTCCAATTGGATATCTTCCAGTTGCCGGCCTTGAGCACGAAACCAGGCAAATGCCTGTTGCACGACGCCAAGGTGCGCCAATGCCGCGACCTGCTGCTGTGCCGCGCGCAGCCCCTGTGACTCGCTCGAAGATTTCGCCGCTCCGAGGGGCAGGCGCGCTGGTGGACTTGGGCCCATGAGGATGTTCCATGGTAATACGTGGTTGGTGGTGGGAGAAGAGCCAATGGGTTGGGCTCCGGTTGGCTCAACCCACTGACAACGAAATTCGCGCTAAAGGTTCGGCATCATGGCTGTGCAGACTGCGGCTGCGTTTGCGGTTGCTGCGGCGCAGTTTGCGGTGGAGTTCCCGGCTGCGGCGCCATGGTCGGACCGGTTTCCGGCCCTCCCGGACCGAGGGGGACCAGGTGCGGTGTTGTGAGCTGGTTCGGTGCGTTGGCGGGGATCACGCCGGTAACGTGCGGCTCACTCTTCACCTGAGCGGCCTCGGCGTCGTTCAGATCGATACCTAATTTCGTAAGCGTGTCGGCTGTGGACAGGTCAAGCTGAACCTTGGACTTTTCGTAGTTGGTCGCTGCCGACAGGACACTGGATTCGGCCTGTGTCAGGTTGCTCGAAGCCTGCAAAACCAGTGTGCTCGTCGAGGCGCCCATCACCAGCTTCTTCTGCTCGGCATCGAGGGCTTCGGCTGCATAATCGCGAGCCGAAATGGCGGCCTGCAGTGACTCCCAATTCTGCTCGAGAGCGAATTCCGCCTGCCGCACCTGCAACATGATGGTGTTCTCGGTTTGTTGCAAGAGCATTTGCGCCTGACGATATTCCAAGTCGTTGCGCACCTGGTCGGCCTGCACCTGGCGATTGCGCAATGGGATGGTGAGGTTCACCCCTATGCCTTTATCGGGCGCGCTGCTGTTAAACAAATTGGTAAAAGCCCCGCCGTAGTTGGTAGGAAATCCAGGTTGCGCGCAACGCGTGGGATCGGTGCACAACGGGTTAGGCGGGCCAGCCAGCGCCGTTGCGCCATAAAACGCATACAAATCGAGCGCGGGCAGCAACTCGTTGCGAAGGGATTTGCGCGTGACCTCGTTGTTGGTCAGCGTCAAACGGGCGGTGGCAATCTCGGGACGATTCTTAAGGGCCGCGGAAATCAGATCGTCCACGGGAGCGACCTTGTAGGGTTCGGTTGTGTTGAGTGCGTCGGTCGGAATCACCGGTGCAACGGCGAGCACAGGGTCCGCCATGTTGCGTGTGATCGCATTCTTCATCAGCAGCTGTTGCAGCTGAAGAGCGACCTCGGATGCAACCAGGTTTTGCTTGGCGGTGGCGACCGCGCTTTGCGATTGCACCACCGTCAGCGGGGCCAGTGTGCCCTGGGCGACCTGCTTTTGGTTGTCGGACAGAGTCTTGTTGGCCAGATCGAGGGCCCGCTGTTGAACCGTGACGTTCTCGTAGGCGTTGACCAGGTCCCAGTAAATATTCTCAATCTGCGAAACCGTGGTGATGACCTGGTTGCGGAAGGTGATTTCCGTGATTAGCTTGTTGTTTCGCGCAATGCGGATGTAGCGCAGGTTGGGATCGAAACCAAATCCTTGCAGCAGATGCTGGCGCAACTCAAACTGGAAACTTGGCGTCAGGTTGGGATTGATGGTGTTGAACAGTGCGCTCTCCCATGTACGGGTGTTGTTGAAGCCCACGGTCATCAGAGTTCCGGTGGGAAAGCCTTGCGTGTAGAGGAAATTCGCGGTGGTGGTGTTGGTGAACAGTTCGTTGGTACCGGTAAAGACGGTGTTCGATTCCGGCGTGACCGAATGACCTATGAAGCCGGTCCCCGTGATGACCGGATCGAAGCTGTCGATGGGTGGGCCTTGGCCTTGGGTTGAGGTGACCAGTCCGGCAGCGCCGCTGCCGGCTCCGCCGACGCCGATACTAGTGCCGCCGACACCGCTACCGGTTGCGGCAGTGGTCGATGTTCCCGTGCCTCCAGCTGAGGTCGAACCTGTCATGCCTCCGGGAGTTCCTTGCAGCAATCCAGCATTCACGCCAAGCGCGACCGAGCCGGATGAGGTACGCAGGATATCGGTGTCCGCAATGGACAGGTTGTAGCGCTGTATGCCGATGTCCAGATTGTCAGCCAGCGCCAAAGCCACAGCATCGTTGATCGAGAGGTAAATCTTTCCATCACGGATGATCTGATCCACGCGCGCGGTGTTGCGGACGTTGACGTCGGGAACCGAACGGGGCGACCAAATGACGAACGGATTCGGCCACTGCCGCTTGCCGCGGGTGTAATCCTCCTCCGAATAGGGATGGGCATTGTGCTGCGGACCAGGCGCCTGCGGCAGAGGGGTCAGGACTGATGGCGCTGCAACGGTCGGCTGAGCTTGTGCCGGAGGCGGCGTCGCTTGAGGCGCCGCATCCTGAGCGAAAGCCGCTGTCCCTGTCAGGCACAACAAAAGCAGGCAGAACACATTTGCCAAAGGAGGACGGTCTAAAGTGAATTTAAGAGCGAACATTCTCAGCTTCTCCCAACAGAGCACGGTAGAGTTCTAGATGCCGTCGCGGCATCAGCCAGCCAACAGATGCACCTTTCGAGACGGTTGGCGGAAATTCCACCGCAGGGTATCGTCGTAGTAGGACGGACTTCGGTCTCGAGTTCGTACGTTGCAGAAGGTAAGTATATCTGAGACTTTGCTGAGACAAGTCGGCCCTTTACATAGCTTTACACTGCTTAACAGAACGAAAACTTTCGCTCGCCATCAATTTTTCTGAGGACATCATGTCGCGCAACCTCAAGCTGACGCTGGCCTATGACGGCGCGGAATTTCACGGGTGGCAAGTGCAGCCGGGTCTGCGGACGGTGCAAGGCACGCTCTCGGATTGCCTGAAGCGGCTCACCGGCGAAGATATCCTGCCGCAAGGATCCGGCCGCACCGACGCAGGCGTTCACGCGCTGGCCCAGGTTGCGTCGTTCCAGCTGGAAAATCCGATGCCGGAACGCAATCTTGTCGTCGCGCTTAACGATATCCTTCCGGCTTCGGTGAGAGTGACGTCGGCTGAGATTGTTGAGGACGGCTTTCATGCGCGGCACTCGGCGAAGGCCAAGACGTATCGTTATCGCATCTACCGCGGCGAGATCTGCCCGCCTTTTCTCGCGCGCTATGTTTTTCACGACCCGTATCCCATGAATGAAGAAGCCGTGATGCGTACCTCCGAACACATCGTTGGTACCCATGACTTCACTTCGTTTGCGGCTTCCGATCCCGAACGCAGCGCGCGCATGGCAGACATTGCCGAGGAAGAAATGTCTTCCCGCCATGGTAAAACCGGCAATGTTCGCACGATTCATTCTTCGCAATGGGTGCGCACCAGCGATGAATTGGTCTACACTGTGCGCGGAGACGGCTTTCTGCACCACATGGTGCGAAACCTGGTCGGAACGTTTCTCCTCGTAGGCAAAGGTTCGCTGAAGATCGCGGACGTGCCCGCCATCCTGGAAGCCCGCAACCGTAGCGCCGCCGGACCCACGGCTGCCGCTTGCGGCTTGTATCTCGTCAGCGTGGAATATTAAGGCTACCGATCATGGCTAGCGAAGCTCAGGTCCTCAGCACCCCGACGATTGTCAGCACCAATCCCGCAACCGGTGAAGTTTTAGGAGAGCTGGCTTGTGCATCCCCTGAAGACGTGCATGCTGCTGTCGCTCGGGCCAAAGCCGCACAACCGCAGTGGCAGGCTCAGCCAGTCAGCGAGCGAGTCGCGATGCTGCGCCGGTTTCAGCAAATCCTGAACCAGCAGCGGGACAAAGTCGCGAGCCTGATTTGCAGAGAGGTGGGTAAGCCTACGGCGGAGGCGCTGGCGACGGAAGTACTCGTGGTCCTCGACGCGGCACAGTTCTGCATTCGCAAGGCGGAGAGCTTTCTCCGCGAGAAGTCATTGCCACATGCCAACCTGGCGATGAAAAGCAAGCGCGGGAAGCTGGTGCGGGAACCATATGGCGTCATCGGGATTATCGCGCCTTGGAATTATCCCTTCTCGACGCCGGCGGTAGAGACCTTGGGAGCGCTCGCGACAGGCAATGCCGTCGTGCTGAAGCCGTCCGAATTCTCGCCGATGGCCGCGCTGGAGCTACGGCGTCTGCTGCTGAACGCGGGGTTGCATCCTGATCTGATGCAGGTCGTCATTGGGGAAGGGCCGGTTGGGGCGGCACTCATCGAGGGCGGCGTCGATAAGTTGATCTTTACTGGAAGCGTCGCGACCGGAAAGCGCGTGGGCGAAGCTGCCGCGCGCCGACTTCTGCCGGCGGTGCTGGAATTGGGCGGGAAGGATCCGATGATCGTGCTCGACGATGCCGACCTGGACGTGGCTTCGAGTGGAGCTTTGTGGGGCGCGTTCATGAACGCCGGTCAGACCTGCCTCTCGGTTGAACGCTGCTATGTGCATCGCAGCTTGTACGAACCATTCCTGGAGAAGTGTCGCGAGAAGATTGCCAAGCTGCGCGTGGGAAATGGGATCGACTCTGAAGTTGAAGTCGGCCCAATGATTCATGAGCGGCAGGTGAAGATTGTCGAAGATCATATGCGCGATGCGGTTGACCGGGGCGCTCGTCTGTTGGCTGGAGGCAGGCGTCTCAGCGAGCTTGGCCCGAACTTCTACGCGCCGACTCTGCTGGCCGACGTTACCGGCGACATGCGGATCATGCGGGAAGAAACGTTTGGGCCAGTGTTGCCCGTCGCCCTATTCGACAACGATGACGAAGCCGTGCGGCTGGCAAACGACAGCGACTTCGGACTGGCGGCAAGTGTCTGGACCAGCGATCGTCGACGCGGCGAAGCTCTGGCGCGGCAGATCCAGGCCGGAACCGTCATGGTCAACGACATGATCTCGAGCTTCGGAATCGCGGAAGCGCCGCACGGTGGATTCAAACAGAGCGGCATTGGAAGGACTCACGGTGAGATAGGACTGCAAGAGATGGTGCGGGTGAAGTACGTGGATGTCGACCTCATGCCGCGCATGAAAAAGGTATGGTGGTTCGGCTATGGCAAGAAGTATCAGCAGCAAATGGGCGGCTTCGCCGATTTGCTTTTTGCGAACCAGTTGAGCGCCAAGCTGAAAGGAGCGCTAATTTCGATGTCGCTGCTGCGGCGTTCGAACCGCATTTGATACGGGGGACGCTTTGGGATTCCGGGATGCCAGTTGGCCTTTGAGCCTGCCTCGTCTGATCAACAAGTCAGCCATCTCCAGATACTTCTGGATCCAGGGAAGGGAACTCTTATCTCTGCCCGATTGACCTTCTTGTGTTTCCTCAACTTGCCCCTGTTTACCGCATGTACTCGCCATCAGCCCGGCCCTAAATTGGTTTTCAGTGCTGCGCGTATGGGCGCTCCCGGTTAGATGAAGTATCGCGCTTTCAGTTGGCTGAGCCTGTTGATTCTTGAGTGTCGGGGGCAGGCGCTCGCGGTCTGAACGCCCCATATTGCGAAGTTCGCCCTGGGCGGGAGATACTGCCAGCATGGCCGACGGCGAGAACGGGATTCCGCAACTCCCGAAGCACAAAATCAAGTACAAGAAGCCGTTTCAACGGGCTTGCAACGAGAAGGATGAGAAGGGAAAGTTGTGCGGCGGCCATTTGAAACGCTGGTTCTATCTGGCCGACGTGTTGGAGCAGGCATGCGGAGACGTGCGTCAGGCATTTGGCGACAAAGCTGAGATGTACCGCTGCGAGCACTGCCGCACACTGTACTTACCCAGCTCGGAGGAACCAGCAGGGCGAAACGTCGCGGGCCTGGGTAAGCCTTCGGTGTTTGGGCTGACGCTGGATAAGAAGGATTCGCCGCAAAAGCCGGAATAACATTGAAGGTCTGAGCGATAATAGGGACGTGGAACCCAGCTTGTTGCTCTATCGTGGGGAGGAGCTGCAACGCGAAATGGGGTGACTGGTAAGTGTCTGCGAATATCTCTGAACTGATCTACGACTGGAATACGATCTATGCCAAGTCGATGGTTCCGTCTGGCAGGGTGCTGCTGAATGACGAGTCGCTGCGCGACGGCTTGCAATCGCCCTCGGTTCGCGACCCTTCCATCGAAGAGAAGATCGAAATCCTTCATTTGATGGAGGCCGTCGGCATCAACATGCTGGACATCGGCCTGCCCGGTGCCGGCCCTCGTGCTCAGGCCCACTGCGAAGCCCTGGCCCGCGAGATTGCACGCGCCAACCTGAAGATCAAGCCCAACTGCGCTGCCCGCACTCATCAGAACGATATCCGTCCTGTCGCGGAAATTGTCGAGAACACCGGTGTGCCCATTGAAGTTGCGACCTTCATTGGCTCCAGTCCGATTCGCCGCTACACCGAAGACTGGACCGACGATTTCCTGCTGCGGACGACGGAGAACGCGGTGAAGTACGCGGTTTCGCTTGGTCTGGACGTCATGTACGTCACCGAAGACACAACGCGTTGCGATCCGGAGACGATCCAGCGGCTCTACAGCACTGCGATTCGTTACGGCGCGAAGGCAATCGTCATCTGCGACACCTGCGGGCATGCGACGCCGATGGGTGTGGTCGCACTCATGCACTTTGTCGTCAACGAAGTCGTGAAGCCCTCGGGCGAGAACATCCGTGTGGAATGGCATGGGCATTGCGATCGCGGGCTAGCGGTGGCGAATTCCATCGCAGCACTTGTGGCGGGGGCGGAAGTGGTTCATGCCACGGCTTGCGGAATTGGTGAACGGGTGGGCAACACCCAAATGGACCAGATGCTTGTGAACCTGAAGCTCCTCGGCATTGAACCGTGGGCAAGCCAGGATCTGACCAAGCTCAAGGAATATTGCGACACCGTATCCAAGGCGACCGGCATTCCGATTCCCAAGAATTATCCAGTCGTTGGCGACGATGCCTTTCGAACCGGCACCGGAGTTCATGCTGCTGCCGTTATCAAGGCGTACCGCAAGAACGATGTGATGCTGGCCAATAGCATCTATTCCGGCGTCCCGTCGCATTACTTCGGGATGGAGCAAATTATTGAAGTCGGTCCGATGAGCGGCAAGTCCAACGTGCAGTTCTGGCTGGAACGGCACGGCATCGCCGCGAATGAGGATTTGGTCGATCGCATTTATCAGCGCGCGAAAGAGTCGGACCGCACCCTCACCGATGAAGAGATCATGGCTTGCGTGAACGTCGCAAATGGCGTGCAGTCCACCTTGGCGTCGTAAGCCGCCGATCTAATACTCCGAATCCACGAGCTCGGGTGGTTCGCCCTCGTCCGGTTCAACGGGAAGCTCCTGGTGGGGCTCTTCGTGCGGCGCTTCTCCCTCTTTCTTCTTCAGACGCACCACTGTGATCTTGGCAAAGCCCTCCTCAAATTTCGGAGGGCGGAGCTTGCTGGCCATGCGTTGCATCACATCTTCGGGCACGTTTCGTTCGCGCCGGCGATTTCTCTCCATGCAAACTTCGGACGGAACGTCGAAGAATACGGCGTGAGCCTCGTAACCAAAGTCGTGCGCGAGCTTGATCCAACTACGGCGCTCGTGGGGGGAAAGATTGGTGGCATCAAGATAGTTGGAAGGCCGATGCGCCAGCAGTCGAGCGCGCAGCATCGAGCGGAGAGTGGAGAAAACCAGATCCTGATAGCGCTGTTCGGTCACATCGTCAAAGAGCAGAATGCGAACCATATCGCTGGAGAGCGGCAAAATGTTGTGGCGCTTAAACCAGGTGCTCTTACCTGAACCTGGCAGTCCAATGGAGAGCACGACGGCACCTTTGGGCTGTTTTGTTGTCTCTGAAGCTGCCGCGGCAGGCTGAGCCTTCTTCTTGGGAGCTTCTGCTTCGGCGGCCTCGCCGGTTGGACCTCCGGGACCGGGCAACACAGGAGCTTGGGCTGTGCCCTGTGCTCGGCTACCACGTCCTCGTCGACCCCGGCGACGGCTGCGGTCGCGCCGGAATTGCTGGGGCGCACCCTCAGCCGGAGGCGCTTCCGCTTCGGCCTGCGAATCTTGAAGTTCGCCTTCATCGGGCTGCGCCTCGAATTCCGGCTGCGGCGGTTCCGGCTGCTCCTTCGCTTCTGCCGAAGGCCGGTCGGGAAACTTGGGCTGCAAGGGCGCGAGGCTTTCTTGGGTCTGCTTGTCCGCCTGTTTTTTGCGCCAGCGGTTGCGGTCGCGTGTCCATCTGCGCATGTTGCACTTGTAACACGCTCGGCTGGCTGTGGGCAACGCGACTGAAGCCCGAGGTTGACTACGCTTTCGTGCCATGCTGCAACAATTCGCTGTGATTCCTGTCATTGCCTCGGTTTAGCGCGGGTGCTACGATTCTTGGTTTTAACGCAGGTTCCTGTTGTTGCCTTTGGGCACCAAAGGTGGGTTACTCAATCGAATTCGTGAACGAGGTCACATGGCAATCAAAGTAGGTATCAACGGTTTTGGCCGCATCGGCCGAAATATTCTTCGTACCGCTCTCAACGATCCTGATCTCGATTTCGTTGCCGTCAACGATCTCACCGATCCCAAGACTCTGGCCCATCTTCTGAAGTACGACTCGATACTCGGCAACCTGCCCAACAAAATCTCCGCTGAAAGTGACGCTATCAACGTCGATGGCAAGAAGATAAAAGTCTTCGCGGAGAAAGATCCGGCGAAGTTGGACTGGGCATCGGTCGGTGCGCAAGTCGTCATCGAGTCGACGGGAAAATTCACCAAGGGCGAGCTGGCCAAGCAGCATCTGCGCGGGCCGGTGAAGAAGGTCATCATCTCAGCGCCGGCGACGAATGAAGACATCACAATTGTGATGGGGGTCAACGAAGACAAATACGATCCCGCCAAGCACAACGTCATCTCCAACGCCTCCTGTACCACAAACTGCCTTGCCCCGGTTGCGAAGGTTATCAACGACAATTTCAAGATTGTCTGCGGGACCATGACCACGATTCACTCGTACACCAACGATCAGGTCATTCTCGATTTCCCGCATAAAGACCTGCGCCGTGCTCGCGCTGCCGCGCTGTCGATGATTCCGACTTCTACCGGAGCGGCGAAAGCAATTTATCTGGTGATTCCTGACCTTAAGGGTAAACTCGACGGATTTGCCATGCGAGTGCCCACGCCGAACGTGTCGGTGGTCGATCTGGTTGTTTTCGTCGATAAGAAGACCAGCGCGGAAGAGGTCAACCATGCGCTGAAGGCAGCGTCCGAATCTGGGCCTCTGAAGGGCTACCTGGGATACGAGACTGCCGAGCTGGTGTCCATCGATTATCGCGGCGATCCTCGCTCATCCATTGTGGACGCGCCGATGACACGCGTTGTGAACGGCAACTGCATTAAGGTGATCGCGTGGTACGACAACGAGTGGGGATACTCTTGCCGAGTTCGCGATCTGATTCATTACTTAGCTAAGAAGGGACTGTAATAACCGTTGTCAGTTGTCGGTTATCAGTTGTCAGCGAGCACGCCGTGGAGATCAGACTTCAATTTTCGGCAAAGATTTGCTTCGCTGATTGCTGATTGCTAATTGCTCACCGACAACTGACAACCGACAACTGACAACAGGTTCTTATGTCAAAGCTCTCCATCCGCGACCTTCCGCTGAACAACAAACGCGTCTTCATGCGCGTCGATTTTAACGTCCCCCTCGACGATGGGCGGGTAATGGACGACACGCGTATCCGAGAGACCTTGCCCACCATCGAGTACGCTCTTCGTCACGGGGCGCGCCTCATCTTGGCCTCGCACTTGGGGCGTCCCAAGGGCAAGCCGAATCCCAAGATGAGCCTTAAGCCGGTAGCGGAGCGCCTGCGCATTCTGCTGGACGATGTATTGCGTCGCGGCGAGAATGTTGGCTTTTCACCGGACTGCATTGGCGTGCAGGCCGAGGAAATGGCGGAGAAGTTGGAGCGCGGCCAGTCGCTTTTGCTGGAGAATTTGCGCTTTCACGCCGAAGAGGAAGCGAACGATCCGAACTTCGCCAAGCAGCTGGGTCGGCTCTGCGACTATTACGTCAATGACGCCTTCGGCTCGGCGCATCGCGGGCATGCCTCGACCGAAGGGATCACCCATTTCGTCGAGAAGAGCGCGGCCGGCCTGCTGATGGAAAAGGAACTCGAATATCTGGGTAAGGCTCTCTCACATCCACAAAAGCCATTCGTCGCCATCCTCGGCGGAGCCAAGGTAAGCGACAAACTCGGCGTGATCAAGCATCTGATGGGCAAGGTGGACGCACTGATTGTCGGCGGCGGTATGGCCTACACGTTTCTTAAGGCTCAGGGTCAGGAGATCGGCAAATCTCTGCTTGAGGCGGATAAAGTCGACCTGGCCAGGCAGACGCTCGCGGATGCCAAGGCGCATAGCATCAAGTTCCTGCTTCCGGTCGATCATGTGGTGGCCGATAAGCCCGAGGCGGCCGCGCGCATTCAGCAAATCGGTGAAGGCCAGCCGATCCCGCCAGACACGATGGCGCTCGATATCGGTCCGCAAACCATCGAGCTATTTACCAACGAGATCGGCAATGCGCGCACCATTGTATGGAACGGTCCTATGGGCGTCTTTGAAATCGAGGCATTCGCGAAGGGCACGAAGAAGGTCGCCAACGCCGTTGCTGACAATGGTGCTGCCGTTTCGATTGTCGGCGGTGGCGACAGCGTCGCTGCTGTGAAAGCTGCCGGCGTCGCAGATAAGATCACGCACATCTCCACCGGCGGCGGTGCCTCGCTGGAATTCCTCGAAGGCAAGAAACTCCCAGGAGTGGAGGCATTAAGCAACAAATAGCGCTGTGCTGGGCTTGATTTTTGAGGCCGCGATCGCGCGGCCTCTTCGCTTTTGAATGGCAGCGAAGGGCTGACTTATGAAATACGACGCGATCATTATCGGCAGCGGGCAAGGCGGAAATCCCTTGGCGGCGAAGCTCGCCGACCAGGGCTGGACCGTTGCGCTGATCGAGAAGAGCCACCTGGGTGGAACCTGCATCAACACGGGTTGTACTCCAACCAAGACCATGGTGCATCGCGCGCTGGTAGCGCATTACGCGCGCGACGCCGCGCGCTGGGGTATTCAAACGCACGACGTCAGTGTCGATCTTGCGAAGATCGTCGCCCAGAAAGACCGCCTTGTTCAAACTCGCCGCGATCGCCAACAGGAGTCTGTCAACAAACGGCCGAACTTGCGTCTGTATCGCGGTGTAGCTCAGTTCACGGGGCCGCATCAGCTAAGAGTCGGCGATCAGCTTCTCGAGAGCGAACGTATTTTCATCGACACGGGAGCGCGCCCGCTGATTCCGCCGATTCCAGGGCTCAAGGAAGTCGGCTATTTGACGAACGAAACGATCATGGAATTGACGGAAGTGCCGGAGCATCTTATCGTCCTCGGCGGCGGGTACATCGGACTCGAATTCGGGCAGATGTTCGCGCGTTTCGGAAGCCAGGTCACCATTGTCGATCACAGCGGACAGATCGTTGCACGCGAGGACCCCGAGGTAGCAGCCGAATTGCAGAAAGCGCTTGAGGCGGAAGGCATCCGTTTCGTTCTGAATGCCAACGTGTCTCGGGTAGAGAACAGGAACGGCGTGATTGTCGTCACTGTTGAACACAACGGCACTACTTCGACTGTCTCCGGATCGCACCTGTTAGTGGCCGCAGGACGACGCGCCAACACTGAGGACCTGGCGCTCGACAAAGCCGGCGTCGAAACCAGGAAAGATGGAACGATTAAGGTGAACGGCAAGCTCGAGACGAACGTGCCCGGTATCTGGGCCCTGGGCGACGTGAAGGGCGGCCCGGCTTTTACGCACATTTCCTACAATGACTTTCAGATCATTTACGGCAACCTGATCGAACACAAAGACCTCAGCATCGACCATCGAATTGTGCCGTATTGTGTCTTTACCGATCCCCAACTGGGCGGGGCAGGCATGACGGAAAAAGAGGCGCGGGCGAAGGGATACAAGCTCAAGATCGGCAAGGTGCCAATGTCAGTCGTGGCGCGTGCCTACGAGAGGGATGAGACTGCCGGCTTGATGAAGATTGTCGTGGATGCCAGCAATGATCGCATTCTGGGTGCGACGATCCTGTCCGGTGACGGCGGGGAGACTGTCCACGTCCTCTACACCCTTATGCTTGCCGACCAACCTTACACCTTCCTAAAAGGAGCCGTTTATATTCATCCTACTTGGGCCGAAGGGCTGTTCTTTTTATTGCAAGATGTAAAGCTTGTCGACGGATGAGACTGCGCCACCCCGCTCTGGTGTACCGAAAGCTGCTCCGACAGGTACAACTCTACAATCCAAGGGCAGTGCGTCAGTGACGAAAACTACGAGAACGCTTTCCCCGGCACGCACGCGCTGGGCTACGATTGGGTCGCCCTGCGGGCTGGGTGGGCGCCAGCAGGCGGATTTGGCGCCCGCGCTCAAGATCTCAGAGCGTAAACTCACTGCGTCAACTTGGAGAGACTCAATGTCACGTTTGGTTTCGCTTCTTGCTTTGCTGCTGGCCATATCTCTTGCGGCCGCGGCCCAGACTCCCGAGCTGTCAAAAGAAGTCCAGCAGTTCGTTCGCGTGCAGGGGCCGAGGATTGTGCTCACGCACGTGCGCGTCATCGACGGCACGGGCGCGCCGGCAGTGGAAGATCAGAACGTGTTCATCGGTGATGGGAAGATCGTGGCCATCCAGCCCGGCGCCGACATTGCCGAGACTGGCGGTGAGATCGTCCTCAACCTGCGCGGCTACTCGGTCATGCCTGGCATCGTCGGCATGCACAATCATCTGTTCTACATTGAGCGGCCGAACCTAAGCGCGAACTGGCATTCCGAGCAGCCGGTGCTGGTTCCGCAGATGACATTCTCCGCGCCGCGCCTCTATCTGGCCGGAGGCGTCACCACGATGCGCACCACCGGCAGCGTCGAGACTTATGCCGACCTGAATCTCAGGCGCGACATCGACGCCGGCAAGTTGCCCGGGCCGCATATCGATGTCACCGGGCCCTATCTCGAAGGCGCGAGCAGTTATTTCATCCAGATGCCGCACCTCGCCAGTCCCGAGCAGGCGCGCCAGACCGTGGATTATTGGGCCGACATGGGCGTGACCTCGTTCAAGGCGTACATGAACATCACGCGTGCCGAGTTGAAGGCCGCCATCGATGAGGCGCATAAGCGCGGCTTGAAGATCACCGGCCACCTGTGCGCAGTGACCTACAAAGAAGCTGCCGAACTCGGCATTGACAATCTGGAGCATGGTTTCTCGGTGAACACCGAACTCGATACCGGAAAGAAGCCGGATGTGTGCACCCCGGGCGACGGCGCGGAGACCATTACGCGCATGGATCCGAGCGGGCCGGAAGCGAAGGACCTCATCCAGACGCTGGTCTCGCACCACGTCGCCGTGACCTCGACGTTGCCGGTGTTTGAATCCGAAGCGGGACCGGGCAGGCCGCCCGTGCGTCAGCAAATGCTGGATGCGATGACACCGCAGGCGCGCGAAGACTTCTTCCTGTTGCGGCAGCGGCCGGAGTCATTGCCTGCACCGAAGCTGGATGCAGCGGTGGCGTGGAAGCATGAGCTGGCGATGGAGCGCGCGTTCGTTGCCGCCGGAGGCCTGCTGCTCTCCGGTCCCGATCCGACCGGCCGCGGCGATGTGCTGCCGGGTTTCGGCGATCAACGCGGCATTGAGTTGCTGGTCGAGGCGGGATTCCCACCGGTTGAAGCGATCAAAATCGCCACGCTGAACGGCGCCGTGTATCTCGGGCGAGACAAGCAGATCGGGTCGGTTGCGGCGGGCAAGAATGCCGACCTGGTGGTGGTCAAAGGCGATCCGTCGAAGCAGATCTCCGACGTCGAGAATGTGGATATCGTGTTCAAGGACGGCGTAGGCTACGATTCGCAGAAGTTGCTGGAGTCAGTCAGAGGGCGCTATGGGCAGTATTGAAGCTATTTCAATTCGCGCGCGCAATGGGCCCGGCGCGGGCGACATTTGCCTTAGCCGTAGGCGTGAGCCCACCCGCCGCTCCGCCGCTCTGACTCAGATTTCCAATGCGAACCGCGGGCAAGGCGCCCACGGGTAAAACAAGTGTCGCCCTCCGGGCTCAGGACCCTTAAACCACCCTGAACTCTTACGGGTCGATCCGCGACACTGCCAGCCCGCAGCGCAGATAGTCTTAAGAATCAACTCGCGGCGGTTACGCCTTGTCCGGAGCGGGATTCTGGCTCAAGCCGCTGGAATTCAGCGTCATCGTGATCTTCGATTCCGCTTCGCCGGCGGCGAAGCCGTCGACCGGTTGCACCGCCTTCCCCTTGCGGTAATCGTCGGCTACATCGAAGAGCGCTTGCATGTCGCGTCCGGTCCTCGCCGACGCTGCAGTCATGGCGTCGAGCACCCAGGAGCCGAGATGGCGATAGCTTTCGAACTGCGCCTCGTTGAAGAACTGATTCACGGTCGGCTCGTGCGGGAAGTTGTCATGGTTCGCGCGATAAGCGCGCACGTCGGGCGGTTCGCTTCCGTTCAGCACCGGCTTGATGAAGAGCAAGTCGCCGTCGGGCATTCCTTTATCGACGCAGCTGTAGTGAATCTTGCCTTGCAAGCAGTAGAGATTCGACTTGTGCACGCCCTTCTGCATGGGGATCGACTTGCCGTAGGCGGGAAAGACAATAGGGATGCCCAGATCAATCTCGATCTTGCGAATGGCATTGCCAAGATCGTCGAACTGGTAATCGAGGTCGGCATCGGCATCCACCAGGACGATGTAACGGCAGCGCCGCATCACCATCTCGTAAAGGCCGAGATTCTCGAAGTGGCCGCCGTCGGAGAGCTCAATCCATTCGTAGCCGTCATCAGTGCGCCCCAGAGCCTCATTGAGTAGCGGCATCAGCGCCCACTGCGGCCCGTTGCGGCGCAGAAATTTCTTCGACCGGGACGATTCTGGATCCCAGTTCTGCAAATGCGGCCAAATGGGATTGGGCAGCCACCACCCCAGACGCGTGTTGAACAGTGTCATCAGCATGGTCACCAACGCCGACGAGTGATAGCCCATGTTGGGGTTGACCGCAGCGCCACTGATTGCCATAGCCGTGCCCAGCCGGACGCCACGCGAGCCGCCGAAATCGTTGGTCCGCACATAGCCAAGCCGCCAGCTTCCACAGCTGATGGGACTGAAGGTGAAGGATTCCGCCTTGCGCTGCTGCCACGCCAGCTTGTGAGTGCCGACCATGTTCAGCGCCGTTCCAATCACGTGCAGAGGCGGCGCCGGATGCTTGACCGGACGGAGTTGCCCTCCCTGATCGGGATTATTCTCTTCCGAATTGAAATCCGTGAAGGGGCAGCAGGGCACGTCGTGCTCGTAGATATTGTCTTCCGGATCGAAGTTGGTGAAGGGATCGGGGCGGCGAGCGAAATTGGACGCGCCCAGATACGCGCGGGTGAGCCGCATGCGGTACATCCCATGCAGCGAGAAGGTATTCACGTTGATGAAGAGATTGCCGAGCACTCCGAGCGCGGCGGCGCCGCCGAGCACAATCAGCGCGGCGATGAAGTCGGTTTTCAGGCCGGCGGGAGAGCCGAATGGCAGGCGCTCGGCGATGCGATCGCAAAATGCCGTGTGGGCAACGCGAAAGCACAACGAGGCAGTGATGTCCGCCAACACAAACGTTATGCATACCAGCGCGATGCCCGACATCACCGGTGCGACGGCATTGTGCTTGGCCAGCCACTTCTGAAAGCTCGTCAGTTGCTCAAGCTTGACCTTCTTCAGTCCATTGGCGGTGGCTCCGCTGAATCCCGCCAGGCTGCCAAGGTAGCCTGCGGCCGTGCCCAGACCGGCGGTTGCACCTAACCCCACCGCGAGCCGACCCGTGCCGTAGACGAACTTGAATACATCGTGGGCAAACAAGGAGACGAAGTTCAAGGCTACCCACATAATCGTGCAGCCAAACAGCAGGCCACCGGCGCGGCCCCACCATTCGCGTTCTTCCTCGGTTTCGATTTCGCTTAGCAAACCGGAAAGGAAACTGGCAGCCACCATTAACACTGTCCAGATGATGGGGATGGTCAAGGTCAGCATGGCCTTGGTCGCCAGCTGCATCGACGGATCCATCGGATCCAAGGGAGGGTTGGCGGTGTGCACGGGAAACAGCGTCCTGCGAAGGAACAGAGACGCTGCGGCCAGCAACGCTGCCGACAGAGCCGAGATCAACAGGGGCGCGAACAGCGACCACAGCAGCCGCCCCCAGGACAGGCTTCCGGTTCCGTCACGTTTGCGGAACGGCGACGGGTTGGCCCGCACCAGGCGCAGACGTATCAGCGACATCAGGAACGGCGGGATCAAGGCAAAAGGAAACATCCAACGGAAGAGGCTAGTGAAGGTAATCGCGTGGGTTGAGCCGCGCAGAGCCGAGTTAATGCCGCCACGCAGCCACACTTCGCCCAGCAGCCACGAGCCGATCAGCAGAGGCAAGACAAAAAACCACAGCTCGCGCGATGCTTTCCGGGTACGTTTGTCCGACTCTCCCTGATGGCTTTCGATCCGGACTTTGATGGGGGCCTGGCGTGACAACAGCACTGTGCGTGCGGCGGTGAAGGTAGCCGCCGCCGCGACAAAGAAAAGCGACGCCCACATGGTATGTCTATACCAACCCGGGCCGGGCACGGCAGCCAGCGGCCACGCGTAGGACACGAGCCACAGCAATTGCGGCAGGCACATCAGTCCGATGACAACCGGCAAAATGGTGAGCCAGTTCAGGATCATGTTGCGCACGACGATGGCTGCGAGTGTGAGGGTGTCGAGGGTAAAACCGTAGTGCGGAGTCAGGTAGCTGGTGTAGGAGCGCAGATGCCGTATGGGCTCGGGCTCGGGATCGCCGGAGGTCGAGGCCGGTTTCGCAAGCTGGCTGACGACCTTGTGGAAGGTGCTGCGCTTGGCCCAGGCCATCATCCAGCTCCCGATATAGCCGCCGCCGGAAACCGTAGACAGGTAATCGAGATTGTCGAGCAACGGCTTCGGTGAGTCGCTCTTGTGGCGGGTGAATCGGGCCAGCCCCTGCAAAACGCCGAGAGAGAAGCTGGCGCTGCGAATGCCGCCGCCGGAGAGACACACCGCCGTCCCTTCCATCGCGTGCAGCAGTTGCTTGAGAGGATAATCGGCCGTCTTGCACTCTTTCTCGCGGGCCAGCACCAGGCGATAGCCAAGCTCGACTCGCCGCGCGAAGGCCTCTTCCGCTTCGCCGGGCTCGCGGCCAATGTGCTCCAGCAGGTCTTTGGCGGCCAGCAAGGCGGCATAGCTCTCCTCCGATTTCGTCAGCGCCTTGTCGAGGGCTTCCCATACCGCGTCGGGCTGGTCGGAAGGAATGTTCTGGTTGGAAAGATAGGTTCGGATAGCCGCCGCCAGCTCACGCTCGCGCCGGATGCGATACTCGCCGAGTATGGTGCGAAAAGGAAGAGCGTGAGCCTGGCAGGGATAAGTAACGATCGCCGATGCAGTCATGATTGCCACCTGGGCCGGAAATCGGAGCACGAGCAAGGGTCGCCGCGAGCTGCCACCCAGGAACAGCCAGTTCGAAGGAGATTAGCAGAGGCTTACGAAAAAGCAAGCACGCAGGTGGTGCCAGACCCTAACCTGTCACGGTGGCATTGCGAGGGACGGCGATAGAAAAGGGCGCTCGGTGAGCGCCCTTCACGACCTCTAAGCAGTTTTCTACGGTATTTCAATCAACTCAATTTTGCCGTCTTTGCGCCGGTGCAGGACTTTCACTTTGCCTTTGCCATCGCGGAAGACGAAGACGTCGCGGTCGCGAAACTCGCATTCCTTGACGGCTTCCTCGATGGTCATGGGCCGCAACGCCACGGCATCCTGCGAGCGCACCAGGTGAGCTTCCGTGGTGCGGGCGACGGCAGGGAACTTGTGCACCACGACGGGCACGGCAGTTGCGGCAGTGGCGCCGACCGAAATCTGCGCTTCGGCATCCGCTTCCACCGGGGCTGTCCAGCTCTTGTCCTTCGGCTTACGATGAGTTGTGCGGCGACGGCCGTTCGACCGCAAGGCCTGGGTCTCGATGTGTTCCAGCGCCTGATTGACCGCAACGAGCATGTCCGACGCCTGAGCCAGTCCGACCAGGTGCCCACGGCGGCGGCTGACCGTGATCTCCGCGATATGGCGATGCCGCTCGACGGTGAGAATCACTTTGCTCTTGAAGTTGTCACCCAAGATTTTCTTAAGTTTGCCGAGGCCGGATTCCACCTCGTCTCGAATGGCGGGAGTGATTTCGTACTGCCTTCCAAAATATTCGACTGTCATTGAGCTCCCTTCTCGAACAGCAATTAGCAACTAAGCAACTAGCTTTTTGCAACCGCAGCTAATTCTTAACTCTGCGCTGATGGGTGCTCGGGATGCGCATATCTTCTCTGTACTTGGCGACCGTGCGGCGCGTGACCTGAATGCCCTGTCCCTGAAGAATCCGGGTGATCTGCTCGTCGGTCAACGGCCGGGCGGGATCTTCTTCGTCGATGAGCCGCTTGACCCGGCGCTTGAGGATCAGCAGCGAGGTCGTGCTGCCCTCCGGTCCATTCACACTTTCGCTGAAGAAGTAGCGGAGCTCGAAGACGCCCTGCGGGGTGTGCGCGTACTTGTTGGCCACGGCGCGGCTCACGGTCGAAGGATGTACCCCGATCTCCTCGGCGACTTCCTTAATCATCATGGGCTTCAGGTGATCGATGCCGTGGTCGAGAAATTCGCGCTGCCGCTCCAGGATCGAATAGCACACGCGCAGGATCGTCTGTTTGCGCTGCTCGATGTTCTTGATGAGCTGGATGGCTGACTTGTAACGCTCTTTGACGTAGTTGCGGACGTCTTTCTCGGCGGCGTCGCGGTTCAACAGGCGGCGATAAGAAGAGTTCAGCCGCAGCTGCGGAACCTCCTCATCGTTCATGACAACGATGAACTCTTCACCCTGCTTGATGAACGCGACATCCGGTTCGATCAGCCTGGTCTCGACCTTGTTGTAACGCAGCCCCGGACGCGGATCGAGCGTGCGGATGAAGTCCATCCCGCTCATCACAGCTTCCACGGGCCGTCCCATGGCTTTGGCAACTTCCTTGTAGTGCTTGTTCTGCAGCGCGTGCAGATGCTGGTCCACGAGCACGATGGCATCGTCCAGCGCTTCGCTCTCGGCCGCCAGCTGATTGCCGTTGGCGTTCCTGGTTTGCACGCGTTTCAGATCGTGCAACTGCGCCAGCAGGCACTCGCGGAGGTCGCGTGCGCCCACGCCGATGGGGTCCATCTGCTTGACCACGTCGATGGCCTCGCGCAAGGCGTCGCGGCTGAAAGGAACGCGCGCAGGAGCGGTGCGGGGAGGAACCAGGGTCGGACGGGCAACCGGCTGCTCTTCCACCTGCACCTGTGCACGTACTTCCGGCACCGGCTCTTCTTCGGCCACAGCGACGCTCAGCTCGGCGGTCTCTGGTTCTGCACCGGCGACAGCGTGGGCAACGACAGGCACCGCCGCGGGCGCGGAAGATTCGGGCGCCTCATGCATACTTCCACTGCGAGGCTCCGGTTCCGACGCCGCCTGTTGGGACAGACCCAGCAGCTCATCATCGGTGGCGATCAGATAGCCTTCCTCGTTCAAATTGCCGATCACCAGCTCAGCCGCGCGATAGACGTCCTCGGCAACGTGCAGCGATCCTAGCTGCCACATGAGGTGATCGGTCAAGGTGCTGGGCTTGGAGAGGAAATTCTCGAAGGAAGGTTTCTCCGTATCCTCCATCTCCATTGGCGTTCGGAGGCCGGGATCGAGATACTCGGTGAAAAACGAGCCAAAATCAATTTCTTCGAAGGGATCTTTTTCCTCGGCGGTGGTGGCGGGCTGCTCCTGCTGAGCGGCGGAGCTGTCGCGCTCCATCTTCTCTTCCCGGGCCGAGATTTCGTCCAGCAGAGGGACGTTGTCTTCCAACTCCTCCAGCACCGGATTCTCGGTCAGCTCGGCATTGATCATGTCGGCCAGCTCCAGCTTGTTGAGCGCCAGCACGCTGACCATCTGCACGAGCCCAGGAGTCAGAATCTGCTTCTGGGAGACCTTCAGATTTAATCTTGGCTGTAATAAGGCCATTCAGAAAACCCAGAGGGCTCTCGCCCTCGCTAGAAATTTTAAACCAACGAAAAGCTCTCGCCTAAGTAAACTCGCTTCACTTCCACGTCGTTCCCCAGCTGTTCCGGCGTGCCCGTCCGGAAAATTCTTCCCTCGTTAATGATGTAGGCACGATCGGTCACGGACAACGTCTCACGCACATTATGATCCGTAACCAGCACGCCGATACCGCTGGCCCGCAAATCGGAGATGATTTTTTGCAGATCCAATACCGCTATGGGATCAATCCCGGAAAAGGGCTCGTCGAGCAAAATGAACGACGGCGAAATGCAAAGGCAGCGTGCGATCTCAACCCTGCGCCGTTCGCCCCCCGACAACGCATAGCCCCGGTTCTTGCGAATCACCCCCAGGCCGAGTTGCTCGATCAGCCTCTCCATACGCTCGCGCCGCTCGTGCCACGACATCGACTGCGCTTCCAGCACTGCCAGGATGTTGTCCTCGACCGTCAGCTTGCGGAAAATCGACGGCTCCTGCGGCAGATAGCTGATGCCATGATTGCGCGCGCGCAAGTACATGGGAACATCGGTGATATCCTCGCCATCGATGAGAACCTGGCCTGTTTCCGCCGGAATCAACCCGACAACGATGTAGAAACTGGTCGTTTTTCCGGCCCCATTGGGTCCCAGCAGGCCGACAACTTCTCCCTGTTTTACATGGAAGCTGACGCCGTGGACGACCCTTCGACCGCGGTAGCTTTTTCCGATCTCCTCAGCCGATAAAGTCTGCATTTACTTAGAGGTACGAGCGCGAGTGATGGTGGGGGAGGAGCGCTTACTCTCAACCAGAACCCTATCATCGCGGCTATAGAAAGTCAACGAATCGCCCCACACTGTACCGTGTTCGGCATCAAAAATGCTAGGCGATTTTCCTGTCAGAAGATATTTTGCGTCATCCGAGGTGTACACCAGCTTGTCCCCGACTGCCCGCCGGTTGGGTTCGGTCACAACCACCTTGCCCGTTGCCACCATGTGATCGATTTTGCTGGGGGTGTCCGAGCCCGGCAATGCAGGCCCCTTGTGCTGAGCAGCCTGTTGCGACGAAGAGTTCTTGCCGTCGGGATCAGCCTGTTTCAGATACACGTCAATCTGCTCGGCGCTCACCGTGCCCGTCGTAGTCTTCGCGAAGACGTTGCCGGTATAGCGCGCCAGTCGCTGTTCATCAACGTAGGTCAGCTTGTCGGCAGTGACATCGATGGGCGTCAGCTTGCCATCCTGCGACTGCTGCACGAACAAGCTGGAGACGGTTTGCGTTGCGTCCGACTGCGCGAAGATGGTGCGCTTTTCGTTGTCGAAATCCATCTTGGGAGCGCGCACCACGTTAGCGGTTTGCCACAAGCGGACGTTCCCGGTGTAATGGGCCACGCCCGGCTGCTTGAAAGCCGTCATGTGTTGCGCCGTGACGTGAATGGGATCGGACGTTGCCAGCAAAGCCCCGTCTGGCTGCGCCTTCAACTCGCTGTAGGTGGTCTTCACATCGTCGTCGGCGAAGCCTTCGTCGTTCTGTCGGTTCATGCGGATATGCACCGCCGTCGTCGTCATGCCGCCGTCGATGATCCGTGGCGAGCCGGTGAGCACGAGCATCTCGTCGTCAGGTGTGTACGTCGCCACATCGGCGAACGCCGCACGTCCGCCGGTGGTCGGGTTTGGCGGCGGCTCGTGATAGGCGAAGTTCCCCGTCTGGATCAGCTTCTGCACCCCGCCGTCCGGCCCAAATGCCACATCAAGCTGGTCGGCTGTGCTGGTCTTGTCGGGCTCCCCGGGAGTGCTGGAGACAATGCGCGAGTTTGGCCAGCCGTGCAGCGTCTGCAGGTGATTGTCTGCGAAGGTCGCGTGGAACTTGCCGGCCGTCGCTACCGTGGTGGAGTTGCTGGTGCTCGTCTGCTGACCCTTCGCAGGCTTCGCGGGCGCAGGAGATGGAAGGATGGTGATCGTCGCCGCGCCGACGGTGTCGCCGGTCTTGATTTCGTTGCCGTTCTCGAGCTGGAAGTCCAATTGATCGGCTGCGATCTCCATCGGCTGGCCGCCGGTGCCGGCATTCTTATCGCGGCTGGCGGTCGCTGCCGGCTGCGGATCCTGCCGCATCCGCGCATTCTTCACCATGTGTAGCATTGACGGCTGATTCTTGCCCACGAAATCGACGATGAAGGTGTCGGCGGAGCCATGCGCCAGGCTCTTCCCGTGCGTCTCAAAGCGCGCGCCGCCGGAGACGATAGCCTGCTGGGCGGTATTCTGCGCACCCATATTGAGATCGCCCCGCGGCCCGTAGATATCGATGACGGACGGCCCACGGTCCTGGATGTGAACATTGCCCTCGGTGACAGCATGTTGCACGGTGTTGTCGGGAGTGAAAAGCAGTGTTCCCTTGTCGGCGGTGAGAGTCTTGTCCGGCTGATCGATCTTGACGTTCTGCAAAACGGCTTGTCGTGGCTGCTTCTGCAGGGCTCCCGAGGTGCCGGTAATGACCGCCGCGTGCTCGCCGCGGGTAACGATATGGATGTCGGACTTCAGCAGCAACTCGTTCTGCTTGGCGTCGTAGTAGGCGCCTTTGGCGGAGCCCGTGGCCTGCTCGGTCTGAAAGTTCACTACGTCATCGGTATTGGCAATACCGGTTTTCTGATTGAAGGTGAGCGAGCTCGTTACCAGGTGCAGCGGGTTCTTTAGCTCCGCGGGCTCCGCCTGATCGGGCTTCATCGGCCCTTCGGCGTTGCCTTCGAGATCGATGTGGACCTCGCCGACGGCATGAATGTCACCGCTTTGCGGATCGTAGGTGAACTGGTCGCCATAGATCTGGTCATAGCGGTCGTGGTTCTTGCCGTAGATGACGATGTGCACGTTGTGCAGGTCGGCGTGACCGCCCTGCTTAAACTGCACCGCCTTGGAAGCGCGAATAGTGTAGATGGTTCGTCCGGCCTCGGACTTGGAAAGTGAAAAGCCATCGCTGGTCTGCTGGATGTCGAAGCCCAACTTCTGCGGCACGTTGTGCAGAACTGGTTTGATGTGCTCGCGGGCGATCCAGTAGGAGAAGGTGACCACCGCAACCAGCGCGCACACTCCTCCTACCATCCATTTGCGTACCTGGGCTAACGTCTGGAACATCTGCTTCGATATTACGCTATGTCAGCGGCGGCCGGCTCGCCGGCCGGAAGCTCAACGCGAGCGAAAGGAAAGGGAAGTCTGCGGCGCACGGATGACCAGCGTGTCGCATGGAATATCGTGTAATCCCTGGCGCCGCTTAGTCCAGCCGGACATCAGGAAACCGATCATCAGGCAGAACAGCGAGAGGAACTTCATGAAGTGACGGGCGGTCGCCGTGCCGAACGATAACCGTTCGCCATCGCCCGTGGTCACCTGCAAACCCAACAGCCGCTTGCCCACGGTCGCCTGCCAGGCGGAGCTTTCGCTGAAGGCGCAGTAGAGCCACGAACCGACCGCGAGAATCGGGATATAGGCGAAACCGGCGAAGACTTTCGCGTCCCAGCGATCGATTCCAAATGCGTGTCCGAAACGTTGCAGCACAAAATCGATGGCCAGCGTGATCAGCAGCGCGCCGAGGAATTCCAGAACGATGTCCACGGCTCCGGCCAGGAGCCTGAGCCAAAATCCGGCGTACTCGACGTCAGAAGAAATGTTCGAAACGCTCCGCCGCGGGAGTTGGGATGAAGCTGTCGTCTTGCTTGCGGAGTCGGACAGCAGATCGCCGCAGAAGAGACAAAAATGGCCATCCGCCAGGCGCTCGCTCCCACAGCTAGCGCAGGTTTCCTCGAGCACCGTTTCCACGGTTGGGAATACTAAACCCGTGTAGCTGGCCTGTAAAGCCGCTACCCTTCCGCGGCACGGGCAGCCGACACCATGGTGGAGGCCGCAGCGAAGTCCTGGAGATTGAGTTGCAAGCCGCCAAAGTCCGGATGTTCGTTGTAATCAACGGTGAAGGCGAGGTCGAGAACATCTCCGGCCAGCAGGGAGGTCTCCGACAAGCGTTCGGCCATGCGCCATCCCACCACGTCATGCGCACGCTGGAATCGGCCGCCATTCGCATTCGGATTCGCGGGAATGACGCGCAGCTTCACGTGCTTGTCCTTCAGCACGCGGGCAGGCTGAATCAGCTTCGCCTGTCGCGCAACGAACGTCGGTAAAGCGTTGCCCGAGCCGAAGGGCTCCATCGTTTGCAGCGCCAGCCAGAAGTTCTGATTCACTTCGTCGAGCGAAATCTCGGCATCGTATTCCAGCACCGGGATGAAATCTTCCGGCCGCAAACGCTGCCGCGCATATCCATCGAGGTGGGAGCGTAACTTCGCAATCCGTTCGACCGGCAACGCACAGCCCACGGCGTGCGAGTGACCGCCGAAGCGCGTGAACAATTCGGCGCACGACTCCAGCGCCTCCAGCATGTGAAACGGTGTAATCGAACGGCCCGATCCGTGGGCCTCGCCGTCCACGCACGTGAAGACCAGCGCCGGCCGGTGATACCGCTCGACCACGCGCGTGGCGCAGATACCAATCACCCCGCGATGCCAGCCCTCGCCATCGACCACCAGGCAGTACGCGTCCCCCAGCTCTGGCGACGATTCGATCTTCTCGCGAATCTGCTCCGCGATCCGCTGCTCCTCCTGCTGCCGGTCGCCGTTGAGCTGGTCCAATTGCATCGCCATTTCGGCGGCTTTGACGGCGTCTTTTTCGGTGAATAGCTGGATGACGCGCTCGGCGATGTCCATGCGTCCGGCGGCATTCAGGCGCGGCGCCACCCGGAAGGCGATGTCACCTGCGCTGAGAGGACGTCCGCCGTCGAGCTGGCAGTTGGTCAGCAGCGCGCGCAATCCGGCGTTCACGGGTTTGCGCAGTCCCTCCAGCCCGAGCTTCGCGAAGACGCGATTCTCGCCGATCAGCGGAACGGCATCAGCGATGGTCGCAATCGCCACCATCTTGAGGAACGACGGCAAAAGCCGCTCGCGTCCGCTTTCGACCAGCAGCGCCTGCGCGATCTTGAACGCCACGCCCGCGCCGCACAGCGACTTGCACGGATAGTCGCAACCCTGCTGATTCGGATTTACAACCGCCAGCGCCTTCGGCACGCCGGCAGCCTGCGGCAGATGATGATCGGTGACGATCAGATCGACACCACGGCGTCCCGCAGTTTCCGCTGCGGCAAAGGCGCGAATGCCGGTATCCACGCTGACGATGAGACGAATGCCGCGATCGGCGGCCTGCTCGATGACTTCATCGCGCATGCCATAGCCTTCGCGAATGCGGTGCGGAACGTGATACTCCACGGTGCCGCCGCAAAGCTCCAGCGCAGCTTTCAGAATGACGATGGCCGTCGTGCCGTCAACGTCGTAGTCGCCGTAGATGAGCACTGTCTCACGGCGCTCGATGGCTGCGCGCAGGCGTTCGACCGCCGCTCGCAGACCCATCATCAGAAAAGGGGAGTGCAGATCGCCCAGCGCAGGCGCGAGAAACTTGTGAGCATCTTCCGCGGTGCCGACGCCGCGCGCGACCAGCAGGCGCGCCTGCCATGGCGGCAGCTTTACCGCCTGCGCCAGAGTTTGCACTTGTTGCGAGTCGGCGTTGCGAAGAGCCCAGCGCATAGAAAAGCAGTTGTCAGTAGCCAGTTGTCAGTAGCCAGTTTCCAGTTTCCAGTTTCCAGTAGTCAGTATCGCTTATCGGTTCTCAGTTTTGGAGGCATAGCCTCCCAAACTAGAAGATTGTCATCATCAGGAGGGCCTCAGCCCGACCAGGGATCCGCTGTTCGCTTCGAGTGGATTGGCAGCCGGGAGGGAAGCAGATTCCCCGCCCGACTCGGCGGCCTTGTGATGGCGTTTTTCTGCTTCGAGGAATCTTTTTCACACAACAATCGACCGCGGCACTGACAACCGACAACCGACAACCGACAACTGATTTCTACCGCTCTTCATCCTGGTCGGAGTCGTCGATCGCCATGGGCCCGAAGTCCTCGACCAGGTCCAGCAGGTGTTGATACCGCTCGTACCACTCGGTCGTGACCTCGAAGAGAAACATGATGCCCTGGTGCGGCCAGCCCATCTGAATGAAGCCCGTTTTGCCGATGTAGTTGCGCAGCCAGCGCGCCTCTTCGATGTCTTCGTCGCTGGGAAAGCTGGTGTGTTGCAGGCGCTGGATGAGGTAATCGAGCTCGTCGCGCTGCAGGACTTCTTCATCCATCGAGAGGAACTCGGCCCCGGCCTTCTTGGCCAGCTCGACAAAATCCTTCCAGCTGTCGGGATTGTCGCGCGGGTCCCACATGACGCTATGCACCTCTTCGGTCACGTAGCCCTGAAAACGGCTCAGGCCGTGACCAAGGATGAAAGCGTTCATATCGTCTTTCAGGCCGGAAAGATCGTCGGACATAGAGATTCTCGGTACACGCGACCGGAAAAGGCCGCAGCGAAAATCATCATACTCCCAAGCAGTGGAAGACACACAGACTTTGGCTTTCGATTGGTTGCTGAGGACGCGAAGCCGCGGGGGAAGCTTCCGCCCCGAGACAGAGGCGGGCAGGAAAAACAGTGGGAAATGGCCGCTGATGTCCCAGACCTCAGCGGCTTTATCCAACAACGGATGCTGCATCCCGGCGCGACGTTCTACTTACCGAAGTTGTAGAAAACTCCGGTTGAAATGCGAATATTGTTCTGCGCTTCGCTGAAATGACTGGTTCGATACCAGTCGAACTGGCCGGCGCGAATGCCAAAGCCGGACTTGAAGGCGAGATCGAGTCCTCCGCCGACCGCCATGGCGAAAGCGTTGTCACTGGCGGACACTCCAAGCGCCGAGCCGCCGACATGGCTGCCGCCAAATAGCGCGTGCACGAAGGGCGCGACGTGTTCGGCGCGGAAGGTCACGGTCGGACCGAACATGTAGCTATAGTCGTGTGCACTTACGCTGGCGATGTCCCCGTAATAACCGCCGAAATCTCCCGTGACGCCGAACCAGCGGTTCAAGTTGAACGTGGCCTGCCCATTCCAGCCGTTGAAATTCTGCCGGCCGGTCAGGCCCGAAGTATCCAGGCTCATATAGGAGTATCCGCCGAACACCTGGGCCCGCGGGAACTCGTCCTGTGCCAGAAGCGGTGCGGCAACGAACATCATCAGAGCAACAAAGAGCAATAATTTCTTCATGGTTCCCTCTTGAAACAATGAATTGATGACGCCAGCACCCACGCTTGAAGTCTCGCAAACACCGCTCCTCGGGTGGGCTGCCGTCATCTTTGTCTCCAGCATAGAAACATCGGCGACAAAAATCTGTGTCGCAGTATCAGTGCGTGACAAAAGGTTGAATTCGTGCCCGTTTTGAAATCAGGCGACGAGTCGGGAAACGCGATGGGTGTGCTGGCCCGTGCGCCCGCTGCAATGGCAGGGAAGCATCGTGATTGTGGCGTGTTAAACTAAATGTTTCCCCAGCCGCGCCGAGAACCAGCAATGCTTTTTTCGAAAGAATATGTGGGCTATTTAGCCCGCGAAATCACCAACAAGCTAATCGGGGGCGAGTTTATTGAGGCCCCCAATAAGGCCGTCGTGACCGAGCGCATTAACAGCGCTCTGCTCGACGAACTGACCCTCGAAGACCGCATCAACGATGAAGTCCGCATCATCCTGGAAACGTACTCCGACGAAATGCAGCGCAGCGGCGCCAACTATCAGGAGATGTTCAAGAAGGTGAAGAACGAACTGGTGAGGAAGTACAAGGCCGTACTGTAAGACGCGTTTGGCATTGAGCACTTAGCATTTAGCACTTAGCCAAAACTAGAGAAAGCTAAATGCCAACGGCTAATTGCTAAGTGCCGTTCCGAACAGCTGGATGCAACGAGCAACATCAACATGAGAATCAGCCGCGAAAAAATCAACAAGCTGGCCCACGCGGTCTCCGACTCGCTGGCCACCATGGAAGATGTAGAGTTCCTCGAGGACCGCAACGCCATCCGCCTGGAGGCGAAGCGCCTGCTGGAATTGCTGATGGCGCAGGAGGCACGCATCGACGCTGCCGCCCGGCAGAAGATCGAAAGCCAGCGCCGCACCATTCTGGAAGGCTCCCAGGAGTGGGACATCCTCTACCGCAAGTACTACAACGAGGAAGTCAAGAAACTGGGAATCTGAAGAGCAGCAATTAGCAACTAGCAGTTAGTTCGAGACGTTTAGCCCGGCCTTTTAGCAGTTCCCGTCCGCACGCCTCCGTTTGCCTCTCGACTCCGGCAAGTCAACGGACGTACACCAATTGCCAACTGCTAATTGCTGAGTGCTATTTGTACGAGTACGGCGTTTTCTTTCGCCTACTCCGAATTCGGAAAACGTGCCCTGCGTGCCCGTCAACGCGACGAGGAAAACCAGCGACAACACAAGCGCCGTGTAGCGGAGGGCAGCCATGTTCGGCAGGAAATCAGGCAGGACAGTTCCCGAATGCCGTCCAGAGAAGTCGGGCTGAGTCACGGACAAACGTGACGATGTTTAAATTCTGGTGAAAAACTTTCGGCAATCGTCGGAGATCCGGTTGCGATCGCGTGTCATCTGGACGCCCATCGAGCGCCGGTGCTAATCTGACGCAGACTTTTCTCACTCAAGCCTTGCGAACGTCGCGCTGATCGAGCGTCGGCCAGGCTTCACAGGATTAGTTCCGATGGCAGGCGAGGTAAGCGGCGGCCTACAAACCGCAAACGTCACGACTGGTGTCCCCCAGGCGGTGCTTACTGCGCTCACTCGGGCTGCGATCTACCTGGTCGTGACGTTGAAGCCGGGTCCCGGCGACCGAAAGGTCATCCGGTCGTTTTGCGCGGACTTCTCCGCCATATTTCGCGCGGTGGAATTTCGCGACATGGAAGCGCGCCTCACCTGCATCATGGGCATTGGCTCCGACGCGTGGGACCAACTCTTTGGCGCGCCCCGTCCGGCGGAGCTGCATGCCTTCCGCGAGTTTCGCGCCGGAACGCGTCATGCCGTCTCGACTCCCGGCGACTTGCTCTTCCACATCCGTGCCGAGCGCATGGACCTATGCTTTGAGCTAGCGGCACAGATCATGACGCGCATCGGCGATGCCGTGACCACGGCGGACGAGGTGCACGGATTCCGCTACTTCGACGCACGCGATCTGCTGGGATTCGTCGACGGCACGGAGAATCCCCGCGGCCCTGAAATCGCGGAAGCGACGCTCATCGGCGACGAAGATCCGGCCTTTACCGGAGGCAGCTACGTCATCGTGCAAAAGTATCTGCACGATCTGGCGGGCTGGAACGCTTTATCGACGGAAGCACAGGAAAAAATCATCGGGCGCATGAAGCTGTCGGACATCGAACTGGACGATTCGGTCAAGCCGACCTGCGCGCATAACGCGCTGACGGTCATCACGGAGAACGGCCAGCAACTGCAAATCCTGCGCGACAACATGCCGTTCGGGCGCCCCGGCACGAGCGAATTCGGCACCTATTTCATCGGCTATTGCCGGACCCCTCGCATCACCGAACAGATGATCGAGAACATGTTCATCGGACGGCCTCCGGGCAACTACGACCGCATCCTCGATTTCAGCCGCGCCGTCACCGGCGGCCTGTTCTTCGTTCCTACCGTAACTTTTCTCGACAACGTAACGCCAGACGACGAACCTGCGGTCGCGGCAGTTTCTACGGATTCGCCGGCCGCCGAGCCTGCAAAGGTTGCGTGCCGCGACAGTGATGGTTCTCTGGGTATCGGTTCCATGAAAGGAGATATTGAACGTGAATAACCTGCATCGCGAGCTTGCCCCAATCTCCGACGCGGCATGGGCCCAGATCGAAGAGGAAGTGACCCGCACCTTCAAGCGTCACCTTGCAGGTCGGCGTGTCGTCGATGTCGATGGGCCGGCCGGAGCCGCCCTGTCCGCCGTCGGCACCGGTCACGTGCGCGAAATCGCCACCCCGGGCGACGGCATCCTCGCCCGCCAGCGCGAAGTGAAGGCGCTGGTTGAACTGCGGGTCCCGTTTGAACTGGAGCGGCAGGACATCGACGATGTCGACCGCGGCGCCAACGACTCCGACTGGGAGCCGGCCAAGATTGCCGCACGCCGGCTCGCCTTCGCCGAAGACGGTGCTATCTTCTCGAGCTACAGGGCTGCCGGGATCATCGGCATCTGCCAAGCCACCAGCAATCCGACCAAGACACTGCCCAGCGAAGTGCGCGAATATCCCGTGGCTATCGCGCAGGCACTGAGCCAGTTGCGGCTGGTCGGCGTCAACGGACCGTACACCGTGCTGCTCGGCGCCGACGCCTACACCGCCGTGGCCGAGACCTCCGATCACGGCTATCCGGTGCTGGAACACGTTAAGCGGCTGGTCGAAGATCGAATCATCTGGGCGCCCGCCATCGCTGGCGCGGTCGTGCTCACCACTCGCGGCGGCGACTTCGAATTGCAAATCGGCGAGGACGCTTCTATCGGATACCTCAACCACACCGATACCGTGGTTCGCCTGTATTTGGAAGAGACCTTTACCTTCCAGATGTTCACGGCCGAGTCAGCGGTCGCATTGGCTCCCCCGGTTGGGCAGAAGCCACAACAGAAGAAGAAGTGATCCGGGCGCGATGCTCAGGAGGGCAAACTGTTCGGTGTGGCATTGACAAGCGTAAGCCCCCGCAAAGCCCCCTGTCTCCCTCAACTCGCCGCTACGCAATCGCTCGCAGTCTTGTCTGCTCCACCAGCCTGTCGCGGGCCATTGCGCGGTTGGGCTTTGTCCAGGCCGACCCGATGCGCGCACCCTCTCCTGGACGGGACTCGATCCTCGCGCTCCGCGTTTAAGGACTATCGCGCCGGCGAACTGGAGCGCCGCTACCCGCGACTGGCCATCGAAGAGGTCTTCTTCATCAATTACGGTTTCACATACACGCCTCGACGATGCCCTGTCTATTAATTGGCACCAAGCCGCGCGTTCGGGCCTCTTCACCTGCCGTCGCTCTCCATCGTCGGCCTCGCCGTTATGGTCTAGCCAATTCAGCAGAGAGCGCATACTGCCTTGCGCCAACGCCACGCAGGAATCGCCCGCCCCGTAGTAGACATTGATGGTATCTCCGTCGGGACGTATTGTGTGTCCACACAGGAAAACCACGTCGTGCACATCGCCTCCGCGCTCATAGTCGGCTTCCGGTCCGAAGATCCAGGAATCGCCGCGCAACAAACAAACCTCTGGCTTTCTGATGTCAAACAAAGCAAGGCCAACGCGATATAACGAGCCAGAAGCCGTCTGCCTTACTCCGTGGTACAGCACGAGCCAACCTTTCGGAGTTTCTATGGGCGGCGACGAGAGGCCGATCTTGTTTGCATCCCACCACGCACCCTTGCGTGCCTTCATCGTCACTCGATGGCCTCCCCAATGACGCAGATCAGGAGAGTAGGAAATCCAGATGTGGCATCCCAACGGTGTCATCGGTCGATGGATAAGTCCCCGGAGTCCACCAACCTTGTACGGCAAGAGAGCGGCATCTTTTGTCATCTGCCGACATAATGACGCCGTAGCGTTCAAAATTTCGAAAATCTTGGGTCAGCGCGAACGAAACTCCCGGACCACCTTTGGAGTAGGAGGTGTAGGCCACGGCATATTGCTCCAGCTCCGGAACGTATGTGATACGCGGATCCTCGATGCCCCAAAGTTCTTCGGGATACTCTTCCGGATTGGGCATGAGGGTTGGTGTTGGATCGATGTTCCAGGCGTCTACGCCATTCGCAGATCGCGCTGCGCACAGATGCGAGAGACCACGGCGATCCTCCACCCGGCAAAGCGGCAGTGTCGATCCGTCCTCCAGCAATGTTGCTCCGGCATTAAAGACACTGTTGTTCCGATAAGGCCAGTCCTTGCTGGTAAGGTAGGCTTTTCTTGCTTTTTGCTCCTGTTGGATCGCCTTACACCCATTGATAGATTGCCGCCTCACCAGAGGTGGTCACCTCTTCGGCTTTGGTAGTTCGAGGCAAAGGAAATGGATGTGGCCACCGGCGTCGCCACCCGCCTTAGTGAACACCGACCGGTTGGGCAAGGAACGGCAGCAGCATTCCTCCAGAACCTGGGCCAGCGTTAATCAGACCATCGATATAAGTCTGGCGCCGGAGGATGTCGCCGAAGTTGCTTGACAGGTTTTGACCGGGGTTGGGGTTCACAACCTGTATCGTTCCAGGATTATTGATCGTGCACTGGCCGTTTGCTATGCAATTTCCGGCCGTCGAACCGCAACTACCTGTGGGGTCGGTCGCACATCCCAGCAGGAAGTTGGATATGGTTGATGCCCTGCCGGACTGGCGGGGGTTGATTTGGAGAAGGATTGTCGCCGTCTCTGCTCCATGGCACCCATTGCAGGTGTTCAGAGAGAAATCGCTCCTGGCCTGTTCGAAATTGGTCTGCTCCATGTCGACCCAGAAGGCGGCTCCATCGTTAAAGGCCGAACCGCCTAAGAACGGATCAGTCTGCGGGGGATTGTTGTTGTTCATGACAGAGCTTGGAACAACCGGTAGCACGCCGTCAGTCGCCTCGATCTCCGTCGTGTTGTCGTCAATCCAGCTCTTCATGAACAATCCGTCGTTGCAGGCATGGATGCCGGTTATCCCCATAGAACTACAGTGTGGATGGCCTGGTGAGAAGTTAAAGCTGTTGTCCGGGGTCATCGATAAGGTTTCCATATTTAGCACAGGCTGGCCGGACGCGTTTGTAGCCAACTGGAACTGCCGCTGCTCCCAAAGCGCGTTGTTGCTGATCTCGATTTCATTGGTGCGGATGTGGGCGATGCAGCTGATGTGATTGGAGTTGCTGTCGGTGCATTTGCTAACCCCAACGACTGGATCCGTAATCTCTGTTTGAAGATCGTTTCGGTAGGTGGTACCGAAGTTGCCAGTTGGATCCTGAAGCATGTTCCACTGATTCGCCCATGATGTGGCAGAAAAAGTGTCGGGCACGCTGTACTCGAGAATGATGGTGAATGGATTGCTACCACCGCCCGAACTGCATACTCCGTCGCCGGGTATAGAGTCAGCGGTGACATTAAAGACAAATCTCAGCTCGCCACCCGGAGGATTGGGAGTGTTGAACGGAGGAAAATTCTGCCCTAAGTCGATGCGGTTTACGATCGCGAGCAGATGGACAGGCGCATTGGGCAGTGAAGGGCACGGCGACGGATTGCCCCTGGGAAGGGTGCAGGAGTTAGTCTGATCGATAGGCCAGTTCGCCAGCAGGCCAGTCCGCCCCAGACTTCCGATGCAATTAGCATTATTGTTTGGCCCCGTACAAGTATTCCTCGCCGGCACCTGGAAGCTATTGATGATTTGTGGAGTCTGCCACTGCGACAACATGCTCAGCAGCATATTTTCTGCCGCCTGCTGGGTGCAGTTGTTCGAACCGGTACTACACGCAATGGCTTGCATCAGGGTATTAAAGGTCCAAGCACCGTTCTTGTCGCCGCCTGCTGGGTTGCACGGATCGATGGTCCGCGCGGGATCTGCGATTACATGGAGACTCGTGATCATCAACGTGTGATCATTCGAAAGGTTTAGCGGACCGTCCATCAGCATGTCGGGCGAAAGCTGGAGCGGTCGCTGCGACTGTAACGCCCCCTCGATCTGCGCCGGATCCATAAACTGCATAGGTTCGGCGCGGATGAACCGGCGCCCATGGAATATGGGAACCATCTTTCCATGCGAGGCTGCTTCCTTGCGCTGCGCCTGCTCTTTGGCAAAGGCCTGCCAATCGAAGTTGACTTTCGTTACGTAGGTATCCGGGGCCTCGTCAGAGCGCTGCACCATCACGTGTTGCGTACCTAGCACCATGGGAAACTGTGCCGGCAGCTTTTCTACGCCCGTCCCAAACCGCACAGCGAGGGTTGTCTCGTTGATGCGCTGAGCCGGGTTGGGAGGCGTCAGCGTGAATTGCTCTACGGGCGGAAAGACAATGCGACCGGGCTGCTTGACCCCGGTGACGCGCGCTGTATCCGTGTCATCCAGCAGGATGGCATTGCCCACGGCAGCGGCACGCAGTGGGGCATTGGTCATGTGCGTGGCCAATGCGGCTGACGACATCGAAATAGCATGAGGTGGCAGGGTGGCAGCCTGAACATACGTTACGTGGTGTCTAAAGCTGATGGTGAGAACGGTGACGGACAACACACACAATCCGGCAATCCAAACTCGCTTACGAGTTTCCATTTCTCTCCTCCAGAAACTTGGTACTGTCTGAAATCAGATTTCAGACAGTATTACCAGAAACTTTGAAGATGAGCGATCGTTTCGTAACGCGCGGTGGGGGGATGAGGATACGGACGCACCAGATTGCGAATGCAAGGCCCACCGCGCTTAGATGGCTCAGGTTAGATTCCAGAGCTGCCGAGGCCAGAACAATGCACCCCTTAGCCATCGCGGAATCGCTGCTCTAGCCTAAAAGCTGCCGTGCATCCCGAAGGTGCATCAACATCAAGTCGGCATTTTTCACAATGAGGTCGCCCGCTGCCTCGAGCAAATCTTGATCCAAGTTCAGCAACTTGGGGTTCAGGGGGAAGTCAAATCGGCATTTGGCGTCACCATAGCGTCACCAGCGCGAATTCGGCTGACACAGCTTGATTGGTAACCGTCCTATGTTGTTGGCGTCCCCGGCGGGATTCGAACCCGCGTTACCGCCGTGAAAGGGCGATGTCCTAGGCCGGGCTAGACGACGGGGACGCGTGCAAGGCGGGAGTCAATTTCCCATCGTAGCAGCGGCTCAGAACGAGTGTCAAAGCGAAGGTCGCGATGCACTCCGAATCAAGCTCATTCGCAAAACTGCATCACGTTACCAACGAGCCGCGCATGACGGCGCACAGAACAGCTTCGCCCCCGGTGGCTCAGCGATGTTTCGCATGCGGCGCCTTCGATTTTGCCGGAGGACTTGGCGGCTGCGGCTCGCTGGGCTTTGGCGCTGCGGGAGTAAATGCGACCGGCGGCGCGCTCAGCATCTTCTTGAAGAACGCGAACGGCACCTTCGCCGTCAGCACCGCTTCGTTTTTTTCCTGATGCACCTCGAGGCTGTCGAACGCCGCCTTCACGTCTTTGTCGGGACCGCCAGTGTCCATCGAGATCTCGAGCGACTTGAAAACCGTGAGGTAGGTGCTCACCTGCTCGGTAAAGTTCTGCGCTTGGGCGTCATTGCGCGTAATGACCTCCGCCCGCAGCCGGACGTCGTTCAGCGGCCGAGCCGAGGCGATCACCACGCTGTCGGGCGGCAGGAGGCCACTCCATGCTCCGGGCAGCAGCAGCTCCTCATGATCTTCATGTCTGCTGGACGCTGGAGGACGCGCGATGGTCCAGACGATGCTACCCAGCGGCACGCGCGCGTAGTACTGGGTGACCAGCTCAGACCCGGTGAAGGGAAGCGCGGCCTGCCGGTAGCGATCGATCATGCCGTGGATCGTGTCGGCGCTCTCCATGTTCGACGCCGCCGCAATGTCCACGCCGAGCAGCGCAAGTCGCACCACGCGGTCCTCAATCGGAATGGAGTAGACGTCATAACCCTGATAGGACTCGACGCCCGACGCGACCTTGCGCAGATAATTTGAAACCCGCGCGTTGTTGAAGTGTCCTTGCAGGATCTCGCTATAGCGCGTCTCCGGCGCCTTGTCCTTGACCGGAACGGCATAGTGAATCGCAAAGGCAGCCTTGTCGAGATCGCGCTCAAACTCGAAGCCGGTCTGCCGGACGAAGTCTTCGTACTGCGGATCGCGGTCCTTGGGCGTGGTCTTGCCCAGGTCGGTCACCAGGCGGATGGGGTCGAGGTTGATGTAGAGGACGGCGTCGCATTCCGGCAGCAGCCGCACCGCATCCGGGGCAGCGCGCTTGCGCAGAAGGATCGCCGTGAGAATGCCGCCGGCGATGACCACCACCGCCACGGCAACCCACACATAGTTCTTGCGGATTCGCATCGATGAAATTCGATGATACGGGACGAGGGCGACACATCGTCAACTGGGGCGCAAGTTTCTCGCAAGAAGAAAAGGGAGCTGTACGCTCCCTTTTATCCGTGTTGGATCTCGGTTACTGGGCCTCGGCGCTCTGCTGGGCGCTACGTATGTCCGCCAGGAACCGCCTTACGGCGGGATCGTGTGCCGGCGGCGCATGGCCCTGCAAAATCTGAGCGAAGGGCACGTCGCTGCCATAAAGCGCCTCCGTGTTCTTCTTGTGCTGGTTCAACTCGGCGCCTTGCAAAGTGATACCACCATAGACTCCCTTGGCTTTCGCATAGGTCAGGATGGCCGCATTCCAACCGGCGGAGGCCTCCGCGTCGCGCCCCACCGGGCCGGCCGCGGCGTTTACTTCTCCACCGACTTTGAAGTGGCCCGACTCGAGCGACTGCATACCCTGATCGTTCATCACCATCATGACCACGTCGACGGCCTCGGCGCCGATCTGCAACCCGAAGCTTCCTCCCGTCGTCTGGAAGGGCGCGGGCGGACTCCAGCGGCCATTGGCCAGTTTGCAGGTAGCCACGCCGTCACCGTGCTTGCCGCCAAAGATGAATCCTGCCTGCACCAGATTTGGTATCACGGCGATGCATTTCGCGTCCGCCAGCACCTGGTGGGGAATCCCAGCTGTGGTGTTCGGGCTGGTCAGCTCCTGAATGATCTGGGCTGACTTGTCGAGTTGCGTGTCGATATTTGCTTTGTCTTGCGCGCTCGCGATCGTCGAGCCGCCCAAAGCCAATGTTGCCGCTGCAAACATAACTAGAAACTTCTTCATGCTCCGCTCCATTAAGGACTGCCTTTCAGTAGGAAGTTCTCTCGCAGCCGGAGGTTTTCTGAGAGTTGCCGCTATCATGAAAGAGGCGAGCTGCGGGCCGGTGCTCGATCTGCAGCCGGAGCTCACAACTCAAGTTGGGGAGCTGTTCGGCTTTGATGTAATCTTTCCGGTCGATGTTCGCCAAACCAACCAGCATCGTCTCGCGCCGGGAACTCAGGCGGGAAGGCCCGCGTACTATCTAGCGTAAGACTTAAGGAGCCGCTTACTTTGAAGCATCTGCATCGCGTGTCTGTCCTGCTGCTCGTCTTCGTTTCCTCCATCGCCATCGCCCAAAACACAACTCAGCCCGAATCCGGCAAATTCCAGCTGCACAAGTTCGAGCAGGCGATCGGGGAAGAGAACTACACCATCACGCCTGAGGGCCAGGCGCTTACGCTGAAAGACTGACTTCAAGTTCACCGACCGCGGCTCGACCGTCCCGCTGAGCGCGACCCTGACTACCTCCGACAACTACGTGCCGGAGAGCTTCACCATCAAGGGCAAGACCTCTCGCAGTTCCGACATCGACACCGAGATCACCATCTCCGGCGGCAAGCGCGACGATTCGCCAGGGTAAAAACACCAGCACGACGGCCACCCCGCCGACCTTCTTCACCATCTCCGGCTACGCGCCGGTTGCGTTGCAGATGGAGATGATTCGCTACTGGCGCGCTCACGGTCAGCCGGCGCAGATGCCGACGCTGCCGCTCGGCGCGGTGAAAATCCAGGACCGCGGCGCCGAGACGATGCAGATCAATGGCAAGGACGTGAAGGTCGAGCGCTACACCGTGCAGGGCCTCATCTGGGGCATGGAGACGCTGTGGATGGACAGCGCGAACAATCTCGCAGCGCTGGTTTCCACCGACGCCGAATTCGACCACTTCGAAGCCGTGCGCGATGAGTACGAGCCGGCACTGGCGAAGTTCGTCGCCAGCGCCGCGCAAGACGAGATGGCCTTGCTCGGCGAAATGAGCACAGTCGCTGCCCGGACGGCGCACGGGCACGCTGGCGTTTGTCGGCGCGACCGTCATTGACGTCACCGGCAAGCCGCCAATTCCGAATGCGACCGTGGTCACCAGCGGCGGCAAGATCACCGCCGTCGGCCCGAGCAGCGAAGTGAAGATTCCCGCCGACGCCCAGCGCATTGACGTGAAAGGCAAGTACATCATCCCCGGCCTGTGGGACATGCACGCGCACTACGAGCAGGTGGAGTGGGGGCCGATCTATCTGGCCGCCGGCGTGACCACGGTGCGCGATGTGGGCAACGAATACGACTTCATCACCCAGGTGCGCGATGCGGTGAACAGCGGCAAGGCGCTGGGCCCGCACATGCTGCTGGCGGGAATCGTCGATGGCGACAGGCCGTATGCAATTGGCGTCACCCGCGTTAACTCGCCCGCCGACGCCCAGAAGTGGGTGACGCGTTACCACGACTCCGGCTTTCAGCAGATCAAGATTTACAGCTCGGTGAAAGTCAGAGAACGTGAAGGCCATCTGCACCGAGGCGCATAAAGCTCGGCATGACCGTCACCGGCCACATTCCCGATCGGCATGAACGCCTACGAGGGCGTGGAACGACGGCATGGACATGATCAACCACATCAGCTACATCGCCGACTTGCTTTTGCCGAAGGATTTCGATCCGCAGCAAGGTCAAGGGCACTGGAGCGGCTTGAAGACGTACTGCGTCCGCCGACATCAACTCCGAAGCCGGGCAAGAAGGCTGTTGCCTTCTTCGCTGCAGCACCAGACCGTGATCGATCCCACCGATGGCGCTCTTCCAGATGCAGATTCGCGCCGGCCAGCGAGCCGGCGACACAGATGGAGCCGGGGATCGCGCGCGTCGCGCCCGAGTTGCGTGAACAATTGGTCAGCGGCGGAATGCCGCCGGAAGCCGCGCCCTACGGGCAGAAGATCGCGCAGGAACGACCTGGCGATTATCGGAGCGCTGCATCAAGCGCGGGTGTACCGATTGTCGCCGGAACCGACCAGGCGGTGCCGGGATTTTCGGTCTATCGCGAGATCGAGCTCTACGTGAAGGCCGGCTTCACGCCGATGGAAGCGCTGCAGGCGGCAACCATTGTGCCGGCGCGCGCGATGAAAGTGGATGCCGACAGCGGCAGCGTGGAGGTTGGCAAGCGCGCCGACCTGGATGTGCTCGACGCAAATCCGCTGGACGATATCCACAACATCCGTACCGTGCGCACCGTGGTCGCCGAATGGCGTGCTCTACGATCCCCCGCCGCTATGGGAGAGCGTGGGATTCAAGCCGGAGTGAGTGGCTTATCTGCCGGCCGCTTCTCGTCAAACCGATGTGAGGCTGACCGTCCGAACTCCAGATTGTGACGCGCCCCGCAGGGGCAAAAGTGATTTGAATGTTCAGGTTCCATAACAAAACGTCCGTTACTGCTGTTTGTGATGCTTGTGCGTGGTCGGCTGACCGGGATGCGCTGCGCGCCGCGCCGCCAGCTCCTTCATGCGGGCTTCCAGAGCCGCCTGGTGCTTGGCCTTCTCCGCCGCCTCTTCTTCCGGCGAGAGCACGCGGCGCACGATCGGCCCATTCAGCTTGTAAGTCTCTTCTACAATCCGGCCATCATCATTCTTCTTGCGGATGGTGAAGGTCGGCAGATCGCCTTCCTTGCCGAAATCCTGATGCCCGACTTTCACCGGCAGATAGCCTTCGAGATTGTGCTCGCGATAAGCCGTCTCGTAGCGATGCTTGCGCGCGATTGCGGGTGAAGACGCGAATCTGGTTGTAGTCGTACGGCAGGCCGTCCTTGGGCTCGTTCAGCAGGACCAGATACTGCGGCTGCGGCTTGCCGTCTTCCTCGACGGTGTTCAGGACGAAATAGCCGATGATGCGCTGGCCTTCGGCGTACTGCGCGATGTCGAGCGGAATGTCGAGATCGATCATGCGCAACAACACCCAGCCGACGTGTCCGGCCGAGCGTGCGCACCAGGTACCAGTCCTCCATGGCCGGCTTCGGCGGAGGCGGTTGCTCTTTGTTGGTGGGAGTTGCGCCCGCCCGCCGGCTGCGGATGGTGGAGTCGACAGCGAAGAACTCTGCGTTGCCGGAGCCGGAGGCACGTTGGCTTTGTTGCTGGCGTCGACGGGGCAGCCGTTCCAGCCTTAGCAGCGGGGGCGCCGTCTTCGATTTGCTTCCTTCGTCTGGGCGTTGTTGAAGGCGCAGGCTTAGGCTTCGCCGGATTCTTCTCTGCCGTCGCGCGCCTCAGCACATCTACCTTTTCGCCATCCTTGAGCTGATAAAGGTGATCGGCATCGCGCGAGGGCTCACGTGCATGTTGAGCTCGGCGCGCGTTGTTCCCGTGGCCTGGATCGGAGTGTTGGCGTTGTCGGACGCCAGCTTCTGGAAGCCGTCGTAGATCGTCCTGCGGCACCAGGCTGCGTTCCTCGATCCAGCCTTCCTGGCCGCCGTCGGTGCGCACGCGAACAAATCGCCGCTGCTTCTCCAGCACCTCGACGCGATCACCGTTATGCACCGTGCCCATCTTGTTGTACAGCATGGCCACGCGATCGCGCAGGCTGGTCTCCGGCGCCGAGACATACATGTACTCGTGATGCGCCAGGCTCTGGCGCTTGCATGCCGCGCAAACAGCGCGAGCCAAAGCAGTAGCAACGCGAGGAGTGTCCGATGGCAGTAGCGATGGAGGGGTTTCACGGGGCCAACAAAACACTATAACCCATTCAGTGGCCAGTGGTCAGGGGATAGTGTCGATAAAGATGCGGGAAAGCAGGGACCAGGGACCTGGGACCCAGGGATCAGGGGTCAGGCACTGGACTCAGGTCGGGTTTAATGTGTGGACGGCAATACCAAGAACGCCACCCAATCTCTGCCGCGACCGTTTCCTGACCCCTGATCCCTAACCCCTGGCCCCTGCTTCTTTACCACGACCTGCACACGGGCTTGCGCACCATGGGCGCGCCGGCCTTGCAGCTGAACGCCTTCTCGAACTCCGGCATGTTGCTGACCACGCCGTTGACGCGGAACCTGCCCAGCGCGTGCTCGTTGGTCTGCGCCATGAGCCGCGAGTATTCCGGACGCTCGCTCTCGCACCAAATCTGGCCCCAGCCCACGAAGAATCGCTGCTCCGGTGTGAAACCGTCGATCGGCTTCTGCGGGCTGCTCGTCAATATGTCGAGGAGCGCCATATGCGCGATGCGCAGGCCGCCGTTGTCGGCGGTGTTCTCGCCCAGTGTCAGTTTGCCGCGTTCGTGCACGTCGTCGACGGCCACGAACTGGTCGTACTCGTTCACGAAGCAGGACTCGAGTTTATCGAACTGCTCGCGGTCCTTCGGGTCCACCAGTTGTGCAGATTGCCGTCAGCATCGAACTGGCTGCCCGCGTCGTCGAAGCCGTGCGTCAGCTCATGCCCAATGACCGCGCCAATCGCGCCGAGGTTCACCGCGTCGTCGATCTTGGGATCGTAAAACGGCGGCTGCAGAATTCCCGCCGGGAAGTTGATGTTGTTCTCCAGGTCACTGTAATAGGCGTTGACCGTCGGCGGCGTCATGCCCCACTCCTGGCGGTCGACCGGCTTGCCGATCTTCTGCAACTGGCGGTTGAACTCGAATTCGTTGGCGCGCAGCGAATTGCCCAGCGCGTCGCCGCGCACGATGTTCAGCTTGCTGTAGTCGCGCCACTTGTCTGGATAGCCGATTTTGTTCTCGACCTTGGCCAGCTTCTCCAGCGCTTGTTTCTTTGTCTCCGGCGTCATCCACGACAGCTCGCTGATGTCGGACTTGAGCGCGGCTTCGACTTCGTGCACCATCTTCAGCGCCGCGGCTTTGCTCTCAGGCGGGAATACCTCGGCCACATACGATTGTCCCAGCGCTTCGCCGAGATCGGCATTCGTGAATTGCACGCAGCGCTTCCAGCGCGGACGCAGCTCCTTGGCGCCCGTCATTGTCTTGCCGAAGAATGCGAAGTTTTCCTCGACGAACGGCGTGGGCAGAAGCTGCGCGCCGGCGTGCACCGCGTGCCAACGCAGATAGGTCTTGATGTCATCCAGGCTGGCCGTTCGGACGAGCTGGTTCATGCCCTTGACGAAGTCCGGCTCGGACACGTCGAGGCTGCTGAAGCTGGGCGTGTCGATGTTGGCGAAGTAATCCTTCCACTCGAAGTTCGGGCTCAGCTCCTGGAGTTGCGCGGTCGTCATCTTGTGATAGACCTTGTTGGGATCGCGGCGTTCAACGCGGTCCATCGACGCCTTGGCCAGCTCGGTCTCGAAGTTCAGCACGCTCTTGGCGTCGGAGGCGGATTTGCTCGGGGCCTCGCCCATCAGCCCAAACATCTTTGTCATGTGGCCGACGTAGGCGTTGCGCAACTCGACCGACTTGGCATCGGTCTTCAGGTAGTAGTCGCGGTCGGGCAGGCCGAGTCCGCCCTGATCGGTGCCGGCAATCTCCATCTTCGAGTCCTTCGCGTCGGGCTCGGAGCCGAAGTCGAACAGCGCATGCACGCCGCTGCTGTGCAGATATCCCATCAGCGCCGGAAGCTGCGACTTGTCCTTCAGCGCGTCGATGCGGTCGAGCACCGGCTTCAGCGCCGCGAGGCCTTTGGCGTTGATGCCGGCCTCATCCATGCAGGAAGAGTAGTAATCGCCAATCTTCTGCTCGTTGGAGCTGCGCTTGGGATCGTTGGGCGAATACTTGTCCAGAATGCCGCGCAGCACCAGTTGATTGTGCTCGTGCAGTTCATTGAAGCGCCCCCACGATGGCTGGTCCGCGGGGATGGGGTTGTTCTTGACCCAGTTACCGCACGCGTACTGATAGAAGTCGTTGCAGGGATCGACGGACTTGTCCATCGCGTCGCCGTCGAAGCTGACCATCGGCTTCGGCTGATCGGCGGCAGGTGCGGAACTGTGGCTTTGAGCAAATGCTCCCGCGACGGCGAGCATCAAAAGGCAAAACAGGAGAAAGAGACGTTGCATCGACGGTCCTCGCAAAGTAACCAGTAATGCTAAAGCAGAATCGAAATAGGCGCATCTCAGAAGGCAGTTAGCAGTTAGCATTTAGCACTTAGTTTGGTACTCCTGCTTTCTCTGCATGGATCCGGCGATCGACACGGGTTCGCGTTGCGCATCGAGTTCATGACCGCACGTCAAGGAGCGACAAGGGCTTGACTAAGTGCTAAATGCTGAGTGCTAACGGCTAAATGCTAAATGCTAAACTCCGCTCTCCACCACACGCTGTCTCACGCGCACATCCTGATTGCCTGGATTATTTTTCTCGCCAGCTATCTGGTGTTCGCCCTGGGCCGGCTGCCGGGCACGAAGATTGATCGCCCGGCCATGGCGGTCATCGGCGCGGTGTCGATGTTTGCCTTTGGTGTGCTGGGGCCGAAAGAAGCGCTCGCCAGCATCGACTTCGTCACCCTGGTGCTGCTGTTTTCCATGATGCTGCTCGCCGCCAGCCTGCATTTGTCCGGTTTCTTTGAGTGGATTACACGCCTGGCGATTGAGCACCTCGGGCCGGCCCGTCTGCTTCCCGGCGTGATCTTCATCAGCGGAATTCTCTCGGCTTTCCTGGTCAACGACATTGTCTGCCTGGTGATGGCGCCGCTGATTCTGGGCGTATGCAGGCGGATGCGAGTGCGGCCGCTGCCGTACCTGCTGGCGCTGGCAACGGCCTCCAACATCGGCAGTACCGCGACCATCACCGGCAATCCGCAGAACATTCTCATCGGCTCGATCTCCGGCATCGCTTACCGCGAATTTCTCTTTCGCCTCGGACCGGTTGCCCTGATTGGCCTCTTCCTCGATTGGGCAGTCCTCCACTGGATTCATCTTCGAAACAGCAACGGCAGCGAAGCTACGCTCGCGACCCCGGTGCCGGAGCAGGCGACAGCCACGGAGCCTCAGATTCATCCTGCATGGCCTCTCATCGTCAGCGTCGGCGTGCTGATTGGCTTCCTCTTGGGATTTCCGCCCGCACTGGTGGCCGCCATCGGAGGCGCGCTCGTGCTGATCCAGCGGCATCGCTCCCCCAAAGCCGTCTACGGCGACATCGATTGGTCTCTGCTCGTGCTCTTTCTCGGATTGTTTCTCATTATTGGCGGAGCGGAGCAGGCCGGCATCAGCGGCGAACTGCTGGGCGCGGCGGAACGCCTGAACCTGCATAACGTCGGTATCTTCACCGTGGTGGTCACATTGCTCTCGAACGTCGTGAGCAACGTGCCCGCGGTGATGCTGCTGAAGGGACTCATCCCGCAATTTTCCAACCCTCACAGCGCCTGGCTGATGCTCGCCATGAGCAGCACCCTTGCGGGCAATCTCACCATCACCGGCTCGGTGGCCAACATTATCGTGGTCGAGAAGGCGCGCAACGAGGCGCACATCGGCTTCCTCGAGTACATGAAGATCGGTGTGCCGGTGACGGTGCTGACGCTGGCCGTGGGATTGTTGTGGCTGCGGTTTGTGAGGTAGGGCACGGTAGTGTGGGCCTTCAGGCCTGCGTTACCCCAAAACAAAACGGGAGGAGCATCGCGCTCCTCCCGCGTTCGCGGAGGCGGTCCTGGCTGAATATCTACTCGGTGTAGGGCTTCCAGGTGCCGTTGTCGCCTTCACTCAAAACGATGCTCGCCTTGGTCGGGGCGGCAGTATAGAAATCGACGCCATAGGACTTGATCAGCGTCGCACGGTCCCAGGTGCTGAAGCTTTTGACCAGCGAGCCGGACGCATCGAACTCCTGTCCCAGCCGGTTCGGCTTCCACTGCCAGGTATATTCCACCTGCGCCAGGTGCGGCTTCAGCATGGTCACCTTGTCGACGGAGACCAGCTTGCGCTGGGCCAAGGGCACGAGATACTTGGTCGATCCGGTAATGGTCTTCTCTTTGTTCACGCCGTCGATGCCGCTGAGCACCGTCTCGCCCGGCCCGGTTATGCTCACCGTTGCATTGGCCGCCTTCGCCGGGTTGTTGACGATGACGATGCCGGCCTTGGACAGAAGCGTGTACTGCGGATCGAGCGGCTTCTGTACGCTTCCGGTGCTGAACTGCACGGTCGCAGGGCCTTGCGTGGTCAGGATCTGGCTAATGGTAGTGGTCGCCACCGGAGCGGTCAGAACATCCTTCGCGCCCTTCACGAAGTAATAAATGGTGCCGCCGACGACGATGACCAGAGCGGCAATAAAGAGGATGGGAAAGAGGTTCGAGCTCTTTCTCTCCATCTCGATTTCGGCGGCGAAGAGCTCGCGCTCCGCCGGCATGGGGGTCTCGGCCTGTGGTTTGGGTTCTTCCGAAGTGTTCGGTTCGATGACGGTCGCCATAGCTCACCTCACAGCGACGAGCTGTCCCCCTCAAATGCCGGTGGTTTTGCCTCCGCTGTCGCCGAATTTTTTCCGTTCCGGCAGAGGGCAGCCGCGCACATCTCCAGTATGGGCTTTACGAACGGAGACGCAGTGAGCGGTGTCACGGGAGCATGTGAGGGGCGAACAAGGCAGTGGATCAGGGGTCAGGGATCAGGGATCAGGGGTTTCTTCGCGTGGAGCACGTCTCAAGGAAGCCGCGGAAGCCTCCGCATTCGGCGAAACCTTGTTCAATGGACGACTTCACCGACTGTTAAGAGACTCCGACTTCGGAGGACATGAGTCAGGGCACGACTTCAGTCGGGCCAATGAATCTTTAATGATTTAGGGTATAGAGCCGACTTTAGTCGGCGACCGATGTCGTGGCCCTAAGGCCGCTCGGGCTGGCAAAAATAACGGCCTTATCGGCACGTCTGACGGCGTGCCCTAACTCATGTTCTCCAAACGAGCGAACTTTTCAGCAGCTCGTCGCAAGACTGCTCCACCCTAAAAGTCCTTTCGCGACTCATCTCTAGCCTCTGACCCCTGACCTGACCCCTGACTCCTAACCACTGCTTTGAAGCACTTGCAGCGAGTATGTTTTCACCACGACCCACACATCGCTGCCTTCCCGCAGCCGCAGCGATTCCCGCGCCGCCGGAGTGATATGCACTTCGAAGCTCGCTCTACCGCAATTGACGCGAGCGATCACCATTACGTCGCGCTGCTCGAGAGAATCGATCGTGCTTTGAAATACGTTGCGCGCGCTCAATCCCGTTGGCGCCGACGATGCCAGCAGAATATCTCCGGCGCGAATGCCGACGCGCAACGGCTGCGAGCGGTCGATCCGCGACAGCGGCACTTCGAGGTCAAGACGACTATCTGCGACGCGCACCGTCATCGTTCCCTGTTCGGGATGCTCGGCGACGAACTCGCATGAGAAGACGTTCTCGAAGCCAGCAAGTTGCGCTACAGTCTCCAGTTCGGGACGATGCATCACCTCGTGCGGCGTGCCTTGCGCCACAATCTTCCCCGCGCTGATCGCAATCACCCGCTCGCCGAACGCAAAGATCTCCTCGCGCTGGTGCGTCACATAAAGGATGGGGATGCGGTGACGCTCGTTCCACGAACGCAGATCGTCGACGATCTGCGACTTCACGCGCGCGTCCAGCGCCGTCAGCGGTTCGTCCAGCAGAAGCGCACGCGGGCGCAGGACAAGAGTTCGCGCGAGGGCAGCCCGCTGACGTTCTCCGCCGGAGAGTTCTGCGGGATGACGCGCGGCAAGCTCACCGATATGAAACGACTCCAGGATTTCGCGACAGCGTGACTCACGTTCGGCGCTCGCCAGCCCGTCCAAACCGTATTGCACGTTCTGCCGTACTGTCATGTGCGGAAACAGCGCGAGCGATTGCAGCAGATATCCCACGGAGCGGCGGTTGGGCGGCAAATTGACGCGCGTGCCGGCGTCAAACAAAACATTGTTGCCAACTGCGATTCGGCCCGCCTCGGGAGTTTGCAGTCCCGCGATGCAGTCGAGCAGCGTTGTCTTGCCGGCGCCCGACGCGCCAAAGAGAATTGTGAATCCCGGAGAGACCGTGAACTCAACATCCAGCGCGAACGCCGGACTGCCGTTGGCGAAACGCTTGCGCACCTGCACACGCAGCGTCTCGCCCGGTCGTGATGTCTCGGCTGCGCTCATCGCCACTCCCACAGGTTCCACGCGGCGCGCCGTCGCATCCCATAAAGCAGTGCCAGCAGCGCGAAGCAGAGAACCAGCAGCAGCAGCGCCGTGCGATTTGCCGCGGCGTAGTCGAGTGCCTCGACCTGGTCGAAGATGAGGATGGAGATGGTGCGTGTCGCGCCGGGAATGTTGCCGCCGATCATCAGCACTACGCCGAACTCGCCCAGCGTATGCGCGAAGCTGAGCACGAACCCGGTCAGCACACCCGGCAGTCCCAGCGGCAGAAGGATGTGCCAGAAGGTTCGCCAGCGCGAAGCGCCGAGCAGCGACGACGCTTGCAGCAGCCGTCGATCGACTGCGGCGAACGATGTCGCCATTGGCTGCACCGCAAACGGCAAGCTGTACAGCACGGAGCCAATCACCAGGCCCTCGAAGGTGAACGCGAGCGTGTGGCCGGTGAGCGTCTGATACCAGCGCCCTAGCGGACTCAGCGGGCCGAGCGCGACCAGCAGATAAAATCCCAGCACCGTCGGCGGCAGCACAATCGGCAGCGAGACCAGGGCCTCAACGAAGAACTTCCAGCGCCGCGGCGAGAAGGCCAGCCAATAGGAGAGCGGAATTCCGAGCACGAGCAGCAGCAGCGAGACAATCACCGCCAGCCGCAGCGTCAGCGTGAGTGCTTCCAGAATCATGGGTGCGCGGGCGCATCAAAGCCGTATTGCCGGAGCACGGCCGCGCCTTCCGACGACAAAACGTACTCGAGGAACGCCTGCGCCGTCGCTTTGTGCTTCGAGTTGCTCACGATGCCGGCCACCTGTTGCATCTCGGGATAGGCGTCCGCGGGCAACGGCCAATATTTGCCCGCATCTTTCATCGCCGGCGACGCCGCCAGCGACAGCGCGATGAGCCCGGCCTGCGCGTTCCCCGACTCGACGAACTGCGCCGTCTGGCTGATGTTCTCCCCCAGCACCAGCTTGCCGGCAACCTTATCCTTCAAGCCGTAGTGATCCAGCGCAGCCATGGCAGCACGCCCATACGGCGCGTGTTCGGGATTGGCGATCGCGATCTTCTGCACCGAAGGTTGCAGCAGCAGGTCCATCTTCAGCTTCTCGGGATCGAGCGCGGACGCCTTCGGCACCCACAGCACCAGATGTCCAACGGCGTACGTGCTGAGCGACGTCCGGTCGAGCGAGCCACTGTCAGCGAGCTTGCGCGGATACGCCGCGTCGGCCGAGAAGAAAAGGTCGAAGGGCGCGCCGTTCTGGATCTGCGAATAGAAATTGCCCGACGCTCCGAACGAAAGCGCAACCGTGTTGCCGGTTTTCTGCTCGAAGCGCGCCGCCAGATCCTTCATCGCGTAGTTCAGGTCAGCGGCGGCGGCGACTTTGATCTCGTCCGCCAGCACCGGAGGCATCAAGCTCGACAGGAGCAGCAGGAGCAGCAAGGGTTTCTTCATACCGATGCCAGCCCGGGGCGCTGGCGTGGACTTTAGTCTACCGAAATCGTGAGATTGACGCGATTCTAAGCGATTATGGCAGTCTGCTGCATGGCACCCGGCAATCGCCACCTAAGTGGCCCGAAAGAGCCAGATGCCGCGGGCCCTTGGTGCTTTCCCGCTTGACCAGAGTAGGCTTTTCTGCCAGAGTAGCCGCACGCCACTCTCTTTGGAGACTTGCCGGGACCAGTGCCCGTCGCAAAGAGTTGCGCGGCTCGCACGCAGATGATACGCATTGAGGTCACGCTCAACGCCGATCCCACCGCCATCAGTCCGGTGGTGGAAGGGATTATGGAGATGGCGCGCGGCTTGGAATGCGCTGCCGGCAAAGAGTTTGAGATCGAGACCGCCCTGCGGGAAGCCCTCGCCAACGCCATCGTCCACGGCTGCAAGAACGATCGCAGCAAGAAAGTCCAGTGCTGCGTCGGATGCGACGACGAGCGCGGCATGCTCATCATCGTCCGCGACCCCGGCTCCGGCTTCGACCCCTTCCGCGTTCCCGATCCGTGCAACGGCGAGAACGTCTATTCCAACCACGGCCGCGGCATCTACCTTATTAACCAGCTCATGGACGAGGTGCGTTTCGAGAAGAACGGCGCCGAAATCCACATGCGCAAGTTCACCAACTCCTCGAAGTAAGTCGATCCACGCAGCCTACTGAATCTCCAGCGAAACCACTGTGCCTTCGCCGCTTCCCGTCGGGCGATAGTTCAATCCAACTTTCTGCTTGCTCCAGGAGCAGGAGAACTTATCCGCGCCGATGATGATGGCGTGCTCCGCGTTCGCGACCGTCATCTTCCAGGTCTGCCCTGCCGCCGTTATGGTCAGCACGGCCGCAGGAGGCGACGAGCAGTCTACTGATACCAGCGTGCCTTGCAGATACTGCGCCCCCGGTGCGTTTGTAACCGGCGTGGGCTCCGGCTCCGGTGGAGCAGCGTCGTTGCTGGCGACGTAACCCGGACTGGCGTCATCGCTCTCATCCGGATGCGCCCGCTGCGTGCGATATTCGGCGATCTTTGCCAGCGCCATCCTTGCGCTCGCCGCCGCCACGGGATCGGCACTGTTGGCTACCGAATTCAGCAGGGTCTCCGCATCGTCCACTTTTTGCAGGTTCATCAGCGCCAAGGCAAAATTCAGGCGATACATCTCGTTGCGCGGCGAAAGCTCCATCGCGTGCCGCAAGGATTGCTCACCCTCGGCGCCTTTACCGGAGCTTACCAGCGCCTCGCCCAGCATGGCGTAAGCGTCGGCGTATTGCGAATCCAGTTCGATTGCGCGGCGCAAATCCTGCATAAGCTCCGGCGAGGTCATCGCACCGGGATCGCCCTGCTGCAACAGAAACGCGGAATAGTAGTACACGCGCGCATCCTTCGATCCCAGCTTTGCGGCCGCGCGGAAGTGTTGGCTGGCTTGCTCCATATTGCGGCTTCGCAAGTAGGCGTAGCCCAGCCCACGCTGCGCCCCTACCTGGTCGGGATCGGCCTGCAGCACCGATTCGAATTCTTTGATCGCCAGCGCGACGTGATCCTGTGAATGCAGGTGAAGGTCGGCCAGCTCCGTGCGGGTCTGCAGCGCAGTGAGCGGCCGGGCGGTAGCGGTATAGGTAAAAGAAAACTTCTCCTTGCCGGTATAGCTTGCGACCTTGACCTTGCCGCCGCGCAGGTAGCCGAGTATCTGCTTCTCGAGCTCGGCAACGGAGACTCCGAAGGCGCTTTGCACCGCCTGCGGTACCGGCACCTTTTCGTCGTTGGTCAGCTGAAAGTACTTCGAGGCTTGCGGGATACGGCTGTTGTCGAAGAGGTAGTGCACCACCAGCCACGACTCGACGTAGAACATCTCCCGGCGCGAGCCGCTGACGTTGTAGGTCTCGGAGTGACGCTGCAACTGGAGGAGCTCCAGCAATCGCAGCGTATTGCCCCGCAGCAGGAACGCAGCGTCGGGAATGGTCTCTCCCACCACGATGCTGCTGGCTGTGACCTTCATGGAGGACAAGTACTCCGCGAAGCCCTCGTCAAACCACGGCGCGGTGGGCGGAAAATTCGAGTTGAGCAAAACGTGGGCGTACTCGTGGAAGACGGTCTGCCAGCTTCCCTCACGGCCGATGTCCACGGCGATGAAGTCTTTGTCGTCGCCGCGCTGAAAAAAACCCGCCAGCTCGACAATCTGGCCGTGAAACACCGGGCTGTACTGCCGCAGCTCGCCGCCGTTACGGAAGGCGACAATCTCCAGCGGCACCGGTTGATTGATTTTGTCGCGCCCGAAGAGCAGGCCGAAGGCGGTGCGCATTTGCTCGAAGCGATCGATAACGTGCCGCCCGTCTTTTTCACCGGCGTCGGTGATGACGGTGAAGTGGTCGGAATGTACTTCGATCCAGTGAGCGTCGCCGGCGATGGCGGGAACGACGAAGGCAGCGAGCAGCACAAGCAGGCAGGGGCAACGAAAACGGCTTGAGGAGTGGCCCATGGCGCACTTTCCACACAGCACTAGCGACGGTCGATAGGAAAAAATGGTAGCACCGGATCGGCATTGGGCATCCGGCACTCAGCACTCGTCGTTGTAGGTTTGTCTGGGGTTCAGGTGACACGCGCTGAAAATGGGCTGCCACGGCCGAATGCCGACTACCGATGCGGGAAGCGCCGGATCTTCGGACATCGCGCTTGCTGAGCGTGCCACGGCTCATGTTGCATCTTCAGCCAGAACTCAGGCGAGGTACCGAGGGCTGCTGCAAGCCGCAGCGACCTCGGCGCGGATACTCCGGCGCGCCCGTTCAGAATCCGCGACAGATGGGCCCGCGTCACTCCCAGAAGGCGCAGCCGCTTCGGCAATGCTCATCTCGCCTTGCAGGCGTTGTCGGCGTCTCGGCGGGAATGCCTGGCCCTTCCTATCAGCTAACAACAATGTTGGCTTTGCCGGTTACTCCATTGAGGCTCGCCGTTACCACCGCTTTGCCTTTCGCAACTCCGGAAACCACGGCCTGGGGCCCACTGGAATCGACAAGCTTAGCGATCGTGTCGTCCGAGGTACTCCAGGAAACCAAAGTGCTGACATCACTCGTGTTCCCTTCGGGCGAGGTTCCGACGGCTGAAAACGTTTGGCTGGCACCGACCGCCACAGACGAGTTTGCGGGAGAAACCAGAAGCGAGTCGATCGTGCTGACCGCGCCTCCAGTGGCGGCCTGACGGCCTCGCCGTTCGCCTTCCCGGGCAGCAGCGCGTCCCACCCCTTGCGACAACACATAGCCCCCTATACCTCCCAGCAGGGCCGCCAAGGTGTTCTCCTTCAGAATTCCAGGCAAACCCAGCGCCACCACCACAACCAGTAAGGCCATGACCGTCGGGAATTGTACGATCTGTCCTGAGCCCACCAACTCCATTTGTATGGCCGGACTGAAAAACCGAACCGACAACAGCACAAATAGGCTGAAAAGACAAAGTAAGACGACGACCCAAGGTAGCGCTCGCAGAATGTCGAAGGCCTGTTTCTGCTGGGTGAGACTTTGATTCAACTTCGCCATTCGCGCGTCCCACGCGCTCTGCAGGGCTAAGTCATAGCTCTTGCGGTCATTGAGCTTTTTTTGGATGCCATCGTTCTCCGTGTCGAAGATCGTATCCAGCGCAATTGCATTCGCGCTGCCGCCCAACTCCTGGCAGACTTGGGCCGGACCCGCAATGTTATAGAGCCGATCGATTTCTTCACGCGTTTTGGGAAAAACAACCAGATCGTAGGAGCTTTGATCGCTGACCGGAGTGAGTAAGCCGTAGAAGTTTCTAAGCGCGCCGCCAATATTGTCGAAAGTTTCTTTCTTCGCACACTCCTTCGGATTTTTCGCCAGGCCGCGAAGGACCGTCACTTGCTCGTGGAATTTCTTCTTGTTCTCTTCCAGCCGTTGCAGTTGGTCGGGGATGGCATGTTGGATGCTGCGATAGTACTCGCTGCTGGCCCGGGCCTCTTTCGAAGCGTCGTAGACCAGGCCGGGATCTTGTGGGATCGGCTCGTTCTCAACCTCGGTGCGCATCCTGTCGGCCTCGGTCTGATCGCGAGGCGTTGGTGCGATTCCGTAATACTGCGCGAACAAAGCGGTCGAGGGGCATAGCAGCAGGACGGCCAAGGTGGCCACAAGTATTCCTGGCTGCTCAGTCCGGCGAAATCGCCCGCTACAATGCATGATGGCTCGCGCCGTACAATACACCTTGCACAATGGCATCGCAAGGCTCGATCGCACGGGTCGCCGCCGCGCCCGCCGTGCGCGAGCGCTTGTGAACCTGAATATCGGCTTAGCCGCACCAATCCGAATCGATACACGAATCCGAATCTGTCTCGGTGGGACGGCTGACGGTTCGTTCGGCTACACAGGCCGCTGAAAAACTCTACCGCTGGGCTGTTTCGGGTAAGAGCTGGCCTTTAGGCCAGCGTCCAAGTCGTTTACTTGAGTGGCTGAGTCGGCTTCAGCCGACGGCACAATCGCCGCCGCGCGACTGTTTCAGCGGCCTGTTCAGTCAGCGAGACGTTTCGAAGAGCGCCGCCGCTGAAGGGCCTCGAAAATTTCAATACCACCGATACCCAGGGCTTCCGCCCGCTCCAACATTTACTCCGCCCTCAGGCTCGCATACCAACAGCAATTTGGCCCTGTATCAGGGCATGACTTCAGTCATGCCGATCAGGTTCATCTAGAGTGCGCGCTTTAGCCCTGATTTACGCGCCGTATCGTGGCGATTGCCGCGCTCCGAGAGTGCCGGGATTGAGTTGTCCCGACTAGCCGTTCCTCAGGCTAGAGTTCGCAGGATTACCGGCACCTGCTACGCGATTTGGGAAGGTACAGCCCGCCGGATATGGCCGCAGCCCGCAGTCGCCGCGACTTCCGGGACCCCCAGCACGCGCCGCATTTGCACGTGATGGGGTGGGAGTGCGACTGGTGAAAGCCTTAGCCCGACCGTTCGCTCGACACGCGCGGCGAGCGCAGCGCAGGCATCGCTACCGTTCCGGCCCGAAGGCCAGCGGAACAGGATGCACGTTGCAACTGCGGTTTCGCCGTTTGTGGGATTCGGACAGTCGCCGAGGCCAGCGGCACAAGGTAGGTGGGAAGTGCGGCGCTCCTGCGGTTGGTGGATGCCCCATCCTTTCGCCGTCTTTTGGCGAAAGGGTGGGGAGAAGGCTTCGGTTTCGTCGCGTCTGCCGTACTTCCGTTCTCCTGCGGTTGGTTGCCGCTTGCCAAACAGCCAAACAACTGCGGGAATTCTGGGACTGCGGTGCAGGCCGCGCAATCCCTTTTTTTCATCGTTTGTATGCGTTTTCGGCTGTTGCTCCGAAAGACAGGATCAGCGCAGCGCGGTTGTTCGGGAGACGTTTCAACGCCTGTTCGCGGGCGACCGGCTGCGGTTTGCTCACGGTTCTGGCGGTCGTTTCATTGACGAGAAACGCGCTTGGCAGAGCTACCTGCTCTAGTTCGCTGGGATTGTGGCGATAGAAAGCCTTCATTTCGCGGATGACGTCGGCCTCATTGGACCGGAAGACATAATGAGTGGCAT
>CAVVDN010000008.1:0-363204 GCA_963747045.1 uncultured Acidobacteriaceae bacterium | reverse complement strand
TCTGGTCTCCCTGGGTGCCCGTCAGGATCCTCCCGGCGACATCGACGCTGCCCGAGCCGGTGAGTGTCCCATCCGGCTGAAGGGTCAGCGACAACGGCACAGCCTCGTTCTTCACTTGTATCGTGATACGGCCCGCGCTGTTCTCGACGAGATACGACTCAGCCGAGCGGGCGCGTCCGCATTCGAGTGTTGCCAGATCGCCTTCGAAGTCGATGTTCAAGCCATTCCCCGACTCGTACGTCCCGAACAAGCGAAGCCCCACCGGAATCGTATCTCCCTTGTGGGCAGAGGAGCCGGTCAGTTGGTTGATAGCTGCGGACATCTTCGTCACCGGTGTACCCGTGAGCGTGGCAACATTGCAACGCTCGGTTTTCGCGACCACGGGGCGAGCGGCGCGCGGCTTACCCAATCTGTGTCCGAACTCGAACTGGCGGTCTGCGTCGTTACCGAGTACTCCGAGCCGTTGCGATGCACCTGGTCGGGGCTGTATTCCCGAGTTTCGCCCGCATCGATCTGCTTCTCCTGTGTAGTTGTCGGCGAGTGAAGGTCGTAGGCCGATGCGGGCGTCCCGGCACTGCCGCCGCTGCCTCTACCACCCACTGGGACTACTCCTGCGATTTGAATGGGCCCGGGCCCAACCAGCTTTCCATCAGCTCTTAGCGTGACGGTGAGTGGTTGTGGGCTGATGGGTACCTTGACGCGCACTTGAGGACCGGGTTCGACCTTGTAGATTGCCACGACCGGATCCAGCGAGCCGCAGAAAATGGTCGCGCGATTGTCATCGAAGCTGATGCCGAACCCGGAACCGGAAAAGTTTCCGCTCAACCGCAATCCCGGAGGCAGTGTCGTCATTTTGTCGAGTTCGCCCGTCAGTCCGCCGGTCAGCTCGTTCATGCCCACCTTCAAACCTTCGCCCAGGCACTCCGTTTCGTGGCCTGACTCAAGGCATCGCCGCATCGCGACGCGGCCAGGGTCTTTCGGCATGTTCGCCTCGGCCTGTTCGGCCTGTGCAGCCTGGAGCTCAGCTTGTACCTGCTGGAAGGCCTTTTGCCTCTCTTGTGCGACAGCGGCTTGATACTGCGGATTGCCACCTCCGACAATTTGGGCGTACTGCGCCTGGATGCTGGGCGAGAGAAATCCCGTCCAGACTGGAATGCCTTCGAAGCCAAACTTCGGATCGGTGGGGCTGTAGCGGTAAGGATTCGCCGCCGGATCGAAATGCTCATTGGGAAATTTCTGTGCGGCGCCTTGCGCAAGTACAGCGGTGATCCTGCTGTAATCGTTCAGCAGCTTCTGTTCGTCGGGCGTAGGAGCGCGCTGTCCCGCCAGGAGTTTGATGATCTCGCTCAACTGATAAAACGCGCCAATCGCGCGCTTCACATTCTCCGCCGGGTTGCCGATGTTCATTCCTAGCACCACGCGATAGGCGCTGGGAAATTCCGCTATGTAGGGAGGGCTGAAAGGAGTGCCTGCCTTGCACGCCTTGAGCTGGGTCGCGATCTCGGCCCGGGGCTTCGGAACCTGGGTGAGAAATTTTCCATTCTGCTCCGCCCTGACAAAGCAGGCCTCCTGAGTTCGTTGCCTTTGGCACCCAAACACGGTGAGGATCAATCCTCCCGGGCACGCGTAAGGCGTGTCGACTTGCAGATCGGAAGGCGGCGGGGCAGTCGAAGACTGAGCGGCGGTCGCAGCGCTGCCCGGAGCTTTCAATCTGCACGTCTGCATCTGAGAAGCGACGGCAGCACGAGTGTTGTAGCGCTCCGATTGTCCTTCGGCCTGGTAGTAACAGAACTCGCCTTTAGGTCCGGTCGCGCAGCGATGGACGACATAAGTCTGCCCGTTGGAACAGACATACGGAACATTGAGCTGGAGGCCATCGTTAGACCGTTGCGCAATCACGTTGGCGGCGCTGAGGAGCAGGGTGCTCAACAAGATCATGTTTGCGTTTTTCAACGTTGATCCATCCTGTGTGGTCAACCACTATAACTCAGCGTTAGGCTTTCGCATCCCTTCGACGATGAGCTAAGTCAGTTGCACATATAGTCGGCAAACCGTCCTTGTGTGCGGTCGGGCCAGTTCTTCAACAGAGCGGAATGGCCGTTATACGGCCAGGGGAAAAGCATTCGGAAACACTGGCCGACTTCACAGGAGTAATTTCCGACAAGCCCCTTTTCTGGCTAACTCTGATCAACTAAAACAGAATGCTAAGAGAGCGGCTTGTTTTGAAGCATCCGAAGCGCAATACGGGACCCTTGCGATAGTCCATGACGGGACTGTGAACGTCATGGGATGGCTCTGGGAAAGGGGAACTGGCTGTGGCTGCAAACTTTCGCCAAGCGCTCCCACCTACAATCAAGCCGCTTTTATGAGAGACACGCTGCCAGATCGCGTGCGCCTTGGAGTCTTCGAAGTGGATCTTCGTGCGGGAGAACTGCGCGACCGGCAGCGCATTATCCTTTTGCGCGAACAACCCTTCCAAATTCTGGTCATGCTAATCAAGCGTGATGGTGAACTCGTCACCCGCGACGAGATCCGCAAGCAGCTATGGCCCAACGGCACCGTAGTGGAATTCGACCACAGTATCAACACGGCGATAAAGAGCTTGCGCCAGGCGCTGGACGATTCTGCAGATGATCCGAAATATGTTGAGACGGTTGCCCGTCGCGGATACCGGTTGGTCGTTCCGTTGCAGAACCCCGAACTCAACCAGGTAAGCCCTCGACCTTCTAAGGCAGCAGCGCCAATGTTCTGGAACGCAGAGCGCGGCTTTGCCGACTCGATAGCCGTGTTGCCTTTCGAGAATCCGTATCCCGAGATGGAGTATCTCAGCGACGGAATTGCCGAGACGATTACCAACCGTCTGTCGCAAATCGGCAGTTTACGGGTCGTACCGCGTTCGATGGCCTGCCGCTTCAAGAGGACGGCGATCGAGCCCGCTCGGTTGGCCGAGGAACACCGATGTACGGCTCCTCCTGACCGGCCATTTCCTTCAGCAGGGAGAGAGTTTGGTTGTTGGCGCGGAGCTGATCGATACAGTTCGAGAAGCGCAACTCTGGGGCAAGACTTTTGACCGCAGACTGGATGACATCTTCACCATCCAGGATGAGATCGGTCAAGAAATCGCCAACCACCTGCACTTCCGCCTTACCGACGCGGAAAAAGCGAACCTGAGCAAATGGGGAACGGATAGCCGCGAGGCCTACCTGCTCCGCACGAAAGCCTTGTACTGGGCGCACAAGTGGACACCGGAAGCGGTGAAGAAGTCGTTCCGATGCATCCAGCAAGCGATCGATGCAGACCCCACCTACGCCGATGCGTACGCTGATTTGGGATACATGTTCGCCATTGCGGGCACGTTTGAGTATGCGTCACCGGCGGAGATGTTTTCCCGGGCGCAAGCGGCTGCCCGCAAAGCGGTGGAAATCGACGACAGTGTCGCCGATGCTCATGCGGTTCTATCGTTTACGAGAATGGTAGTTGACTGGGATTTCGCGGGTGCGGAATACGAAGCGCTTCGTGCCATTGAACTGGGACCAAGAATGCTGCCGGCTATTACGCTTACAGCAAGTGGTGCTTAACTCAATGCCGGTTCGATGAGGCAATCGCTGCAGCGCGAAAAACCGTGGATACGACCCCGCTTACTTTGTTCAAAAGCTACAACTTGGGAATGACCTACCTGTTCGCACGTAGATACGCTGACACAATCGAACACTTGGAACAGACACTTGAAATCGACGCTTCCTTCTGGATGATCCATATCACATTAGCACTTGCCCACGCCCGAATTGGCAACTATGAGGAAGCGGTGGCGACTGCCAGCCAGTGTCCCGATAACATGGAAACGAAGGCAGCGCTTGCAAAAATAGAGGCGGTTGCAGGAAACCGAGACCGCGCCCGTGCGATCTTGCGCGAGCTGATGAAGGAACAGGGTGCCTCTCCCAGAATGAGATTCCGTATGGCTGGCATTCACACGGAAATAGGGGAACCAGACGCTGCCTTCGAATGCCTTAGCAAAGCGCTGGAGGGGCGAACCGCCGTGATCGTGTATCCTGCAGCCGATCCGAGCTTCGACAACCTGCGCGATGACCCTCGTTGGTGCAATCTACGACGCAACACGTTGGTCTTCTGTCAACTTGAATTGCTACCCCGTCTCAGACCCAAAGACATTCTGATCGCTCGCATTACGATGCGCAACTTCGAGCGGATAACGGACAATTTGGGTGTAATTTCGGTTCAGAAGTCGGCTTCTGGGAAGCTTCACTAGATCGGTACCGTGAAACGCCCATGTGTATACAGGTCTGGCATGGAGTCTGTCCCCAAAAGGCTAAGTCACTTGGACGAGAAGGAAGCGTTGCTGCCTGACACTATGCTGTTAATTATTTCTTAAGCCATCGGTGAAGTTGGTAATGACCGTGACTGGCAGGTTGACCTGCTGCGTGACCCGTTCCATCAGGACTCGTTTGCCATCATGAGAGACGCTGTAGAAGGGTAGTGTCAGAATCGTCCACTGCTTCACGATGGTTTGCGGGGCGCCGAATTCAAGCGCGCCGCCAGCTTCCTTGACCGGGACAGCGAGAAGCGATTGGTTGGCGTCGAAGTAAAAAAGCTCTTTGCCGTCTGCGCCCCACTGCGGCACTTGTCCACCACTGGATGAGACCTGCCATTTGCCTTGGCCGCCGCCGTAGGCCTGCACATAGACTTCGACTCGACCTGATTCGTTTGAGTTATACGCTAACCAGCGACCATCGGGCGAAAGGGTCGCGTTGGCTCCGTGATCCAGGACTTTGCGCGGTTTTCGATCTCCCTCCACGGACACAGCCCATATCCCATCCTCTTTCTGGGTGAAAATATTCGGCGAATAAAACAGAGTCTTGCCATCGCGCGACCAATCGGTGGGAGCAAAAACAATCCCTTCGTTGGGAACCAATAATTCTTCAGCCCCCGTGCCGTCAGAGCGCCTGCGGTAGATCCCACCGGCAGTTGCGCGCAGCGAGCTATACGCGATCCATTTGCCGTCGGGAGACCAGACGGCAAAGGTATTCCCGGTCGGCCCAAAAGTGAGCCGTGTACGGACGCCACGCGCCAGATCGAGCGACCAAAGATCATTCATGCCGGAATCGATGGTGAGGGAAACGCGATTTCCTTCAGGCGACAGCCGGGCATACTGCAGGTTCTGCAGTTTGTCGGCCGCAACGCCCACCTCTTTTCCGCTGCGGTCCATCCACACGAGTTGAACGCCGCCGGAAGTGCCGCTGCCAAAGACCAGCAGCCCGTTGTCGCTGGCGGAAGCGCTGGTGTGCCAGGTCGAAACATCGGTCAACACACCGGTCGAAACGGTTTGCTGCTCGCCGCTCAACTCACCCTTGGCCGGGTCGAAGCGCTGCGCTATCAACTGATCGCCGCGGCTGAACAGAAGGAACCCTGCGGCATAGATCGCGTTGGTCTGAGAATGAAGGAGCAGACGATTCTCGCGCCCGTCGAGCGATGCATAATAGACAGCGTTGTTGGACAGCTTGGATGGGTCGTGATGCATGGCAAAGTAGAGAAAGTGCTTGCCATCAGGAAGAAAAAACGGCCAGCGGTGTGAGGAGTGCAACGAAGTATCCAGTTTGAGGAGCGGCTTGGCCGGGCCGCCAGTGGCGCTGATCTCCATCAATCCGGAGATGGGCGAGGGAGAGAATACGATGGTGCCATTGGGAGCCCAGGCGCCGCCGCGCCCGAGTTGCGCATCACAAAGCGTCTGCGCCGTGCTGCCCGTTCAAGCTCGATGGTCCTCAAGTTGCCATTCGCAAAGAAGCCGAGCGAACGACTGTCGGGCGACCAGAACGGAAAAATGGCTTCACTCGTGTCGGGCAGGGAGCGCGCATCGGCGCCATTCATGGAGCGCACCCACAACGACGTCTTGCCGTCGACACCAATCGCGCTGAACGCTACATAGGCGCCATCAGGCGAAAGAACAGGCGGCCCTGCGAGATCGGAGGTCAGCCGAAAGTGCGTGTCTGGCGGAGGATTAATAACCGCACGAATGCTGGGGGCGGACGGTGCAGAGCGGTGAATCAAAAATCCCGCGAACTATGCCAACCACAATTGCCGCGGCAACCAGCTATGAACCACGGAACTCGGCTCCGCGCTGGGGTGCGAGAGGATTCGGCATCGCCCAGCGTGGTGCGAATCGACGCGATCCAGCGCAACTCCATGGCGATGTCGTGTGCCGACTGCGTGCGCTCGGCGGGATCTTTGACCAGGCATCCCCGAACCACCAGATCGAGCATGGGCGGAGCAAGCGGCTGCTCAGAGCTAATGGGCTCCGGATCTTTCTCCAGAATGGCGGTGAATACGCTGAGTTGCGATTTGCCCTCGAAAGCGCGTCGCCCGGTAACCATTTCGTAGAGCACGCAGCCGAAACTGAAAAGGTCGCTGCGCGCATCCGCTTCCGCTCCCTGCAAAACTTCCGGAGCAATGTACTGAAACGTGCCGACGATTGAACCTTTCTGCGTGAGCGGCGTCGCAGCCTTGGTGAGCGAAGGAACATTCATCGTCGGCGTGGAAGGCGTAAATGAGGCGATTGCCTGCGACACGACCGACAACTTTGGTTTCGCCAGGCCGAAGTCCATCAGCTTGGCGCCGGCCTTGGTCAGCATGATGTTGGCCGGCTTCAGATCACGATGGACGATGCCTTGCTGATGCGCCTTTTCCAGCGCGTCTGCTATTTCTGTCCCAATCTTCAAGACCTGGTCCAGCGGCACTGGCCCTTTCTCCAGTCGCTCGGCGAGCGTCTGGCCATCGAGATATTCCATAACCAGGAAGTCGGTCCCATCCTGCGAGCCAATGTCGTGAAGCGTGCAGATATGCGCGTGTTGCAGCGTCGAAATGGCCTTCGCTTCCCGCTCCATGCGTTGTTTCGATTCGGCGTCGGCGGCAAGATGCGAAGGCAGAACTTTGATGGCTACGGTCCGGTCGAGCCGTGTGTCTTTCGCGCGATACACTTCGCCCATGCCGCCCGCACCCAGCGGAGACAATATTTCGTAAGGACCAAGTTTCGTGCCAGAGGTAAGGGCCATCGGTGCGCGCCATTATAGCCTGCGCAGCAAGGGCAAAAGAATGCGAAAGAAAGTTTCGCGCTTTGCGCCGCCCTAACTTCCAAATTTTCGGCGATTCAGAAACAAATCCACGTGACCTTATAGTCGGGCGTTCTGTCGTCGTGGCCGCGACCTGGCGGAGTTCTTCAACAACACGGGTTGGGCTCGTCCAGGTGGATTACTTTCCGAGTTGCTCGTCATACCTCTCGGTGGATACGCCAGCACAACGCCGATGCGTCGTTGAGCCCTGACGCGGTTCGCACTCGACGCTGCTAATGTGCGATCACGACGTCGTAGATTTTGCGCGCCAAGCCGATATTCTCGATCGAAGCGTTCTCCTTCTCTCCATTGCTTAGGACGACGACAGCGAACTTCTTCTCCGGTATCGCATAGAGCTCGCTTGCAAATCCCTGGACATCGCCGCCGTGGCCGACCTCCCGGAACCCGTGGTAACTGCTGATGGGCCCGCCGACGAACCAGCCGTAGCCGTAGATTGTCGGCTTGCCATCGCGCGTCTTTGCCGGGGCGATCATCAGGTTCCAAGTCGCGGGCGTGACTAGCTTGCCGCCATACAGTGCCACCATGAACAGGCCAAGATCGCGGGCAGTCGAGTTGATACCGCTGCCCGGTGGTTGGTTGCTGATGTCGAGCAAGATTGCGTTTTGGAGTCTGCCGTCCTTGTCGATACTGTACCCACGCGCGCGGTGCGGGATGATTGCGAAGACATCATCCAGTCGGGTCGAAGTCATGCCAGCCGGCCCGAAGATGCTCTGCTGCATGTACGTGGTATAGCTTATGCCCGACGCGCCCTCCATGACGCAGCCGAGCACGATGTACCCGTAGCTGGTGTAGCTGAACTTCGTACCCGGCTCAAAGAGGAGCGGGTCTTTTGCGAAATCCTGGGTCAGCGCTTCATTGATTGACGTGTAGTGGCGCGTGTTGATGCTCTCGTCGTCGCCGCATCTACAAAACCCGACCTGCGCCATTCGGAAATGACCCAAGGAAGTCCAGATTCACCAACTGTTTTCGATCGTGAGCCAATTCAGCTTCACATCGCTCCTACAGTGGCACGCCTGCAAACTTTAGTAGATCCGCAATCGTGGCAATGATCGTTCCGCCACCAACGTCGATGCCGTTGGGCTTGACCGCCGGATCCTGCAAGTTGTTGAGATAACTGGCGCGATCGCGGCTGACCAGGGCGCTCAATGTCTCGGCGACGATGCGGCTGCCGACCGAACCCAGACGATTCCCCTTCTGCTGCACTTCGGCCTCGCGCAGGATGTAGAACCAGAGCGGGGTAGCGGTGTCGAAGCCGCCGCCGATGACCGCATTTTGGATCGCGCCCGGCGCGCCCTGAAGTTCAGCGGGCGTGAGCGCCTGGGTCTGCATCCCGTCAGCCATGGCCTGACCGGTTGGAATGGAGAGCAGGAAGCCCCGCAGTAGATTGCGCCGAGCGAGATGCTGCAGGAGCGCCCCCGTCGGGATCTGGGAGCCTTGCAGGAATACCGGTAGGTTCCCCAGCCCTGCCGAGATCAGGGGGTCGATTTTGCGCGCCATCTGGGGAGCCGGGTAGGCACCCCCGAGCTTCGCGAAATTGTGCCAGGCGATGATATCGGCTGCCAAGACCTTCGGGCGGGGGCCCTCCGGCGAGTATCCCGCCGGCAACACTAACGGCGAGGATTGTCTTCAGGTCGAGTTGGGTGGTGGCATTGATCTGATACCGCGGACGGATCATCGAGTGCCCGAAGCGAAACGCCGCGACCGAAAACTCCAGCGGCATGAATAGCAGGTCGTTATCGGGCGAGTAATAGCGCACGCCGTTGGCGGCGATATCGTTAACCACGACCGGATCGCAGACATTGGGCAGGTAATCGTTAAGCACAATGTACTGGTACGCCCAGCGCACGAGCTGGCGCGCCCGGATGTAACGCTGGTCCTTGGTGAGTGCAGCCGGCAGCCCTGCGGCGACCTTGTTGTGAAATAACAAGAATGCGCAGTGCAATTGGCTGACGTTGAGGTTCTCGTTGTTGCGCATGTCGGCGATGATGGCGGTTCCGTCATCCTGCCGCGGCACATCGAAACCGGGAGGATCGGAAACCACCTTGAAGAACAAAGTTGTGAGATCGAAGAGTTCGTCGCCTTCGGTCGGACTAGCATTCGTACCCAGCCCGGGACCGTCGCCGTAGACCTGGTTGAGGTCCAGCTTCGGACGGCGACCGTTGACGAGCTTCTGGACTACTTCAGTCGAGGGCAGCGGGGTGATGTCCATCACGTTGCCGTCGGGAGTAGCGATCCGGCTCACTCCAATCTCACGGTCGGTTTGCGCGGTGATGTTGTGGTCAATAAACTGGCCCAGGTAGGTGAAGACTGCGGGAATGGTCGAGTCGAGCGGCATGGTAAGGTCGTCGCTTGCCATCGCCGTGCCAAGCGCTAGGAGTGCACCTTGGGTGGTTGCTCCGGGTGCCAGCGTACACTCCGGATTCGCCGCCAGCAGCGGGAACATATAGTCGAATTTCGTGTTGAACAAGATCTCGGCGACATTAAGGGTGCCGCCGTGTGTGAACTCTTTGAACGGATCCATATGCTACCTTTCTCAATAACAACTGAACAGGTTAGTACGCGTGCTCTTACGTGATGTTGGCGCACCTCATAACACCTCTGGCTACGCCATTCCCCAGCTATCCGAACCAATACAGAGGAGGACAGCCTCCCGTCGTTAGAATTACAAGCTGATTCAAACCGCAAATCTGTAAGGATTAGGCTATGTGAGATTGATCTGAGCATTTTGAAGACCATCTACTCCTTAGGTCACAAACTAAACCCAAGTTGATGGAGCTATTGTATGCAACTTAGGTCCTTTGGCCGGACAAATCAGTCACATCTTGCCTCGCCCGGTCTGACACCCAATCCAAAAGACTAGTTCGCTCAATCTCTTTAGATAGGCCTCACCAGCCACCACCATCCACCATCACCCAATCCAGATCTTGAGGTCACGACGGTCTTACATTCCGATCACTAAATTCAGCTCCTCAGACCGTTTACTGTCCCGTTCGCCGCAGCTCCCGCGTCATGTAAGAAACGCCTGCCTTTGCTGCCTACAGCGCATCCTTGCGGCTGCCTCTGCCTGACATCGGCCAGACGCGAAGGACCTGGTCGCACTTGCCCATCGCGATCTGCGGTCGAAGTGATATGCGGTAACGCTCGTGCCGGCATCGCTTCTCTCCTTGAAGAATGTCCTCGGGCACCACGCACTCAAATTCAACAGCTTTCAACAGGGCACCAGGAGGTCGAACATTCCTAAGTGGCTCTCATACAGCACTTAGGGCCGAGAACCTGCTCCCGAACCAGATTCCAGCTCTTTGTGGAATCTGGTGAAATGCGGTGACTTAGGAAAGCCGGACTAAACAACGCTCAGCGGTAGTCTGCTGTCTGCGCGTCTGGCTGCCGACCGCCCTTTCCCACCAAATCGACGATCACGCCGTGACTTCCCCTCGATTGCAATTGATCTAACCGCAGGGCCACAACTTCTGAGCGGCGAAGGCCGCAGCCAAGCAATAATCCAATAATGGCCGCGTCTCTCTTGCCGCGTAGGCTCGTCAACGGAACGGTCCTCAGCAGTTTCTGGGCTTGATCGATGTTCAACCAGTTGCCAATTCGTCTGCCAAGCGCCTTGACTCGCCGAATTCCGATTGCCAAATCCGGACTTAACCAACCTCCGTCGGCTGCCTCGTCGGCTAAACGTCGAACAGGTGACAAGTGCAGATTCACCGTTGCCGCCGACAACGATTGCCCTTCAAGAAACGAGCGATACGTACAACGATCAGTCGATTGAAGCCGTTGCGCGGCCCTACGTGATAAACGGGATTATCATGCTGTGTCTCGAGCGAGTGACGGGAAAGAGGTTTGGCAGCCAGACTTATACAAGGCGCCTACTGGAACGCTCGCTGAAAGCAACGCAGAAATTTTGTGCTAATTTTGTGCTAACGATTTGCCGAAGGCGCGTTTCTGTCGTTTCGTAGACATCATAAAACCAATAACTTACGTGTTTTCAATTTTTCTGGAAAGTTCAACTCCACCCCCCGCAACCAACCTAAGCCACTCACTGATGAGCCTCTCGCGTTTGTCGCGCGGAGGTTTTTCTGTTTGTTGCTCACATTTCGTGCGCTAGATGCTCTGGAACTTCGTGGGACGACATAGCTTGTCCTGCTGCTCGACCAGCGGACGATCATCCTCACCGGCAAAATGCGTGTAGTCCATGGTCGTGCAGATAACGCAGCGTGACCCACTCCCTCCCCGCGTTCCTACCCCGCTTTCAAACATCTTCGGTTTCATCTTGCGAACCTCAGAGTTCATGGAGCCAAAGCTACACCTTTGGCCGCGAACGCGTAAGGCCTACTGTCCTGCCGCCAGCGCGTGCCTGTAGATGGCCACATTGCGGGCGTGCTCTTGCGCGTCGCGGGCGAAGCGGTGATGCCCGTTGTTGTCGCTGACGAAATACAAATAATCCGTGTGCGCCGGATGCAGGGCGGCCTGCAGTGACGCGACACCGGGATTGGCGATCGGCCCGGGTGGCAGTCCCGGATACTTGTAGGTGTTGTACGGCGAGTCGTATTGCAGGTCCGACTGGTAGATGGTCCCGCGATAGCGCCCGGCGAGCAGCGCCGCATAGATCACGCTGGGATCGGCGCCCAGCAACATATTCCGGTTCAGCCGGTTGTAGTAGACGCTGGCCACCAGCGGACGCTCGTCGGGTGCGCCGGTTTCCTTCTCCACGATGGAAGCCATGGTCACGATCTGGTGGGTGTCGGCGCGGCCCAGCAGTCCGATGTTCTGCGCCTGCTGGCGGAAGCGATGGACCATGGCCGCCGCGATGTCATGCGCGCTGTCGATGCGGGTGAACTGATAGGTGTCGGGGAAGAGATAGCCTTCGAGCGACTTCGCGTTGGGATCGATATCGCGCAGCAGGAACAAGTCACTCTTCGCCGCCAGCAAAAAATCTGACGCCGAGCCCAAGCCCGCCTGCTCGACCGCCGCGGCAATGTCGAACATGTTGTAGCCTTCGGGAACGACCACGGTGCGCGCGTAAACGTCGCCGCGACTGAGGCGTCCCAGGATGTCCACGGCGTTCGCCGGCTGATCGAACTTGTACTCGCCGGCCCGCAGAATGCGAATCCCGCGTAGATAGTCGGTGAGGAGAAACGCCGTCGAGCTGCGAATGAGGCCCTGCTGCTGCAACTCGCGCGCGATGTGCCGCGTGGTCCAGCCCGGACGCAGCAGGACAAACGTGGTCTGACGAGGCCTCACCGGCAGCAGCGCCGCCCAGGTGAACCAGAGGGCGAAAGCCAGAAAGAGAACAACAATCAGTTTGAAGAGAAATCGCACCTTGGACCGGATCTCAGCCGGGTGGAGTACGCCTTCAGGCGTGCAGGATGGCGCCTGAAGTTACGTCTGGCTAGTGCCGCCGAGGTAATCTTCCCGAGCTTACCTCAGCAGCTGAAGCCAGTTCCTGCTCCAGATGCTGAAATGCACGCCTGCAAAGGCGTGCTCCACCCAACTTCTGTCCAGTTTAGATGAATTGCGCAGCTCGCGTGATGCACGCCCGCGGCTTAGCTTACCCCGGAGCTTTTGCGATATTCCATATACGCTTGCAGGATCAGCACTGCGGACAACTGATCGACGACCTCGGCCCGGCGCTGGATGCTCATCTCGGTCTCGCGCAGCACGCGGTTCGCCTCCACCGACGTCAGCCGCTCGTCGAACAGATGCACCGGCAGCTTGAACCGGGCGCGCAGTTCCTCCGCGTAGGCCTGCACCTTCTCCGCCTGGATGCCTTCCTCGCCGCTCATGCGCAGCGGCAGCCCCACGACGATTTCGCTCACACCGTATTGCCGGATCAGCCGCCGCAGGTGATCGGAGTCGGCTCGCTTGTTGCTGCGATAGTAGGTCGGCAGTCCTTGCGCCGTGAGCCGCAACTCGTCGCTGACCGCCAGGCCGACCTTGCGCGCGCCGTAGTCGATGGCCAGGATTCGCCCCGTGAACGTAGCTGGAAATGAGCTTTGCATCCGCAGCACAGCCAAAGTACCATGCCAGGAATCGGACAGGTGGGAGTACCCAGATCCCGTCATGGCCTTGCGGGTAGTGCGGCCTTCAGGGCCCGCGGCCGGCTGTGAATATAAGATTCGGAGTTGGAATCCGCTGCGTTGCAGCCGCTTCCAACTCGACAAAGGGGAAATGCCGGCGTGACGCGGCGCTGAAGCGCCGTACTACCCGGATACCGCGTTCGAAAGCCACTCTGTTACCGGGGTGGGAGTACCATAGGCACCAGGCAGCACTCGGCATTTGCCGTTTGCTGCTTGCCTTTGCTAATTGCTAACTGCTAATGGCTAGTTGCTAAATATGCCGGAACAGCTTCTCGACAATCCGGAGCCGATGCCGCGGGAGCCTGATCCTGATGTAGAGGCCAACGCAGCCGGAGGGGCGACGCCCATCCCGCAGGTGTCGATCAACCGCTCGACCGTGGCCGAGCTGGAGCGCCGGCGAATGGTGCATCTGCAGACCGCGGCGCTGCTGATTCTGGCCAGCGCGGCGGTGCTCAGCCTGATCTATGTCGCCAAGCTGCTGCTGGTTGTGATCCTGGTCTCGGTGCTGCTGGCGTTCGTTCTTGCCCCGGTCGCCGATTTTCTGGTGCGCTTCGAGGTGCCGCGTGCGGTCGGCGCCCTGGTGGCCGTCGCCCTGCTGGTCGGCGCACTTGGTTTTGCCAGCTACGTCTCCTACAGTCGCGCCGTCGACTTCATGCAGCAGGTGCCGAAGTACAAGGCGCACATCCAGTCGCTGGGCGCGAAGATTCGTGAGCAGGCCGACCAAATCGAAAAGACTACCGAGACGGTGCTGCCCGAATCCGACGACAAGAAAGCCATCACCGTCAAGCAGTCGAGCAGCTGGACCGACATGCTCAGCCGCAATGCCAACTCCGTCTCGGAGGTGGTGCTGGCGCTCACGTTCATTCCGTTTCTCGTCTTCTTCATGCTGAGCTGGCAGGACCACGTGCGCTCGGCCACGGTGATGCTCTTCAGCATGGAGAACCGCAACTCCGCCTACGTCATGCTGGGCCTCATTGCGCGCATGATCCGCTCGTTCATCGTCGGCAACTTCATCATCGGCGTCTTCGTCAGCGTGTGCAGCATCGCGCTATTCGGTCTGATCGGCCTGCCGTACTTCTACTTCCTCGGCGTCATCAGCGGCTTTCTCAGCCTGATCCCGTACCTCGGCGTGCTGCTGGCATTAGTGCCGCCGCTGGTCGCCGACCTCGGACACCTCACCGCCGGCGTCGCGCTGCTGGTGATCGCCATCGTCATGGGCCTGCACCTCGTCGCGATGAACGTGCTCTATCCCAAGATCCTTGGCAAACGCCTGCAGCTGAATCCGCTGGCGGTGACCATCGCGCTGCTGTTCTGGGGATGGCTATGGGGCGCGATGGGGCTGATCCTCGCCGTGCCGCTCACCGGCGCGTTCAAGATTATCTGCGACCACATCGAGCGCCTGCGTCCCTACGGCGCGTGGCTGGGCGAGTAGCCTGGCGAAAAGCGAAGAGCGAATGGCGAAGAGCGGGATCCTCCGCTAAAATCGTTCTTCGGAGAAAACATGGCGCACATGGTGCATTGCATAAAGCTGGGCCGCGAGGCCGAGGGTCTCGACGAGCCGCCCTTCGACAACGAACTGGGGCAGAAGATCTACAACAACGTCTCCAAGCTGGCCTGGGAGCAATGGCAGGAGCACATGAAGATGCTGCTCAACGAGTACCGCCTGCAGCCCTGGAAGAAAGAGCACCAGGAGTTCATCGTGCAGCAGATGGATGCCTACTTCTTTGGCGAAGGCGCGGAGAAGCCGAAGGAATACGTCCCGCCGAGCCAGTAGAGCAGTTGTCAGTTGTCAGTTGTGCGATACGAATCGCAAAATCTGGGTGCCCCAGAGCCTGCCCTGAGCTTGTCGAAGGGGTTCGCGGTTTTCGAAACCTGGCAGACCATTCATAACCGATGGTCAAGCTTCCTTGTTGCTGTCTAGTCGGTCCTGATTTGTCCGCAGATACGAGGCGCGAAGCGCCGGCTGCGAATTGAGCCCGGGGCGCAAGCCCCGCGATCCCCGCAATTAATAAATTCGGAGCCGCGTAGCGGCGACACCTAGCCATCAATCTTTATCCAGCAGCCTGTCGAACTCATCCATCAACCCAACATCGTAGCGACGCGGAGACGATCCGCCGGCAACGTCTTCCCACCGAAAATCCCCGTCGATTGCCCGCACGGTGCCCGGCATCGATGTCTCGCGGGCTCCAAACCATCGCTTCATCCATGGCACCAGCGCCAAATAAATCTCGTGCCGCTTGCGTTTGCGCTGGGTATCGCACTGCGCGCGGCGGCGCAACTCCTGCTCCGGCGCCTCCAGCCAGAGGACCAGGTCGACGAATCCCATCTGTTGACGTTCGAACGCCTCGCGGTATAACTCGCGCTCGATCGCGAACAGCTTGCCGTCGAGCGCGCACGACTTCCACAGCGACCACGCGAAGTAAAGATGAAACGGATCGCCATCGCAGACGGCGAGGCCGTGCTCGCGCTCCAGCTCCAGAGCGCGCTGCCAATTCCCGGAGTTGTGGTCGACCCAGAAGCGCGCAACCTCCGCGGGATCGGCGTAAAGATCGGGAGCGGCGATGTGGTACGGAGCTTCCTCCAGCCAGGGATGCGGACAGCGCGCGCGGCACCACGTGGTCTTGCCCGCCGCACTCGGTCCTTCGATGGCGATAATCATGGAAAAGGGGCCAGGGATCAGGTGCCAGGGACTAGGGACCAGGTGCCAGGGAGGGCCAGGGAAGGGGCCAGGGTGACGACCGACTGCGTTAACAACCGACACCGACGACGAAACTAGCAATTAGCAACGGCCCATCTGATCTCTGACCTCTGACCCCTGGTCCCTGACCCCTGCTTCACTGCGTTACGTACACGGCCCATCCGCGCGGCGCGGCCCAGAAGTCCGCGTGTCCATCGGGCGAGGTTGTCTTCGCCTGCGGCGCGCTGTTGTCGTTCCCGCCGTATGCAATCGGCTCAAGCTGCGCATTCGGCCACTGTGTCTGGACCGTCGTGCCGTTCCAGGCGTCGCCCAGATTGTTCAGCACATACAGCAGTCCCGACTGCTGCCCCGACCCCGTGCGTTGCATGATGTACAAGTTATCGTCGCAGTAGAGCACCTGCGTTGAGCCGCCTGCATATTTCTCATGCGCCGCGACCAGCGCCGCGATGCCATTCGCGCTGCCCGTCATCGCCAGTCCGTAGGTGTACCAGTCCATCCAGAAGACGCACGGGTAGCCCTCGTGCGTGAGAATGAAGCTGTAAGCGATCAGCTTGTCGCTGTTGATCGCGTTTGCCGGATCGCGGATGGTGTCGTGGTTGTCGACGAAGGTCACCGCCTGCTGCGGAGAATCGTTGACCACATTTCCTCCCGCCGCCAGGTTGGTCAGGCTGAAGCCGTAAGTGTCGCAGACGTTCTTCAGCACGTAGTGCAGCGGGAAATCGAAGGCCGAGACGGGATTGTCGGTGTAGCTGTTGACCTCGCCCAGCCAGTCGTCGACGGTGCGTTCGTTGTCCCAGCACTCGCCCACGCAGAACGCGTAGAAGTTGTCCTCGGAGCGCTTCAGGTAGCGCTGCTCGGCAATCGACTGCACCATCCACGGCGCGTAGCCCTTGACGAAGTCGAAGCGGAAGCCGTCGAAGCCGATGTCCTGCACCATCCACTGCGCCAGCGCGACCAGGTTCGAGTACACCAGCGGATTGCGATGGCACAGGTCGGGCATGTCGCCGAAGGTCATCTCGTCGAAAATTTCGTACGGCGACGGATGAAAGCACTGCCAGGTGCGCGGGAATTGTTTGCTGGCGGGATTGAACACCGTCCAGCGGGTGACGCCGTCGATGCCGTTGACCTCCTGCGCGTCGCCGCCACTGTTGTGGTCGAGCACCAAATCGGCGTACACCTGCATGTTGGCTGCATGCGCCGCGTTGATGAGCGCCGTCAGCTCGGCCTGATTGCCGAACCACGTCTTCACGCGGCTCTTCTGGTTGTAGTCGCCGAGGTCCCAGTAGTCGTAGGGATCGTAGCCCATGGACGGGCCGCCGAGGTTCGCGGCCTTCGACGCGGGAGGCAGCCACAGCGACGTGAAGCCCGCCTGCTCGAGCTCGGGAATTTTCGCGGCGAGGAAATTCCACCACGTGCCGTCCTGGTTCTCCAGCTGCGGACAGTTCCAATAGAAAGCCTGAAACATGACTCCCATGGCTCGCTCCAGATTGTCGGGATGAGACAGGATACTCCAGGTCGGCGGTGAGGCTGCGATGAAAAGTTGATGAAGAGAAATGGGAGACTTGAGGCAGCCGCGCGGGTGGAGCACGCCCTTCAGGCGTGCATGAGTCAGATTCTGAGAGATCGCCTTCGGCCGCTGAGGTCAATTGCACGAACAATTGCCTCAGCGGCTAAAGCCTGATCCGATCCATCGCCCACCGATGTATGCCTGAAGGCGTACTCCACCCAGATGCGGTTCTCAACTGACAACTGACCACTGACAACCGACAACTGCTCCTACCGAATCACGCCGCCGGGATACGCCTTCGGCCATGACTGGTCCTCGCACGTCATCTTCGCCAGGTGCAGGTCGAGGTTCGCGCTAGTGATCAGCGACGTCAGCGTGAACACCTTGTAGCCCTGGCCGCTGATCTCGGCGCGGCGGAAGATGCCGGGCTCGGTCTCGACCACCTCGCGGTTTCCCGACAGGTGATCCAGAAACGCCTGCGCCGATTTCTGATCGGCGTCGCCCTTGGCGCCCGTGGTGGTCAACGACTCCGCCGCGTAGGAGCGCGCCAGCTTCTCCCAATAGCGCGACAGCAGATCGCTGCTGGCGAACAGGTCGGCCCACACAAGCTTTCCGTTGATGGCGACCACCACACCCTTCGCGCCCGCTTTGCGCAATTGGCTCAGCAATCCCTCGTAGTTGCCGGCTTGCTTGTCGATGGTTTGCTGCACCTGCGGCGAGGCCATGACCTTGGCATAGGAAGTCGTACTCCTCATGGCCGCCAGATCGTTACCGCCATTCGGAGCAACCGTTGCCATCACGGAATTCATCGACTCGCGCGCGGACGCCACCTCGTCCCACACCTGCTGCTGGTTCTTTGCGGCCATGGCCGGCACGCGCACGCTGGGCTGCGCCATCTGCGCTTTCATGCTGCTGAACGCCATCGTCTGCCCCACCCAGCGGCCGGGCTCGACGCAGAACACCGACAGATCGATGGGATCGGATTTGGGCGGCACCAGACGGTCGGCGCCGATGATGCGGTCCTGCTTGCCGCCGGTGACGATCTCGCCCGCCAGCAACAGCAGCGGCCGGTCGGAGTTGTTGACCAGCACCAGCTCATTCACCTGCGCGCTCGATTGGCGATTGACTGGCCGGCCGCGCCGCACCAGTCCCTGCAACGAGCCCTGCTCGGTGACCACGACGCTGCCGGCACGCACTCCTTCGTCGAGCGTGAGAAAGTGCGAGGTGTCATGGTCGGCGCCGCCAACGACGGGGAAGATCGTCAGGTTGCCATGCGTGATGGGCGGAAGAACATGCAAGCCTTCGTGCGTGGACGGGCCTGTCGGCCCCGCCGCCTCGGCGTTGGGGGCGATAGGTTGAGAGCCGGTAATTACAGCGACAGCGCTGGCCAACACCACTGCCAGCCATGCCAGAATCCTGTGGTTCATGGTTGACCTCCGACGCCTCGGGGGCGTCTCTAGGACAGGAACGCTGGAGCAGGATTTTCTTGCAGAAGATTTTTTGGAAACCGTAGGAAGTCAGATTGTCGGTTTGACTCGTTCCCTTCATCCGTTTCGGAGTACGATTTCGCACGTATGGCTTCGTCGCCAGAGCCGGTCCCGATCAACTCCGCGGCTGTTCGGCTGTTCGCTGCTGAGCACTTTGCGGAGAGCGGCGCTGCGCGCTTCGGCATCGACGTCGCGGGACTGGCGGAGATGCTGACGGAGGTGCTACGTCAACGTGGCGCCCTCCCACTCATCCCAACCCAAGGGATGAGTGGGGCTCCCAGCGCGGAAGAAGCTCTGCGCACACTTCATCTCGAGGAACTTGTTCTGACGCGCGCCTGCATGGCAGGACACAATGGCGCGTGGGAGCTCTTCCTCACCCGCTATCGCGTGCTGCTGTTCGACGCCGCCCACGCCATCGCACACGACGAGAGCACCGCCCGCGTGCTCGCCGATTCGTTGTACGCTGAGCTGTACGGATTGAGCGTGCGCGGCGAGGTGCGCGCCTCCAAGCTGCGCTACTACCTCGGGCGCGGCTCGCTCGGGGGATGGCTGCGCACGGTCGTCGCGCAAGAGTACGTCAACCAATATCGCCGCACCCGGCGCGAGACCAGCCTCGACGCGGAGCTGGAGCAGGGGCGGCAATTCGCCGCCGAGACGGCGGAGACGCCGGCTTCCGACACGCGCGTCGACCACGCGACGGCGGCGGAATTGGCGTCGCTTGGGTCGGAAGAGCGCTTCCTGCTCGCCTCGTATTTTCTCGATCGCCGCACGCTGGCCGAGATCGCCAAGAGTGCTGCGTGTCCACGAGTCAACCGTCAGCCGCAAGCTGGAGCGCGCAACCGAAGGCCTGCGCAAGCGCATCCGCAAACGCCTGATCGCCGAGGGCATGACAACACGGCAGGCCGACGAGGCGCTCGGAGAAGTGGACGTTCGCGATTTGCAGGTCAAGGTGAAAGAAAGTTTGCAGCAAGGTCGTCCGGACTTGGCGTTCTACAAGAGGAGCGAAGAAGAATGAGTGAGCTTCCACGGTCGGTGCGCGAGGCTCTGGCCCGCCAGACCGCGGCGGACGAGCATCCCTCGGCCGACCTGCTCAACGGCTTCGTGGAGCACGCGCTCGCCGCCGACGAGAACGCGCGCGTGACCACGCATCTCTCCGCCTGCGCGGATTGCCGCGAGATCGTCTTTCTGGCCTCCTCGGCCGTCGAAGAGCCGAGAGCAGGTTGCGGTAGCTGCGGCGCAATCGGTCCCCCTCGTGGCCGCCGCGAACGGGGCTGAGGTCCGCAGATCGGTGACGAACGCCAGGCGTCCGCGCCTCGCGTGGGTGACGTGGAAGTGGCTGGTACCCGCCGTAGCTGCGCTGGCGATCGTCACCATCGTCGTCGTGCATAACATCTACCGCTCGCCCATCTCGAATACGCAAAGTGTGGCGATGAACGCGCCCGCGTCGCCCCAGACCAACGCGCTAAGTGCGACCATCGCGGAGAACGACAAGGCGGCTCCGACGACGCTGCCGAGCGCCGCGCCCGACAAGAAGTCGAGGGCCGCGACAGAAGCCTTCATCAAGAAAGAAATGGAGGCGAAGCGTGATCGCGCACGGCAACAGCAACTGGCCAGCTCGTTGACGGTGGAGCGAAACTCGGACCTCGCATCGCAACGGCTGGCAGCGTCGGTTTCGCCGAATGCGGCGACGGGAGCGCCGGCGGGACACGCAGCGACCGATGCGGTCTCCTCGTCGAAATCGATGGCCAAAGCGACTGCGCCGCAGGCGACGCCCAGAGCGGCCAAGCGGCAATCGATGGAGACAAGTTCGGCAGCACCGACCGTCTCCGGCGGTTCGCTCCCGGCTGCCCCTCAAGTGACCGCCAAAGCCCAGACGCCCGCGCTTTCTAACCTTCTGCAAAAGGAGCCCAGCGGTGGCAACGACGTCAGCTACATCGCCCAGTCAGAGCCAAACGCCGCGCCGACGACCTGGCGCATCACCGACGACGGTCATCTCCAGCGCGCGACTGCCTCCGGCCAATGGACGCCGGTGCTCACCGATCAGGCGGTCTTCTTTCACGCGGTTGCGCTGGTTGGCGGCGATGTGTGGGCCGGAGGTAGCGACGGCGCGCTGTTCCACTCCACCGACAACGGCGAGCACTGGACGCGAGTCGCGCTCGCCGCCGACGGCCAAAGCGCGCACGGCGCCGTCCGCTCGATTCGCTTCGCCACAACAACCGCAGGCCAGGTGACCACCGACGCAGGCGAAACCTGGAGCACCTCCGACGGCGGCAAGACCTGGAGCCGAAACTAACTGACCTCTGACCCCCGATCCCTGCCCCTGAGCCGGCCCCCGCTTTCCTGCCGTTCGTTTATCCGGTATGCTCTCCTAGCTTCCATTCATCACGTGTTCATCTCCGCCTGACCGAGGAGGGCTCATGCCCGGCGTCACCGCAAAGAAGAAGTCGGCTCCCGCCACAATCGAAGCTTCATCCGCGAAAGCGCAAGCCCTGAAGACGCTGGCTGTCGACATCGGCGGCAGCGGCGTCAAGACCATGCTGCTGGACGAGCGCGGCAAGCCGCTGACCGACCGCCTGCGCGCCAAGACGCCCAATCCCTCCACGCCGGCCAATATCATCGCCATCATCGCCGGTTTCGCCAAGCAGCTCGGCGACTTCGACCGCGTCTCCGTCGGCTTTCCCGGCGTCATCAAGAAGGGCGTGGTCTACACCGCGGCCAACCTCGACAAGAAGTGGATCGAATTCGATCTCGCCGGCAACTTGTCGAAGGCGCTGGGCAACCCGGTGCGCGTGGCCAACGATGCGGTGGTGCAGGGACTCGGCGCGGTCACAGGCAAGGGCGTGGAACTGGTGATCACGCTCGGCACCGGTCTGGGCGCGGGACTCTACGTTGACGGCACGCCCCTGCCTTCGCTCGAACTCGGCCACCATCCCTTCCGCGACTGCAAGACCTACGAGGACGATCTCGGCCGCCGCGCCCTCGAGAAGAACGGCAAGAAAAAATGGAACAAGCGGCTCGGCGAAGCCATCGATCAGCTTTACCGACTTTTTTATTACGACCGCATCTATATTGGCGGCGGCAATGCCAAGGAAGTCAGCCTCAAGCTGCCTGCGAATGCCAAGATTATCTCCAACCAGGATGGCATCCTCGGCGGCATCAAGCTGTGGGAGCGCAACCTGGACGATCTGTGGAAGTAGCGATGAGCTCAGCGCCCGACAAAGTTCTGCACGCCCGCAATCTGCCCGCGCTGCCGCTCGACTCCTGGAAAGACACCCAGGCCACGCTGCACCTGTGGACGCAGGTGGTCGGCAAGATCCGCCTCGCGCTCACGCCGCTGGTGAACCACTGGTGGAACGTGCCGCTCTACGTCACCGCGCGCGGCCTCACGACTTCGCCCATGCCGTATGGCGATTGCACGCTGGAAATCCTCTTCGACTTCATCGACCACAAGCTGCTGCTCGAAACCAGTGACGCCCGCGTCGTCTCGCTGGCACTGAAGCCGCAGACGGTCGCGGCGTTCTACGACGAGCTGATGCGGGCGCTGTCGCAACTCGACATGCCAGTGAAGATCTGGACCATGCCGTGCGAGTTGTCGAACGCGATCCCATTCGAGAAAGACACGGTGCACGCCTCGTATGACGCGGGCGCGGCGCACAAGTTCTGGGAGATCCTCGTCTGGGCCGATTCGGTGATGAAAGATTTTCGCGCCGGCTTCATCGGCAAGGCCAGCCCGATACATTTCTTCTGGGGCAGCTTCGATTTGGCGGTGACGCGCTTTTCCGGCCGGCCCGCGCCGCCCGCGTCCCGGCGCCGACTCCATTACGCGCGAGGCGTATTCGCACGAGGCCAGCAGCGCAGGCTTTTGGGCCGGCGGCGGAGACATCAAAGGTCCGGCGTTCTACTCGTACGCCGCGCCCGAGCCGGACGGCTTCTCGCGTGCCCATGCGCAACCGAAGGCGGCTTACTATCACCCCGACATGAAAGAGTTTCTGCTGATGTACGACGACATTCGCACGACCGACGCGCCGGAGCGGCACTTGCTGGATTTCTTTCAGACGACCTATGACGCGGCCGCGACGCTGGGCAAGTGGGATCGCGCCGCACTGGAACGCGGGTAGGGATCATCATTCACCACGGAGACACTGAGATCACCGGGAAATTGAATTCAACAAACCTCCGTGCGCGTGTTGGTGCCCAGTTTGGCCTTCTTTTTGGCAGGGGGGACTCCAGCTATGAGTGGCGATTGGGGCACGACCAGTCCGCTTTGTATCAGGGCACGACTTCAGTCGTGCCGATCGACGTTCATGAATCGCACAAGCCGGCTTTAGCCGGCGACACAAGATAGAGGAATTTTATGGCGCACCAATGCACTCATCTGAACACCATCAAAGTCACTGAGACCGGCACCCACGTCTGCCCCGAGTGCGTCGAGATGGGCGACACCTGGGTCCATCTGCGGCTGTGCCTGGAATGCGGCCACGTCGGCTGCTGCGACTCTTCCAAGAACAAGCACGCCACCAAACACTTCCATAAGGTAAAGCATCCGCTCATCCGCTCCATCGAGCCGGGCGAGACCTGGATGTGGTGCTACGTGGATAACATGTTTGCCGGCGACATATCCTAAGAGATGGTCGCCTCGCCGGGATGAATACTTTTAGTGTTCAACTGGCGCTTACGGCATCACACGTAGCTGTTCGCCAAGCCCGTATGGGCTTTTTCTCATTGAATCACTCTGGGTTCGGGTGTAGGTTGCGGATATTATGATCCGCGCCATGTTTCGTTCGCTGACTTTCTGCCTGCTCCTGCTTCCCGCTTTCCTATCGGCTGACCAGTCGCCCAATGCCGACGCAACCTATCAGAAGCTGCGCAATATCACGCTCGGCTCCGAGGCGGTTACGATCAGCGATTTCACGCTGAAGCGTGATGCTGCCCACTTCCAACTCAATTCCGGCACCGTCTGCTTCCTGGCGCCCGTCGACGGCAAAGTAACCGGCGCGATCTTCGTCGGCCAGGGCAGGCTTCTGCTGACGCCGCCCATCCCCTCCGAGCAGCGAAGCCTGAAGCTACTGAGCCGAGAGGACGAGTTCGTCGAAACCTATGAGCGCATGGTCTTGCGCTTCACCGATAACACCTACGACGAGATCAAGAAGGCGGGACAGCCCGGATCGCCTACCGCCTGCGACCCTGGACTTCTCGGCGACGTTCAGCACACTACCCGTAAGAAGTTCCACTACAACCTCGACGCGCGCATATTGCAGGACGTACTTAGCCCTGAGCCGGGCGGCTTCTTCGCCGCCTTCATCCATGGCAAACATTACAGTGACAAGACACTGCTGGCCATCGATCCTCATGGCTTACCCGACGTCTATCCCGAAGAAATCGAGCTACAGACCTATGAAGACAATAAGCAAGGCTTATGGGCGGCCTTTCACTTCAGCTCCGAATATGCGGATGGCAAAGCTAGCAGCGCACAACAAAACAATGTAGTTCACATTGAGCATCAGCAACTGGAAACTGCCATCGAGACTAGCGGCCACCTTAGCGGCAAAGCCACAACTACTTTTACTGCCCGCATATCCGGAGTTCGTGTTGTACCCTTCGCGCTATTCCCTACTCTGCGAGCTAAGGCCGTTACCGCCGCCGACGGAACGCCGCTGAACTTCGTTCAGGAGGACAAGCTACAGGATCCGCAGTTCTGGATCGTCTTGTCCAAGCCGCTGGCTGCCGGGGAGAAGTACACGGTGGTTACAACCTATGACGGCAAGGAGGCGGTCAGCAATCAGGGCGGCGGCAACTACTTTCCCGTCTCGCGCGAAGACTGGTACCCGAACGCCGTGGCCGGCTCGTTTGGAGAGTACACGAATTACGACCTCACCTTTCGCATTCCCAAGAATATGAAGATGGCAGCCACCGGCAACCTGGTCAGCGACTCTACGCAGGGCGACCGCAACGTCACCGTGTGGAAGAGCGAAGTGCCGCTGGCTGTTGCCGGCTTTAATTTCGGCAAATTCAAGGTCATTGAAGCCAAGCTCGACAAGCCGGAGATGGACGTGCTCTCGTATGCCAACGAAGATCCGCCGGCATGGGTGCAGAACCTGCAGCAGGCCGTGGACAGCGGGCGCGATCCCACGACCGGTCTCCTCACCGGACATCCCGCTTCGCAGGAGGGAGTGGGCGGTGCGCTGGGCAACATGAATACCGTCGACATGAGCAAGAAGGCTCTGGGCGAAGCAGAGTTGTCAGTCCGAATTTATTCGGATTATTTCGGTCCGATAGCCTATAAGCGGCTGGAGATCACGCAGCAGACTGCAACCGACTTCGGACAATCGTGGCCCGGGCTGGTCTATTTGCCCATGACCTATCTATTCGATTCGACGACTCGGCATGCTCTCGCCAATATTATTCGCACGCGATACCCTACCTTCTCCGATAATCCCTATGGATACTTTACGGTAGTAGCGCCGCACGAAGTCGCGCATCAATGGTGGGGACATGCCGTGGGATTTAACTCCTACCGCGATCAGTGGATGAGCGAAGGTTTTGCCGACGAGTCGGCGTCGATTTACATACAGATGGTCTATGCGAAGGAGCCGCACAAGTATATCGACTTCTGGAACGACGAGCGCAGGATGCTGCTGGAGAGGAACTCTAGAGGATTTCGCGCCATTGACGCGGGTCCGCTCGTGATGGGCTACCGGGTCATCAATAGTCGCGAGGGTTACGACAGCTATCGCCGTCTGGTCTATCCCAAGGGCGCCTACGTGCTGCACATGATTCGGCAGATGATGTGGGACCGCAAGACCGGCGATCAGCGCTTCAAAGACACGATGCACGATTTTGCCGCGACTTACTCCGGGAAGGTAGCCACCACCCAGGATTTTCAGGCCATGGTGGAAAAGCACATCAGCCCGGAGATGAACCTGCAGGGCAACGGCAAGATGGATTGGTTCTTCCGCGAGTGGGTCTACGGAACTTCGCTGCCCACCTATGCCTTCGATTTTTCGTTCGAGAAGAATTCCGCGGGAGACGTGGTCCTCAAATACAAACTGACGCAGTCTGGAGTCGACAAGAACTTCGGCATGCCCGTGCCGGTCTACATGGAGCTGGCGGATGGGAAGATAGCGCGCCTGGGCTCGACCGTGATGGTTGGCAACAACACGCAGGAGCAGACCGTCACCCTAGCATCGCTGAAGGACACGCCCCGCCGCGCGATGATCAATTACTACGACGACGTGCTGTCGGGGAACTAGAACCTATCTCATAAAGCGGTTCGGCTTTGTATCAGGGCACGACCTTGGTCGTGCCGGATCATCGATTGTAAACTTCAGGGCTTTAGCCCCTGTGAGAAACAGAGTCGCAGGGTCTAAAGCCCGACGTGCAAAGGGCACGCGTGCGGCACGACTGAAGTCGTGCCCTGATACAAGGCGATTAAATGACACAGCTTCTCGAAATCACCGAGAATTTCTCGTTGTCACCGGCGGACAACCGCCGCGATAATCTCCAGCGCCTCGGCGCACTGCTCGCGCGAGACGTCCATGTGGGTGACGAAGCGGATGAGCTGTGGCCCGTAGCCGCTCGCCAGCACGCCCTTCGGTCGCAGCCGATCGGCCAGCTCGTAGGCCGTCATCCCGATCCCGGGAACATCGCACATCACGATGTTGGTCTGCACCTTCGCCGCGTCGATCTTGAATCCGGGAATGTGCGCCAGCCCTTCGGCGAGAAACTTCGCGTTGGCGTGATCGGCCGCGAGTTTCTTCGGGCCCTCCTCCAACGCGATCAACCCCGCCGCCGCGAGAATTCCCGCCTGCCGCATGCCGCCGCCCAGCGCCTTACGATAGATGCGGCCGCGGTCGATCATCTCCGCCGTGCCCACCAGCAGCGAGCCCACCGGCGCGCCCAATCCCTTGGACAGGCAAAACATCACGGTGTCGGCCTTCGCCGTCAGCTTGGCGACGTCGACGCCGAGCGCGACCGCGGCGTTGAACACCCGCGCGCCGTCGAGATGCACCGGTAGTCCCACGTTGTGAGAGTTGTCGCAAACCTCGTCGAACACCTCCGGCGGCGTGACGGTGCCGCCGCCCATGTTGTGCGTGTTTTCCAGCGACACCAGCCCGGTTTGCGCGCCGTGATAGCTCCTGGGCCGCAGCTTCGGCTCGATGTGTTTCCAGGTGAGGATGCCGTCGGTGGCAGCAACCGTGCGCGGCACCACGCCGGAGAAGTGTGCCATCATGGCCATTTCGTATTCGAAGACGTGGGCGCGCTCATGGCAGATCAGCTCCTGCCCATGATGGGTGTGCAGCTTGACCGCTATCTGGTTGCCCATGGTGCCGCTGGGCACAAACAGCGCCGCCGCGCGCCCGAAAATTTCTGCCGCGCGCCGCTCCAGCCGGTTGATGGTCGGGTCCTCGCCGTAAACGTCGTCGCCGACCTCGGCTTCGACCATCGCGCGCCGCATCTCGGGCGAGGGCTTGGTGACGGTGTCGCTGCGCAGATCGATGGCGCGAGCTGTCGCCTTGACAGTCTGGACTTCAGGTTCGGCCGAGGTGTACATGAGCTTAGTGTAATCAGAGGCTCTTATTTTCACCACGGAGGCACGGAGGGCACGGAATTTCGGGACAGGGTTTTGAGCGATTCTTAGGACGTGACCAACTCCGCGAACTTCACCAGGTCGATATTTCCTCCGCTGACTACGCAGACAATTTTTCCCGTGCCGCACTTTCCGCTGAGTCCCGCCGCCACGGCACACGCCGCCGCGCCTTCGGCGATCACGTGATTGCGCGTGGCCACGATCCGCATCGCCTGCCTGGTTTCCTCGAGCGTGGTAACGATCGAACCCGCGAGAAGGTGGTTCGCCAGCGTCCACATGCGGGGAAAAACCGATTTGCCGCCGCATCCATCGACCCAGCTCGCCTGCCAGTCGGGAAACTTCTGCGCCGAGCCGGCGGCGAACGAGCACGCCAGCGGCGCAGCGGTTTCCGGCTCCGCGGCGAAGGCCTTCGCCGCGCTTCCGCGCTCCTTCAGCGCAGCCGCGATGCCGCACGACAAGCCGCCTCCGCCGAAGCCCGCCACCACGGCATCGACGTCCGGCAGGTCCTCCAGAATTTCCAGCCCCACCGAAGCGTTGCCGGCAATGAAGTCGTCATCTTCGAAGGGATGCACGAAGGCGCCGTGCATCGCGGGATGGGCGCGATCGGCCAGCGCCTGCCAGCACGCGTCATAGGAGGCTTTGACAATTTCGGCGTCCAGCCGGCGCACCGCCTCGAGCTTGGTGGCGGGCGCGGTTTCGATGACCAGCACCTGGCACGGCACGCCCACTTTGCGCGCCGCCAGCGCGACGCCCTGGGCAGCGTTGCCCGCGCTCACCGTCCAAACGCCGCGCCGCCGTTGCGCCTCCGGCAGCTTGCGCACGGCGTTGTACGCGCCGCGAATCTTGAACGACCCGATCGGCTGCAGGCACTCCAGCTTCAGATAAATCTCCGCCGGAGCGTCATAGTTCAACCGCACCAGCGGGGTGCGGATGGCGGCCTCGTAGACATGCCGGCGCGCGTCGTCGATGAGGCCGGCGGGAATATTGCGTTGTCCTACAATGTCGGAGTGTGCAGGATTGCTTACCATCTTGGGTTTCACCGGATTGACGGGCGATTGTGTCAAATCAAATGCTCGATGTCCAGTTTGGCGGTGGAGACCGGAGCCGGCTCCGCCGATCTGCGCTCCAGCAGAAAGCGCGCAAACACTTCGTTCGACAACAGTCGCCCGCGCGGCGTGAGGTGAACTCGGATGCCCCACTCATCCGGGGTCCCCAACGAGCGCCGGTTTTGCGCTCGCTGGGGTGGATTCGCGTTCTTCGAATGAGCGGGAGACTCGTCTGTGCGCTGCAACAATCCTGCCGCAACCAACTCCGCGATCACGGGCGCGAACTCCGCAATCGCCTGTTCACCAAACCACGCGCGCAAATCTTCCAGCGACACTCCGCGATTCAACCGCAACCCTAAGAAGAACGACTCCTCCAGCGCCGCCTGCTTATCGACGGGCACCCGCGATGACTTTAGCTGCCGCACGCGTGCCTTGACTGACGACCGACAACCGACAACTGACAACTGCTCGCCCGACTCCTGACCCCTGGCCCCTGAGAACTGTTCCAGCGAATCGGGCGTGGCAAATCGCACCGCCTCCACTTCAGGGGCTGCGCGGAGCATCGAATGCGCATCGACGCCGAAGCCGATATAGGGCTGCCGCGTCCAGTACTTCAGTTATGCCGCGAATCCCGCAGCCCGATCCCGTGCGTCACCGGACGCGCGAAGTTGGAAATTTCGTATTGCTGGACCCCGCCGCGCTCCAGGCGCTCGCACGCGGCGAGATAGAGGTCGGCGGTGAGATCGTCGTCGGGAACGAAGTGCGCGTGATAGCGGCTGCCGCCGGCGAGCAGCTCGTTGCCGAGGCGCGAGTCCTCGTCGACCTCCAGCATGTACACGCTGACGTGCGGCACGCCGGTGGCAAGCGTTTCGCTCAGCGAGAATTCCCAGCTCTCCGGCGTCTGGTGCGGCAGCCCGGCGATGAGGTCGATGCTGATGTTGCCGATGCCGGCGGCGCGCAGCCGGGCGATATCGGCCAGCGTGATGGCGCGCGTGTGCAGCCGTCCGACCGACGAGCATTCCTTGTCGACAAACGATTGCACGCCGAGGCTGACGCGATTCACGCCGCAAGCCGAGCAGCGCTTCCAGAATTTCGTCGGTGATGGTGCCCGGCGCGCACTCGACGGTGATCTCGGCCGACGCGCTCGACATCGAAGTGTCTCGCGCACCGCATGAGAAGATGCGCGCGAGCTGATCGGGCGCGAGCACTGACGGCGTGCCGCCGCCGAGGTAGATGGAGTCCACCTCCGCGCTCGAGAACGCCGCCCAGCTCACGCGCAATCTGCTCGCGCGATTGGCAATGTCAGCAGCAGACCTGCTCAACGTAGCGATCGAACACCGCGCGCGAAAACACTCCTGAAGCAAAGTTGCAGAAGCTGCACTTGGTGCGGCAAAACGGGACCGAGATGTAAATTCCTAGTGACAAAAGCATGCAGTTAGCAATTAGCAATGAGCGCTCCAACGTGCATCGGCACCAGCGATGATCTGCGACACATCAGGGTAGCGATCTTATCGTGAAGATCCTTCGGTTGCAGTGTTGTACCGTGGCGGTAAGCTGCCAAATGCTAACTGCTCAATGCTAACTGCTGCATTCTAAAGAACCGCGTCGTCATCACCGGAATGGGCGTGGTCAGCCCGAACGGCATCGGCAACGAGGCCTTCTGCCGCGCCGTGCTTGCGGGCACCAGCGGCGTGCGGCGCATCACCAGCTTCGACGCCAGCGACGTTGCCGGTGCAGATCGCGGGCGAAGTGCGCGGCTTCGACGAACTCGCCTGGGTGGACGCGCACGAGCGCAAGCACGTCTCGCGCGTGGTGCCGCTGGCGCTGGCGGCATCGACGGAAGCGCTGCGCGACGCGGGCTCGATACCGCGCAGCTCTCGCTGGCCGCAGCAGCGCGAGATCGGCGTGGTGCTCGGCTCGGGCGGCGGCGCGCAGGAATTCTCCGAAGAGCAGGTGCGCCTGTGGCTCACCGGCAAGGTGAAGCAAGTCAGCCTGTTCTGCATCCCCAGCGGCACCATGGGCACGCTGTCGAGCGAAATCAGCATGCGCTTCGGATTGCGCGGCATGAGCCACGTCATCACCACCGGCTGCACCTCGTCGACCGACGCCTTCGGCTACGCGCTGCGGCAGATTCAGTTCGGCTTTCTGCCCATGATGCTGGTCGGCGGCGTCGACGCGCCCATCGCGCCCGGCATCATGAAGGGCTTCACGCTGATGAAGATCATGACCGCGTCGTGGAACGAGCAGCCGGAGCGCGCGTCGCGGCCGTTCTCCGCTCGATCGCGATGGCTTCGTGGTGGCCGAAGGCGCGTGGATGTTCTTGCTCGAAGAGTACGAGCACGCGCGCGCGCGTGGCGCGAAGATTCTCGCCGAAGTCGCGGGCTACGGCTCGACCTGCGAGGCGTTCCATCGCGTGCGCCTGCAGGAGTGCGGCGAGGAGCCGGCGCGCGCCATCCAGATGGCGATGGAGGATGCGGGCATTGCCGCCGGCGATGTCGATTACGTCAACCTGCACGGCACGTCGACGCAGCTCAACGATCGCATCGAGACCCGCGCGCTGAAGCTGGCGCTGGGTGACAAGGCGCATGCAGACGCCAATGTCGAGCCTGAAGTCGCAGATCGGACATCCGCAGGGAGCGTGCGGCGCAGCCGGGATTGCGGCCACGCTGGTCGCGATGCATCACCGGCAGATTCCGCCGACCATCAATCTCGACGCTGCCCGATCCGGAGTGCGACCTGGATTACGTTCCCGAAGCCGGCCGCAGTCGCCGAGATCGAGCACGCGGTGTGCAACTGCATCGCGTTCGGCTCGAAGAACTCGGCGCTGGTGCTGCGCAACCTCGGCTGAACCCGCGATTTTTCCATCCTGCTCCGCCCGGCGGTCGTCTATATAAAACACGCTCGCTTACAATCTACGTAAGGTCCCATGGCAATCCACGAAGAAGAGGTATTAGGCAAGGCATACGACGCGCGGCTGATGAAGCGCCTGCTCGCCTACCTGCGCCCGTATCGCTGGCAGGTCGGCGGTGGCGCTGGTCGGCGATCGTGCTGAAGGCGGGCGCCGACGTGCTTGGTCCGTACCTTACCAAAGTCGCCATCGACAAGTACCTCGCCAACCACACCGAAGCGCATTCGCTGCTCGACCGCTTTCTCAGCCCGCGGCCGCTGACGCGGCATCGCGCAGATCACGGCGATGTACATCGGGCTGCTGCTGTTCAGCTTCCTGCTGGAGTTCGCGCAGACCTACATCATGCAGTGGGCCGGGCAGAAGGTGATGTTCGATCTGCGCAGCCAGATCTTCCGCCATCTGCAGCGGCTGCACATCTCGTTCTTCGACCGCAATCCCGTGGGGCGGCTGGTCACGCGCGTCACCACCGACGTCGATGCGCTGAACGAAATGTTTACCGCCGGCGTGGTGTCGATCTTCGAAGACATCTTCGTGCTTGCCGGGATTCTGATCATCATGCTCAACATGAGCTGGCGGCTGGCGCTGATCACCTTTGCCGTGCTGCCGCTCATCTTCTACGCGACTTCGCTGTTCCGGCGCAGCGGTGCGCGAGAGCTACCGGCGCATTCGCGTGGCCATCGCGCGCATCAACGCGTATCTGCAGGAGCACGTGACCGGCATCGTGGTGCTGCAACTCTTCAATCGCGAGAAGCGGTCGTACGAGCGAATTTCGAGAAGATCAACCGCGTCCACATGGACGCCTACAAGGACGCGATCATGGCGCACGCGATTTATTACCCGATCGTGGAAGTGCTTGTCGTCGATCGCGATCGCCTGCGTGATCTGGTTCGGCGGCCACGAGGTGCTGCGCGGATTTGGTCACGCTCGGCGTGCTGGTCGCCTTCATTCAATATGCGCAGCGCTTCTTCCGGCCGATTCAGGACTTGAGCGAGAAGTACAACATCCTGCAATCGGCGATGGCGTCGAGCGAGCGGATCTTCAAGCTGCTGGACACGCCGGCGGAGATCGTTTCACCGGCGAAGCCGAAAGCGCCGCAAGGAGCGGGGACGCATCGAGTTCGATCACGTGTGGTTCGCCTACCGCACGCTGGCGCAAGCGGCAGCCGAGGCGGCCAGCAAGGGCGAGAAGCTGAAGACGACGCGTCGCTGCCGGAGTGAGTATGACTGGGTGCTGCGCGACGTTTCGTTCACCATCGAGCCGGGCGAGACGGTGGCGTTCGTCGGGCACACCGGCGCGGGCAAGACGACGATCATCTCGCTGCTGCTGCGCTTCTACGACGTGCAGACGCGGCGCGATTCGCATCGACGGCGTCGATATTCGCGAGATGGATCTTGGCGAATTGCGGCGGCGCTACGGCGTGGTGCTGCAAGATCCGTTCCTGTTCACGGGACGGTCGCGGGCAACATCCGCCTGGGCACGCGCTGGATCGAAGACGAGATGGTGGAGAGACGCGGCCGAGCAGGTGAACGTCGCCGAGTTCATTCGCTCGCTGCCCGGCGGCTTCGAGGAAGAAGTGAAGGAGCGCGGCAGCACGCTCTCGACCGGGCAGAAGCAGCTCATCTCATTTGCGCGCGCGCTGGCGCACAATCCGCGCGTGCTGATTCTCGACGAGGCGACCTCGAGCGTCGACACCGAGACCGAGTTCCGCGTGCGCGAGGCGCTGACACGGATGGTCGAAGGACGCACGTCCATCATCATTGCGCACCGGCTGAGCACGATTCAGCGCGCCAACAAAATCGTCGTGATGCACAAGGGCCAGGTGCGCGAGATCGGCTCGCACCAGCAACTGCTGGCGCAGCGCGGGATTTATTGGAAGCTCTATCAGTTGCAGTACAAGGACCAGGAGATCCCGATTCCCGCCGGGCGGTTCGCCGCGCCCGAGATCCACGCGTCAGCCGACGATTGAGCGAGCCGACAGGTGCCCCACCCATCCGCGGTGTTCGAATGAGTGGGTTGACGGCGCAGTAGCTTGGTGAAGCGCTCCAGGCCTTGGGTCATGGATCGACGTTCGCGGAGGCGCCGAGGGGTTCGTGAGGAAGGTACGGGATGGTTGTGACTCGAGGGACCCACTCATCCCAACTGATGGGATGAGTGGGGCACCCGCAGCTCGAACTCAACCGGCGCGACTTCTGTCCTTTGAGCCCCCTACTGCTTGTTCATCTTGATCTGCTTGGGCAGGTGCTTGGGATCGAATACGAAGTCCACCAGCCCGTCGCGATAATCGATCTTCGTCTGCAGGATGCGCAGCATGTTGAATCCCAGAATGCCGGAGACCTGCGTGCCCGCCGAGCGGCTGATGCTGTTCAGGTCGAAGGTGACGACGTCCTGGTTGGCCTGCGAATATTTGCAGCCGTTGGCGGCGCAGGGAAAATCCAGCGTCGCCTTGTCGGCGCGATAGACCTGCCCGACCGAGCCGCTCATGCCGGTGACGTGCATCGCGGGATCACTCTGCAGCTGCGTCAGCTTGCGCGCCGTTTGCGTCGAGAGCGTGTTGGCGAACGAACCGGTATCGAGCAGGAAAAGCAGCGGGCCGAAGCTGTCGACTTTCGTCGGCACCATCAGCATGTTGCGGAAGCGATAGACCCTGGTCCAGTTCGCCATCTCGGGCGCGACGTAGGCGTCTTTGGGCAGATCGAACATCGGCGAGGAAGACTTGCCGGCAGACTGCGCCGGGCCTTCGGTTTCGAACTGCTGATTGTCGCGGACGGTTTGCAGCGCCGCCGGCGCCTCGGGCTCGTTGGGACGCTTGGGCAAGGGCGAGAGGCGCAGCTTCGCGCCCGGGATGTCGATGTCGATGAGGTACGCGCTGAAGACATCGGTGCCGATCAGGCCGTCCTGGTCGGTGACCGGCGTGGCCTTGTCGGTGACTTTCACGCTGCAGTCCTGGAACTCGAGATCGCCGACGCGAATTTTATTGGCCAGCGCCGCGTATCCGCCCTGGTTTCCCGACTCACCCATGCCGACGATGGCCTGGTAGCCGAGCTTTTGCAGGCCGAGCCGTTCCGCGGCCGAGCGGCCGAGCAGCACGCCGCTGGCGCCGGTATCGAGCGCGAGGTGCAGCTCCTGGTTGTTGATCTTCACCACCACGCCCGAGGCGCCCAACCCGGTTCCGGCACGCGCAATCGGGTAGAGCTTGGTGTTGGTCTCGCGGACCGTGCTGACCAGATTGCAGGGATGCACCGGCGCGTCGGCGCTGCGTTTGAGCGCGGCGAGGTAGCCTTGCAGCACGCGCGCGGTGTTGGGCTTCAACTTGGGATTGGCGAGATAGGCCTCGAGCGCCGGAATTTGATCGATCTGCGGCAGCGAGTGAAACCACAGCAACTGCACCGGGATGTCGTCGGGCGCGAGCTCATGCGCGCGCTTCATATTGTCGTAGGCGCGGCGATAGAGTGAATACGCGCGATACACCTTGGCGAGCCCGAGATAGGGCGCGGGGGCGCTAGGCTGCAGGTTCTCAGCCTTGACGTACGAGCGCTCGGCGTCCGAGATTTTGCCCTGCGTAAACTGCAAATCGCCCAGCGTCAGATAAAGCTCGGGATTGTCGGGATGCAGCGCGAGCGCGGCGTCGATGGCCGCCTGGCCCTCATCAAGTTTTTGCTGCAACATCAGCGAGCGCACCAGTCCGACCTGCGCCGGAACCGAGCCGGGATCGACGTTGACGATGGCCTGGTACCTGGCCTGTGCGTCGGCCGTCTTGCCCGTAGCGAGCAGACGCTCGGCCTCGAGCAGCGCGGCGCTTTCACCACTGGGCTGCGCATTCGGGGGAGACGCCTGCGGCGCAGGCTTGCCCATGACGATAATGCCGGACTTGTTGGTCGTGGCGGGCTGCGGCTGCCCGCTGGAGCTTCCGGAGCTTCCGGATTGCGCGCAGGCGGTGAGCGCGCCGATCAGTATGAGCGCGAGGAGCAAGGGCTGGCGAGTCATGGGAGCAATTCCTGCTGTGCAGGGTAGCACGAGTCAGAAGGCAGTTGTCAGTTGTCAGGCGTCAGAGGTTAGAGGTCAGAGATCGGATTGACAACTGGCTACAATCGACAACTGACAACTGATAACCGACAACTGGCTACTGACTCCATCCCGACACTCTGAATCTGCATCCCACAATCATGCGTGTGGGATTAATTTTGTCGGCGCTCGTGGTCAGCGCCCTGCCGATTGGACTCACCGGCTGCAACGCCTGCTACAACAACTCGTCGCCAACTCCGGAACAGGTGCGGCAAAAAACCGCCGACGCCACGGCCACGTTAAAGGACGACGCCAAAGCTCTCGGGGAGGGAGTTCGCGAAGGCCTCACGCGTCCCAGCGCCGACAAGCCGCTCGACCTGAATCACGCCTCGAAGGGCCAGCTGCTGGGACTGCCGGGGGTCGACGACGCGACGGCGGACCGCATCATCGCCGGCCGGCCGTATTCGAGCGAGCATGAACTGCTCGAGAAGCGCATCGTCTCGCGCGACGAGTACAACAAAATCGCCGACAGCGTGACGGTGAAGCAGTAGAGCGGTATCAGCTGCGGGGCCGACCGGAGTAACTGAGGCCTTAGTTCCGGCCATCAAGCGGCGCGGCGGTTACTACGACAGTCGCTTGGCGGCTGGCGCATTGCAATCCCCCCGATTCGCGACAACGAGAATATTGTTCAGATCAGGGATTCCTGAAACATCGGTCACATCGTTTTGTGATGCCGGGCCGCCGCTGCGATATCATGGAAGGGATGCCTGCCTCCTCCAACGGCACCCGTCGTCCGTTCCAAACCGATGATCCGCGGCTGCGGCCGATTCACGACAAGGTGATGGCTGAGGAGCGCCTCTCCGAGGCCGACGCGCTGGCGCTCTACGCGTCGGGCGACATTCTCGCCGTCGGCTGGCTGGCCAACTACGTGCGCGAGCGCATGCACGGCGACATCGCCTACTTCAACGTCAACCGGCATATCAACTACACCAACGTCTGCGTGGCGGCGTGCCGGCTGTGCGCCTTCGGCCGCAAGAAAGATTCGCCGGGTTCGTACACGATGGCGCTGGAAGAAGTGTGGAACACGGCGGGGTCGGGCTACACCGAGGCGATCACCGAGTTCCACATCGTCGGCGGACTGCATGCCGACCTGCCGTTCCAGTATTACGTCGACCTCATCGCCGGACTGAAGGAGCGCTTCCCGCAGGTGCACCTCAAGGCGTTCACCATGGTGGAGATCGCGTTCTTCTCGAAGATCGGCAAGATGACGCCGCGCGAGGTGCTGCTGAAGTTCAAGGAAGCCGGGCTCGACTCGATGCCCGGCGGCGGCGCGGAAATTTTCTCCGACCGCATCCGGCACATCATCTGCGACCACAAGATTGACGGCGATCAATGGCTTGAGCTGGCGCGCACCGCGCACGAGGTCGGGCTGAAATCGAATGCGACGATGCTGTATGGCCACGTGGAAAATGACGAGGACCGGGTCGAGCATCTGCTGAAGCTGCGCGCGCTGCAAGACGACACGCGCGGGTTCCAGACGTTCATCCCGCTGGCGTTTCATCCCGCCAACACGCCGCTGCAGCATCTGCCCACAACCACGGGCATGCTCGACCTGAAGCAGATCGCGATTGGCCGGCTGGTGCTCGACAACTTTCCGCACATCAAGTCGTACTGGCAGATGGTCACGCCGAAGATGGCGCAAATCACGCTGCGCTTCGGCGCCGACGATATCGATGGGACAGTGGTCGAGGAGAAGATCTACCACGATGCCGGCGCGACCACCCCGCAAGGCCTGCGCCGCCAGGACTTGATCCGGCTGATCACCGAAGCCGGGCGCATTCCCTTCGAGCGCGACACGCTATACCGGCCGGTCACGCGGACCGAGACCACGGTTACGGTTGCGGTGTAGTTAGCAATCGGCATTCGGCACTTCGCCCGTTGCGCGCAATTCGTGAACAGCGAAAGCCTGGCGGGAACACAACCGATTAGCCATGGACAGGCTCTCCCCTTGTCGCTTGTGCTATCGCTGATAACGCCAAGATGTCATTAACAAGAATGAACCACGACTTGTGACCGTTTTTGGATAATCCGGTTCAGCCGATTCGAGCTATAATGCCGCGCGTGTTCCAGGGCCTGTTCGCTGAGTAAGGAGCTTGCCATGCGCCGAACCACGTGCCGGATCGCTCTTTTCTTCTGTTTCACGTTTTTGCTTGCGGTTCTCTCCAACACAGCGGAGGCGCAGACCCTCGCCGTGCTGTACAACTTCACCGGCGGCAATGGCGGAGCTATTCCCGCGGGTGGATTAACTATGGACCGGGCGGGAAACTTCTACGGCATAACGACGTATGACGGAGCGGGCGGATACGGAACGGTCTTCCGGCTGTCGCGCGCCGGTTCGGGCTGGGTCTTGACGCCGCTGTACAGCTTTACCAGCGCCGATGGCCACCCAAATCCCGGCGTTACCGTTGGGCCCGACGGGAACCTCTACGGCACAACTTCCGAAGGTTTGGGCACGGTTTACCGCCTGCAGCGGCCGGCTACGGCCTGCCACTCGGTGATCTGCCCTTGGACAAAAACGGTGATCTTCACGTTTGACGGCGGACATGGCAGTTATCCCACTGCCAATCTGATCTTCGACCAGGCCGGCAATATCTATGGCACAACGATCGGTGGCGGACCCGACGGGGAGGGTACGGTTTACGAACTCTCGCCTTCCAACGGCGGCTGGACGCCCAGTGTTGTGTGGTCCTTCATTCCACAGACCGGATACCTGCCTCAGAGCGGCGTGACCTTCGACAGCTCCGGCAATCTCTACGGCACAACCAGCCGGGGTGGTGCCAACGACGGGGGGGTGGTTTACGAACTGTCGCCCTCCGGTTCGGGATGGACCCAAACGGTTCTGTATACCAGTTCGAGTTCAAACCTCGATGCCGGCGTGGTCATGGATGGGCAGGGCAACCTGTACGGCGCCTCTTGTTGCGGTCGTCACTATGACCAACCGGGCGTCGTCTTTGAGCTGACACCCTTAAACGGCAGTTGGACCTTCAACGTGCTATACGCCTTTGATTCAGCCGGTTCAGGACCCGTTAACACCCCCACGCTGGACACGGCCGGTAACGTTTACGGCACGTCCCTCGGAACCGGCCCGAACAATCTCGGCGAGGTTTATAAGCTCACGCCTTCCAACGGCGGCTGGAGCTACAGTTCCGTCAGCTTCAATGGCAGCAACGGATTCGATCCCTACGGCAGCGTAATCCTCGACTCGGCGGGAAATATCTACGGCACGGCGGAGGACGGCGGAACTGGGTTGTGCAACATATACGGGAGCATGGGCTGCGGTGTCGTGTGGGAGGTCACGCCGTAGCTCTCAATTGGTGTTAAATCTGATTTCGCCAACCATGTCACGCGTTCCAGGGCCTGTTCGCTGAGAATAAGGAGCTTGCCATGCGCCACACCGCTCGCCGGATCGCCCTTCTCTTCTGCTTCACGCTTTCCGTTGCCTTTCTCTCCAACCTAGCCCAGGCGCAGACCCTCACCGTGCTGCACAACTTCACCGGCGGCAGAGATGGCGCGAATCCCATGGCCGGCTTGAGCACAAATGAACGCGGCGACCTCTACGGCACTGCCGCCGAAGGTGGGGTCGGCTACGGCACCGTCTTCAAACTCGGACGTCAAGGATCGGGGTGGGTCTTCATTCCTCTGTACGCCTTCGCCGGCCGCCCCTCGGACGGCGCCAATCCGATGGCTCGAGTCGTCTTCGGGCCGAACCAAACTCTCTACGGCACCACGCTCCACGGCGGTGGGGACTGTATTAACGGGGGCTGCGGCACGGTTTTCAATCTTCAGCCGCCACCGACGGTGTGCGTGACCGCTCTTTGTCCATGGCGGGAAACGGTTCTTCTCTCGTTCGACGGCAATGGCGGATCCTTGCCTTATAGCGAAGTCACCTTCGACAGCTCCGGCAATCTGTACGGAACCACCGAATACGGCAACGCGCTCGAAGCCGGCGGGGGCCCTTGCGAGCCCCCCGACTGCGGTGTCGTGTACGAGTTGTCGCCCTCCAATGGCGGGTGGATCGAAAGCACACCGTATGGCTTCACAGACGGTAATTTTGGACGACCGGGCAGCTTTCCTGTAGCCGGCGTCACTTTCGACGGCGCAGAAAATCTCTACGGCGTGGCCGGCGGCTTCCTCCGCGCCGGCAATATTTACAAATTGACCCCGCCGGGCGACTCCCCTCCCTGGAGTTACCAGGACCTGTACGATTTTGACAATGGCGGCGGCGCGGGGCCGCTGGCCAACATGATTCTGGATCCCTCCGGAACCTTCTACGGCGACACCGCGGGACTCGCCCCTGGATACGGGGACGAATTCGGTTCGGTGTTTTCCTTCGCGCCCAATGGAGAGGGAGGGTGGACGTTCACCAGCCTGCATACGTTTCCCACCTTGGGTGGAGGGCCATCAGCGCAGTTGTTGGAAGACAGCGCCGGTAATCTCTATGGCACGACCGTCACCGGCGGCATCAATCCGAATGGGACCTGCGTCACGGACGGATGTGGCACCATTTTCGAGCTGAGTCCTTCCGGCGGCAGCTGGAGCTTCACCGTGCTTTATGAGTTCACCGGCGGCGCTGACGGCGCCGCGCCGTATAGCAACCTGATTATGGACCAGGCCGGCAACCTCTACGGCACGGCATCGGCTGGCGGCAGCAACTCAAACTGTACCGGTGGTTGTGGCGTGGTCTTTAAGTTCACGCCGTAAAACGGCTGCTACTGCAGGTGGTTTACTGTCGATAAATCACGATTACACCCGTTGACGGATAGCGGGCATAACTAACGCTATCGCTAATTTTGCCAGCGATGTTACTAACAAGAACGAATCACGATTTGTGACCATTCTTGAATAATCGAGTTCTGGCGATTCGAGCTATAGTGCCGTCCGCGTTTCCAGGGCCTGTTTGCTGAGAATCAAGGAGCTTGCCATGCGCCAGACCACTCTCCGGATCAGGCTGGATCTTGACGACGCTCTACAGTTTTACTAATGCGGTCAATGGCGCGGGATCCACCTGATCGTTCTTATCGCAGCATCTCGTCCCTTCTTGGTTCGGCACGGGCTCATGGCTTCGTCTGCATCTTCCACAGCATTTGCCGCAGCATACCCAGCCACAGCTCGGCGTCCTTGGACGACAGATTCAATCGCCGCACCATGCGGCGCACACGCTCCTCGGTCGAGGCCACGGCAATCGGATTGACGTAGCCGCTGAGGTGCAGCGCCTCGAGCAGCACGGTCGAGATGCGCTCGGCTTCGCCGGCGGTCGCGCGCTTGTCGATCCTCTCGGCTGACGTCTTCGCCGCGCGCACATCGCGCACCAGTTCATACAGGCACACGGCGACGGCCTGGCCAAGGTTCATCGAGATGTGTGCCTCGCGCGTGGGAATGCGCATGAGCCAGTGGCAGTGGCTGAGGTCGTCGTTGGAGAGACCGGTCTTCTCGGTGCCGAACAGCAGCGCGACGCGGCCTTCCCCTCCTCGCGCCGGCTGCGGGCGCGCCGGGGACCCCGGGCCGCGCGTCAGTCGCTTGCGGATGAGGCGCGCGCCATACTCCAGCCGGCGCAGCGGATGTTGCAGCTCGCGGTGACGAACGGCGGTCGTCCCGACCACAAGTGTGCAGTCGGCAACGGCGTCGGCGACCGACTTGAATTCTTCAGCGTTGGCCAGCAGCGGCGCCGCGCCTACGGCCGAGCGCGCCTCGCGGAAGGCGACGTCGTAGGGATTGACCACGCGCAGATGCAGAAAGCCGAAGTTGCTCATGGCGCGCGCGGCGGCTCCGATGTTCAGCGGATTGCTCGTACCCACCAGCACCACGCGAAGACGATCGGCACGCTCCAGCATGCGTCGAGTGTAGCAATAGCTTTCGTCCTGGCGGTCAAGCTGGGGAGCTTGTAGAGTTTCGCCGCCCAGGTCAGCGTCCAGAACACGGACGCGAACCTGGGCCATGATCGTCTTACCAGGGGAGGCTCGAGGTCATTACGGTCTGCCGATAAACCGCCGCCAGCGTGGGCTGACCGAAGTCCCACGTGTAGGGCTGGCCGGGATGAATGCCACAGGGGCCACCCATCAGCGCAGGATCAGCCCAGCCCGGGTCCTGAGAATCGAGGAACGGTGTCCAGGCGTCAAGGACGCGCACATTGTGCGGCCACGAGGTCTGGAGGCTCGGCATTGCGCTGTTGTAGCTTTCGATCACACCGGGGATGCCGGGATCGTTCAGGGTTGAGGTGCAGGGATTGTAGTGGGTCCACGGCGGCGTGGTCAGCACTACGATTTTAAGATTCGGCTTGCGCGCTAACAGCTCGCTTACCGTGTTCTGCAAGCAAGTCATGAGAGCGGCCGGAGTCGTGCCCTGTACCACGTCGTTGGTGGTGTCGTTGGCAAGCACGACAATGTCCGGATTTCTCGGCGCGAGCGTGGTGCCAAATGCGTCGTAAGGCAGCATCTGCGCCACCATAGTGCAGGTGTAAGACATGTGACCGTAAATGTAGACGTTTGCCGGGGGAAGCTGGGGGAAGATTTCGGTTTGCAATCCCGCCTCAAAGAGTGCGATCGAGTTACCTAAAACCGCGACATGGATGGGACGGGCGACTTGAGCGGCGCAGAACAGTGAGAACGACAGCACGACGAAGACTACTTTCTTGAACATCAATTGGCTCCTTAAGCTAAGACCAACAAGCTTAGGGAGCGTAGCCTAAAAGTCTCAGTATCATGTGGCACTAAGGATGGTGATACGTGCACCAATAGGCCGTTCGTAAAGCAGTCGTAATACTACCATCACGTTTTCGAGTGCATTTTTTACATGTCAATACTGAAAAACGCAACAATAAGCCGTAATCGAATGAAAATAAAGCAAATAAATAGTTGGCAAAAACTGAACAAAACCCCTCTGATTGTGCTATATTGAAATTTAGAGTTAAGAACGGGACAGGCAGTGTAGTAGCTGCCCTCCCGAATCGACCCAGCCTAGCGCTGGGTCTTCGTGTTTCTGGACCTCAAGTCAAAATCCAGCACAGCAGAGGCGCAGAGTCAGTAAGGTCGCAAGATTCTCGCCGGATCGATTCAGCTCTGCTACTATCGTGCGCTGTCGCCCGTCAAGCTCTGCGGTTCGATGGGGCGCGACCGTCACGGGAGGGAACGACATGGCAACGTTGCAGGACATCACGATTCAATTGCGCCGGCTGCAACAGACTGGGCTCGACCAGTTGCTGTCGCAACAGGCCCAGGCGAACGGCTTCGCCGCCTCGTTCTTCTACGCCATCGCCAGTCGCGAAACGAATTGCGTGAATATGCTGGGCGACGTGCAGCCGGATGGAGCGCATGGGGTAGGGATCGTGCAGATCGACGTCCAGCATGCCATCGCGTTGCAGGCGCGCGACAGCGGAAGCTGGCAGACCAATCCGGCTCCGCTGATTGCCTTTGGCGCGCAGCTGCTGGCGCAGAACATTGCGCAGGCGCGCCAGGCGTTGCCGCATCTGAGCAGCGACGATCAGCTGAAGGTGGCGGCCAGCGGTTATAACTGCGGCGTCACGCGCGCGATTGCGGCCGTCAAGAACGGCCAGGACAGCGACAGCCGCACGACCGGCAAGAATTATGGCGCCGACGTGATGGCGCGCAAGGCGTTGTTCGAGCAGCTGATGGCGCAGACCGCGGCAGCAGGCGCCGGTTCGTAAGCGCGCAGACTGCTGTCCAACTGCAAGGATTTTTCCAGCCCAGCCTTCGCGCTGGGCTTTCTGTTTTGGTCCTGCGAATTCGCAGCAAAGCGGTACGACTATCTCGTTCGACAAGGAAAACATGATGGCACTCATCAAGCACTTCCCTAAAGGCAAGAAGAAGACATTGGAAACCAACAGCGCGGGCTCGAGAAAGACGGGGACCGTGGTCAAGGCGGGAGCGGGAAAGGGCACGTCTGAGAAATCCGCATCCAACCAAAAAAACAAGAAGCATCCGCGCAGCGGGGGATTTTCGTCGCTGAAGTCGCGGCAAATGCTGGTGGAGCGCATCAAGCGCGCGATCTGGGCCTCGGTGGCGGAGATCAACCAGGCGATCATCACGCTCGCCAAGGCGGGCAACTTTCAGGCCGCCAAATCGCTGTTCGATTTCGCCGGAGTTTACTCGCTGCCCGAGCGCGAAGAGGAGCGGCCGCAGGCCGCGCCGGTTCCGGCGCCCGCTGCCGAGCAACAAACGCAGGATCCGGTAGACGCGTTCTTCCGTAGCATCGGCATGTCGTCAGATCCCAAGCCGGCGGAGCCGGAAATGGCGGTCGCCGGATTGTAGAATGAGCTTGGGCCCTGGAGGTTTCGCCGCAGGCTGGCGAAGCCGCAGCAACCAAGAAAGGAACTGAAGGGCGCACTGCGGTGCGCCGCTTACAACGCATGGACATGACCTGGGTGATGCCGCGCATCGCGGTGGGCGGTGGAATTTGGACCGACGAAAAAATGATCGAGGTGGTTCGCGCCGGCGTCACCCACATCATCGACATGCAGATCGAGTTCGACGACACGGGCCTGGCCGAGCCATATGGCGTGAACGTGCTGTGGAACCCGACCGATGACGACTTTCATGCCAAACCGCCCGAGCTGCTGCAGCGCGGCGTGGAGTTTGCGCTGGCGGCGCTGGACGACGCCGAGTCGCGGGTCTTCATCCATTGCGCCGCCGGCGTGCATCGCGCGCCCATGATGGCGCTGGCAGTGCTGCGGGCCCTGGGCTTCAGCCTGCAGGACTCGATGGACATGATCCAGTCGCGGCGCCAGGTGGTGGACTTCGCCGACGTCTACGTCGAGAGCGTGGAAGAGTTCATGCGGAGCTACGAACGCGCCGGGCAGGCGAAGGGGTAAGGCGGGGTTCGCCTTTCGCGGTTCGCTTTTCGCCAGATATCGTTCACCGGCGAAAGGCGAAGAGCGAATAGCGAAAAGCGACTATTGAATCGTGGTTACATCTCGGAGGCATACGCTATGCCGAACACTCACCGCCTGACAGGGCGGTTTTTTTCTGTCCTCATATCGCTGGCTTTCATGCTGGCGCTGCCGCACAGCGGCTTCGCCTCAGGTCCGACATTGTGTCAGGTCAACGACACGGTGTACCGCGCTGACGGAACGCCCGCGCAAGGTAACGTCGTCCTGCTGTGGCCGGCGTTCACGACCGCCGATGGCTATCCGGTCGCGGCGGGCAATCTCACGGTGCAGCTCGGCGCAGCAGGGCCAGTTCAACGCCACGCTCGCGCCCAACGCCGGCGCGATGCCCGCCGGCACGTATTATCGCGTGACCTACAAACTGAACGATGGGACCACGAACCAGGAATTCTGGGTGGTCCCGGCCACGCAGACGACGACGATCGGCGCGATCCGCAGCACGCTGGCGCCGGCCAATCATGGCGGCGCAGTTCCTGACGCGCACCTGGGCCGACGCGCACTACATGGATCTGACCGACGCGCAGACCGTCGCCGGGAGTTAAGACCTTCACCAACTCGCCGTCGGTGCCGACGCCGCAGAATCCCAATGACGCCGCCAATAAAGCTTATGTCGACGCGAACGGCGGAGGCGGTGCGAACCTGTCCTCGCCTCCGCCCATCGGCAACGTCACGCCCAACACCGGCAACTTCACGCACGCTGACCGTGCAGACCACCAACGGCATTCCGAATCCCGCCGAATTTTCCGCAGTCCGATCCCTGCGCCCAGATCAACGCCGCTATCGGCGCGCTTGCCCGCAGCGGGCGGGACGGTTGACGCGCGCGGCTTCGCGCCCGGCGAAACCTGCAATGCCACGCTCGACCGCAACAAGCCGGTCACGATCCTGTTCGGCGCCGGCAACTGGACCTTCAACGGCTATCCGGGATCAACGTCACCGCGCCCAACGTCGTCATCGCGTGCCCGGCAGCGACCTTGCTGGCAGACCTCGGCGACCATTCTCATCTCCGGCGCGGCCGCGCCGCTGATCGCCAATTTTGCCGACGCGCTGGTCAACAACGGCAACTATCACACTGCTGACGGCACGCAGATTCTCGACTGCACGCTCGATGGCGCGAATACCGGTACCTTCGGCATCTTCGCGCCCGCTGTTTATGGCATGAAGATCCGCGGGGTCCATGCGCAGTGCCTTCACTTCCGCCAACATTTTCGCCATCGCCGGGCAGAACGACATGTACAATACCGTCTCGGATTCGAGCGGCGGCGACGGCGTCGTCTGGGGCGCCGACAGTCACATCTCCGGCATGTCGCAGGCAAACAGCAATGCCGGCGACGGCTGGCATGTCGTCTCCGGCGGCAATGTTCTTGACGGTCCGACAGCGTGGGAGAACAAGCTTTACGGCTTACATGTCGACGGTAACGATGGCGGCGATTGGGTCGCGAGCCATACGTACCTGGAGCCGAAGATCATCCTGCCCGGCTCCAACAATCCTGCGGGTTATGCCTACTACACGCAAAAAGTAGGAACCACCGCGGCAACGCCTCCGGCGCAATTCTGCCAAAGCGTGGGCTGCACCAGCCGCGACGGCGGCGTGACCTGGATTAACGTTGGCAACGGCAATCTATATGGCGCAGGCGCCAGCGGGTTTTATGCCAGCTACAACAGCATCAATTCGGCGCAGGTCTCGGAGTCGAATTACGGCAACAATGCGGGCGATTGGGACAACATCTTCATCGAAGGCACGGCGGCGATGCCGGCCAGCGAAATCGCACTGGCGGGCGCTAAGGCGCATGACACAGCCGTTCCAAGCTATCCGGCGCATGGGGTTCACCTCAAGTATGTGAACAACAGCGCGGTGACGGGCGTCGAATGGTCGGGCGGGGCGCTTGCCTCTCCTCAGCAGCCCCAGCCCGACCTGGGGGGCTGGAAGTCGAGAGCTCCAGCCTGGTGCAGGTTGGCGATCTCGATTGCGACGCAATCCTATGGACCGTGTCTGTCGTTTGTGGCCAGCGATGATGTTCTGGCATCGAAGATCGTCTCCGCGAATGGCGGGGCGGCGTCCGGTCCGGCGGCCAATATTGTCGCAATCGACGCTGGCTCTCACGATGTGGTACTCGATGGCGTAGAGGCGGAAGATAATCGCAGCCAACCCTTACAACGTGGCATAGCTAACAGCGGATCTCACATTGTAGTAAAGAACGCGAAGTATGGAACGATTGCTTCGGGCGACACGGGTGTCGCGGAGTATGAATCCCTGGCCGGCAGCGACAGCCTGCTGTACGGGGTTGCGAATACGGGAGCGTTCCAGTGGAACATGGGTGGCTCGCCGGCCGCGACGATCAACAATCTGGGGCTGAACGCTCCGCTGGCCAGCGCGCAGGACCTAAGCACGACGAACTTCCCGGTGATGGACGTGCGCAACTACGGCATCAAGGGGGATGGGAATGTGCTGTCCGGGTGCACGGGAAACGCAGGCCAGCCTGACGTGACCTGCTCCGGCGGCACTTTCACCTCGGCTAACATCGGCAACATCTTTTTCCTGCAAGGCGGGGGAGCCTCGGGAGGGCCGCTGAACGGCACGATCACCGGCTGCTCGCCAAGCTGTCCTTCGAATGTAGCCATACTGACCGCGAATATTCAGACCGCTGCGACCGGCAATTTGTTCTTCTACGGCAGCGACAATACCGCGGCGTGGTGCGCGATGATGAACTGCACCAGCGCCAACGGGCCGAACGGATTAAATACCCCCTCTCCCGGCAGGCGTGTGTTTGTGCCGCGTGGAACCTACCTGTTCTCTGGTCCGATCGGCAGCCGCAATGGAGATCAGATCATCGGGGCCGACCAGTCGGCTACGAACATGCTGCTGATCAACGGCACCCAGTCCGGGGCTAACTCGGAATTGCTGTACCTCGGCAGTTATTTCAACGGCACAAGTTGGGCACTGGATGGCGGAGGACTGGAAAACGGGGTGCGCGGCATACTGTTTGCTACCCCTGAATCTGCGGCCCAGGCTTGCGTCGATCTCAACGGCTATGGCGGCACGAATGTGTTTGATAGCTGGTTTGAGTGTGGAACCGGCATTCAGACCACCGGCGGCGGGGCCATCAAGATCAGCGGAAATGTATTCGACTCGAACACATTTAATCCCATCACGCTGAACAGCACAGGGAGCAGCGACTACAACCCTAATCACGGTGCGGTGAATGAAGTGCAGATCACGAATAACCTGTTCTTCGGCACTCACTACAATGCCATCAACATCAATGGCGGCGGGGCGGGAATCGTCATCGCCAACAACGTTTTTCAGATCACCCGGTTTCTCGCCATCAGCATCTATTCGCCCTCGGGGGCAACGACCCAGGGTTTAAGCATCACCGGCAACCACTTCAATGGCTCCGCGTTGGGAAACTACGACTGCAACGGCAGCTCGCACATCGGCATCAACGCCCCGCTTAGCGACTCGGTGATTTCGGAGAACACGTTTGCCCTGGGCCATGTCTATGACATCGAGAGCACGGCAACGCTCAGCAACGTGACCATCGCGAACAACTCCTTCCGCGGCGCTTGCCTGACGGGGGAGTGCGGCTACGACAGCTGCCCCAACCAGGGCTCGAACTTCGGGCAACAGCTTAGCGCGATCGACCTGGAGGAAAACAGCAACACCGGCTTGCTGATCGCCCATAACAACTTCGACTCGCCCGGGAAGTATGCGATTCGCTCCCTTGGCCCAGCGAACATTACCGGCAATGCCTGTCACAACCCCTTTGCCACAAACGGCCCCGACAACGCCACATACGGGAACGGCTGCATTGATTTTCCCGCCTCACAGACCACCGGTTCGCTGGTCATGGGGAACACAACCGACTCCGCGAGCTATCCCGTAGCGAGCTATTGGAATGGGTCGACCGGTATTCGTTCCATGGGTAACGTAAGCGCGTGGGCAATGGGCGATGTGATCGGGGATGGGGGCACGTTTAGTTCACTGAATGAGCGCTTTGCGCCGGGCGCGCATCCGCCCACGATTGTCACCACGCTGGACCCGACCACCGGCAATGCCAGTTTTGCCGGCGATCTTTCGGCGCGCGACATTCCCGGGCACGAGTACTTCGTCAGCAAGTTCGGCAGCATCCAGGCGGCGATTAACGCCGCGAACAATAATGGCAGCGTGCTGGGCACAGTGATTGACGACCGCACCGCGCCTTACACCGGACCGGGATTTAACATTCCTGACTCCGTCATTGTCAGACTTGCGCCGACGACGTACACGATCAACGGCACCGTCACCTTCAATAATGGAAATAACAACGTCACGGCGGGGATTATCGTGCAGCCGGGCGGGCGGTTGATTGGCGCGGGCACGTCCACGAATCACGGAACGATCCTTCAGCCGGCGAATGGGCTGAATGCCGATCTGATCGCGACTTCGACGGTCGGTACGGGCACAACGAATCCGCAATGGTGGCACTGGGGCGAAATCGGCTACCTGCGCATTGTCGGCAACGGCGCCAACCAGACGGCGGGCGATTGCCTGAAAATCGAGAACATGGGCGAGGTGGCCAGCGTTCACGATATCGAGCTCTCGGCCTGCTACAACAACAATTTCGAGGACATCGGAGATGCTGCCACAGAGTCAGACATCACGCAACATCACCAGCAATCGCGCGGTGACGGGCTCCGGCGTGGCATTCACCAATCTCTCCGGCGTCGCGGTGCTGCATGGCATCAGCGGCGACTGCAATCAGACTGCGCTGATCAATGCGAATTTCAATGCCGCCGGCACGCTGACGGTCCACGGATTGAAGGCCGAGGCGGAAAGCTCGATCTGCAATCTCGCAAGTGCAGGACCCGGTGATTCTGGCGACGACCACGGCCGGCAACGCTCTGGCTTCCGTCAAAGTCGACGGCGGTTATGCCTTTGGCACGACACAGCAGAATTTCGTGAAGAGCACCGGGCCGGGAACGATTCAGTTCCAGCTGGAGAATTTCTACCTGAACGGCTACGCCAACATTCTGGACGATACGGTGCGCGGCCAGGCGATCGCGAACGCGGCGAGCACAACCAAGCAGCCGGTCTATTACCTGAGCAACGGAATGATCTTCGGCAACCAGGCGTTCACGTTCCAGCCGAACACCTTCGTGCAAGGCAATCCCAACGGAACGCCGACAGAGATGCTGGGCGCGGGCAGCGACAGCTCGACCGACATCGCGGCCATCGGCAACGGCGACGACACCAAGTACTTCACCGGCGGGCTGAAGTTCGGGACCTTCAACCGCGCGCAGTTCGGGCAGACGCCGGAGTACCAGGCGCGCATGGGCTGGCGCTGGACGAATCCCGGCTACGACACGAACACCTGGACGTTCATTCCCATCTGGGCGACGGGCGACACCAGCACGCGCTGGATTGGCGATCCCAATGTGCGCTGGCCGGAAGTGTACGCGACCGATGTGAATGCGACCACGGCGACGATCGGTACGTTGAACATCACAACGTGCAACGGCTGCGGATCGCAGGGCGGCGGCACGCCGAGCGGGCCCGCGGGCGGCGATCTGGGCGGCAACTATCCAAATCCGTCGGTAGCGAAGATCAACGGACAGACGCCGGCGACGGTCGCAACTTCCGGCAACTATAACGACCTGTCGAACAAGCCGGTGATACCCGCGCAAGGCTCGCACGTGCTGAGCGGCTCGATGCAAGGGCCGACGGCGGCGATCACCGGGACAGGCTCGGCGGCGACGTTGTACAGCTACTCGATGCCGGCGGGGACATTCTCGACGGGCATGGGTGTGAAGTGCTTCGCGCGCTTCCGGCACACCACGGGCAGTGCGTCGGTGACCATCTTGTGGAAGCTGGGCGCGTCCACGTACACCTATCCGTCAACCTACACCACGGGGACCACGGGCGCGGATGCCTCGATCGAGATTTTCACCTTCTCGTCGCTCACCTCGGAGATCGTCAACATCCCGTGGGCTTCGTTCGGAGGCACGACCGAGACGCCGTATACCGGAAATGCCTGGTCGGAAAACTTGAACAACGCCGACACGATCGCGATGCAATTCAGCGTTGCCAACACGGACAAGCTGACGGGCGACAGCTTCTGGTGCTCGACGATTCAGTAAGCCACTCCTGCAACGATCAGGGATACAACTATGGCGAAGAAAAGCTCACAATCGCGCGGGAAAGCTGCGCCTACGGCGAGTTCGAACAGAGGGTGCGAAGGCGCCGGAGAAAGCTGCAGACAAAACAGCGGCACCGGGCAAGGGCGCCGGCAAAACAACCGCTACGGGTGCCACGATAGAAGAGAAAAAGCTGCTTGGCGAAGAGCCGCCGGCGGTTCCGGATCCGCCAAGGAAGACGCTTGCGTGGCTGAAAGCGTATGGAGAGCGGCTCGATCAGAAGCCGGTGCAGGGAATGCGCGTGGGGCATGGCGCGGAGACGCGTGATGGGATCAGCATCCGCGAATGCCTGATCAACGAGATGCTGAAGATTCGCGGTAAGAACTCGCGGCTGCGGAGTCTGCTGCTGAACCGCGCGCAGCTGGAGATGGAGCGGCGCAGCAGCCAATCGCAATATCGTGTTGAAGGCGCGGCAACTCGGGGTGACGACGTATGTTGCCGCGCGTTTCTTCATCAACACCATCACGCGGGAAGGCACGCTGAGCGTGCAAGTGGCGCACGATCAGCGCTCGGCCGAAGAGATCTTTCGCATCGTGCATCGATTCCTGGAGAACCTGCCGGAGTGGTTGCGCAAGGGCGCGCTGGTGACCTCGCGCGCCAATGTCCGCCAGATCGTGTTTCCCATGCTCGACAGCGAGTATCGAGTGGAGACGGCGGCGGACCCCAACGCCGGCCGCGGGCTGACCATCCACAATTTGCATTGTTCGGAGGTCGCCCGCTGGCCGCGCGATGTGGCCGAGACGCTGGCGTCGTTGCGCGCAGCGGTGCCGCCGGACGGCGAGATTTTTCTGGAGTCCACGCCCAACGGCGCGGGCGGCGTCTTCTACAACGAGTGGCAGCACGCGCCGGAGACCGGCTACACGCGCCACTTCTTTCCCTGGTGGTGGGACCCGAGCTATCGGCGGAAACCCGCGATTGTGAAGTTTACGGCAGAAGAGCTGGAGCTGATGCAGAAATATCGGCTGGATCCCGCGCAGATTGCGTTTCGTCGCGAGATGAAAGCCAACTTTCGCAACCGCGCTCCCGAAGAGTATGCGGAAGATCCGGAGAGCTGCTTTCTGGCTTCGGGAGAATGCGTCTTCGATCTCGGAGATCATCCAGAAGCGACTGCTGCATGCCTGCGCCCATCATCAAGGAGGACGACCATGGGCGGCTGCTGACGTTTTTCCCTCCCGTGCCGGCGGTGAACGGCGCGCCGGCAAAGCGCTACATCATCGGCGTGGATCCCGCGGGCGGGGGCACGTTCGGCGACTACTCGTGCGCGCAGGTGATTGATGCCCGAAGCGGCATTCAGTGCGCCGAGTTGCATGGACATTATTCGCTGGAGATGCTTGCGGCGCAGGTGAAGGTGCTGGCGCGGAGGTACAACGATGCGCTGGTCGCCGTCGAGCGCAACAACCATGGGCATGGATTGCTGGCGTATCTCGCCCTCGACCAGGGCTACCCGGAGCTGTACAAGTGCGACGAGCAGGCCGGCTGGGTGACGAATGTCGCCACGCGGCCGCGCATGTTGGCGATGCTGAGCGAACTGCTGGTAAATGCGCCGCACATGTTCCTGAGCCCGCGGTTGCTGGAGGAATTGCGGACGTTCATACGCCATCCTGACGGGAGTTGCTCGGCAGCAGCGGGTACGCACGATGACGCGGTGATGGCCATGGCCATTGCGCAAGCGGTGCGCGTCGAGCGGGCCATCCTCCCCGACGAGGCGTTCGCCCAAATCCCTCCGGCCCTGTTGCAGGCGTCGTAGGGCGGCCTGAGCGGCCAGGCCAGGAATTAATTTTCGGCACAAATCAAGCGCCAGGTCGCGAAAGGAGCCGCGCGAGCGCGCTTGTGCGCGGACCAAATTCGTCCGTGGCGAAAGCTGCGGTCGCAATCAAAGGAGAAATCGAATGGCATTCAATCTACAAACCTTTCAGAAGATCTTGGCAGTGGTGCAAACGGCCTCGACAGAGGCGGCAACCGTGGCAGGGCAGTGGGGATCGGGCGATCACGTGGGCGCGGTGACCGCGGCCGTGCAAACCGCTGGCGCGATGGCGCAGTCGGTCACCAGCAATCAGCAACAGCAACAGGAGGCTTCGACGGCGACGCAGCTGGCAACCAGCCTCATGCCGGCGATCTTCGCGTTTGCCAGCCTGTTCGCCAAGAAGGTGTGACACGCACCGTGACGTGATCCGTGACTGGGAGTTTCAACACGGAGAACACGGAGAGCACAGAGAAAAATAGATCTAAAGAACTCGGTGCGCTCTGTGGCCTCCGATGGTGAAAGTGAGTTTTCGAGGCGAATATTGCCTAGCTTGGACTCACAGAGGTCTGTGACGCGTGACAGCGAAGCCGCGGCGGCGCTCCGGATAGCATCGTCTTTTCGGGAGCTGCCGCGGCCGCGCCAGCGTGCGCAGGCGACGCGGACGCGATGGCGGTGATGTACCGCCGCGATGGCCGTTGTGGGCGGTTTCCAGCGGATGGTCACGGGAATCGCCCCGTCGTTCGGCTGGTAACGAGCATTTAGCCGTTAGCACTTGGTCCTAGGCAAAGGCACGAGGATCCGGAAGGCGACTCGCTGCTCGTAACTGCCAAGACGATTGTGTCCAACTAAGTGCTCAAGGCTGAGTGCTAAGAGCCGATTGCTGATTGCTGCTTTGTTCATCCAGGCGGTCCAACACGTGCGCAGGATGCGCGGCGGTGCGCAGAGTCATCTGATGCGCTGCGCCGACGGTCATTATTACGTCGTCAAGTTTCAGAACAATCCGCAGCACACGCGCGTGCTGGTGAACGATTGGCTGGGCACGCGCTTGGCGGAGATGATCGGGCTGCCGGTGCCGGTGCCCGCCATCGTCGATGTGCATCCCTGGCTGCTGGAGCACACGCCCGAGCTGCGCATGGAACTGTGTGGGCAGCGGACGATGTTCACGCCGGGATTGTCATTCGGGTCGCGCTATGTGGTGTCGCCTTTCGAGGGCCAGACGTACGATTATCTGCCGGAGGAGATGATGTCGCGGGTGCGCAATCTGCGCGACTTCGCCGGCATTCTCGCGCTCGACAAGTGGACCTGCAACGCCAACGGGCGGCAGGCGGCGTTCTGGAAGAAGTCACGCGAGCGTAAGCTGACGGCCAGCTTCATCGATCAGGGATATTGCTTCAACGCCGGGCGAGTGGAATTTTCCCGACGCACCGCTGCGCGGGGTCTTCGGGCGAAACGATGTGTACGAATGTGTCACAGCGTGGGACAGTTTCGAGCCGTGGCTTAGCCGCATCGAAAATTTTCCGGAAGAGCTCGCTATGGCCGTTGGCGGAGCAGATTCCACCGGAGTGGTACAGCGGTGCGACGGAGGAGCTCGAACGTCTGCTGACACGTTTGCTGGCACGGCGCTCAATAGTGCGCGGGCTGATCCTGGATTTCAAGAATTCGTCGCGGAATCCGTTTCCGAACTGGAGCGAGGCGGTCAATTAGTTAAACCCTAGAGGCACAGAGGACAAACAGCAGAGTGCTAAGTGCCAAATGCTAACTGCTAATGGCTGATCTTAAACATTGCGAATTTTTCCTCCTGCGCTACGTTCCTGACGTGGTGAAGGGCGAGTTCGTCAACCTGGGTGTCGTGCTGCTGGAGGAGGGCGAGAACGGCTTCACCGACGTACGCTTCCTTCGCGACTGGCGACGGGTGCGCGGCCTCGATCCGGAAGCCGACGTTGAACTGCTGGAGTCGTACGAGGCCGAGTTGCGGCGACTGTTGCAGTCGCGTGTGCCAGAGGTCATCAACTATCGCGGCGGCATGTCGCGTCGCGACTGGCTGCTGGCGCAGATGCAGCAATCGTTTTCCGGCGCAGCTGGAAATCACGCCGATGACGGCGGTGCTGACGGAATCGCCACAGGCGGAGATCGGCAAGCTCGCGCAGACATACCTGGAATCTTCGCGGCGCACGCAGCGGCAACAGTCGGGACGGGCGGTGATTTACAACGCGATGCGCGATGCATTTGAGACGAGCGGCGTGTGGCAATCGCCGGCCATGCGCAAAGACATCGCGGTAGCACAGTACACGCGCAAGGGCGACCCGCTCAAGATCGATTGCGGATATCGTCCCAACGGCGTGATCCATCTGTTCCATGCGGTATCGCTGGCGACGGATGTGAACTCGGCGAAGGTGCTCGCGTTCAGCTATTCGGAGATGCGCGAGGGATTGCAGACAGCGGAGCACGCGATGAACGATCTGACCGCGATTACCGAGAATGAGCTTGACCTTAGCGACGAGGGAGTCGCGTTTGCCTTGGCGACCCTGCAGGGCGAGCGATATCGAGGTGAAGCGGATGGACGAGATGCCGCTGATTGCCGAGCGGGCGAGAAGAGAGCTGAAGTTGTAGGCGGTAGGACCAAACTTCACGGTTCAAGCGCGCTCCTTGCGGAGCGCTTTTTTATTTCACGGACAAATTATGAATATGCGAAACGCTTTACGCGGCGCGCTGCGCCGCATTGCCGGATCTTCGTTTCCAAAGCTTCAATCAACGCTGCCGTCAACGCCTACCGTGCTCGCGGCCGGTAACGAACCTGCCCGGAGAACGGTGCCGCTCCCCACCATATTCACTCCGGGGGCACCCACGCTTGCGCGTGCCGGAGTCATGCCTAAACCGACCCCGTTCAATTTGCGCCGTTTTGCCGAAACGCCGATTGCGCGCAAGGCGATCAACACCATCAAGGACCGCATTGCGGGCATGGCCTGGCGCATTCAGCCGCGTAGGGGGCGCTCGCCGGAAGAGTCGCCGGCCCGCGCCGACTATGCCCGCGATGGCTTCACGATGTTGCCCAGCGTGGCCGAACGCATTGCCGCGCTGACTTTGAATTTCGAGCAGCCCAACCCCCAAGACTCGTTCCGTTCGTTCATTGAGCAGGTTCTGGAAGACGTACTCGTGGGTGGCTTTGGGGCGATCGAGCTCGACCTGGCCGGTGATCCCGAGCGGCCATTGGTGATGTGGCCGGTGGACGGCGCGAGCATACGGATTCGCTCAGATTGGGATGGCAGTCCCACATCGTCGCACTACATACAGGTCAGCCCAGTGTTTACGCCTGACCAGGAAATTACCCTCACAGACGAGGAGCTCTCGTATATCCGGCTGAATCCTCGCACCCACACACCGTTCGGGCTGGGCAAACTTGAGGTCGCGTTCGAGACCATCCACGAGTTCCTGTGCGCACACCGCTTCGCGTCGAAGCTGGCCAGCAACAGCGTGGTGCAGTACGCGCTGTGGGTGCAAAACCTCAGTCCGCAGCATCACGAGCGGCTCATTCGCTGGTGGCAAGACGAGATTGAAGGCACCGGCAAGGTACCCATCCTGACCGTGGAAAACAAGCCGGAGGTGCTGCGCTTCGCCGGCGGCACGGATGCGGACCTGCGGCTCGAGTGGCAGGAATTCCTCATCCGCATCATTGCTGACGCTTTCGATCTTCCGCCCATGCTGCTGGGGCTCGAACGCGACGTCAACCGCAATACCGCAAGCACGCAATACGACGATGCATTTCGAACCGCGGTCGTGCCGGTAGCGCGACTCATGGCCGAGCATCTGACGCGAGACGCGATCGCCAAGCGCCTCGGCTGGGACGATTTGGAATTCGTTTTCACCGACGTCGATGCGCCGAACGAGTTGGAACAGGCGCAGATCCAAAAGACGCTGATCGACTGCGGAGTGCTCACGATCAACGAAGTGCGCCGCATGCGCGGTCTGTCACCGCTGCCCGAAGGCCAGGGCGGTGCGAACGATGTACCGCCAATGCAGTAATCCGGTTGTCAGTTGCCGGTCGATCAGAATCACCGATCCCACAGGCAAGATGCCACCGCTTCGGCTAACAGCTACGTGCCAAATGCTAACTGCTGATTTTATGAGGTCATCTTATGAACTTTGAACTCGACGCCATGGCTGTTGCCATGCCCGACGTTGTAGGACATCCTAATCGGCTTCCATTTCAAGGCGTACTTACGCTGGTGGGAGTGGCCTCGCAACGTTCACCCAGCGGGGCACGGGGACACCGTGTGATGCTGACACGGGCGGCGACCGAGGCGGCTTTACCGTCCCTCCTGGGGATGGCGCTGGACTACGCTCCAGCGCTGGACTCGCACGATGCGCAGCGAAAAATCGGCATCATTACTGAGGCAAACATCGGCCCTCTACCACAAAGTAAGGGCATGAACGCAACCGGGCAGATTGCGGTTCGCGGCTACTTGTTTGCTCATGATTTTCCAGAGGTGGTAAACGAAATCCGCTCGCAGCCGGCGAGCACGCTGGGGATGTCATACGAAATTGCGAACGCGACCGTCCCTAATCAGGAGCCGCTGATCTGGACGGTCACCGATTTTACCTTTACCGGCGCTGCAGTATTGCGTCGCGACAAAGCCGCTTACCCACAAACCTGGATTTCTATAGCAACTGGCAACTAGCGGCCGCGAACTGGCGATCGTGTTTGCGCTGGGGTCTCCCCCACGTGGCTGATTGCCAGTCGCAGTTGCTGGTCGCTCAAATTGAGAGGAACACATGGATCAAGACAATACCGAAAGCATCACCCCCGACACGCCAACTCTTGCCGATCGCCTCGCGCAGGCGACGCAGGCCTTAGCCGACGCACTCTTCAACCTGAACGGTCAGTTTGCCTCGATCCACGCCAAAGTGGACCGCATCATTGCTGCCGTCGACGATGGGGAACTTCAAGTGAGCGCCAGTGCCAGCACTGCGTTGCACAGCAAAGTTGCCGAACTGGAGAAGGCGAATGAGGACTTGAAGGCACAAAGTGCAACCGCGCGCCGCAAGACCCTCTCACCGATGGTGACTGCGTTACTCGCCAAAGAAGGCGTCGAAGGCGACGTCCTCATTGACACACCGGTCATCGAGAAGGCGCTGACCGGATTGAGCATTGAACAGCGCATCGCGGTAAAGGCCGAACTGGCACGGGCCGGCATCCTCAGCTAGTCGTATCCCACAAAGTAAGAGTTTAACCCTGATGGCGACCAGACGGCCGCCATTTTCCTTTCGAAAGGACACCATGAAAGCACAATTCGTCAATTTGCAGGCAGCGGCTGATTACATGGGTCCGGGCGCGATCGAAATCGACCGCTACCAGACCGAAATCCTGGACATTTGCCGGAGGCGCGCGCCGTTTGGCCAGCGCATTAAGCAAGTTCCCGCAACCGGGCATCCTTCGCGTTTCTTTGAAGAGACCGCGATTCCATCGCCGACCGCGGCGCAGGCGTTTGTCGATCCGCGGAACATCGTGCCCACGCTGGTCTCGCCGACGCGCGTGGAGCGCTCCGTGCCGCTGAAGTGCCTGGTTTCGCAGATCAACTACAACGTCTTCGATATGGAAGTGGGCGCGCAGCAGAGCCAGTTCGCTTACTTGCAGGCGAAGGACCTGGCCGACTCGGTTGAAGGTTTGCTCCGAACCCACGACGTTACGCTGTGGAACGGCAACGACACTTCGCTCACGCAGCCTACGACGGCGCAGTACATGGGCGTCGTCAACCAGATCGTCGCCGGCGGCAACACCGCAACCATCGCGACGACGGCCAGCATCGTCGACGGCCTGAAGGGGATCATCGCGCAGATGGTTTCCAACACCAACTACGAGGTGCGGCCGACGGCGATTTATTCCAACCCGGTGCTGCTCGATCTGATCGACCGCGAGATGAAGCAGGAGTTCAACATCGTGCTCTCGACCACCGAGGTGGCCGGCGGGTTGCGGGTGAAGACTCTCTCGACGCAGGCCGGCGACCTGCCGCTGATTCCCGAGTGGTCACTGCCCTACACGGGCACGCCGGGCAGCGGCAATGCACAACTGCCGGTCTACATCGTTACCGAAGACCTCATCGAGTATCACTGGCTGACGAACCCGAATCCGCGGGTCTTCCAGCTGGGAACGCCTAGCTCGTTGACCTCGCAGATGGTCGTGGTGAAGTTCGGCGCCGTTGTGGTCAAGGGCGCCAGCTATGCGCACTACCAGGTGATTGTCGACCGGTAATGAAAACTCAGGGGCCAGAGGCTAGGGCCAGAGGCCAATTATTTGATACTGGCCAGGAAGATCGCGCCACGGAACAAGATTTCGCCGCTTATTGCGAGACCGTGGCGCGACCCTAGTCCCTAGTCCCTAGTCCCTGATCCCTGACCCCTGATCTCTAGCCCTTCGTTTTCAAAGGAAGCCCGTATGAGCTACTTGTCTACTTCGGAATACGAATCGTATGGATTGGAGCCGGAGACGCCCGAGTCGTGGGTGTCGGCGGCCTCATCGATCATCGATGCACACTGCAAGCGTCCCACATTGTGGATAGCGCAGTTTATCGAGCGCAGACGCCTCACGCCGGGACGTAATCTGCTTCAACTCACGTATCTACCGTTGGCGGTTCAAGAGGATGGCAGTTCGCCGATCACTCAGGCCAAGGCCCGCTACGGCGTGCCGAGGCGTGGGGACGATCTCCTGCTGTGGGAGATGGCATCGGAATATGCCATCGTGTTCGGTCTGCCGGGAAGTTGGATCCAGTTGCAGGTGACTGACTTCGATTTCTTCTGCGACACCGGCGAGGTCTCCTGGTTGCCGAATCCATTCGGCCTGTTCTTCGACGAGATGGAGCTGCAATACACCGCCGGTTTCACCACCATCCCCGACCCGGTGAAATTCGCCTGCGTGCAACTGGTGCGCAACGCGCAAGCGATGCCGGCGCTCAACGTCAAGGAAGGCGCTCTGAACGCCATGCACTTTGCCTATTTCGCCGATACGTTGCTCGATTCGACGGTCCGCGAGATGCTCGCGCCCTACGTTGCGCAAAAGGCGGCATAACATGTCTCAAGATCAGCTCGGACTTATCCCTGGCCACGCCTGCGCGGCCAAGCGCCTAGCCGACGCTTTGCTGCGCTCGTTCGGCAACGCGCAGATCACGTTGCGACTGGCGAATCCCTCCACAGGCGACACCAGCAGCCAGCTTGGACTGGAGGCGCCGGCGGCCCAGGACCTCGAGATCTCTCCCGCGGCCGTGCGGCCGCTAGAGCCGCTGGACGACGGCAAGCGCCGGATCGAAGTCATTCTCAGCATTACTTCGCTGCTGCCCGTCGCCAAGGTGTATCAGGTGCAGGACATCACCGCTTGGCTGCGGACCTTCGAAGGCGTTGTGTGGGGCAATGACTTGATGCGGATTTCTCGAGTCAACGTAGACAAGTTTCTCGGCGCGGATTGTCTCTTTCATGTGACTGCAACGGAGTAGGCCCACCCATAGCCAGTGGCTAGTGCAAAATCAGGATGTTTTGCTTATTTGCCACATTGTAGGACATTACATGCAACCAACCAAAGACAGTTTCTATATTGCGCTTCGCGACCGGCTGGTAGCGGTTGATCCCAATCGCACGATCACGCTGGACGGCGCCACTCGTCCGGCGATTGCGGTGATCGAGAACGAGCCGCCTTCGGGAGCGCCATTGCTGTGCGACGCTTTCTATGTGTTTTGGGGGAATGCTCGTCCGGTAGCGCTTTCCACCGGCAACCTGATGGCGCTGGACTGCACCATCGCGTACTGTACAAAAGGCTCGCAGCAGAACGGCAGCCTGGACCGCGGACGCGACCTGGCGGGCCTGGACAACGATCTGCTCGCCATCTGCGCTCCTCCACAGACGGAGAAATGCGACTACAGCTCCGGGCAGCCAGTCGCGCTGGGGTCCACAATTTTTTGGACGCAGCCGGTGTTGAACGCCGCCAAGAGCACCCCCCCGTATGTGGGACGTGACGTCACGGTGACCGTCTTCTTCTATCCGGAGGTGAGCCAACAATGAGCGCCAATCTTTATGCCAAACGCTCGCAAATGGCGCCGGCGGCGCGTACGGTGCGGGCCTACGCCGCGCCGGTAAACCGCGTGACGGGAGCGACCATCGCCTTCGATCCCGCGACACAAGGAAATTTCGACCTCGATTCGCCGCCGCAGCCGTGGATCGATCTGGGCTGGGTGGAAAGCTTCCGGCGCACGGCCGCGACAAAATATGAGGCCCTGCGTATGGGGCCGAACGCAAACATCACTGCGCAATATCGTATGCAGCCGGAGGCGCGGGTGGAGTTCGATCTGCTCACCTGGGGCAAGGTGCAGATGGCACTGTCGAGCGGCACCCAACAGATGAACGTTCTGGCCGAGCAGTCGGGCGGCCCGCCGCAGCCCTCGGGCGGAATGCCCCTCCCGGCATCACCGGTGCAGAGCGGATCTACTGCGACGGAGATTGTTCTGACTTCCGATCAGCTTGCGCTCTATAACGTCGGCGACCTTATCGCCGTGGATGTGGATTACAACGGCGAGACCGGCTATCTGGGCACGTGGGCGCCCGGTAGTTTTCTCACGGCACCGCTCGGCGGCCCGAATTATCTCGACCTGGTGCGACGGGTGACGTTCAATGTGGCGCGCGTGTGCGGCGTCAGCGGCTCAGCTCTTCAGCTGGCAGAGCCGCTGCTTACGCAACCAACCACCAGCATGGGCGTGCAGAAGGTCGTGGCCTTCGTCGATCGTGAGGGCAGCAGCTTCTTCCAGGAGTGGTCGTGCCTCTTCATCGTGGCACCAGACAGCGGCGGACGCTCGTGCTTTTACTATCCCCGGCTGCAGCCGGCAGCGAGCGCGGCGGAAACGCGTCAAGAATTTGCGGCGCCACTGTTCAGTCATCAGCTTCATGTGAGCGTGCACGCCTTGCCCACGACCGATAGCAACGACAACGAGACTGTGCTGTGCTATCGCAGCTATTTTCCAGCGGCGAACGCAGCGGTGTAGCACGCGATCCTTCGACTACGCTCAAAATCATTGACCACGGAGGCATGGGAAGCGCGGAGTTTCTGGGGTCTTATCTCCGTGATCCGTGTGCCCACGTGGCGAATTCGCCCGCGAGCCTCAAGGCTTGCTCGACCGGAGGTTCAGGAATGATTCTTCTTCTCGACAATAACGACGGCCTCGGGCTGCAGGATTACACCGCCTACGTTGATGGGGACCATCTGCCGGCGATCTCGCGAGGCATCAATGCGCCGGCAACCATGACGCTGGCCTTGGTCTCCGCCGACGCGAACTTCAAAGCACCGGTAAGCGGTGCGCGTGTCGTTTTGCAACGGGGCGATGGCTTTCGGCTGTTCACGGGATATCTCGCTGCTGCGCCGGAGCAGACGTATCTCGGCTGCGGGCAAAGTCCGGCGTGGCGTTATGTGCTCTACGCGACCGACGACTCGTGCCTCCTGGACCACAATGAGCTGCTGCCACGCACCAGCTTCGTGTCGAGGACGGCAGGGAATGCGCTCACAACTTTGGCGAATGATGCTGTGCCGGGCGGATTTGATGAATCAGGTGTGCAGGACGTCAGCCCGGTGAACGAATTCCAGGTTGTTTCGCAGAAGAACTGGACCTCTCACGCGCGGGAGCTGGCGATCGCGGCGCGTGCGGCCTATCGTGCGCACGACGGCAAGCTGTGGTTTGAGGAGGTCGGGCAGCACGGTTTTACCATCAGCGAACAGGATCCGACTTTCGATCCGTCTGCGCTGACGCTGACGCAAACGACAAAGCTGCTGAACGATGTCACGGTGGTTGGTGAACTGGAGCCGCAGACTTATGTCCGCGACTACTTCCTGGGCGACGGAATCACGCTGAGCTTCTATCTCTCGCAGGCGCCATTCGGTAACACTGCGCTGAGCTTGTCCGACTACGCGTATGCGGAACCACCCGCCGCCCCAAAGTTAACCAGTGCGACCGTTCCCGAGTGTAAAACATTCACGCTCTTTGCCGATGACTATGCTGAAGCCGAGCTGCTGCCGACGTTGTGGGATGTCACGGATCCGAACAGCAAGATCTCGGTGGCAGGAGGGCAGCTCCTGGTTAGCGGAGGGCCGGCGACGATTACGTTTGTCGAGCAGATCGAGCTTGCCGGCGGCTGGCTGATGGAGCATGGAACATTTGTGTTCGACGCGGCTTCGACCGGAACGATCGGCGGCATCTACAACAGCGCAATTAGCGACCCGAACTGCATCGCGGGTTTCAGCGTCACCCCGAATGGGAGCAGTTCCATCATTCAAGCGCTGATCAACGGAGGCGTGACCGGGCCGATGCTGACCACCACACCCGGTCATCGCTACAGCTTCAGGACGGAGCTTATTTGCAGCGAAGCGCAGCGGTTGCGGCAGACGTATCTCTCGTCGGTGCATCCGGCAGGCGAAGGGCGCGGCGGCGATTCGATACCGGCTGCGGTGAGAGTCGTGCTCTCGATCCATGACGTTGACCCTAATAATCCCGGCACTCTAGGCGCAGCTGCGACTTTGCTGTATGACAATGTGGTAGCAGCGACTCCGAGCTTTGCGACGTATGCCCTGATCAACGAAAGCGGGCTTTTTGCGGGCGTCTCTTACACCTGCATACAGCGCATCGTCAACGCGGAAGTCCGAAGCATGATCCCGAGTGGGCAATTCCGTACGCGGCTCGCCGGCGCGCTGGCCAGTGGAGGCGAGTGCTACATCAGTTCCACGGGCAAGCTCAGTTTCTACGCCCCGTATCCGCCGCAACCGAACGAACAAATCGTGGTGGCATATCGCAGCAGCGGCCGCTCGATGGCGCGAGTGCAAGACGCGGTCAGCATTGCGGAGCATGCGCAAGGTTCCGATAAAGGCGCGCGAATGGCGATCCGACGGATTCACTTGCCGCTTGCGTTGACCGACATCGACTGTGAACAAGCCGCATGTGCTTTGCTCGATGACGCTGTTCAGACATCGTGGCAAGGGCGGTATAACGTCATCAGCGACTATCTTCCGGTGGAAGACGTGATTCCTGGCGACGCAATACAGGTGTCGGCGCCCTCGCGAGAAGCCGAATTTAGCGCGATCGCGCGCACAGTGGAAGCACAGGTGGTTTCTCTGGCGGACGATCGCACACACTACAAGATCGGCTTTGCCAATGATGCCGACGAGCCACTGGCGTTCCGATTTGAGCCGATTACGCTGCCGGCGATGGTGTCGACCGTCTACACCACAGGCACGCCTTCCTCGTCGCTCTATATCGATTCGCTGATCGCGGCGCAAATCACCAACGTAATTGCCTCGCAGGTGACCATCGACGCGGGCGTTACGCCACCGGCGGGCGGCGGCATCGAGGTACGGCGGTCTGACGGCGGCTGGGGACCCGGCGATGGCGGCAACCTTGCCGGGCGCTTCACAACTCAAACCTTCACTCTGCCGCGGTTGTCACGCGCGCAGAGCTATTACTTACGGCAGTTCGACGGATCGTCGCCGGCGAAATACTCCCGCTATTCGGCGCTGCTGTACGTGGATTATCCCTTATGAGCACATGTCCAACAACGATCTGTACACTGACGGAATTCGAGCAGCAGGTGCTGTCTGACCTGGCGGTGCTAAAGACCGACATGAAGTGGCTGGTAGGCGATGGCAATCAAGGAAAGTTTCGGGAATTGGAGCAGCGCGTCGACAAGCACGAAGCCTATCTGCAACGCTTTACCGGAATTGCGGCCGCGGTCGGCAGCCTGCTCACGTTGGTTCACCTGGCGATCGACTTCTTGCGATTCAGACATTAAGCCGCACGCGGGGAAGTAAGTCTGTAAGCGGCCAGAGCCGATTCGTCATCACAGAAATAAACGCTTTACCGGAGCGGCTGAAGCCGTGCCCTGACCCATGGCGTCCGAACTCAGAGTTTTTCAGCGGCCGATTGAGTCGCGGTTGAACCAGCGCGCAGGTTGTGGGGAAGTCGCAAAGATAAGTGAACGTTCGTTCGGAGGAGGAGCAGGAGATTGTAGCAATCTCCTGCCGGGTATACCCGGCTAGACGGGGCTAGCGCTGTTTCGTTTTCGTGCGCGAAGCGGACGCGCCGCCGTTCACCTTAAAACGCTCAACGACGGCTTGTTGCATGTCCTCCTTCTTGAGTTGGGTGAGCATCTCCGGCTCAATTGCGGGAGCTGCGGGGTTCTCGTCGAGCACAACGGCTTTGTTCTGCATTTATCCTCCAGGGATAAGTTAGTCAAACGTTCTGGTTTCCCGGAGCGTCAGCACCGGGCAGGGCGATTCACAAACGATTTCGTAAGCGTGCGGGATGACCAGGCGATCGAGCACGCCGCTGGAGGCGCGCACTCCCAAAACCAGTAAGTCGGCCGCTTCCTCTTTGGCCACCCGCAGAATCGTGGGCGTGATGCCGCCTGGTTCCAGTCGCATCGAGCACTGCAGGCCTTCGGCATCGCGACCCAGCATTTCCTTCAACCGATTCTCGACCGCGTTATTGACCGCCGCACGATCGGGGGCGTGCTGCAACTGTTTTGGATCGAGCACATGCACGAGGGTGAGCTTCGACTTATGTTCGTGGGCCAGTTGGGCGGCGAAATGCAGGGCGCGACGGGCCGCCGGCGAGAAGTCGGCGGCAACGACAATCGAGTACGGCGCATGGGCGCGCGCGCTATGGCAAACAGCCGGTCCTACCGTCATTACGGGAATGGGCGAGTGTCGGAAGACGCGCTCAGCGACGGACCCGAGCAGTGCCTTAGGCAGAGTGCCGCGGCCATGGGTGCCGAGGACGATCAAGTCAATTTTCTTCTGGCGCGCAAAGGTCAGGATCGAGTCGGCGACGTCACCGTCGAGCAGGAAGAGGTGATAGTTGTCGCAGGGCAACTCCCCATGCTCGCACCTGATCTCGCGTTCCAGTTCTTCGAGGTCGCGTCGCGCCGCTTCCCGGGCGGCGACATAGGCCTCAGGCCCGGCCAGCAGGTAAGGATCGTTGGGAAGTACAAAAACGATATGGGCGGTGGCATGGTACGACTTGCTGAGCTGCAGTCCGCAATGGAAGGCGGCGTTGGAGCAGCGGGAAAAGTCCGTCGCAATGAGCAAGTTGCGGATGCCCACTCCGACTGGTGCCAGTTGAGCAGTGGCCATGGTACGACCATTCTCCCCAGACCAATGGGGCGGCTACGGAAGGTCGCGGCAGCACTCTGAACCTGCGCTGCGCGGCTTCCAACCCTAGCTGTTTTTGTTATAACCCGGAATGAAGGAAAAGGCTGTGACGCAGGTCAAACGCGGGGGTGATAGGTGAGTGGTTTGGGAAAGCAACCCCGCAGCCGTCAGCAATCAGCCCTCAGGCCGCTCAGTGCTTGTGTGATAAACGGGGACCCTGGAGGGCAGGTCGAGGCTTAACGCTGATTGCTGATTGTTGACGTCTCACTTCCCAATCTCTTCCAGATACTTCTCCACCTCGAGTGCGGCCATGCAGCCGGTTCCGGCGGCGGTAACCGCCTGGCGATAGTGCCGGTCGGCAACGTCGCCGCTGATGAAGACTCCTGGGGCGCTCGAGCACACATAGCCTTCGGGGACGAGGTAGCCGTCGCCATCGCGCTTGAGCTGATCGCCGACGAAATCCGCATTCGGCGTGTGACCGATGCCAAGAAACATGGCGCTGGCGGGCAGCTCCCACTGCTTGCCGGTTTTCACATTGCGCAAGCGCAGGCTGGTCACTTCCTTCTTGCTCACGTCGAGGACCTCATCCACGACCGTGTCGGTGAGGAACTCGATCTGCTTGTGCTGGCGGGCGCGTTCCAGCATGATCTTGGAGGCGCGAAATTCGCTGCGCCGGTGAATGAGCGTGACCTTTGTTGCGAAGCGAGTAAGGAACAGAGCTTCCTCCATGGCCGAATCGCCGCCGCCGATGACGGCGATCTCCTTGCCGGAGAAGAAAAATCCATCGCACGTCGCGCACGAGGACACGCCGTGACCGATTAGCGCCTGCTCGCTAGGCAGGCCGAGCCAGCGCGCCGAGGCGCCACTGGCGATGATGAGAGTCCGCGACAGCAGCCTCTCCGGTCCGACGTTGACCTCGATCGGCTTCTTGCTCAAACCCTCCGCCTTCTGACTAAGGTCTACTTTGGCGACGTGGCCGGCCAGGAACTCCGCACCGAAACGCGCCGCCTGCTGGCGCATGTTCTCGATGAGCTCGGGACCCTGAATGCCTTCGGGGAAGCCAGGAAAATTTTCGACCAGCGTGGTGATAGCGAGCTGGCCGCCGGGCTCGTGGCCGTCGATGACCAGCGGTTTGAGATTGGCGCGGGCGGCGTAGATGGCCGCGGTCAGCCCCGAGCAACCGGAGCCGATGATAATGACATTGCGAACGTTATCGGACATGGGGTTCGTTTGATTCTCTGGAGCGCCGGAAGTTGCAAAGCGGGTGCGGCGTCGGCGTCACTGGAATTCTAACAACGCGCCATCGTCGAGGAAACGGTTAGAATCTCGTGTGCAGGCTCGGCATCGGATGGTCCTGAGCACCCGATGGTCCGGCAGCGGCGTCGTTCTTCGCCTTGGCTGCGACCGGGACCCTAACGAGCCGCATTTCCGGCATGCCTTTCGCACTTCCCAACTCGCACGAGGTACGCAGCTCGGCACGGCGCATATTCCGCCCGAAGACCAAGCTGGGCAAGACTACGCTCTGGTTTGGCTATCTGGCAGCGGCGTTGGAGGGGCTGCGGCTCACCTTGCGCTCGGCGCCGGGCACTGTCCTGAGTGGCTGGGCCGCTTTCATTTCCTTTGTCTTCCTGTTCTGCGGTGCACTTCTCGTTTTGCGCTGGATTCGCCGGAGACTGATGTGGCGGCTGCGCAACCGGCTTATCGTCACGTACATTTTCATCGGCGTCATCCCCATACTGTTGCTGCTGGGAATGGGATTTGTCGCCGGCTATCTTTTTGCGGGGCAATTCGCAACGTATGTGGCGACCTCCGATCTGCAATCGGAGCTGCAGCGCTTGCACGCGACGAATCGTTCCCTGGCAACTCAGTTCCGTACGCTCCTGCGACAGGGCAAGTTGACTCCCGAGCTGGCGGACGAAATTACCAGCGCGTCGAATGAGAACTTTCGTCACCGTTCGGTCACGGTCTGGGATGGCGACAAGGGCTTCGTGCTCGGGGAAGCCGGAGGCGCGAAACCCGCTCAGATCAAGCTCTCCCCAGCACTGCAAAGAGACTTCTCCGGAATTGTTCTCGACGACGATCGCCTGCAACTGCGAAGCGTCAAGCGGCTGGAAGAGGGCACACATCAGCTCACGGTGATCTCGAATGTGCCGATCACGCCGGAGTTGCTTCGCCATACCACGACGGAACTGGGCGCAGTGGACCTCTATCTGCCGGTTCAAAATGTTCCGGCGGCCGCCGGCAAAGGGTCTCAGCCGAAGTCGGCCGGCAGGAACGAGAAGATCGTCATTGATCGCGGAAACTCAAAGGCGTCGTTCGATTTTTCCAACGAGTCGGTTGATGCGGGAAAGTTGCCCCCCGCCGCCAACGCGTTTGACATGCACTTATGGTTCGGAACCACGTTGGACTTAATGGACTGGCCGACCGGGACCCAACTGGTCGGTATCCTGCGGGTCGATACCCGGCCCTCGCGAATCTACGCCACGTTGTTCAGTACTCTAGGCGCCAACGCGGGGATCTTCGTGGATGGGCTGGTTGTCATCGCCGTGTTGCTCGGCGTGATTGAGTTGATCGCGCTGTTCATCGGCATGCGCCTGACGCGCAGCATGACGAGCTCGGTGGCTGAGTTGTACACCGCGACGCAGTATGTCAATCGCGGCGAGTTGTCGCACCAGATCCGCATCCGCACGCGCGATCAGATGGCGGCACTGGAGCAGTCCTTTAACTCGATGACGCAGTCGCTATCGAATTTGCTCGCCGAGCAGAAAGAGAAGCATCGCCTGGAGAACGAGCTGGCGATTGCGCATGAGGTGCAGGCGCTGCTGTTCCCGGCGGATTTGAGCGGTCTGCCATCGCTGGAGGTGCACGGCGTCTGCCGGCCGGCTCGCACCGTCAGCGGCGACTACTACGATTTCATCCCGTTGAGCGACAGCCGGATGGTCCTGGCCGTGGGCGACATCAGCGGCAAAGGCATCTCGGCGGCACTGCTGATGGCCACCGTTCATGCCTTTGTGCGCGCGTACGCCTTCGAGCCGGAGCGCACGCTGGCGTCGGTGGCCGTTAGGCGCAGGTACATCGGAGCGGCGCCTGCTGACCGCGCCTGCGCAATGGCGATTCCGATGGTCGAGCTTTGTCCCGCGTACTGATGGCCACTCTGAATTATCAGCTCTTCCGCAGCACGCCGCCGGAAAAGTACGCGACGATGTTTCTGGGCTGCTACGATGCGACCGCGCGCGTGTTGACGTACTCGAATGCGGGACATCTGCCGCCATTTCTCTTAAGCCGGGATGGAAGTGTTCAGCGGCTGGAAACCTCCGGCACCGTCGTCGGCTTGTTCGACGGCATGACCTATGGCGAAGAGCTCGCGTGGACATGCATTCCGGGCGATATCTTCGTCGCCTACAGTGACGGCATCACCGAACCCGAGAACGAGTTTGGCGAATTCGGCGAAGAGCGCCTGATCGAACTGATTCCAGCAGCATCGCGACCAATCGCTGGCGCGGATCAGCGAAGTCGTGACCGGGGCGGTTGCCGACTGGATCGCGGGCGGCGAACAACCCGACGACGTAACTCTGGTGCTGGCGCGGGCGCGGTGATGACGAGCGTCCTGCTGCTACATTTACTGCTATGCCCGGATTCGCGAGGCTGCGATCGTCATCCGCAGAGTGACGTCGCGCCGAATCTCTCCACCGACAAGCCGCCTACCTCTTCCTCGTTGCTCACGGTTGCTGGCGCGTGGCTGCGCTTGTCGCATCTGGGAGCCAAAGCCTCTGGCTCGACGAGGGCGCTACAGTCGCTCTGGCCGCGCATCCGTGGCAGCACTTCGCCTGGGTGTGGTGGCACGGGGAAGCGTAGCCTGCAGACGATCTACTTTCTGCTGATGCGCGGCTGGGTTCGATCTGGGCGAGCCAGCGAAACCTGGCTGCGCCTGCCGTCGGCGCTTTTCGGTATCGCATCTATTCCTCTGCTCTATTTTGTCGCACGAAGATTCATGGCGTGGAGCCTTCGTTGCGCTCGCAGCCGCAGCGCTGCTGGCGTTCAGTCCCGTCGCACGTCTATTACTCGCAGGAAGCTCGCAGCTACACGTTGGCAATTCTGCTGGTGCTGCTGTCGACGTATTTCTTTGTCAAGCCGTGGAACAGATCGCCGCGCGAGATTGGGCGCTGTGGACGATCTTCGGCATCGCAGCCTTCTACACGCACTATTTCGCCGCGCTGGTGCTGGTTGCGCAAGCACTCGCTGTTCTTCAAGCGCTCTCCCGTACTCTGGCGTAAGGCGGTACTGTTGCGGCTCACTCATTCTTGCGTTGCGGCGATTCCCGGACTGACCTACGCTTTCGCGCCTCGCCGGAGAACCTGCACTTCGCCTGGATGCCGCGGGCGAATCCGAAGGAGTTCTGGCACATGCTGATGTTCTTCGGCGGCAGCGGCGTAAAGATCGGGCTCTCGCTTGTACTCTGGGCCGCGGCTACCGTTACGATCGTTCGCAACCGGAACGCCGGCGAAACCAGCGCTTCCTGGCGCGGCATGATGATTTTGCTTTGGGCCTTTCTTCCGGCAACGATCCTGGGACTGATATCCCTGCGCGAGCCGCTGTTTCTACAGCGCTACGTGGTGTTTTCGCTGCCGGCGACGATGCTGCTGGCAGGATTGGGTGCTGCGGTGTTGCGCCGCTGGAGGCTTGGCGTGTGGCTGCTGGTCGCGCTCTGCGTGCTGTCGCTGGCCACCATCGCCAAACAATTTGGAACGGCCCGTGACGATTGGCGCGGAGCCACCAGTTCGGTCCTGGCTTCCGCGACGCCGGGAGACGCGGTGGTGTTTTTTCCGTTTTATACGCGCGTCATGCTCGACTATTACGCGAGCCGATATGGGGACGCGGCTCCCTCACTGCATGTGTTCGCGCCCGGGTACTACGCCGGCGGCGAGGATGACCGCAACCTGCTCGAGGTGCTGAATCGCGATCCGCAGCAGTTCCGGCATGTGTGGGTGCTGGTTGCCGGAAACGATGCCAGTTTGCAGAGCTTCGAGCGCGGACCTGCCCTTGAGAAAAAACTGCGAGCCGTTTACGGCCGACCCGCCGTGCGGCAATTCGCCGATGTCAATGTGCTCCGGTTCGGGCAGTAAGCTCTGCGTTTCCGATGCAATTCCTCTGCTAGCGGCCCTTGGGCCCTTTTGGCTGCGCCGCGGGCGCGGCTTCGGCGTTGGCTGCCGCCGCTTGCGCTTTATCCGCCGCTGAGATGAGCCCCAGAGCCTTACGCACGTCAGCCTCGATCTTCGCGGTGATGTCCTTGTTGTCCTTCAGGAACTGCTTCGCGTTCTCACGTCCCTGGCCGATGCGCTCGCCCTTATAGCTGAACCACGAGCCTGATTTCTCAAGCAGGTTCGCATTCACGGCCAGATCGATTAGGTCGCCTTCCTTCGAGATGCCTTCGCCGTACATCATGTCGAACTCGGCTTCGCGGAAAGGAGCGGCGGTTTTGTTCTTGACGATCTTCACGCGCGTGCGTGAGCCGACGACCTGGTCGCCATCTTTGATAGCAGCGATGCGACGGATGTCGATGCGGACCGAAGAATAGAACTTGAGCGCGCGGCCGCCGGTGGTGGTCTCGGGGTTACCAAACATCACGCCGATTTTTTCGCGGATCTGGTTGATGAAGACCAGACAGGTATTCGACTTGGCCACGATGCCGGTCAACTTGCGAAGGGCCTGCGACATCAGCCGGGCTTGCAGGCCGACGTGGCTGTCGCCCATCTCGCCGTCGAGTTCTGCCTTGGGCACCAGTGCGGCGACCGAGTCCACCACCAGTACATCGATGGCGCCGGAGCGCACCAGTGCCTCGGCGATTTCTAACGCCTGCTCGCCGTAGTCGGGTTGTGAGACCAGAAGATTGTCGACGTCAACGCCGAGCTTGGCGGCGTAGATGGGATCCAGCGCGTGCTCCGCGTCGACGAAGGCTGCCATGCCACCCTGCAGCTGCGCCTGGGCGATTACCTGCAGGGCGATCGTCGTCTTGCCTGAAGACTCCGGCCCGAATATCTCTACCACGCGGCCTCGCGGGAAGCCGCCGACACCCAAGGCAGCGTCAAAGGAAATCGCTCCGGTGGAGATAACGGAGATCGGCACCACCGCGCCCTTGCTCCCCAGCTTCATGATGGAGCCCTTGCCGAATTGCTTCTCGATTTGCGACAGCGCCAGGTCGATTGCCCGGCCTTTTTCTGTCTTTTCATCTGCCATGAATGCCGCTCCTTGGCCGTACTTCCCGCTGGAACCCAGGTCTCGAAGCCGCGAGACTTGGGGCACCCCGTGTTCGAGAAGGTCAGCTCCTTGTATTGGTGTTGGGTCAGTGAGGCAGGGGCCGCGCAACAGGCGATTCGCGCTGGAAACTGCTTGATTACTGACCACTCATTATTACATGCGATTATGCCGAAAAAGCGAAGAAATAGCGAATACGAGGAAACTAAAGTATCACTACCTTCGTGTCTCACAATGGGTTGTGACGGGGATTACCGGACGCCAGTTCAAGACGCATCTGGTGCATCGTTCAGGAAGAAACGCCTTCTGACTTATCTGTCTTAATATTAGCTAGTTATCAACTATTTTCGCGCTTCGGCGGGGGTAGGGATTCTCACTTGCGCTCCGGTAAGGTGTACTCGAAGTCGTAGAAGTGCTTTCCGTCTTTGAGGGTAATGTTCATCTTGCCGGTGAGACCGGTTAGCTCGCCCGTACCGGAATCCGGGACGACGGTGATCGTAAGCTGCGGCGCGCCGGCAGTCATGGTGCCGCTGTGCTGGAGCACGAAGCTGCCCTTATGGCCATCCAGTGTGCCGGTGAACTGCTCGAGAGCAACATAGCCGCCGGAAGAGCCAGCGGCGCCGCTGCCGGCCGTTAGCATCTCGCCCTTGCTGGTGCCGTCGAGGCCGCCATGGAATTGCTTGTCGAGCAGGAACCTGCCTAGAGGTGGATTGGAGGTTTGAGGGGCGAGCTTGACCTCAAAGGTCCCGGTTGCCTGCGACATCTTCACCTCCGGAGTGGCGGCGGATGGCTTCTGCGACTGAGTTTGTGCCAGTGCCGCAGGAATCGAGACGAGACAAAAGGCGAGCGCGACAAGCCGGAACGAGATGAGGTGCTTCATCGTTTCTGTTCCTCCGCTACTGGAACCGGGATCGGGAGCCCGATGATCGGCGTCTCGGCGCCTGGGGACAGAGAACGTCCAGCCACGCAGTGAAGTCAGAACACAATACGAGTCCTACCTTTTTAGCAAATCTATTGGCTGGTGAACATCGGTTACACGGAAATATTTCGCCAGCGCGGGGTAGCGTAGGGCTACAGCTTCGTACATCGCGTAGGCGACATTGCGATAGGAAAAGTGGCCGGCCGCGCCGGTCCTGAGCTCGCTGATGTAGATTGCCTCCGCCAGGTCCATTTTGAAGAGCGTGCGTTTGCGGAAGGCGAGCGGGATGACGTACTGCGAGTGCTGCTCGGCCTCACTCGGGTGCCCCATACTTTCGCCCTCGTTTGACGAAAGGGCGGGAGACGTCGGATTCGTCAGCTGCGCGACGGTGCCCCGCGCGCGTTGCATCGCTGCCTGATAGCGTTGATCCAGCCGCGCATCTGCGATCTCCACCGGTTCGTCGTAGCCGTGCGCGGTGGTGTAGTCCTGCACAATCTGCACGCAGCGGCGATGGCGATGCATGTCGCGGAACCCGCCGATGTCCATCAGGATGTCGAAGCGGAAGCGCTGCCCGGCACAGAACGTGCGCGACACTTCATCGTAACGCCCGCGATGCCGTAAGCCGAGGTCGATGATTTCGCGCCGCCGCAATTCCGACAAGCCCTGCACGACGTTGCGAATTTGCCGGTAAGGGTGATGTGCATATTGATAGAGAAGCGTGGCGGCAAGTTCGATCTCGAGCGGATCGTCTTCGAGGAGATCGACCGTGGGCGCATCCTGGATTGCCAGTCCCGCCAGCAACTCTGCGGCAGCGGCGGTCAGCTCGCGCCGAGTCTCCATTTCATAGCGCATCGGCTCGGCATATTTCATCAGGGTCGGCGCCACGCGAACGTCCCGCAGCAGGAATTCCTCGGCGTGCTGCGAGACGTCCGGAGCTGCGCCCGCGATCTCGCGCAGAAGTTCCTCTGCCTTCGCGCGGCTGACGTTGTAGGCCGGCTGCTGTGCGGCTCGTTTCAGTAATTCGCCCAGGCGCCGCACTTCGGCGTGCGTGTGCGACAGCAGTCGCGACACCTGATTTTCCAGTGTGCGCGCGCTGACGATCTGGCCGAGCGATGTATTGGCCGCCAGCGGCAGGAGGTACCGTGAAATATCAAACGCTCGCGCGCGCAGTGTGCGCTCGTAGCCTTCCTGCTTCATCTCCACGGGTTTGGGCGTGCGCTCCCGCAGGTACTGAAACATCTGCTCGGAAAAATAGCGGTACTCGGCGAAGAGATGATCAATGGTCTCGCGATACAAAGTGCGCGCGGCATTGTTGCCGCCAAAATCGGGGACGTAGTAGCCGCTCTTCCGGAAGTCCTGATAGCGCGTGGAACGCTCTTGTCCGTCCCACCGTGGCTCGTCGACAACCACCGTAGCTGCGAGGATCGAGAGGCGCTCGATGGCAAAGGCGATGTGCGCCAAATCGGCGATGCTGCGATGGCCGTACTGAAAGTAGAACGTGTTGAGAAACTTCTCGGCCTTCTGATCGTTGATTTCGGCCAGCGACTCGCGCATGGACAGAGCGGAGCGCGAATACTTCGCCATGCCGTAGGCCTGCACTTCCGGATCGGCACCGTGTATTGCATAAACCTCGGTGCCGGGCCCGCTATGACTTAAGTCGCCATTGTGCTGGGAGCCGGAATTCTCGTCAGAGGACATTGGGCTGCAATGATATTCGGTTGGCTGACGGACGAACAACTGTCCCCACTGTGGAAAATAGGAAATGCTGTTGCCAAGGGGAGTTCGGGCCGGCTTCCCGGGCGAGCGCTGGAAAGCCGGCAGCCGAGGTCTACTGAGCAGCTTTGCCGTGAGGCGATTGCGGGAGATTGGCAATCACCGAGGCAATGAGTTTGTGTCCCAGTTGGCTGGCATGAATGTCGCAGGTCGGCGGACTGGTTTGGGGATTGGCCGCGACCAGCAAACCGGCGACGCAAGTGTTGCCCATGGCGAACTGGTTGGAAGCCGCATTTTGGAAGGCCGTAAACACATCGGCCACGGCGGCACCATATTGCGATGCCGGTGCGCTGATCGCCTGGTTCAATCCCGCGATTGCCTGTGTGTCGAGTTGGTTGGTGTAGTCCGGCGAATAGTAATTCACGATCACGATTGCGCCGTTGTATCCGGTGGCGCGCAGCCCAGCCAGAGTTTGTGTCATGTTGGCTTCGGCGGTGGCGTACACCTGCGGCAGCCCGGCTTCGATGCACTGCGGGTTACCCTCGCATTGCTGTTCCAGAAGAAGCAGGTCGTTAGCGCCAAGCATAATCGTGACCAGTAGCGTCTGCGGATTGAGACGCAGGTATCCGGTGGCGTACGCATACTGAGTGGAGTGAAGGGAGGCGTATACCACGTGCAGCGGGAAGTTGGCGCGGTATTGGCGGCAGCCGTTATCGGGAGCTGTCGACGACAGAAAGCTGCCGGTGGTTTCGCCCGGACAGCTGCCGTTCGCCAAATTCAGACTAAACCCCAGGCTGTCATAGTCCGCAAACGACACGAAGTTCTGAGGGTAGTAGTATTCGTATCCGGCATTCTCGATGTAGCCGAAAGTAACGCTGTCACCAAGAGCGAGGTAGTTGTTGCTGGAGTTGTTGGCTGGATCTTTCGCGAGCGCCGATCCGGCCGCGAGAGATAGGGAAATCAGGACGACGACGAGTGTGCGTGACTTCATGGCTGGCTGCCTCCGCTGGGAATTTGCTGTGGGGAAGCATAGCAGAAGCCAAGTAGATGGCTGACTCTCGCTTATCGCCAGACGGGGCCCACGCGAGGATTCGGTCACTTGGCTGCCGGATAAACGCCTAGAACCTTCACAAACTGCGCGATCTCAGAGAGATGATTCAGCGCATTCCGCGCGGCTTCGTCCTGACCACGCAGCATGTCCACGAAGAAGACGTACTCCCAGGGATGCCCACGCATCGGCCGGGATTCGATTTTGCTGAGGCTGATGTCGCGAAGCGCGAAGACGCTCAATGCCTTGAATAGCGCACCGGGAGCATTCTTCAGAGCGAAGGCGATCGACGTCTTATTTGCCTCCCGTCCTACACGTCGCGAATTCCTGATCAGAAGGAACCGGGTGTAATTTTGCTGATCGTCCTCGAGGCCGGACAGAAGAACGCGACCTCCATACTGACGGGCAGCCTGCCGGGCAGCGATTGCGGCTGCATCCCGGAGTTTTTCCGCGATCACGTGCCGTACGCTGCCGGCGGTGTCATAGAACGGAATCGCTTGCACCTGGGGATGAGCGCGAAAGAAGTTGCGGCACTGATCGAGCGCGATGGGATGTGAAAACACTCGGCGTAGGCTCGCCAGTTTTACGCCGGGCACTGCAATCAGGTTGTGACGAATGCGGAGATGAAATTCGCCGTGGATGAACACCTCTCGCGTGAGCAGCAGGTCATAGTGCTCGGCGACCGAGCCTGCGAGCGAGTTCTCAATGGGAATGACGGCCGCCCCAGCGGAGCCGTTCGCCAGGCGATCGAAGACCTCAGCGGAACGCGCGCAGGGTACGACAGCAGCTCGCGTCATCATCTTCATCGCAGCTTCGTGGCTGAATGAACCCAGCTCTCCTTGTATGGCAACTTTCATGGGGAAACAGAGTAGCAGAACGGAACTGCTCCTTGCCGGGTTGCCCGCATCGCCGCATTTTTACTGGCTTGGAATGCACAAGGGGCATCAACTCGCAAACAACCATACTGCCCTGGGTGCGCTTCCAACAGTAGGTAAGTTACGACCGCACTTTGTGGCAGCACGGAGTGGAAAGGGGAGGTGACACGATGCTGTGGACATTGTTTGTGATTCTGCTGGTGTTGTGGCTGTTGGGAGTGGTTACCAGCTATACGCTTGGTGGATTCATTCACATTCTGCTCGTGTTGGCCGTGATTGCGCTGATCTTCCAGCTCATCTCGGGACGCAGACCGGTTGTTTAACACCCCTCGTTGCGCTTAGCAATAACTGATCGGTGACATTGGGGCGATACGAGAAAGCTTTAAGCAGTTGGGCTCTAGGGCCAGAAAGGGACTGAAATGGATAAGGATCGAGTGAAAGGTAAGGTTGATGAAGTGGCGGGACGCGCGAAGCGTCAGGCAGGCGAGTGGACCGGCGACACCGAACAGCAGGTCAAGGGTGGCGCTCAGGAAGTGAAGGGCAAAGTCGAGAACGCCTGGGGCAAAACGAAGGACGCCGTTCGGGACGCCTCCGATGAAGCCAAGCGCCGCCACGTCGAGAATGAAAACGAGCATGATCGCAAGCGGAAGGAAGATGTAGCTTAGCTGTAGCTGCTTCGGATTACGGATGAGGGGCGCTCGAACCTGGGCGCCCTTTTTCCTTGCCCAGTTCAATCAGCAGAGCTCCGACTCGATCCACGTGAAAAGGAACTCCTGAAGGAATGATGGTGGTAGCACTGTACTCCGCGACGAGAGCTGGGCCGCACAAGCGGTCCCTTCCTAATTGCTGGCGGTCGACGATAGCCGTCGGTCTTGGCTTCCCATCGAACCAGACCCTACGCTTTTCTAATGCCGAGGTGCGAGTCCCGCGCCGGGAAAACCTCTGCAATCGTACCAGCGGCGACTTCAGACGCGCTCTGAGTCGTAATGTAACCAACTCGACCTCGCGCTCGGGATGGTTGTACCCGTAACGCAGTTCATGCTGGCGATGAAAATTCGCTACGCACCCAGAGGAAAAAGGGACGTTCAACTCGAATCCCTGACCTAAGTAGCGGACATCGATGCTGCGCAGAAGGTGCAGCTTGCCCTGCCAGGCCTCATCCTTAAACTCGCGCGCCGCCTGCAGCTCGAGTGCCTCGTAATACCGACGGATGGTTGCGAGTGGAAGCTTGCTGCCGACGCGAAGTACGACGGTTCGCGAGTAGTCTTTAATTACGTCGCTGACCAGAATGCCGTAAGCGGACAGCGCGCCCGGCAGGATAGGGATGAGAACTCGAGGAATGCCAAGGCTTTGCGCGAGCTCGCACGCATGCACGCCGCCGGCGCCTCCAAACGCGACTAACGTAAACTCGCGCGGATCGTAGCCGCGTTCGATCGAGACGAGTCGCAAAGCCCGCTCCATGCCCGCGTTCACGACCCGAATCACGCCTTCTGCAAAGCGCTCCAGCGACATCCTCGATCCTTGCTGCTTGAGCCATTCTTTTGTAACTTCGCGCGTGCGCTCCAAGTCGAGCGTGAATTCACCGCCCAGGAACTTGTCCGGCTGTAAACGGCCGAGCAGCAGATTGGCATCCGTCACAGTCGGCTGCGTGCCCCGGCCATAGCAGATGGGGCCAGGATCGGCGCCTGCCGACTCAGGACCGACGCGCAGCGCACCGCCGGCATCAAAGCGCGCCAGCGAACCTCCGCCTGCGCCGACGGTATGAATGTCGAGCATCGGAACACGCACGGGCAGACCGGCAATTTCGGCTTCATTGTTGGGTCGCAGCTCGCCATCGACCAGAGCGACGTCTGTGGAGGTTCCACCCATGTCGAAGGTGATGACCCGAGTGAATCCGCTGTGGCGGCCCATTGCCGCGGCTCCAACCACGCCGCCTGCGGGTCCCGAGAGCACCGTTCGCACCGGTTGACGCGCGGCCGCATCCAGCGATGTGATGCCGCCGCTTGACTGCATGACGAATACTCGTGAGGTCTTGGTCTTGGTTTGCTGGTGCAGGCCCGCGTCGAGTCGCTGCAGATAGCTCTGCATTACCGGTTGCAAGTAGGCGTTCATGACGACGGTGCTGGCGCGTTCGTATTCGCGAAATTCCGGAAGGATCACGTGCGACGAAGAGAGCGGTAACCCGAGCTCGTCCAGCACGCGCCCAACAGCTTTTTCGTTTTCCGGATTCGCAAATGCGAACAGGGTGCAAACGGCAATCGCTTCCGCGCCGCTGGCATGCACGTCGCGCGCGAGCACTTGCAGGTCTTCACGTGACGGCTTCTGAAGAATGGTTCCGTCGGGCGCCACCCGCTCGGCTACCCCGAAACGCAAGGCCCGCTCCACCAGGGGAGGGATGCGTTGGAAGGCGAGGTCATAAAGCTGGGGACGATTTTGGCGCCCGATTTCGATGATGTCTTCGAAGCCGGCCGTCGTAACGAATGCCACGCGTGCACCGCGACGCTGCAACAGCGTGTTGGTGCCAACGGTGGTACCGTGCAACAGCACTATGGCGTTCGGGTGCTCGACCTCCGATATTGCGTCAAGGATTGCGTGTGCAGGATCGGCGGGCGTGGAGAACACTTTCTTGATTTGCAGATGGCCGCGCTCAAGCCAAACACAGTCGGTGAAGGTTCCGCCCGTATCGATGGCGATGCGGAGCGGGGGCCGGGAAGCTTGCAAGTCTGCGGCGGGCATGAGTACAAGACCGATTGCGAAGCGCCGATTTTAGCACCAGCCTGAGATGTAGAGGCTACAGTCGCTTTCCCATGCGGAAGGCATCGAGCGAGTGACTGCTGTAGTACTCAGGCAGCACATCGAGGACCTGATAGCCCAGCTTGCGGTACAGCCTGATTGCAGGCTCGTTGTTGACCGCGGTCTCCAGGTAAACCTCGGAGCAGCCGGCGGCTCGCAGCCGCTCTTCGCAGGCCGACATCAGCTTGCTGCCGATACCGAAGCGTCTCGCTTCAGGTTCGATATCCAGAGTCAGAATCCTGCCGTACTTGTGGCGAACGGAATGGGCCACGGCAAAGCCGGCCATCTGCATTGCAGGGTGGCCTTCACGGGAATTCGCCGCCGCAGCGCCATCGCCCTGAAATTCGGCCACTAGCGCTATCGCATTACGGTGGGTGAGGAAGCTACGCAACTCCAACTTGCTGTAAGAAATTCCGGCAGGGAAGCAGCGCTGGTCAATCTCCCACAACGGATCAAAGTCGGCGGGGCGATAGTCGCGAATGCTGAACTTCGCCCCGGCAGTGTACGACGCCACTTTCAAGGAACGCTCTCACGCTGATGATAAGCGCAACCGCCGCCACTGGAAAGCGACTCCCACAAAGTGGGAATTTATGCGGCCTTGCGACCCTTCTGCTGGGCCTCGGCGAACAACTCAATGATTTGCTGGTTAAACTGCGGAATGTCCGCCGGTTGACGACTACTCACCCAATTGCGATCGCGCACTGCGGCTTCGTCGACCCAGTTCGCGCCGGCGTTCTTCATGTCGTCTTGGATAGTTTTGTAACTGGTCATATGCCGCCCTTTCACCAGTCCGGCTGAAATCAGCAGCCATGGACCATGGCAGATCACGGCAATCGGCTTGCCGTGACGATCGAAATCGCGCACGAATTCCTGCGCTTTTTTCTCCATTCGAAGCGCGTCAGCGTTCATCGCGCCGCCCGGAAGGAGCACGGCGTCGAAGTCTTCTGGCCTAGCCTGGTCTAGTGTCATGTCGACTTTCACCTTCTGGGTCTTTGTGTCGTGCTTCACCGCCTGGATCTCTCCGGATTTCGGTGCGATCACCGTAGTTTTTGCCCCGGCTTGCTCAAGCGCCTTGCGTGGCTCGATCAGTTCAGCCTCTTCGAACAAATCGGTAGCAATCATTGCAACGCGAAAACCGTCAAGCTTCTTTTCCGCCATAATTTCCTCCAGCAATGTATTTGAACGAGTCCGCGGAATGCGGCTCTTCGAGTGGGATGCGACGGGTGAGGCATGGGTGGGACGCGCGGGAGCTGTTGCAGGAAAATGCGGCTGCTGGCAGACACGCCGCCCTAATGCCTGGATAAAGTTGCCAACTGCCGGCCTGTGCTGCGACGCGCATTTTCCATACGCTCGATCGGGATCAGCGCAGTCCATTCGTTGTTTCGATTGTGATAGGAGGTCACTCGTCCACCCAGAATGTCAGCCGCCACTTGGGGCGCTACGTCCTGGTGAAAATCAAAAAATCGTTCCTGAATCCGTGTACCGAAAGTCAGGCCTATGAGCGGATGTGGCGGCTCCCATTTGGTCGAAAATAAGTACGCAATATCGAAACTATCGCTAGCTTGCGCCGCCCGCTCAATCTCCGTGGCCGAGAAGTTCTCGATCCGAACAACGGTGAGTGGCTGCTTTACATAGCCAAGGAATGGCCGGGTGAGCTCGTCCGATGCGGGCCAGGCAGTCAGGATTCGAGCCTGCGGGTGGTTCTTGACCAGCGCGTCGGCTGCGATCTTGTGCAGGATTACGTAGTCGCGATACAGCAAAGTGTCCTCGGGAGCGATGCGATACGGCGGCGGGACAAGCAGTTGCACGATAAACGCCGCACAAGTAAATGCGATCCACCAGGCCCAGTGGCGGAACCTTCGCCACAAAGTCGAGACGCAGACCAGAACCACCAGGGGTACGACGGGAAGCATGTAGCGCGCCAGGACGGCCCCGCCCAATACGGATTCGGCCAGCACATTTGCGCCGAGCACAACCAGAAATACGAGTTGCACGTTGATGGCAATGCGCGGCCGCAGCCCTCCGTCTTCTTGGCGCACAGGCGAGCGAGTCATCGCGTAACTAGCCGCTATCGTCAACAAAAATAGATTGAGGTAGCCGAACACATGCCAAAGGCGAATCAGCAGTGCCAGTCCAATTCGCAGCGGATCGAGAGTAGCTTGCAGGTTATAGCGAAGGTATTCCGGATTGCCGAGGTAAAAGCCGGTGCGGTGATGATGGTAAGCCAGCCAGAGTAGCAATGGGACCGGGCAGGCCAGGAATAACAAAGCATGTCTCCAACCTTGAAATACGCAGAGACTTCCTCCCGCGATTTTATGGGAACGATTGTCAACGCGAGCGAGCTCGGCACAAAGCAGTTCCCATACAAGCAACGCCATGGGAGTAACAATGGCGGTCTCCTTTGCCAGTGGCGCAAGCGCGAAGAAGAGAATGGTCGCTGCCGTTCTTCGCTCCACATACATCGCCAGGCCCCAAAGCGTAAAGGCAGCAGCCATCATATCGAGATGGGCCATGGAGCTCTGCGCAAAGAAGACCGGGTAAAGCGCTGTGCAACACACGGTGGCAATCGCGACCGCCTCGTTCGCCACCGAACGCGCCAGACGCCATAACCCTGTTAAGGCGAAGGCGGCGACCATCAACATCGCCGTGCGCGTGACCGCCGGCGTGAAGGCACTGAATTTCCACCAGAACGCGAGCCATAGCATAACCACGGGCGGATGCGCGTTCGACAAGGTTGTGTGTGGAATGAGCGAGCCGGTTAGCAGCAGATCACGCGCGGCAGGGATGAAGTAGCCTGCCTCATCCCAAAAATACGGCAGACGCAGCAATGGAGCGTGCGCCAGGAAGAGCAGAGAGAAACTGAGCGCATAGACACTGATCGACTCGCGCGTTCCAACTTCTGCTCGGTTCACGTTTGCCATGGAAGCACTAGATTGCCACAGTGCAGGCTGGAAAGTGGAAGGCACGGCTGCGGTGGCTCGATAGACCCGTCGGAATGTCGTCGATTCTGACGACGGGAGCTTGCCGTGAGACTGAGAATCAATGGAAAATGACGCGCGAGCAGATCGCCAGCGCCAGCAGAATACAAGCGTAGAGTACCGTCATCCAAGGAAAAGTTCGGATGCTCATTGCCGCTTATGAGGGTCTACGCGAATCTTCGGCATGCTACCAATGTGCTGTCAAGTGCCAAATTGTGCCATGGTCAGACCCGTACCACTCTGCTTACACTCAGTAATCATGGGTGGCGCGTTGCTTGTTTGCGAGTGCAAGAAGCAAGGGTTCCGGATACGTCGCTCCATGGGTGAGCGAACCTAATTCTTACAGCCGCCACAACTGACGAACTGGTCGAGTGTTCTAGCTTTCGAAAGGTAAGCAAAATGCCGGCGCCATCGTCATGTCCCTTATGTGGAAGTACCGATTTGCTGCCAGTGTCGCGTAAGAGATTCGTACCTACCAAATGCACCTATGTGCTCGAAGAGGTTTTTCTCTGCGACTTGGGACACATGTTCACGGCTCGCGAGCAGAACGAGGCGGATGCAGTTGCAAGCTTGCGACAGACCGGATAACGGCCGTGAACATCTGCCGAAGCTGACGAGCGGCAAAAACACAGAGCCTGAAAATCGACTCACTCCCGGCCCGTTGCGTGTTTCGGCAGGCTACCGGGAAGCCATAGAACTTCGTTAGAATGACGACAGCGGCTTCGCTATAGGTGCGCAAGCAGCGTACCGAATGAATGCGAAAGTGGCGGAATTGGCAGACGCACCAGACTTAGGATCTGGCGGGTAAAACCGTGGGGGTTCGAGTCCCCCCTTTCGCACCAAATCTATCGTTGGCGCCTGCAATAATTTCGGTGGCATTGAGAATTCACCAGGCCGGCATCGGTAGGCAGCCCGCCGAATTAGCGTCTGCGGAGCCAGAGAAACGCACCGCCGATAAACGTCAAAGAGGCAACAACAACAAGAGCACGCCTCATCGATCGGCGCTGGCCCGTTTTTCGCTTGGAGACGATTTCTGTTTCCGGGTACATCTGGCGAGCGCCATCGCCTTCCCGTATCGCGAGCTGCATCACCTCGGCGAGGTGCAGTGCGTGACGCGGCGTGTCTTGTTGAATTTGTTCCCGGCAACTGAAGCCATCGGCCATCACCAGCGTCGAAAGCTCCGTCTTGCGCACCGCTGGAAAGCAGCGCTCGTTCGCCGCACTTCAGCGAAACATCGTACTTATCTTCCTCAAACCCAAACGAGCCGGCCATGCCGCAACAGCCTGCATTCAGCAATTGAAAATCCAGCTCCATCTTTTTCATCACCGCTTCATCGTCATAGAGGCGCATGATGGCCTTGTGGTGGCAGTGCGCCTGAACGACCGCTTTGCGCTGCAGCTTGGGCGGGTCGTAGTGCTTCACCTTTTTCTCCAGAAACTCGGCCAGCGTGAAGGTATTCTCCATCAGTCGGTGCGCCCGCGGCGATTCCGGCATCAGGCCGTTTAATTCGTCGCGAAATACGGCACAGCAACTCGGCTCCAGCACCACCATCGGCGTGCCGGCATCAATCTCGTCCGCAAGTGCACTCAGAATTCGGCTGAGATAGTCTTTTGCGCGATCCAGAAAGCCGTAGTCGTACAGCGGACGTCCGCAGCATAGGTGCTGCATCGGCACCTTCACCTGATATCCGAAGTGCTCCAACACCTCTACGGCAGCCTGCGCTGTCTCCGGAACAAAGTAATTGTTGAAAGTGTCGGGCCAAAGAATGACCGCTGGTTGGCTTTGGTTGCGCAGTCCGCGTTTCTTGAACCATGACTTGAAAGTTTCCGGTGCGAACGCGGGAATCTGACGTCCCATCGGCATGCCGGCAATTTTCTTGGCGACGGCATTCAGCACCGGCGGCTGCGTGAACAGGTTCACGAATCCCGGCGCGACGGACGCCAGCCGCGCCCATAGGTCGATCAATCCAAAGGCATAGGCGTGTCGCGGGCGAAGCCGCCCTTGCCAGTAGTGCGATAGAAACTCCGCCTTGTAGGTCGCCATGTCCACGTTGACGGGACAATCGCCCTTGCAACCTTTGCAGGCCAGACAAAGATCGAGCGCCTGCTTGACGCTTTCGTCTCGCCAGCCGTCGGCGAGCACATCACCGTGCAGCATCTCCCACAAATGATGAGCGCGTCCGCGCGTCGCGTGCCGCTCTTCGTGCGTCACCATGAAGCTGGGGCACATGGTGTCGTCTTCCGCGTTCTTGCCGCTCTTGCGGCGGCATTTGCCGACCCCGACACAGCGCAGTGTCGCATGAGCGAAGCTGCCGCCATCCTCGGGCCACTGGAAGTGGGTCTCGGGTTCCCATGGTTTGTAGTTGGCGCCCAGCCGCAGATTCTCGTCCATACGATAAGGTTCAACTACCTTGCCAGGATTCATCTTCCAATCCGGATCCCAGATGGACTTGAACTCGCGGAATGCCTGGATCAGTTCCTCGCCGAACATTTTGTTCAGGAACTCCGCGCGCGCCTGTCCGTCCCCGTGCTCGCCGCTCAGGCTGCCGCCGTACTTCACGCACAGGTCGGTCGCCTCTTCCATGAACGAGCGCCACTTCCTGATCCCTGCCTCACTGGTGACATCGAAGTCTACCCGGCAATGAATGCAGCCCTGACCAAAGTGGCCGTAAAGCGACGGATTGTAGTCATACTTCTGATAGAGCGAGCGGAGATCGCGCAGATAACCTCCGAGCTTCTCCGGCGCCACCGCCGAATCCTCCCAGCCGGGCCACGTGGTGCGCTCGCCGGGAACGAACGCCGTCGCGCCCAACCCGGCCTCGCGTATCTCCCACAGGTGGGCCATGTCCTGCTTTTCGGTGAACAGCCTCATGCTCGGCGCTCCGGAGTTGCTCTTCAGCATTTCCATCACGCGATGCGCAGTATCCAGCGCCTCCTGTTTATTGTCGGCGCCGAACTCCGTCATCAGCCAGCCTTTGCCCTCCGGCATCATCCCGAGGAAGCGACGATTCGGACCACCTTTCTTCTCGATGTTCTGGTACATCCGGTAATCGCTACCCTCCAACGCAGTCGGCTGGAATGGCGTGATGCGCGTGACATCGTCCGCCGCCTCATAGACGTCGGCATAGCCCAGCATCAGGATTACCCGTTGCGCTCGGGCATCGATGAGCTTGCATTTCGCTTCGAGCACCGTCATGAGCGTGCCTTCGCTGCCGACAAGCGCCCGCGCGATGTTGAATCGCCCATCCTCGCCGGGGAGCAGCTCGTTCAAGTTGTAACCGGACACGCGGCGGGGAATATTCGGATACCTGTCGCGAATGAGATCGGCATAATGATCGCGCAGCGATTTCAGGTGACGATAGATATCGCCAACGCGTCCGCCTTGGCGAATGCATTGCTCCATCTCGGCATCGTTCATCCATCCCACGTTCATGCGCGTGCCGTCATACAGCAGCACTTCCAGTGCTTCGATGTTCTCTTCCGTCTTGCCTGCCATTTGCGCGTGCGCGCCGCACGAATTGTTGCCGATCATTCCTCCGAAACAACAGTGGTTGTGGGTCGCTGGATCCGGCCCCCAAGTCAGCAAATTATCGCTTTCGTGCATTGCACGGTCGCGCAACTCATCGCAGACCGTTCCCGGTAATACCCGCGCCCAACGCTCGGCGGTATTCACCTCCAGCACGCCGTGCAGGTATTTCGACCAGTCGATGACGACTGCGACATTGCAGCACTGGCCGGCCAGGCTCGTGCCCCCGCCGCGCGACAGCACCGGGGCGCCGAATTTTCGGCAGGCGGCAAGGGTATGAACCACATCTTCTTTCGTGCGCGGAATGACCACGCCAATCGGCACCTGCCGGTAATTCGAGGCGTCCACGGCATACATCGCTTTGCTGCCCGCATCGAAACGAACCTCACCTTCCACACTCTTTCGTAGTTCAGCTTCGAGTGCGTCAGTATCCGCGCTGCCGGGCCAATCACGTGGCTGCATTCCGGTGGATCGTTTCAACTCGTCGGGCGAAATCAGGACATCTTTGCTGGCGGACATTCCTGCTCCTTTACGCGGCATATCGTTCCGCATCCGCGCGTTTAAGCTCCAATCCTATTCCTGGACGCGACAGATCCGGCCGTAGTTCACCGTCTACCAGCTCCGGAAAGCCGTCGAAGAACATGCGCTCGATGCGAACGTGGTCATGAAAATATTCAAGGTTGCGAAAAGCCGGTATTGCGCAACCCACGTGCGTGTGCAGCGAAGGGGCCGTGTGTCCGGAGAGCGGCAGGTTATGCGCTTCGCATAACGCGCCGACCTGCAGAAAGGCGGTCACACCGCCGCAACGCGTAATATCGGCCTGCTGTACGTCCACGGCTCCCGCACCAAGCATGCGACGAAAATAGAAGATATCGTATCCGTATTCGCCGGCGGCGATGTCCATCGCGGCGGGCGCTCGGTCGCGAACCAGCCGCAAACCTTCCAGATCGTCGGACGACACCGGCTCTTCGAACCAGCTCACATGATGTTCCGCGAAGATTTCCGCCTGCGCGATCGCCTGCTTACGGCTATAGGCGCCATTCGCGTCGACATACAGCTCAGCTCCCGGCCCGATCGCCTGGCGAGCGACACGGACGCGTTGCACGTCTCTTTTTGCGTCGCGACCAATCTTCATTTTCACTCGCGGAATGCCTTCGTTGACCCATCCACCGAGCTGCGTCGCAAGCTGACGGTCGGAGTACGAAGTAAATCCGCCGCTCCCGTAGATCGGCGCTCCCGCTCGAACCTGCCCCAGCAGCGTGACCAGGGGCAACTCCAGCAGCTTCGCCTTCAGGTCCCAAAGAGCGCAATCGACCGCCGCAATTGCCATCGAGCAAATGCCGGGTCGGCCGAGGTTCCGGATTTGTCGCCACATCGACATATACGCGGCCGTCGGCGCCATCGCATTGGTTCCGATCAGCAGCTTCGCCAAGTGATCATGAATCAGGGCGGCGGTCGCCGAATCCGCATAGGTATAACCGAGGCCGGTCTGGCTTGCTGCCGTGGCATGCACCAGCACCAGCGTGGTCTTGTTCCATTCCAGCGTGCCGTCGGACTCAGGCAAGTCTGTAGGAACGGTGTAGATCGAGACCGTGAGGCGTTCCAGAGGAACCTGATTAGACCAGTTCCTCATGGGATCCCCGCTCTGAGGTTGAGAGTCTTTGCCCGGAATTTTGCGGTGACATCAATTGTAAGGATGACTGACGTAGAAGCGAGGTTATCTCAATTCCGTGTCGCTGCGCCGCTGGAATTCTTATTCACGAAAAGCAGAACTGAGGAATCAAACTGGGACTTCTACACCTCTGTACTCAAGCGTCAACTCATTCCAAGTCGTCCGGAGTTCAGGAGCCCCGCTTTCTCGGCAAACGAGAGAGCGACAGCCCGCATCCATCTAGAGAGAAAGCAAGACATCATTCTGACCGAGAGAGGAATCGCAATCGTGAATGCTTCCGATGTACTCGTGGAATCGCTGATCGAATGGGGCGTCGAGATGGTCTTCGGGCTGCCCGGAGACGGTATCAATGGCGTCATGGAATCGTTGCGCACGCATCAGGACAAGATTCGCTTCATTCATGTACGGCACGAAGAGACTGCGGCCTTTATGGCGTGCGGATACGCCAAGTACACCGGGAAGCTCGGCGTCTGCCTCGCCACCTCCGGTCCCGGGGGAATCCATTTGTTAAACGGTCTTTATGACGCAAAGCTGGATGGTGCGCCGGTGCTCGCAATTACGGGCCTGCAGTTTCACGACCTGATCGGAACTCACACACAGCAAGATGTTGCGCTCGATAAGCTCTACATGGACGTCTGCGTCTACAACGAGCGCATCATGGGCGCGACGCATGTTGAGAATGTAATCGATCTCGCCTGCCGCACCGCGATCTCCTACGGCGGGGTGGCGCACATAACAGTTCCTGTCGACTTTCAGGATCAAGAAGTTGAGAAGCGCGAGCGTTCCAAACGCAATATTCCGGACCACACCAGCACCGTCCGGACGCGCAGCTACAAAATTCCCGATCAGTCGCAGCTGCAGCAGGCAGCCGACATTCTGAACGCCGGAAAGAAGGTGGCGATCCTGGCGGGCCGTGGCGCGTTGGGATGCGGCGATCAGCTCGAACAATTGGCCGAATTGCTCGCCGCGCCGATCGTGAAACCACTACTCGGCAAAGCTGTCGTTCCCGATGACAGCCCTTACACCACCGGGTCCATCGGACTTCTTGGCACCGCGCCCTCGCAGGATGTGATGGAGAACTGCGACACGCTGTTGATGGTCGGCACGTCATTCCCGTATCTCGAGTATCTTCCCAAGCCTGACCAAGCCAAGGGCATACAGATCGACATCAACCCGATGCGAATCGGTCTGCGTTTCCCGGTCGATATCGGACTGGTTGGCGACAGTCGGACCGTGCTCGAGAACCTGACTCCATTACTGAAGAAGAAAGAGGATCGCGGTTTTTTGGAGACGGCGCAGTCCGCCATGAAGGATTGGTGGCAGGTGGTGGAGACCCGCGCCGGTCGTATGGACAAGCCGATGAAGCCCCAGGTTGTTGCTTGGGAGCTTGGCAAGCGGCTGCGCAACAATGCCATCGTAAGCTGCGACAGCGGCACGATTGCCACGTGGTGGGCGCGCGAGATTCCGGTCAAGCGCGGCCAGATGTATAGCCTCTCCGGCAATCTGGCGACTATGGCGCCGGGATTGCCGTACACCCTTGCCGCGCAGCTCGCCTATCCGGAGCGGCAGTGTGTTGCCTTCGTAGGCGACGGCGGGTTCTCCATGTTGATGGCCGATTTTTCCACCGCGGTGAAATACAAGTTGCCGATCAAAGTGGTCATCATCAAGAACAATACGCTGGGACAGATCAAGTGGGAGCAGATGGTCTTTCTCGGCAATCCGGAGTACGGAGTGGATCTTGGCCCGATCGACTTCGTTGCTTTCGCACACGCCTGCGGCGGCGTGGGCTACAGCGTCGACGACCCGAAGAACTGCGGCCAGATGGTTGATCAGTTCCTCAACGCACCTGGCCCGGCGATTCTAGAGGCGGTCGTTGACCCATTCGAACCGCCGTTGCCGGCTAGAGTGAAAGCGAACCAGGCGCTACGCTTCGCTCAGTCGCTGGCTCGCGGCGAGCCCAATCGCAGCAAAATCGCACTCACGGTGGCATCGGACAAAGTTCGCGAACTGGTGTAGAGAGGCCAACGATGAAGAAGAAGTCCAAAGCAGAAGTTGTCGTGATTACTGGCGCGTCCGCCGGAGTGGGACGCGCTACGGTTCGCGAGTTTGCCAGGCATGGCGCGTGGATCGGGCTCATGGCACGCGGCAAGGATGGTCTCGAGGGAGCGCGTCGCGAGGTCGAATCGATGGGCGGGAAAGCCCTGGTGCTGCCCACGGATGTCGCCGACCCTCAGCAGGTGGAGGATGCGGCGCAGCAAGTGGAAAAGAAGCTCGGTCCCATCGACATCTGGATCAACAATGCGATGACCTCCGTCTTCTCGCCCATAAAAGAGATGACCGCGGCGGAGTTCGAACGCGTCACGCAGGTGACGTACCTGGGATATGTCTATGGGACCTTAGCGGCACTGAAACGCATGCTGCCGCGCGACCGTGGCACGATTGTTCATGTCGGATCGGCGCTGGCGTACCGCAGCATTCCGCTGCAGGCGGCCTATTGCGCTTCGAAGCACGCGGTGTTGGGATTTTTCGAATCGCTGCGGACGGAGCTGCTGCACGACCGGAGCAAGGTCCAGACGACGATGGTGCAGATGCCGGCGCTCAACACGCCGCAATTCGGCTGGGTGAAGAGCCGGCTGCCGCACAAAGCGCAGCCGGTGCCGCCTATCTACCAGCCGGAAGTCGCAGCCCGCGCCATCTATTACGCAGCTCATCATCCCGCAAAGCGAGAGTACTTCGCGGCGTGGTCGGTGGTGGAGGCTGTGGTAGGCAACAAGATTGCGCCTTCTATTCTCGACCACTATCTGGCGCGCACGGGCTACGATGCGCAGCAGCACGACGGCCCCGACGACCCCAACCGTCCCAATGATCTCTGGAAGCCGGTGCCGGGCGATCACGGCGCGCATGGCACCTTTGACGATTCCGCTCGCGATCGCAGCCTTGAGCTGCTGGCGGAGACGAATTGGAAGTGGCTCGTCCCCACAGCCCTGGCGGTATTGGCCGCAGCCTACGGAACCATCGAAGCCACTAGGAAGGCCGAATCCCTGCCAGTCAGGAGGGCGGCGTAAGGTTTGTCGATCCTCACCTGCCGGATCGGGTTGCCGGAGATCACACTCAGCAATCTGCCCGTCGATGGAGGGCGGCGCACTGGACGCGCCGCACTGCAGGGTCATTAGCGCCGTCGGCGAGCGCTTACGTGTGCGTGGGCCTGGTCGACCTCTTTGCGGGTCAGGTCGGCCAGCTTCGCTATGTTGTCCGTGGTCGCGTCGTAGCCTGACAGAGTTGCGCGCACGATCAAGATGCCATCCAGGGATATGATGATTGCGCGAGTGTCTGTTCCTTGCGACATGGTGTACGCGAATACCTGCTGGCCTATGTTGGAAATGGCAATCGGATTCGATTCGGCAGTTTGACTCTTCTGGTTGGCTTCCTGATACGCGGACTGGGCTTCTCCGGGGTTCCGATACTGGTCCACGCTCAAGATAACTTTCTTCGATCCGTCCTTGGATGCATAGTTTGCAATTCGGGTGCCCGTGGGCGTGTCCAGCGCCGCGGAATCTACTTCGAAACTCTCGCGACTTACTTCGGGGAAGAATTCCTTGACTGTCGCCAGGGGAACGAGCATATCGCGGCGCAAGGTAGGCTCAGATGCGCTGCTCGTGTTCTTGGCACTCTTTGGGCTGCTGGTACCACCGGCAGTTGAATCGGTGGCGGGTTCATCTTGCGCATACGCGCCTGTGGTAAGGGCCGCGACCAGTACGACTGCGAACCATGCCATTCGAAATCGACTACGCATAATGGCGCCTCTGCTTTGGTGCGCTGTTCTTAGTGTGCCTCACAGAGCGGCTGCAAACAATGTTTTCCGTGGCCTCCGTACGCGGCCTGGTGTTGTTCAATCGGAGACCCGCCCGAAAGCTGCGCACTCAGCACTGGCCATGAGAATCTCCGTGGTGGTCTGCCGAACCGCCAAAGCGGCTTCGGAGCTGCGATCCCGTCGACTCAGGTGATCGGCGTCTCTGATTCGGAGCCGTTACTGGACCGGTCCCGCGCCGGCCGCAACCCGAGGGTCGAGCTTGATTTCCCCAAAGGTATTTTCGTAATTCACCAGGTTCTGCTGCAGGATCGTATACAGCGCCTTGGCCTGCTGCGGGCTGAGATAAATACCCTGGAAATTGCGCACGTCCACTCGGGTCTCATCCTGCTGTTGTAGCGTCCCAAAGACCAGGAAGAAGTCCCAGACATTGACTCGCACTTGCACGCTGTTGGCGTAGCTTTCACGGTAGTCCGGCGTGTTAGTCAATTGAATCGCTGGCTGCGTGATCGAAGATTGCGGAGGATTCGGCATCATTCCCTCAATACGGTCGTAAGTTGCCAGAATCCAGTTGCCCAACCCATACGCTGGCTATGATCCCGGCATTTCGTGTGAAGTCAGCAGTTTATCAAAGCGGACGGCTGTGAGCAGTGCGGTCGTCATTCAGCACCAATGCTTTTCCAGATTGCACGATGAATCCATAGGAAGGATCAAACGGACAAAAAAAGGCGGCTCCCAGAAGGAGCCGCCGAATGCAGCAGATTGACTTTGACTAGAACGTCAGCTTGCCTTGGAGCTGGATAACACGCGCCGAAGGCAGGTTGGCGAAGAACGACCCGTAAGGTCCGGTTGGCGGAAGGGCCGTCGTCAGAGTGTTGCCGAACGTCGGATCGCCCAGGCTGTTGTCGGGAAGATCGAAGTTCGGGTGGTTGAACACGTTGTAGAAGTTCGCCCCGACGCCGAACGCCATGCGCTCAGTCAGCCGGAAGTTCTTCTGCACGCTGAAATCCGAGTCAAAGAACCCGGGTCCACGGTACTGGTTACGCCGCTGATTGGGATAAGCCGGCGGGAACGGGCTCGTGGACGTGCCGTCCGCGAAGTTCGCCGCATTTAGGCAGGGCGAGCCGTACAGGTAATTGGACTGTCCACCGCAACTCGTCTGTCCATTCTGCAGCACATACGCGATGTTGGTGCCGCCGTTGGGCAGGAAGTTGCCGTAGCCGTTGTTGCCGTCAATGATTGAGAACGGCAGTCCGGTGCGGGCAAAGAAGTTCTGCGACAGCACCCAGCCGCCGAGAGCTCCATTGACGAACTTGTTGCTGAACTTCCACGGAGTCTGCCAGACATAACTGCCGCTGAAGTAGCTGCGGATGTCATAGTCGGCATTGCCGTAGTTGTTGCAGCGCAAGCAAGTCGGATTGAGCTGATACAGCAGCGAGACGGTGGTGTTGTCAGAGAACGGCTGGAAACCGCCGTTGGAGATTTCGTCCTGCGCATGGCTCCAGGTGTAGTTGGCCTGGATCGAGAAGCCGTACGTCAGACGCTGAGTATAGGTGGCGGTAAGGCCGTTGTAGTTGGAGACGCCGCCGGAGTAATACTCCTGCACGGTCGTGAAGATGTTAGTCGGAGGTGCGTCCGGAATGGGTGAAAAGCCCGCGCCATAGGCGTTCAGGAACGGGTTCTCAACCGGGATGCGGACGCCGTGGTTGCCAACGTAGCCCAAGCTGACAGACGACTTGTCACCAAGTGCCTGCTGGATGCCGAAGCTCCACTGCTCGTAGTACGGAGTGTGGAAGGTTCCATTCTGGTTATAGAAGCCGGGGACGCGGAAAGCCGAGCCCAGCTCTGCAACCAAGGAGTTATAGGAAGCGCCGTTGGCGAATCCCGACTTGATGGCTGCCGCCGAAGCAGCACCCTGTACGTACGGGCTGTTCGGGGAGGTGGTGTCCGCCCAGGGGGTGAAACCAGCACCGATGGTGCCGATGTTTTCCTGAACCACGGTTGGCGGGTTCAGCATGAAGTTGTCGACGACGCCGGCCGCGAGAGCATCGTAGAAGATACCGAAGCCGCCGCGAACCACCGTCTTGTCGCTGCCGCCCGGCGACCAGGCAAAGCCAAACCGCGGACCCCAGTTGATCGAGTCGGTGCTGCGGAATAGCTGCTTGCGACCGGACTGAATGATCTGGTTATACGGTGTGTCGTCGCTCAGAAGGCCAGCGTTCAGCAGCGTATTGAATCCACCGGATGGATAGAACAACGCGCCGCAATTGATCTGGCAGACCGGGTTAGAGTTGTGCTCCGCGCGCAGCGCGAAGGTCAGCTTAAGGGCCTTGGTAACCTTCCACTCGTCCTGCGCGTAGAGGCCGAGACCCCACAGGGCTGTCGGTACCCGCTGAGCCGTAGGATAGCGCTTGCGGGTCTGGTCGGCGTAGCCATAGTAGAAGCCAGTATCCTGGCCTTCCGGGCCACCACCGGGTGTTCCCTGGTCAAAGACCAGAACTTCGGGGTTCTGCAACACGCCGAACACGTAGTCCGAGATGTCGTACCGGCGGAAGTTAGCTCCGAACTTCAGAGCGTGATTACCTTTTACCCACGAGAAGTCATCCACAAACTGATACTGGGTGACGTTGCGGCCCTGCGGGAAGTCGTAAGCCAACCCGCCGACGCGGGTCAGATTGAAGCCTTCACCGATGACCGTGGCCGGCAACCCGCCGCAGCAAGCACCCTGCACGAAGAGTGCGCGGTAGTAGCTGCCCGCATACACGAACTGGTTAGTGACGTTCGGGCTGAATACGTGCGACCACTGTCCCTGTCCGTCATAGGCAGGCTGATAGCTGTTCGCACTGAATACGGGGCTGACGAGGTCGGCCGTGGTCGGCTGAACGCCCTGGTCAACGCGGACGCGCCAGAAGAGGTGGTCCTTGTCAGACAGGTTGTAGTCAAGTCGGCCGCTGGCGATGAACTCGCTGCCGTTCTGGTTGGCATTGGCTACGTACGGCGCGATGCAGTTAACGCCGCCGCCCACTGGGAGTCCGGGTACGCCGCAACCACCGTCACCTTGCCCGTTGGTATTGAGGCTTGCACCCGGGTAGTACCTGGAGTTCTGGAAGAAGTTGTAGTACGTCTGGTAGAGCGGAAGTTCGATTGGATTCTCCGCCGCGACGGCGGCCAAGCTGCCCTGAATGTAGGCGGGAGTCCAAGCGTACACCGTACCGCTCGAAGGAAGTACGAAGCGGAGGCCTTCGGTGTTGACGAAGAAGAACAACTTGTCCTTCTTGATCGGTCCGCCGATGGAAGCCGCCCACTGGTTGTTGTTGGCGAAGGGCTTCGCTACACCCTGTGCGCTGTTGAACCAGCCGTTGCCGTTCATGTTGGAACCGTTCCAGTAGTAAATGGCGTTGCCATGGTACTGGTTGGTGCCCGACTTGGTCACATAGTTGACCTGCGCGCCCGCCTGCTGGCCGTACTGGCCCGAGTACGCATTGCTGATGACGGTAACTTCCTGAAGATCGTTTCTGCCGAGCTGCAGGTTAGTAGCACCGGTGTTGTTGAGGTTCAGGTACGGATCCATGTCGTTTTCGCCGTTGACCGTAAACAGGTTCGACGTAGCCGGCAGGCCGTAGACGCTGAAGTTGCCGTAACCGCCGGCGGCGTTCATGACGGCGCCGGGTGAGGTCTGGGCGATGTAGCTGAGATCGTTACCGCCATTGGGCTGGTTCTGAATCAGCGTCGAGCTGAAGTTCGTGGACAGGTCAGCGCTGTCAGCCTGCACCAGCGGAGCGGTGGCATTCACCTCGACGGTCTGCGAGCTGGTGCCCACAGCCATCTTCACGTCGGCGATGGAAGCTTGGCCGACGTTTACGGCAGCCCTCTCCTCAGCTTTGCTGAACCCCGACATGGTCACGGTGATGGTGTAGTTGCCCGGAGGCAACAGAGAGAACCGGTAGTTCCCATTGGAACCGGTTGTCGTGGTACGGCTCTGGCCGGTGGCATCGCTTTTCAGCATTACCGACGCGCCAGAAAGAACCGCACCGCTTGGATCGGTCACAGTACCGGTCAAGTCGCCGGAAATCAATGACTGGGCCATCAACGACGGCGCCATCACTGCAGCGACCACCAGTACGCTTAGGATCCCGGTGATCAGTCTTTTTGCTGTCATATCTCCCCTCAAATCGCTTGCTTGTTTTCCAGCTCTTCGCGGCTCGCTGTTGCCTCTGGCCAGCCAAACCGCGCACCAAAAGACACAATCGTTCATGAGTTGAAAGGCAAGACGGGGGCCATATTGGCGACGTCTGACAATTCGCCTAAGTTGCTGATTCAAAACGCTGATTTGAGATATTTGGCCTGTGGCAAGAAAGTGCTCCTACTAAATTACAGAGATCAACAGTAGCTCTCCTTCCAAATTCTGGAAGTAGCGTCGATTTTTCGACTGGCTTTCCCGAAACGGCACTGACTCCAACGAAAGAGCCGGCCCCTCTGCCGAGCCGCCACGTCCCGGGCCGGCGGCCGGTTTGGACAGGAGCGATTCAGCGGCATCACCAAACCTCTGGCGTCTCGTCTTAACTGTTGTCCGCTCGGGGAAGAGGGTATGCGCAAGAGAAATACGTTATTCGCCGTCGCTTTGTCGCTGCTCTCATGCTTTGTCTTTGCCGCTGCTCAGCAGGTCGATACCAAAGTGAGGCCGGCTCCCGACTTCGGTCCGGGCGGTGTGTGGCTCGACGAAGGCGCGCCCGTTCCGCATCACATCGCGGATTACCGCGGCAAGGTTGTGCTCGTCGATTTTTGGGAATACACCTGCATCAACTGCATCCGCGATTTCGGCGTGGTGAAGCGTTGGTACACGAAGTATCACCCCTATGGCTTCGAGGTCATCGGCGTTCACTATGGGGAATTCAATATCGGTTTCGACGTGAATAACGTTCGCGCGGCGGCGCAGCGGTTTCGATTGCCCTGGCCGATACTCGTCGACGAGAAAGGAACGACCTGGAAGGCGTACCAGGCGCAAGGCTGGCCCGACCGCTTCCTGATCGACCCGCGCGGAAACATCATCATGAGCCTTTTCGGCGAGGGCAACAGTCGCGCGATGGAGATGAAGATTCGCGATTTGCTGGCCGCCTCTCATCCCGAGGTGATGAACATTCCACTGGAACCGGACGAAAACGCCTTTACTCCGCAATGTGGAATGCCCACGCAGGAAACATTCGTCGGCGAGATCTATGGCCGCAGTGCGGTCGAGAACATGGGCGGCCATCATGCGGGCGAAACCGCCGATTTCGTGCCGCCGCACTCTCCCTCGGATGGCGGCGTGATGTTGACTGGGAAGTGGCGGGTCGAGAAGAACGGCGCAACCTCAGAAGGCAACAACTCCGGCGCGGAGCTCCGCTATCACGCGCGCTCTCTGTATGCGGTGCTAAGCCTGGAAGGAGCAAAGCAAATGCGGGTGAATCTCTTTGAGGACGGCGACCCCATGTCCAAGGAAGATGCCGGCGCAGATGTTAAGTTTGACGCCAAGGGGGCGTACGTCGAGCTGACGGAGGCGCGCATGTACTACCTGGTGCGCAGTCCGAAATTCACCGCGCATTTGATTTCGCTGGAGCCCGAAGGTCCCGGCCTGACCCTGCACTCGTTCACCTTCGGTAACAACTGTCAGCTGGAGGACCGTCCGTAAGAGGAGTCGCGATTCGCTGTTCGCCTTTCCTGAAACCGGCGCAGCGGCACCAGAATGCCGACCGGGACCTGCGGTGCTCTCTCGATTTTCAGGCTCCTGCTCGAAACACGCTAAAATGAAGGCAGTCGGCAAGCCGTACCCGCCTGGTATGGGCTGCGCGGCAAGCGCTGGTCGCCTTACGTCATGTACGAAGTCACCGTTGAAGACACATTCTCCGCCGGGCACTACCTGCGCAATTATCGCGGCAAGTGCGAGAAGCCGCATGGACATAATTATCGTGTGCGCGTGACCCTGGCGGGCGCCGAGTTGGATCACGCCGGATTGCTGCTCGACTTCAAGGAACTGAAGGACGTGCTGCGCCCGGTGATGAATTATCTCGATCACGAGATGATCAACGAGCTGGAGCCCTTCACCACCGTCAATCCTTCCGCCGAGAACCTGGCGAAGTACTTCTACGACGAGACCAACTCCCGGCTGAAGCACAGCACCAATGGCCGCGTGCGGGTGAAGGATGTCACCATCTGGGAGACGGACACGACCACGGCCAGCTATAGCGAGTAAGAAGTCGGACTCTTCGCCAGAAGCGCTCACGAAAGGCGACTACTGCTTTCTGGCGAAAAGCGAAAAGCGTTCTGGATGCACATCATCGAGATTTACAAGTCGTTGCAAGGCGAATCGTCCTACGCGGGGTTGCCCTGCGTCTTCGTTCGCCTGGCTGGATGCAATTTGCGTTGCACCTGGTGCGATAGCGAGTACACCTTCTCCGGCGGTCACCGCGTTGCGCAGGAAGAAATCGAGCAGGAGGTCCAACGCCTGTCCCCCAATGGCGGCCTGGTCGAGATCACCGGCGGCGAACCGATGCTGCAGGAGCGCGAGGTCGTACCGCTGATGCAATCGCTGTACGCGGCCGGATACACCCTGCTGCTGGAAACCAGCGGTGAACGGCCATTGGAATCGGTGCCGCCGGAAGTCATCAAGATTGTCGACGTGAAGTGCCCTGACTCCGGCGAGGGCAATACCTTTGCGATGGAAAATTTGCGCTGCTTACAGCCGCATGATGAAGTGAAGTTCGTTATCGCCAGTCGGCGGGACTATGTGTTTGCCCGGGACTTCACGCGCGCGCACGGGCTGGCGGCGAAAATCGCGCTCGGTGATATTTTCGCCTGCGTTCCGCAAGGACGCCGCCGGCACGCGCGATGTGTCGCATTGCCTGGTCGATCCGCGCGAACTCGCCGAATGGATGCTGGAAGACGACGTCAACGCGCGCTTGGGATTACAGATTCACAAGTTCATCTGGGAACCGTCGTTGAAAGGCGTTTAGGCGCGCCGTTGGGCGCGCGCACTTAGCAGTCACCACTTGGCAATTAGCCGAACCTAAGAGCCAAATGCTAACTGCTAAATGCTAAGTGCTACGAAGCGTGAGCCGGCCGCACAAATCGTAGTTTCCCTTTCCGGGGGAATGGACTCCGCCGTCTGCGCCGCGCTGGCTGTACGCGATGCCGGGGCAGACCAGGTCGCCGCCCTGCACATCAGCTATGGGCAGCGCACAGAGGCTCGGGAACAAACCTCATTTCTCGGCATCTGCGAACGACTCGGCATCCATCGCCGTCTGGTTGTGCGCACGCCGTTGTTTCGCGCCATCGGCGGCTCCGCGCTCACGGACGAGCAAATCGCCGTCCCAGAGGCCGGGCCGGACATCGGCGTGCACATTCCGGTGACGTATGTGCCTTTCCGCAACGCGCATTTTTTGTCTGCCGCCGTCAGTTGGGCAGAAGTGCTGGGCGCTGAGCGCATCTATATCGGTGCGGTGCAGCAGGACAGCTCAGGCTATCCCGATTGCCGTCCGGAGTTCTATCGCGCCTTCAATGAGGCCATCCGCGCCGGCACCAAGGAAGGGCGGATTCGGGTGGAAACTCCGCTCATCGCGTTGCGCAAGCACGAGATTGTGACGCGCGGCCTTGAATTGGGCGCACCCTTCGATTTAACGTGGTCTTGCTACAGCCGGCACGATCAGGCTTGTGGCGCCTGTGACAGTTGTGTGCTGCGGCTGCGGGCCTTTGCAGCTGCCGGCGCAATTGATCCCATCCCTTATGTGTCGCAGGCTGCAGCCCGGGATCTTGCATGAATCAAATATCGATATCGAAGCTGCAGGCCGTGCGCGAAAGACGGCCCGCTGTTCCATGCGCAGGAGGAACCATGAAGAAATACTTCTATCTAGCAGCACTTCTGCTGGTGCTGGGAATGTGCGCCATCCCGTCTTGGGCGCAGTTGGACGGAACGGTCCGCGGCGTTGTGAAAGGCTCGGACGGAAAGCCGATCGCGGGAGCGACCATCCAGCTCGTACGATGCCACCTCGGGCAGAAAGTACGCGGCCAAGACCAACGGCAAGGGCGAATACGTGTTTGGGGTGGTTTACACCGGGACCTACAAAGGGACGCTGATGGTCGACAACAAACCGGTGGATCGAGAAAAACATCGGCGTGGGAGCCGGGCAAGAGCAGGTGGTGGATTGGAATGAGGGTGCGCAGAATACGCTGACGGAGGAGCAGAAGCAAAAAATCGCCGCTGCGCAGAAAGAAGCCGTCAAGGTCAAAGGCTTGAATGCTTCGCTGCAGCAAGCGAAAGAGCTTGAGGGGGCCGGCAACTACGATCAGGCCATTACAATCCTGCAGCAGGCGACGCAGGTCGATCCCAAACAGGACCTGATCTGGGGATATCTGGGAGACGCGCAGCGCGGCGCCGCAGCACATGCAACCGATACGCAAGCCAAATCGAAGCTGTATCAGGATGCGATTGAGTCGTATCAGAAGGCGATCGCAATCAAGCCGTCCGCGTCGTACAGCGCCGGCTTGGCCGATGCCTACGCCCGATCCGGACAAACCGATAAAGCGGTGGAGCAGTACAATGCTGCCGCGCAAGCAGACCCGACGAATGCCGGCGCCTATTACTACAACGAGGGCGTGGTGTTACCAACACCAACAAGACCGACGAGGCCGTGGCTGCTTTCGACAAGGCTATCCAGGCGGATCCCAAGCGTGCCGATGCCTACTACCTGAAAGGTCAGGCGCTGATTGCGAAGTCGACGACCAAAGGCGACAAAATGATCGCGCCGGCAGGCACTGCTGAAGCTTTCCAGAAGTATTTGGAGCTGCAGCCGACCGGCAAGTATGCCGACGTCGCCAAACAGATGCTGGCGGCGATTGGAGCTCCGATCGAGACGACCTACGGCAAGTCGAAGTCCAAAAAGAGTCCCAACCAGTAGTTGGTGTGAGCGGGGGCGGCGTGCGCTGCTCCCGCCTCCAGAACTCACGTCAATCGCAATCAACCCCGGTCCGCGGCAATATAGTTTTCAAGTGTCTGTCGATCCAACAAGCATCATGAGCGCCCAAGTGCCGTCGTTCGATGAGGCTCGGCGAGCGGTGGAGCAGTACGCCGGCCGCGTGCAAAAGACGGATGCGGAGATGTTGCCCTTACTCGATGCCTTCGGGCTTGTACTGGCCGAGGACCTCCGCGCGGACCGCGATTTCCCCCCGTTTCCTCGCTCAACACGCGATGGCTTTGCAGTGCGAGCTGAGGACGTAGCTAAAGCTTTCGCGCAGCTGCAATGCATCGGCGAGATTCGCGCCGGCGCTTCCGAAGAACAAAGCAGAATCAGCGTCGGTCGAGGACAAGCGGTCGAGATCATGACCGGCGCTCCCGTCCCACAAGGTGCCGATGCAGTCGTCATGGTCGAGTACACAGCTCGCGCCGGCGAAACCGTTAAGGTGCAGCGAGCGGTCGTCTCCGGAGAGAACGTGGTGGCTGCCGGTTCGGAGGCGCGGTGCGGCGATGTTATGGTGGCCCGCGCTGAGCGCGTGAATCATGCGGTGACCGCGGTGGCTGCGGCTATTGGACGTCCGGAAGTTGCTGTGAATCAGCGTCCGCGAGTGGCGATCCTCGCTACTGGTGATGAAGTCGTCGACATCAACCTGCGTCCCAGAGCCAATGAGATTCGCAATTCGAACAGTTACTCACTGGCGGCGCAAGTCATCGCAGCGGGTGGCGAACCCGTGATCTTGCCGGTCGCTCGCGACGAGGCCGACGAGTTGGCGTTGTTATTGCGAAAGGGCCTGGACGCCGATCTGCTGCTCATTACCGGCGGAGTGTCTATGGGCAAGTATGACCTCGTCGAGCAGGTGCTTGCCTCCTTTGAAGCGAAGATGTTTTTCACCGGCGCGCAGATCCAGCCGGGAAAGCCGGTAGTGTTCGGCGAAGTTGCTTCGAAGGAAGGCACAACGCCGTTTTTCGGATTGCCTGGGAACCCGGTGTCGACGATGGTGACGTTTCAACTGTTCGCGCGGCCGGTGCTGGATGCGCTCGCAGGCGCAAAGCCACGGCCGCTGCTGTTCGCGCAGGCAAGGTTGAAATCGGAAATAACGACGAAGACGAGTTTGACGCGCTTTTTGCCGGCGGCACTCGGCGGCACGCACCAGCAGCCTGAAGTGGAGTTGCTGCACTGGCACGGCTCCGGAGATTTGATGGCGGTAGCGCGCGCAAACTGCTACATCGTGGTGCCGCCCGGACGGGAGAAGTTCGCCGCGGGTGAGATGATAACCATTCTGCCGATGTGACGCAGAGTGTTCGGATGGTAATGGCAAAGAAGACCAAGCTCTCGCATTACGACGATAGCGGACGCGCTTCGATGGTTGACGTCTCCGGCAAACAGGAAACGGTTCGTGAGGCGGAAGCCAGTGCTTTCGTGGCGATGAGGCCGGATGTAATTCGAGCCCTTCCGCAGAACCCCAAAGGCGATCCGCTGGAGGTGGCGCGAGTGGCCGGTATCCTTGCGGCCAAGCGTACGGCCGAACTCATCCCGATGTGCCATCCGATTCCGCTGAGCAAAATCGATGTCGAAGCTGAAGTGCGGCGCGGTGGGATCGCGATCCGCTCGCTGGCGCGCACGACGGCAGCCACCGGTGTTGAGATGGAGGCTCTGGTCGCTGCATCGGTAGCTGCCCTGACGATTTATGACATGTGCAAGGCGCTGGATAAGGGAATTGCCATTCGAGAGATTGTCCTGTTGCGGAAGTCGGGCGGAGAGAGCGGAGATTACAAGCGCACGGTCAAGCCAGGTAGCTCTCGAAAGAGGACCTCGAAACGATGAAGACGGCAGCGGTCCTCACCATTAGCGACTCATGCTCCCGCGGCGAGCGCGTTGACCGCTCCGGTCCCGCGACGGCAGAACTGCTACGCCAGAATGGGTACGACGTTCGGCACCAGGAAGTCGTGCCTGATGATCAACCGGCCATCGTGGCCGCACTCGTCCGGTTGAGCGAACAGGTGCAGTTGGTGATTACGACCGGCGGAACGGGGATCGCTGAGCGGGATGTAACGCCGGAGGCGACGCGCGCCGTGTGCCCGCGTTTCCTTGATGGCATCCCGGAAAAGATGCGGGCCGATGGGCTGAGCTACACACCGCTCGCGATCTTAAGCCGGGGACTCTGCGGGATTCGGGGGCGCGCCATCATTCTCAATCTACCCGGCAGTCCGGAAGGCGCGTTGCAATCGCTGGAAGCTGTTATCGAGATCCTCCCTCACGCTCTCGACCTTCTTGCCGGCAAAACGCAACACGAACCGGACAGCAACAAGTAGAACTAACGCGAACCGGTTTCGGAGCTCAGCCGCACCTGCAGCACGGCCAATCCATTCACCGGCAATTCCAGAGTCAAACTGCCATTCACAAGTTCCTCGAATTCCGCTCCCGGCAGACGCGAGTCCTGGCGTAATTGTTCAATTTGACCTTCGGTCAGATAACGTGGGCTTCCCATCTTCTGCCATAAGCTGAGGGTGTCGCCGTGATTGGCATCGACGCGTCGCACGGATACGCGAGCGTCAGGCGGCACGCCTTTGAACACCAGCTTCACTGTCTTGAGCGCTCCGGTCGATCCCGGGTTGACGATGTTCCATAGCGCGATCTGCAGGGAGCCGGTATCGGTCTTGGTTACCAGGATATCGGCATTGGCATTGTCGAGGCGCTGCTCGCCAAGCCGGTGCAGCAACTCCATCGCGTAGAAGGACGGCTTGGGAATGTTGCCGGCTGCGATGAGTCCGAAGCCGCCGTGGAAGGGCGTCCTCACCACGCCTTGCTCTTCGAACACATCGGAGAATGTCCAGTACGACATCATCTCGGTGAGTCCATCGCACTGCGCAATGGTCGTTGCCAGCCACGGACCCATGTAAACGGAATCAGTCACGTCGACCTGGTTGTCGTATGCCGCGTTGAACTCGCTCCAGATGAGCGGCATGTCGGGGCGCGGCGACGCCTTGATTTCGTCGTGCACCTTCTTTACTGAGCGGCACACCATCTGATCGCGCGGGATGTTCTCACTGGTGTGGAAAACGTCGCTGGCCTTGTCGTTGCCATAAACATGGGTGGAAACGAAGTCGAGCGGCACATGAGCCTGTTCGGCGTGGCGGATCATGTCGCCCACCCACGCTGCCTGGGCGGTTGCCGGCCCGCCCACGCGCAGCGACGGCGCGACCGCCTTGATGTCGCGCGCCGTGTGGTCATACAGCTCAAAGTAAGTTTGCTGCCGCGGTATGCCGGTCCAGAAATCCGCGCCGGGCGCGGCTTGCTGGAGGTTGGGCTCGTTCCAGACCTCGAAGTACCAATGCGCAACTTCATCGATGCCGTAGCGCTCGACCAGATGCTTCGTGAATTGTGTAATCAGATCATCCCACTTGGCGTAATCCTTCGGTGGCGACACGTTGGGGTGATACCAGAACGATTGCAGATCGTTGGGATGCGATGCCAGCTTGTAGGGCATGAAGCTGAGTTCGACGAACGGCTTCACGCCTGCGGCGAGCAGGCCGTCGTAAATCTGGTCGACGTAGGAAAAGTTGTAAACCGGCCTGCCTTGCTTGTCCTCGTCGTACACGCCGACGTCGTCGAGCAGGATGCCGTGGAAGCGGATGTACTGGAATCCGGTGATCTGCCGTACAGCGCGCAAATCGCGACGGTAAGAGTCGCGCAGGCTGAACACGGCGCGGCCGGAGCCGAACATCTGCTCCCAATCATGCGGGAACGGATGTGCCGGCGCCGCGGTATCGATCGTGATGGTCTCCGTCGCGTCCTGCGCGGGTAGCGGCAGAACGACGAAGATGAAAAGCATCAGAGCAAGAGTTCGCGTCCGCATACTTGGCTGGTTCAAAGGTCTCTCTATCGATTATGCACCGTACGTCGCTGGCGCAAATCCAGAGGCGCAGAGCCGGGAGGAAAAGGTGCGCCATGCGCTCCGCTGATCGCGCATGCACTTAGATGACGTGAACAGCCCCGGGGCGGTGTATTCGAATCAGTGGAAAGTCTGCCAAAATAACGGGGAGCAGACCCGATTATCTGCTCCCGATTCAATGAACGCCTCTCGAGTTATTGAGCTCCGCCGGCTCCGGTCGTAGCCGGGGGTGTCGCTGACGCAGGCGTGACGTTTGCAGTTCCTGCGCCGGCTGGAGTCGCGGGTTCCGCATCCGCAGCAGGCGTGGCGGCGGGCGCTGGATTGACGGAAGGCGAAGCAGCCGTCGGAACTGCGGGCGGCTCGGACGACGCTACCTCCGCTGCCGGACGGGCAGACGTGGAACTCGTAGCTGTTGGCACAGCGGTCGCAGGCGTCTCAGCCGAGGCGCCAGTCGTCGGCGCTGCACCCGGAAGCACGCGCGGCTTCGGCGTGGGCGCGTATCTTTCGACGGTTTGCAGCAGGGCTTCGGCTTCTGCGGTGCCGGAACTTCACCCTTCAGCAAGCAGCGGTAGGTCCAGCCCTTGCCATAGAAGGCCTGGGTGTCCGCCTGGTCCTGATTAATCACGCCTCCGCTCAGCGAGACCCCGAGGAACAGCCCGCGCGAACGCGAATACGTCAGCACTTGCGCGCGCAAGGTCAGGTCGGTCGCTGCCTGCGCGTCGCGGCCAACCGGGCCGGCCGCAGCCGAGGCGTCAGCACCAAGCTTGAACTTGCTCTGCAGCAGGTGCTGCATGCCGTCGTCGGTGCGAATGATCAGTACCAGGTCGGACGCCTGCCCTCCGGCCTGGAAGCCGAAGCTCCCGCCGGTCAGTTTGAAGAACGCCGGAGCGCTCCAGCCCTTGTCAGTGCGGCAGGTGGCCACGCCCTTGCCATAGTTGGCGCCGAAGATGAAGCCGCCCTTCAGCATCGAGGGCATGATGGCGATGCACTTCGCTCCCGACATGATGCTGTCGGGAATGGCGCTGTCGGGGGCGGACATGATCTGGTTGAGGATGGTGCTGGCGCGTCTGGATGCGGTCGAGGTCGGCGTCGCGCCGCTCTGAGGCGACGGCGGCAACAACGAGTGCAATTAGAAGCGCGGTGGTTATGCAGGTTTTCTTCATGAAATGCTACCCTTGGCAAAAGCCGCCGAAACGGCTACCCAGCCGAAATCATCTTAGAGCGTTTGATGGTTCGCGTGAGCCGAAGAAAGCGAATCGGATGGTTACTCTTTAGTGTCCGGCAGCGAGGCCGATGCAGGATGCAAAACAACTGTGGGCGAGAGGACGTGCGCATCGAAATTTTGACGAATCGAATGCCAGTCCGAGCGCCTGATGAAAATGAAGAATCACGCAAGATCCGCAGAAATATAAGGGCCGGGAAGAGGAGACCCTCGTAACCTCTTCCCAGCCCTGTCTCCCAGGTTCTGTGGTAGGTGAATGCAGTATGCGATGAGGCACCGAAGTCGCGCAAGATAACGAAAGTAGGGGGGTGGGTAACTATACTTTAGTAACATCATGATCCGCCGCCGGCGTCCGGCAGCCAACGGCGAGTTTGCCGGCTTGCGACCCCCGTCGCGAAGCTAGTGCCGTTGTCCCAGCAGCGATCGAGTGAGGGCGTGCACGGACAAGGCAGTGCGGTTCGGAACTCCGATTTTGTGCAGCAACTGCGCCACATGCCACTTCACCGTCTGCTCGATGATTCCCAGGTCTTCTGCGATCTCGCGATTGGAGCACCCGGAGACGATCAGGCGAAGCACCTCGATCTGGCGGGGACTGAACTTGGGCACGACACGCGGAGGATGAGGCCGCGCGGTCGAGCGTTCGATGAAGGCAGCGAGGACGCGCCTCGGGATCCAGACCGAACCGGCATGGACCTCCCGGATGGCCTTCTTCAGGATTTCTGAAGGAGCTTCGGTCGACACGTAGCCCTTGGCGCCCGCGGTCACTGCCCGCAAAATGTCTTCATCACGCTTTCCCGGGCCGGTGACAATAATGCGAATGCCCGGGCGAAGAGCTTTCAAGGCAGACATGGCAGCGCTGAACGACGGGCCGCGGTCCGTAGTCAAGAGGACCAATTCCTGGTGGTGGCTGGTCAGTACGCTTTCCACCGTGCCGGCGCGAATCGTAATGTCGGGTTCGTCCGCGAAAACGGCTTGCAGGCCCACCGCTCGCATGGGGTCGCTTTCCAGCACAGAGACGTGGATTTGTTTGGAAACGTGAGTACGTTTGGGAGGGGGCGCTTTCATGAGAAGTAAAGCAGACTCGCAGTTGCTGGAGCCGGGTGGAGCACGCGCTGACTAGCTTGGAATTGTCATCCCGAGGGGGCGCAGCCGAGGGATGACAATTCGTTATTCGCCACAGCCCACGGTTTGAGGGCTCAGGCCGCAGGTTTGCGCCGCGAGGTCTTGGCCTTCTTGGCGACCGCTTTCACCTCCGACTCGCGCTGGACCGCTTCGACGCGTTGCGGCGGCTTCTTCGGCAACTGCGCCAGGCTCTCCTTCAGCGCAGCCATCAAGTCCACAACCGGCGCCATCTTCTTCGGCTTCTCGACCGGCGTGACCTCCTCGCCTTCCAGGCGCGCCTTGATCAGCGTCTTCAGGTTCTCTTCGAAGGTGTCGTGATATTTCTCCGGCTCGAAGTCGCCGGCCAGCGCCTCGATCAGCTGGTGCGCAACCTTCACCTCGGCGTCCTTCAGCTCGACATCCGGGCGGCCGAAATTGTCCAGCTCGCGCACCTCTTCCTTGTAGTACATGGTGTGCAGCATCATGCCGCCCTTGTAGGGACGCAGGAAGACCGTGTACTCGCGGTTATGCATGGTGAGCTTGGCGATGGCGACGTACTTGGTCTCTTCCAGGGCCTTGCACAGCAGCGCATAAGGACGGCGGCCGGCTTCTTCGGGCGTCACGTAGTACGACGACTCGAAGTAGATGGGATCGACCTGATCGGCCTTCACGAATTCCAGGATCTCCATCGCCTTCGCGGTCTTGGGCTCGATCTTCTTGATCTCTTCCGGCTCGATGATGACGTATTCGCCCTTGCGATACTCGTAGCCCTTCACGATCTCGCTGCGCTCGACCACGCGCTCGTCGTGCGGGCACCAGAGCTGCTGCTTGATGCGCACGTTGTCCGGACGGTGCAGCATGTGGAAGGAGATGTGCTCCCGCGCGCGCCGGAGAACAGCCGCACCGGCATGGAGATGAGACCAAACGTCAAATACCCAGACCACACGGAAGAAGCCATAATCGTCCTTTGCCAAAGCGCCCTGAGCCTCGATTCCGGATGAGGCATACCCCGGCGCTGTGGAAAAATGGGGCAACATATCATCCGGCGCTCGGTTGAGGTTCGTCAAGCCTTATTCGTCAAACACCTGCGAGCACGGGACCAGCTGTCGCCTGCTTGCGTTGGGATGCTGGGTAGGTGTTGGTTTGCTGCATCCGTGGTGCAATTAAGAAGCGGATGCGGACCCCGCGGCAGAAGGACGCGAGAGCTCGCAAATCCGCATGCGATACTGGACCCACGCGTGACCGATCTCATCCACACGAGAGGTTTGCCTGCCATTGTGGTGGCGATCAGCTTCGCCATCGTGGCCCGCATCGCTGGGGGCGGTCACCGACGGCGGCGCCATGGCCGGCATTCTGGTCGCTTTCGTCCTGATGATGGCCGCTGGCATGCCGCGGATTTGTGCCGCTGGTTGCGGTGTTTCTGCTTACGCTGGTTTCGACGCGGTGGGGTACACCAGGAAGCAGCGGCTGGGAGTGGCAGAGCGGCGTCGCGGACGGACTGCGTCGCAAGTGTTCGCCAACCTCGGCCCGGCGGCGATGTGCGCGCTTGCCGGTCGATCTGGTTTCCCGAGTTGAGCGAGCTCTTGCTGGCCGGGATGGTCGCCGGCCTGGCCGAGGCTGCGGCCGACACCGTCTCCAGCGAAATCGGCCAGGCGACCGCCCGCGGCGCGTACCTGATCACCGATTTTCGTGACGTGCCCATCGGAACCAACGGCGCCATTAGCGTCGAAGGCACGATCAGCGGTTGCGTGGCCGCCTGCGTCATTTCGTGGATCAGCGCCGCCTACGGCGTCATGGATTGGCGCTGGACTTTTGTGGTCACGTTTGCCGCGATTGGCGGCATGTTCCTCGATAGCATCATGGGCGCGACCTGGGAGAACGCCGGCAAGATGGGCAATGATTCGGTGAACTTCGTCAGCAACGTCTTTGCCGCGGATGCCGCTTGATTGCGGTCATCATCGTAGAGCAGATTTAGCGCCCAGTAGAGCGCTTGCATTTTCGTGGCCTGAAACAAATTTCCCGTCTCGCGAGTCTTATCTTGCCATGAAATCACGCCTTGCCATCCTGATCTTCCTGGTTGTTCTGTCGCTCGCGTCTCTGGCGCCCGCCCAAACGCCGGTTGTGGTTGAGTTGTTCACCTCGGAGGGATGCTCCAGTTGCCCGCCGGCGGATGCATTACTGGTAAAACTCAGCCAGCAGGGCGTGAGCAACGGAGCTCCGCTGATGCTCCTGGGCGAGCATGTCGACTACTGGAACTACATCGGCTGGACAGATCGCTTTTCCTCGAAGCAGTTCAGCCAACGGCAGAGCGAGTACGGCAGAGCGCTCAGCGCCAACGTCTACACGCCGGAGATGGTGATCGACGGCGACAAGCAATTCGTGGGCAGCGACGCTTCGCAGGCGCAGCGCGAGATCGCTGCCGCAGCCAAGGAGACGAAGCCTGCCCAGGTGACCCTGCATTGGGAGGGCAAACAATCGGCTGCATGTCAGCGTGCAGTCGCCAGCGCAGGAGCGCGGCACGGTGCTGTTGGCGACCACGGAAGATGGGCTGAGCACTTCCGTAGAAGCTGGGGAGAACGGCGGGCGGACTCTGCACCACGCGGCTGTTGTCCGGCAGTTGCGGGATCTCGGCTCAACGAACAAGGGAGCGTTCGATGCCAACGTGGATTTCGCTCCACAGCCGGATTGGAATCCGGCTAAATTGAAGGTCGCCGTCCTGGTGCAGGATCCCTCCACGATGAAGATAATTGGCGCAGCGACAGTCGCATACGCGCACTAATTGACGATCTTTCAGCGGACGTATTCGAAAAAAGGGGCGCCCTGGAGAGCTCCCTTGCTTCACCTCACGGCCCAGGAACCGAAGCCTCACGCAGACTCTGATTAACTCCCTCAGCGGCCGGAATCGAAAAGCGGCAAATTTAAGGACGGTCTAAAGACCGTCCCCTTCAAGACCGTTTCGGAAGCACCTCTGCTACGTTTGAAGCACCCCAACGCTGAACTTCGGAACATCGGGATTCAGCGATGCCGCTTCCAGGGCGGTGATGATGGCTTCGCGAGTTGTGGCAGGATCGATAATCTTATCGATCCACAGGCGGGCCGCTCCGTAACGCGGGTCCATCTGCTCGTCGTAGTTGGCCTTGACCTCGTCGTAAAGCTTCTTCTTTTCTTCCTCGCTCAACTTCTTGCCGCCGCGTTCGAGTTGTTTGACCTTGATTTCCACCAGCGTGCTCGCGGCCGATGCCCCACTCATCACGGCGTACTTCGCCGTGGGCCAGGCAAAGACAAAGCGCGGATCGTATGCCTTCCCGCACATGGCATAATGCCCCGCTCCGAACGAGCCTCCGATGATCACCGTGATCTTCGGCACGACGGAGTTGGAAACGGCGTTGACCATCTTTGCCCCGGCACGGATGATCCCACTCCATTCCGCATCGCGGCCCACCATGAAGCCGTTCACGTCGTGCAGGAAGACAAGCGGCACCAGGTTCTGGTTGCAGTCCATGATGAAGCGCGCCGCCTTCTCGGCCGACTCGGTGTAGATGACGCCACCGAACTCCATCCGTTTGTTGCCGGCGTGATCGGTCTGCTGCACGTGAGTCTTTTGGTTGGCGACGATGCCAACGGCGAACCCGCCAATTCGCGCGTAGCCGCACAGCACCGTTTCGCCGTACTCGGCCTTGTATTCGCCAAAGTCGCTCCCGTCGACGATGCGCGCGATGATCTCCTTCATGTCGTACTGGCGCGCAGGATCGCTGTCAAAGATGCCGCATACCTCGTCCGCCGGATAACGCGGCTCTTCCGGCGGCTTGCGGTCGAAAACGCCGGCCGGGCGGTTTCCCATTTTGTCCACCAGCTTACGAATGCGGGCGATGCAGGCCTCGTCGTCCGGTTCACGAAAATCCACGGTGCCGCTGATTTGCGAATGCATGGCGGCGCCGCCCAGTTCCTCGGCCGTGTACTTCGCGCCAATCGCCGCTTGCACCAGAGCCGGCCCAGCAAGAAACAAGCCGCTGCCTTCGGTCATCAGGATGTGATCGCACATCAGCGGCAGATAGGCGCCGCCCGCCACGCACATGCCCATAATGGCCGCAATTTGGGGAATACCCATCGCCGACATAACGGCGTTGTTGCGGAAGACGCGGCCGAAGTCGTCGGTATCGGGGAAAACATCTTCCTGCAAAGGCAGAAACACGCCCGCCGAGTCGACCAGATAAATGGTCGGAATGTGGTTCTCGAGGGAGATGTTCTGGGCGCGAATGACCTTTTTAGCCGTCATCGGGAAGAAGGCGCCGGCCTTCACCGTAGCGTCATTCACGATGAGCATGACCAGTCGGCCGTGCACGCGAGCCAGTCCGGTGACGACACCGGCGCTGGGTGCGCCGCCCCACTCCTCGTACATACCCCACGCGGCATAGGAGCCGAGCTCAAAGAACTCTGTGCCGGAATCGATGAGCAGCGCGATGCGCTCGCGCGCTGTCAGACGGCCCTTCTTGTGCTGCGACCCGATGGCCTTGTCGCCGCCGCCCTGACGGATGATCTCCGCGTCCTGGTGGATTTGCGCGACCAGGTCGGCTACTACGCGCTGATTGCGATCGAAACGCGGAGAATCGGTTTTGATTTTGCTTTCGAACGACGATGCGGATTGCAGATGGTCAGTCATGATCGATGAGGCAAACCATCAACGATAAAGCAGGCGGAGAAGGCGCGCAATGTACGTCGGCCTCGGTTGGGAGGTCAGGCGGCATCCGCGCGTTTATCTGCTCTGATGTACTCCGGGCCGCGCTTCCAGCCGGTAATCATGGAATAAAAGTTGTTCCAGCCATGAAGCGCAACCATGATGAGGTGGCCAGGGATAAAGGCCACAAATCCGCACATCGAGACGAAATGCCAGATGCGGGCGAGGCGAAAACCGCCGAAGAGGAACGTCAGCCACCAGAACTGCACCGGCTTGAACAGCACCATGCCGGTCAGCGTGACTAGCACGCCAAAGAAGACGGTCGAGGTGTAGGCGAGCTTCTGCAGCGGATTGTAGGCTGCCTCGACCGGCGGCTTCTTGCCGAAGAAGAAAGTAATGCCGCGACCATCGGCCACACGCCTTTGATGTCGCGCGGCATAAACAGCACCTGTCGCCAATGGCCGCTCACCGCCTGATAGATCACGTACAGCAGGCCGCTGCCCATGAACAACCACATGAACGTGAAGTGCCATTGAAGCGCGCCGCCAAGCCAGCCTCCCAGTGAAATGGACCCGCGGCGGTATCCAAAAATTGTTCTGCGGAATTTTCGGCCCGAAGCTGGGAAACGCGCGGAAGATTTGCCAGCCGCTGGTGATCATCACGACCACCGCGACGGCGCCGACCCAATGCGCCAACCGCACCACCCACGGATGCTCATAGGCGACGGTGATCGGCTCGGCCTGCTCGCGTTCGATTGCGCTAACGCTGGTCGCCATAGCTCGCTCACAATCCCCCGTACCAGTCGTAGCCCTGGTCTTCCCAGTAACCCTGCCGGCCGGCCTTCAGCACGTTCGTCACGCGAATCGGTGTCGAGATACTTGGCTTGCTTGTAGCCGAGCTTGGTCGGCATCTGCAGGCGCAGCGGCGCACCGTGGCCGCGGTCGAGCGGCTGGCCGTACATCTCGTAGCAGAAGAGCGTTTGCGGATGCAGCATCGTCTCCATGTCGATGGATTCGTAATAATCGTCGGCGCACTCGGCTTCCAGATAGCGCGCGGTCAGGTCGGCGCCGATGGCGCGCAGAAAATCGGAGGCGCGCGTGCCGCCGAAGTTGCCGACCACGTCCCAGCCTTCGACGCAGACGTGACGGGTATTCTGCACGACTTTTGGGAATGCCTGGATCTGCTGCAGTTTGTAATTGCCGGGACGCTGCACCAGGCCCTCCACCGTCAGCGTCCACTTGTCGAAATCGACCTCCGGGATCCAGGACGTCGTAGTAGTTGTAGGGGAACGGTCGAAGGGCGCGACCTGGCTGTTGCTGAAGTCGGCTCCAGGCGGCGCCGCCCGAAGAGCTTTGCCGATGCCCAGTCGCTGAAGGCCAGACCCCTCGTTCAGCAGCGGCTGCTGCAGGTTAGGGATCGCAAATGCGCCAAGCGCGACCACCGGAACCAGCTTCAGCAGTTCGCGGCGGTTTATGCGGCTGGCGTTCGACTTGCAGAAACGTCGCGATATGGGCTCGCCAGCCGGGCCGGTTTGCGCTGGGGCTTCTTCCACCCGGTCCGGAGTGCGCCGGCCAGAATCAGAGGGCGGCTCGCCTGCGGGCTCGCGCGGTTCGGCGTCTTGCTCTCTGATGTTTCGTATTTCGTCCGACATCTTGTTCCTCTGCAGGCCGCTCCTATATCAGATCATCACAATCGCCAAAGGTTACAACGTCATCGCCGTTCGCGTCCTTTTGGCTACTCGCCTCATCTCTTAGGTATCGACTTAAAAAGATCGGGTTGTCCGGATTTCGAAAAGTGCCATAGTGGTAGGCCTGCTCTGTTCGGAAGTAACGGATTGTGACGCACGGCACAGACTGCTCGTGATCGCGCATGCCAATCTGTTATTACTGGCGGAGGTTAGCGCCACATCGTTGGCAAGATGGAGCTCTAGAGTATGAACGCACCGCATGGCTGGGAATCACGCATTCGTTATGGTCGGGAATTGGTTAAGTCTGGAGTTTCCGGACTGAGCGACGGACGCGATGCACATCTCAACGGGCGTCCTCTGTCCGATGTTCTTAGTGAATCAGCGCGTGCCTCGCTCGGGTTGGCCACTCTCGGCGCATGTGCGGGTCTGCTGCGCTATTGTTTGCCGGCGCGGCGCGGACGGCTTGCGAAAACCATCGCATGCGGGCTGCTGGGAGGCGCTTTCGGATTCCTCGCGGGCTTTGGATGGAAGACGCGCGAGTTGGCGGAGAGCATGACCCGTTCCGCCGCCAAGGAAATCGGCGGTGCTCGCGATCAGCATTGGCTCGACAAACATCCCATCGACTACGCATAGAGTTGGGGGAACTTTACGCTCCTCAGCGGAAAATTTCTGTAAGCCACGCAACCGTCCAAACGAGCAAGGCCACAACCACAAGCCACTTGAAACTGCCGGTGCGATCCCGGCCGCCTTGCTTAATGCGCCACGGTTGTAAGAACCAAGCTGCACAAGCAAACGCTAACGGTCCACCAAACCAGGTGAACACCTGTTGCGAACCGCTTCCGAGGATTCCGCTGCGCAGGAGAATTGCCACAACTTCGAGCGCCACGAATGCTATGACAAAAACTTCAAGCCAGCGTAGCTGTTGCCGGACGCGCGTTAAATCACCAGGCACACTTCCAGATTTACGTCCTTCGTCGGCCGCCATCGCGTATTGCTGGTTTGCCGCAATCTGATTCAACTCGTGCAATCTTGTCACCAGCTGTTCGAACCCGATGGCTTCGGAGAAATGGCGAAGGAGTTGTCGCTCGGGTAGCGCTAGCGTGTGCTGCAGTTCCAGCGCTCGGCGGGCGAGTTGTTCACATTCCGCCAATCTCTGAACCGAGACAGCCGCCGTCGTTCGGGAGGAGACCTCGATTTGACTTGGGTTCTTCTTGCCGACTGATTCCCACTCGCTGGTGAGTCGGTCGACATCTCGGACCAAAGAGACGAGGATTGCGAAGTCTTGCAGATCGTCATCAGCGCTCGCAAGCCCTGAAATTTCTTGTTCCGTCTTGCTGTGCTTGCCGGCAATCGCAATGCCCCGATCGCTCCATACCCCGATCGAGTCTGCTGTGGCCAACAGATGGCTGCCGAAATCCTGAGGCGTCTCACCCGACTTTTCGGGATACAGAAATTGCCATAGGCTTTCGCCGATCTGCCGCTCAAGAGCACGACCGGGCGCGTCCGCTCCAGCGATGGGAACGTCGGCGCGCAGCCCGATACGTGCATAGCGAAAGAAGCCGTCCTCAGGAGGCTGCAGCTTCAGGGGAGCGTTGAATTCAAAGTGTCGAGGCAGCGCGTCTCGCACCCCTTGCGACGCAGCAAAGTCATGGATCGTAACCTGCGGTCCGGAAACGAGCGACGCCGCCGTGTAGATAGGCCCTTCAAGCTCGGTTCGGACGGCCTCGATCACAGGATCATCGCGCAAATCGCTTCGCGATCCCGGCTGCCCGATCCGGGTGCCATGGCGCGGTGCGACGACGAGCGTGCTCGATCGTCTGTCTCCTCCCAGCCAGGGATCAGAAAGCAGCGACTCAATCGTTCCCACGCGAGCGTCGCCGGCAGGTCTACTCGCGACTTCCGCCATCGACTCCTGCGTCCGGCGTAGCGCATTTAACTCTTCAGTCTCAAGTCTCGACCATACCGTATATAAATGTCGCCCGTTCGCTCGTTCGGGGTCGATGGAGAAGACGTACTCGGTTGAGTTCATCGGCGCATCAGGTATGCCGTGCGGATCGGCAATCGCAGTGAACTCAAAACCTGCCCCCAACGATGAATTGTCCAGATCAACCCGGGCCCATTCCTGGAACAAAGTGCATTCGGGATCTCGCAAATAGATTCCGTCGGTCGCGATTCTGAAGCTGTCGGCCAGCAGCAGGCTCTCGGCACTGATCTCCGGCGTCGTTGCTCGTTTCGAGTGCTCAAAGAAATCCGGCGATGGCGCTTCCGCCTCAGGAAGATAGACCAACGCTTTACGCGAGCGTTCAAGGTCACGCTGGTAGAGGTCAACTTCGCGATCGAGCATCGCAAGTTCCGGTGCGAAGTTGACGCTGCCTTCCAGTACGGAATCAAAGATGGGATTGAGCTGCTTCTCCCTCAGGACGGATCTGACTTCATCGAAGAACTCGGTTGCGCCGCTGGTGTGGTTCAGATAATCGCGGCCGCGCTTCCGGGCTGCATAGAGAACGGATCGCAGCTGGCGCTGCAGCGGACAGGAGATATGCCGACGGGCTTCCAGAAGAGATGCATAGCCAGCGAGCAACAGGGGCCACCGACGCTCGCCTGCGATGCCGCCCAGCTCGGGATTGAGCCAGTCGATCTTGCGCGCAGCTGTCGTATCGAACCAGCCTTCCGAATTCAAACCGTAGCTTTCCCAACCCTCGTTTGGCGCATCGTTCTCAATCATTCGCCGCACGAGATACATGGAACAGAACGCATCGAAGTCCGGATCTTTGTGCGTAACCAGCCAGATGACATCGTCGAAATGAGCGAATTTGCTGTGGATCAGTGCCGACTTATGCAGAACGGCAGCGCACGAGGACGGAAACTGCGCGTGTTGCAAGAAGTGGTGATCGAGGATGGGCAGTGGCTCGTTGGCACCCCAACAAGTCCCACCTACATCACATGCTATTTCGTTGGCAAAAAGTGTAGAGGGAGAATTCGCATCAGCCTCGGGAGCGCGCCGTCCGGGATCGCCCGTGAATACCGTTCCAATATCAACGTAGCGATATCTGAACGTAAGAGGCATCGATGCGGCTCAGAAAACATGTAAGGCGGCACGATTCTAGCATGCGGTTGTGAACGCAAATTGAATACAATCCGTACACGCCAGCGCATCGGCAAGAGCAGTTGCTTTTGCGATAATGGAAGCGGCGGGCCCGTAGCTCAATTGGATAGAGCATCAGCCTTCTAAGCTGAGGGTTGCTGGTTCGATCCCAGCCGGGCCTACCAAACAACGAGTCTCCAGTCATGGCACCGGGGCCAGTGTTACTTGCCCGGCACTGCAGTCGCGCAGGCGTTCACCACACTGCCGGAACTGCAGGTCTTTGGTCAGGCAAACTTCCACATCCAGTTCTCTCGAGCAGACGACGCGAAAGGCGCCCGCAGGAGCATGATTGACTTGTGCGAACTTCTCCTCGATCTCTGCGGGGCTGGCGCTGACTGCATTCCTCGGGTTGCTATATTCGGGAGGAATCCGCACCTTGCCAAAAGCTGTCTCAATCTCTCCGAAGTAATCCTGCGCTGCCAGGCCGCTGCAAGTGCCGTGCCTCGCCCACTCATGCTGGATCAAGCCGCGATCCGGCATGATGGGCAGCATGTGTTGGACAACTGACCCGGACACCGGACTGGACGAACCGCAGTTCTGCGGATACGAGCCGTTATTGTTTTCCGGCCACAAACCGTGAACCACAAATCCGAAATGATGCGCCGGATCGCATTCACTGGAAGAAGCGTGGCCGGAGTTCGCGGAGCAGAATGCGGGTGCCCAGGAAAGGTTCAGCAAGTAATAGTCAAAGGATCCCGGGGTGCTATCGGCGTAGTGACGCTGTTTCGCGGCGGCAAGCCCGGTTACGACCATCGCCACCAGGAGTGGGGCCAAAACTGTTTTCAACTCGTTTTCTCCTTTTGGAGATAAGCGCGGCACCTTGTCAGTGGAGGTGAACCAGGCGATCCAGCAGAAAAAGTCCAGCGACGCCCAGGAAGACCACGATGGCCATCTTGACGCCGGGTTCGCGATTGACCTCAGGGATCAGGTCGGAAGCTGCGACGTAGATGGTCACACCGGCGGCGACGGGCAAGCCGTAGCTAACCGCATGCTTGCCGATAGCCATGGTCAACACCCCCGCGAGAGTCGCAATACCAAGCAGCACCGAGGCAAACCAGGAGCGGCCCTTGCTCAAGCCGCTGGCCAGCATCACCGACGTGACGGTGAAGCCCTCTGGAATTTTGTGCAGGAACACGGCCAGAAAAATGATCCACCCCAGCCAGGACGAAACCAGAAAGCCGGCCGTAATGGCGATGCCGTCGAAGAAGGTGTGGATCAGAAGACCGAAGAGTACCGAAACCCGGCGATGGGAGTGTATGTATTCGTCGGAGTGCGTCTCCTCACCGTAATGGAAATGCGGCGTGATCGTGTGCTCGAAGAAGTGCACCAGCAGGTATCCTCCAAGCACCAGCAGCGCACCGGTGCGGCCGCCCAACTCCAGGCTTTCGGGCACCATCTCCACCAGGGCAGTCGCGAGCATGAAACCCGCGCCCAAGGCGACGAAATAGCGCAGGTAGTCACGGTGCCAGTGTTTCTGTACGATCACGGCGCCGCCGAAGACGTTCGCGGCGGCGGCGGTCAGGCCAAGCAGGATGCTGGTGAGAATGGGATTCACGAACAGCGCAAGAATACCAGAGCGGGAGCAGGTGGAATTGGAACGGGGCGTCCCATCGCACTTAAATCAGCACAGCCGGGTAATACCCGGCAGAAGGTCGAACCCCGTGTCGAAGCTCAGGATTTCCTTAATGCCGTGCTCTTCCATGAAGGAACATGCACGGCATCACGCGCCGACAGGCGCCGATATCCCAGAATAACCTGCTTGGCGCGTGGGACGATCGTCTCAGTAATAGGCAGGACCTCATCGACCACGCCAAACAGAGCATCGAATGCAGGCTGAATCGCGTCGCGCCGATCGATCGCAACATAACGGTGGAGGATTTCTTGCAATACCTCCGCATCTGTTACCAACCGTTGACCGGTCCGAACAAACTTTTCGATAAGCCGCTGCGCATTGGCCTTATGCGCGTGGGGTGCGCCGACTAGATACATGGGGATGTGCGAGTCCACGAGGATCACGAGCGCGAACCCGTCCTGTGGCCGGCTTCGATCTCTTCCAGCATCTGGTCAATGTCTCCGGTAGGGAACTCGTATTGCGTCGCCGCATGGATCGCCTGCAGTTTACGGCTAATACTTCCCAGCGGCTCCTCGCGACGAGCGGACTCGAGCGCCTGCCGAACCCATTCCGCCAGAGACATGTGGCGGGACTTCGCAGCGCGCTGAATCTCTCGATATTCCGGGTCTTCCATTATCACTTGTAGTCGCTTAGCCATATCATGAGCTTATTTGACTCATGTATATGAGTCACCAAGTACGAAGCAAGAAAACGCGGCCGATCCCGGAGATCTGGCCGCGCCTTACGGTGTGGTTAATCGCTAACTGCTTATTTACTTCCTCTCGATCGCGGTACCAAACTCGCGTGTGCGATTCGATGTCGTACTCTTCCCCGACTTGGTCGCAGCAGCAGCGTGAGCCGTAGCTTCAGGTCCGTAGCGCTCCAGCAGAACCGGTACCAGCGCGCCTTCGGCTTCTTTCACGAAAGTCATCTTGCCATTGGCATCGATGTCGATGCGAATGAAGTCTCCCAACTTGACCTGCCCGGTCGCGACCAGATTGGCCAGCGGGAAAACGATGTTGCGCTCGATCGCGCGCTTCAGGTGCCGCGCTCCGTAGCGCAGGTCCGTCCCTTCACGCAGCAGGAATTGCTTTACCGCTGGCGTGCAACTGAACACGAACTGGTTGTTCCCGGTAGCCTGGAGGATCCGCTGCTGCACCATCCCCAACTCGATTTCCAGGATCTGTTCCAGATGTTCGCGCCGCAGCATTTTGAAGACGACCACTTTATCGATGCGGTTCATGAACTCCGGCGAAAACTTGCGGCGTGCCGCTTCGACGGCGGTCCGGTCAATCTTCTGGTCAAGCTTGCTATCCATCTGCGCCGGCGTCTGGGCAAAGCCCAGGCTGCCGTTAATCATCTCGTTCATTTCGGCAGCGCCAAGGTTCGAGGTCATGACAATGACGCACTGGGACAAATCGACGCGACGATTATCGCCCAGCGTGAGAGTTGCCTTGTCAAGAATGCCCAGAAGGAGCTGCCAAAGCGAATCTGATGCCTTTTCGATCTCGTCGAACAGCAGGATCGACAGCTTGAGCTTCTCCGTATGCCACTGGTTGAGCGCTTCCTGCGTTAGCAGCGGATGGGTTTCGCGGTGGCCCAGATAGCCTGGAGGCGAGCCAATCAACTTGGCGATTTCATGCGAGTGCTGGAATTCAGCACAGTCAATTTTTATGCAGGCATGAGAGTCGCCAAACAGAGACTCGGCCACGGCCTCGACCACTCGCGTCTTGCCGGAGCCCGTCGGGCCCAGGAACAAGAGATTGCCCACCGGCCGTCCGGGCGGATTCAGGCCCGCGAGAAACATCTGGTAGATTTCGGCCACCTTGTCGACGGCCGCGTCCTGCCCGACGATTTTTCGCCGCAGGGCGGCATCGAATTCAGACGCCTCGTTACTGCGTCGTGTGGGATCCAGTGCGGTATTCAATCCGGTCTTCATGATTGTTGCCAAATCGCCGGCTCAGCCTTTCTTTCTTCAATTACCAGGTCACCTGAATCAGATGGACTCAGCGAGTCGCTGAGTTGTTCGCCTCCATCTTGACGGCGAGAGCCGGGATTCACCGTGCTCCCCATTGGATGAACCAGAGCACCCGTTCGGCGGCTTACCGAGTAGTTAACCTGTAAAAATATTGTTTCCGGCTGGTCACGCATGTGACAGGGATTGCAACACTCTGCATTACCTGACGCCGAGCACCAGGAAATAATCCACTTTGTCATCCTTCACCAGGTTGTCGTGCTCCTCCAAAAGGCGGTAACCCGCCTCATCGGCTTCGTCGAGAACGATTTTTTTGTGCACGCCATGGTCTTCGCCATTGCCGTCGCGGTCGATGATGCCGACGCGAGCTCCCGGCTTCAGCGCAGTGCGCAAATTACGCAGCAGCGCGACCGGTTCGGCAACCTCGTGATACGTCTTCAGCAGGAGCACGGCATCGACCGAGTTGGGCGGCAGTTCCGGATTGTCCGGTTTCCCCAGGATGGTTTTGACGTTGTGCAACTGCTCTTTTTGAATGCGTTCGTCGATGTGCTGAATCGCCGCCGGATTGATGTCCACTGCATACACCTGCCCCGCGCTTCCGACGCGTGTGGCGGCGCGCACGGTGAACCAGCCCGAGCCGGCGCCGACGTCAGCAACCGACCTGCCGGGGGTTATGGCGAGAATGTCCATCACGCGATCGATGTGCAGCCGTTCGTCGCGGCCCGGAGTTTCGAAAATCGAGAGATCGCCGCTATAAGGAGTGCTGGTCGGACGGTGCTGGACGGAGGCTGGCGCTGCTGAGTTCTGGGCCGGCAAAATCGCCGCGCCAGGGCACAGCACGATGACGAGCAGGAATGAGAGGAGAAAACGACGAAAGCTCATTGGGAACTCTTCCCTCCATCATGCCATGTAAATCTGAGTACGAACTGCGGCTCGACACGATTTACTGCGGCACGGCTGAAGGCTGCGGGAGAGGAATTACTTGCCGAATCCGGGCAGCAGCAGTCCGTACACACTCAGCTGGTTGGCTCCGCCGACGAAGACCTTACCGTCAGCGATGGTAGGGACGGTGAATTTTGAAGACTGCCCTGGATCGTCACGCGAGAAGCGCTGGTTGGAGTTGTACAGCTCGCGCGACAAGTCGCTTGCATCATAGGCGTGTAATACTGCGGAGCCCTGCCGTGCTGCGTAATAGGCGTCGTTGTCGAGAGCCCAGACGATCCCGTTGCTGTTACCGTTCGACGAGATACTTACTGTGCTGCGAGTGAGGTGAGTGATCGCGGCGGTTTGCGACACGGGCGTTGTCGATAACGTGCCATTTCGAAGCGCGAAGGCTTTTATGCCATCTTTTTGCGGGCTGATCCCCGCACCAAAGTAGAGCCGTCCATTCCAATACGCCGGCGTGCCCATCTGTTGCTTGAGTTGACCGGAGATTTCCTGCATCACCTGCGGATTGCCGCGGCGTTCGTTGTAGCGTCCGAGGCTGTCGCGGTTGAGCAAATAGATGTGTCCGTTCTTGCCGCTCGTGACCGCCAAATTCGAAAAGCGCCCGGTCTGTTGCGGTAACAACATCACGCCCGCCGAGCCCAGGTCCAGATCGCTTTCAGCCATCTTCGCCTGGTTATAGGGAGTGAAGTAATCCGCCAGGGCGATTCCATGTGCACCAGGCTTCAACTTGACCACACTGTCGCTGTAGTTGACGCCGGGCTGTTCGCCAAAGGCATCGAAGGGGCCGTTCGCTATCGAGAGGTACAGATTGCCGTCGCTATCAGCGGAGATCCCGCACCCGCTCATCCATATACCGCCCTGGTAGCCGTTGGGAGTCGAGACCCAGGCGCCGGCCCGGCGAAGCGTTGTCGCGTCGTACGAGATGACCCAGCCGTGATAGAGACCCGAATCGGCATTGGACGCGAACGCCACATACACCTTGCCTTTGGAGAGAAGCAATGCCGCACGCTGCAACTGAAAGTGAGAGCCGAAATTGAGTACGCCATCCGTCCCGTCCTGTGCGGTGCCGGGATAGGACGCTTGTATCGTCCGCGGGCCGCCGAACTTCTCCGCCCCGGAAGCGAGATCCAAGGCATGGAGGCGGTGATAGAAGGCGCCGTTTTCTTTGGTGGCAGCCACCACGTAAATCGTGTTGCTGACGATATCGATAACCGGCGTACTGGTGATTCCGATCTCCGGCAAAATGTCGCTGGCGTTCACGTCTGACGAAGACAGCGTCGTAATGCCCGCATCGGGATTCAGGAAGTTCACCCGCCAGAGCGGTTCCTGGGTCGGCGAGTCACTGTCGAAGGCATAGACGCTGTCGTGTTGTGTGGCCACGACGACGACGTTGTGAATTCCATTGCCCGGGACCGGTACCTGCGGGACATACAAAGGCTGCGCGTAGATGTATCCGTCGACCGGGAACGAATACAACTTGCCAAAGCGCGCGGCATTTACGTTGGCGGGGGTGAGAACCGTTTCCGTTGGATTCCCGCCGGTGCGGCCGTTATCGTTGTGATAGGTCGCTACCAGCGCAAGGCCGGCGGCGGCGAGCGACTCCGCAGTGATGCTTCGAAGCCGAGGCAGCGCCCCAGCATTGGCCAGAAAGTCGTCATCGGCGGCCGCATCGCGCGAGTGATAAAACTGCAGAGTTCCTAGCAGCAGCGCCAATAGCGCCCCGACCGACAACAACTGCGAACGGCTGGTTGATGGCCCTTTAGACTTTGGCCGATGACGAAGGTTGATATACCCCAGAATGCCGAGGAATAGGGCAACCAGGATCGGGAGAACTTCAGCGGGCGATAAAGTGAGGTGCTGAAACATTCGGTGATCAGTGATTACGTTTCGGACTTTCTTACCAACACCCTCGAGACGACAAAGATTCGGAGCTTGAATGAAACGGCTGTCCAGAGGCAGTGATGCCTGCGCCGCACGCATTCCGGCATCTACAACGCCTTGATAGATGCTTGTTGTAGTCCGGTTACGAGCCGCGCCCGGTTCCAAAATTGTTAAGAATTGTGTTCGCAGCAGCGACGAGCAAGCATGTTGGTCACACAACCAGAGCTTACTTTTGCTCCTTGACGTTCACGCTGGCGATCGTGTTTTCCCACTCCAATTTGAGCACCGCGGAGTCGCCGGCCGTCTTGGCGAATGAAATCGTAAACAACTCCAGGCCGGATGACCTTTGCATAACCTGCATTGGGATGCGCCCGAGATCCTGGCTCTGATCGTACTTCGTGCCCCATTGTCCCGTCTGCTTGTTGATAATGAGCTGCCAGCTGCTCATGCCAGGGAGCGTGTAAAGCGTGTAGCTGCCCGCTGGAACCTTCGTGCCGCCGATGTTCAAGTCCACGTCGGTCTTCAGACTCGTGGCGGCATTCGCGCCCGTGCGCCACACCTGATCGTAAGGAACCAGCCCGCCAAAGATCTTGCGATTGCGCATCGAGGGACGGCTGTAGTCGACGGTGACGGTTTTGCCGTCAGCAAAGGTCAACGTCGCTTGTGCGGGAGGACTGAGCGGCTGCTTGCTTTGTGCAATTCCGATGGTTGCGACAGCAATGAAGAATACGAAAGCGGGGATCCAGGTACGTCTCGTTAGCATTGCACTCTCCTCGACTGTTTAGTTGTTGATTAGCCTACAGGTTTCGCAAGAAAAGATCCGGATCAATACGCGCCTGATTGAGAATGCCCCGCAGTGTAGTGCCTTACCTTGACAGCGGGGCAGGTGCCCTCAGCCATCAACTATAAACCAAGAAATAGGGCGGAACGCATCGTCCGCCCTGTTCGCTGAGTGCTCCGGTGTCTTGCTGCTTCCTACGCCGTTACGTACTTGCCGGTCTCCAGCACGCGGCGGCGATCTTCTCCTGCAGCGCGATGACGTTCACCGGCTCATGCTTTGCCAGGCGGCGGACAATCGCCATCTGGGTGCGCAGCATGTCGCCTTCGGCTACGGCGGCGACGACCTTCTTCGCCGCCGCTTCCAGCTTGGCAAATGCGCCCTCGAGATAGACCTGCGTCATGGCAACCACGAGCGCCGCCTTTTGCTTCGCCCTGCGCCTCGACGTACTTGCGCGCGCGCAGCAGCGCGGAATCCATGGCGAACGCCTCGATCACCATGTCGGCGATGGCGCCCATGATCTCCTGCTGGTCGGCCAGCTTCTGCATGTACTTCTGCGAGGCCGCGCCGGCCACCAGCATCGCCAGCTTCTTGGCGTTCTCCACCAGCTTGCGCTCGGCGGCGAGCGTGCCTTCCAGCTCTTCGCCGGATGGGCCGGCCATCACCTCGTCCATCACCTTCTTGATCGCCGGCAGCAGCGGGAGCTGTCCGCTCATGGCGCGCTTCAGCAGCCAGCCGGTGATGATGAGGCGGTTGATTTCGTTGGTGCCTTCGAAGATGCGGTTCACGCGCGAGTCGCGATAGGCGCGCTCGGCCGGATACTCCTCGACGAAGCCGTAGCCGCCGTAAATCTGCACCGTCTCATCGACCACGAAGTCGAGCATCTCCGAGCCCCAGACCTTGATGATCGAGCACTCGACGGCGTACTCCTCGATGGCCTTGCGGATGGCCTCGGGATTCTTTCTCGATCTGCGCGAGCGCGGTGTCCATCATGCCGACGGTGCGATAGACCATCGACTCGCCGGCGTAGATGCCGACCGCCATCTGCGCCATCTTCTCGCGGATCAGGCCGAAGTCGGCAATGCTCTTGCTGAACGCCTTGCGCTGCTTGGCGTAGGCGATGGCGTTCTGCAGCGAGGTGCGCGCGCCGCCGACGCAGCCCGCGCCCAGCTTGAAGCGGCCGACGTTCAGGATGTTGAAGGCGATGATGTGGCCCTTGCCGACCTCGCCGAGCACGTTCTCCACCGGCACCTTGCAATCGTTGAGGATGAGCGGCGCAGTGGACGAGCCGCGGATGCCCATCTTCTTCTCTTCCGCGCCGACGGAGAAGCCGGGGAAATCCTTCTCGATAAGGAACGCGGTGAACTTCTCGCCGTCGACCTTGGCGAAGACGGTGAACAGGTCGGCGAAGTGCGCGTTGGTGATCCACATCTTCTCGCCGTTCAGGATGTAGTGCTTGCCGTCGGGCGAGAGCACGGCCTTGGTGCGCGAGTTCAGCGCGTCGGAGCCGCTGGTGCTCTCCGAGAGCGCGTAGGCGCCGACCATCTCGGCCGTGGCCAGCTTGGGCAGGTATTTCTTCTTCTGCTCCTCGGTGCCGAAGAAGACGATGGGCAGCGTGCCGATGCCGGCGTGCGCGCCCATCGAGACGACGAAGCTGCCGCACTTCGCCATGTAGTCGGCGATGATGGCCGACGAGACCTTGTCCATGTCCGAGCCGCCGTACTCGGCGGGCACGTCGGCGTTGGTCAGGCCCATCTCGGCGGCTTTCTTCAGCAGCTCGCGAGTGACCTCCCATTCCTTGTGCTCGATCTTTTCGGCTGCGGGCAGGACTTCGTTGGTCGCGAACTCGTCCGCCAGCTTCGCGACCATCTGCTGATCTTCGTTGAAGTCTTCGGGGGTGAAGACGTTGTCGAGTTGGTGATCTTCGAGCAGAAAGCTTCCGCCCGTGGTCTTGGTCTTGGGAGCTGCCGTTGTTGTAGCCATAGATCCTTCCTGTTACAAAATCGTTTTCACCACGGAAGCACGGAAGTCACGGAATGGATTTGTTTTCACGAACGCGGACTAAAGGGTCACGCTTGCATCGACGCCAAATATTCGCACCGAGGCAATCTTTGACTACAAAATTCCGTGTTCTCCGTGCCTCCGTGGTGAATACCTACTGCAAGTTCTCGAAAATGCCTGCCGCGCCCATGCCGCCGCCGACGCACATGGTCACCATGCCGTAGCGCGCGTTGCGGCGCTTCAGTTCGCGGATGATGCGTCGCCGTCAGCTTGGCGCCGGTGCAGCCCAGCGGATGGCCGAGCGCGATCGCGCCGCCGTTGACGTTGATGCGCGCGGGATCGAGCTTGCCTTCCTGAATCACCGCCAGCGACTGCGCGGCGAAGGCCTCGTTCAACTCGATCACGTCGATGTCCTCGAGCTTCAGTCCGGCGATCTTCAGCGCCTTCGGAATCGCGAACACCGGGCCGATGCCCATCTCCTCCGGCTTGTACCCCGCTGTGGCGAAGGCGACAAAGCGCGCCAGCGGCTTCAGTCCCAGCGCCTTCGCGCGTTCGGCTGACATGACGACCGCGGCCGCCGCGCCGTCGGACATCTGCGACGAGTTGCCGGCCGTCACCGTGCCCTTGGCATGGAACGCGGGCTTGAGCGCCAGCAGCGCTTCCAGCGAAGTGTCGGCGCGCGGACCTTCGTCCATCTTGAAGACGATGTCGGTGCGCTTGGGCTTGCTGCCGTTCGGAGTGGTGAAGCTGACCGGCACGGGCACGAGTTCGTCGTCGAACTTGCCCGCCTCGATGGCGGCGATCGCCTTCTTGTGGCTCGCGACGGAGAACTCGTCCTGCATCTCGCGCGTGATGTTGAAGCGCTTGGCGAGCCGCTCGGCGGTGAGGCCCATCGAGAGATACGCGTCGGGATAGTTCGCCACCAGCCAGGGGTTGGCCGAGACCTTGTGGCCGCCCATGGGGATCATGGTCATCGACTCGACGCCGCCGGCGACGATGGTCTCCGCGCCGCCCGCCATGATGCGCTCGGCGGCCATGGCGATCGCCTGCAGGCCGGAGGAGCAGAAGCGATTGATGGTCATGGCCGAGCACTTCGACCGGCAGCCCGGCGCGCAGCGAGGCGATGCGGGCGACGTTCATGCCCTGCTCGGCCTCCGGCATGGCGCAGCCGAGGATCACGTCCTCGATCTCTTTAGGATCGAGCTGCGGCACGCGCTCCAGCGCGCCCTTGATGGCCGCCGCGGCCAGATCGTCGGGACGAGTCGCCCGCAGAGTTCCTTTGTAAGCCTTGCCGACCGGCGTCCGGACGGCGGATACGATTACGACATCGCGCATTGAAGAACCTCAGCAACTAGCAATTAGCCATTAGCACATTAGCCATTAGTGTTAGCATATTAGCAATTAGCGAATCTAGCAATTGGCAATTAGCAAATTGTGCAATTAGCATACATTCAGCAATTGACAGACAATTCGGCAATCGGCTATGCCTTGCAATCGCAAAGTTGAATGTCTCAGTGCAGTGAGCGGAGTCATTCTGCGCACTTTTGCGAATGTTGGCAGTCGAAGGACCTCTGTAACGACTTCAGAACGTCTGTCCTGTAAGCCGTACTGTGATCCTGTACCAGACCGCCAGATCGTCTGAAACGCTTCAGGCGAAGCATGTGCCATCCCTAGTCGGAACTCCGGATCCATATCATCATCAAATCGCCCGGTGAAACCTCCGTCTTCAGCTCCGTCCTGAGTATCACACTTCGCCGATCACTTCGCAACGCGAGACTCGGCTACTGTCGAACTATCCCATAGCTACAACGAGCTCCGCTGATTGTAAACTCGCGCGGGAATCCAGTGCCATGCGGGCTCAGCCGGTTAACCACTTGTTGGCGAACGCGACCCATAGAGTGGACCGGTCGTCAGCTCGTATCTGCACTAGCCACTGTGCCACTGTCAGTTCCTCAGCGTCTTGCCCGTCTTCAGCGTGTACTGGATGCGCTCCTGCGTCTTCTTCTCGCCGCACAGCGACTTGAACGCCTCGCGCTCCAGATCCAGCAGATACTGCTCGCTGACCAGCGTGCCCGGATTGACGGCGCCGCCGCAGAGCACCTCGGCGACCTTGTTGCCGATCTTCACCTCGTGATCGGTGATGAACTCGCCCTCGTGCATGATGTGCACGCCCAGCTTCAGCGTCGCCAGAATGCTCTCGCCGGGCGCGGGAATGTCGGTGCGCGGCACCGGCGCGCGATAGCCTTCGTGCACCAGCTCCAGCGCGCGCTCTTTGGCGTCGGTCAGCACGCGCTCCCGGTTCATCGTGATGTCGTCGCCGCGTGGAAAGGAATCCGAGATTGCGCGCCTCGAAGGCCGACGTCGAAACCTTCGCCATGGCGACCGTCTCGAACGCCTGCTTCATCGCCTCCATCAGCTCGACGCTCTCGCCGCGTCCGTGCCGGGCGGATGTGCGTGGCCTTGTCGATGGCGCGCAGCGTCATCTCCTTGCAGCCGCCGCCTCCGGGCAGCAGGCCGACGCCGACCTCGACCAGGCCGCAGTAGAGCTCGGCATGAGGCTGACGCGCCGCGCCGTGCAGCGTGATCTCGCAGCCGCCGCCGAGCGCCATGCCGAACGGCGCAACCACCACCGGCTTGGGCGAGAACTTGATGGCCTGCGTCATGCCCTGGAACTGGCGGATGGCCAGATCGACCTCGTCCCACTCTTCTTCCTGGACCGCCATCAGCAGCATCATGATGTTGGCGCCGACGGAGAAGTTCGCGGCGTCGTTGGTGATGACGAAGGCGTCGAAGTTGTCGCCCGCGCCGCCCGGCTTCAGCGTCTGCGTGATCATCTGCACGATGTCGCCGCCCAGCGAGTTCATCTTGGAGTGGAACTCGATGCAGCCGACGCCGTCGCCGATGTCGATGAGCGAGGCGCCCGCGTTCTTCTTCACCACCAGGCCGGACTTCTTCGCGACCGTGACCGACCACACGCCCGCGGGAACTTTCTCCGACTGATAGTGCCCGCTGCGGATGTCGAAGTAAGCGCGACCGCTGGCGGACTTGGCATCGTCGGCGTACCACTTGTCGTGGCCCGAGGCGAGCAGCTTCTCGACGTTGGGCGAGACCGGCTTGCCTTCGACCTCCATGCGCTTCGACGGTCTTGGCCACGCCGGCCGCGTCCCACAGCTCGAACGGGCCCATCTCCCAGTTGAAGCCCAGCTTCATGGCGCGATCGATCTCGACGATCGAGTCGGCGATTTCGCCGATGCGGTTGGCCGAGTAGGTCCACAGATCGGACAGCACCGTCCACAGGAAGATGCTGGCCTTGTCCTTGGACGGCGCGAGCAGCATGCGCAGCCGCTCCGGCAGGTCCTCGACGGTCTTCGCCATCTCCAGCGCAGGGAACTTCGGCCGCTGCGACGGGCGATACTCCAGCGTCTTCCAGTCGAGCGCGAAGATTTCGCTTTTCGCCTTCGGGCTTCTTGCTCTTGGTAGAAGCCGCCCTTGGTCTTGTCGCCCAGCCACTTGCGCTCCAGCATCTGCAGGAAGAAGTCGGGCAGCTTCAGGTCGCTGCGCTCGTCGCTGAATGTTGGTGGTGGCGTTGCGCACGACGTGGCCGAGGATGTCGAGGCCGACCAGATCGGCCAGGCGGAAGGTCGCGGTCTTCGGCCAGCCGACGGCGGTGCCGGTCAGCGCGTCGACCTCTTCGACGCTGAGGTCCATCTCCTGCATGAGGCGCATGACGTTCAGCGATGGAGAAGGTGCCGATGCGGTTGGCGATGAAATTCGGCGTGTCCTTGGCGTAGACCACGCCTTTGCCCAGGTGCAGATCGCAGAAGTGCGCGATGGTGTCCATCGCGGCAGGATCGGCGTCGGGCGTGGGGATCATCTCCAGCAGGCGCATGTAGCGCGGCGGATTGAAGAAGTGCGTGCCGAACCAGTAGCGGCGGAAGTCGTCGGGGAAGCCTTCGACGATCTTCGCGACCGGCAGGCCGCTGGTGTTGGTGGTGATGATCGTGCCCGGCTTGCGAATGGCTTCGATCTTGCGCAGCAGTGCGCGCTTGATCTCGAGGTCTTCGACGACGGCTTCGATGATCCAGTCGACGTCGGCGAGCTTGTGCAGATCGTCTTCGAAGTTGCCGATGGTGACCAGGCGCGCGAGCGACGGCTCGAAGAAAGCGGCGGGCTTCGACTTCACGGCGGCTTCCAGTCCGGCGGCGGCGATGCGATTGCGCGCCGGGCCGTCGGCGTCGGGAGGAACGATGTCGAGCAGATACGAAGGAACACCGGCGTTGGCCAGGTGCGCGGCGATGCGGGCGCCCATGGTGCCCGCGCCCAGAACGGCGACTTTCTCAATCCGTCTTTGCATGAGGTATTGTGACTCCGAGCCACCGATGACGGCCGCTTAGCTGCTTGCGGCTTTTAGCTGTTAGGCTCAACTCCGTAGAGTGTTGACTGAGATCAATGCGGAATCGCTGCTGTGTTTCGGTTGAACTGACCCACAACGCAACTCTCCCCTCATCGATAACCGGAACAACGGCGTAAAACGGCTCAAAATACAAGCAGCGCGCGTCGTAAGATGTGGGGTGAGGATGGCAACGACGCGCGCCGTATTAAGTTAGATCCAGCGTACTGAATGAGGATTCATTCAGTCAACAAATATCTTTGAGTTATTTTCCAGGCTACGTGCTTTAGGAGATCAGTTTCGCCAGCAGGAAAGCGGCCCCGGCCGCAAGTCCGCCGATTACAACGGTTTGCGACGCCGACCGGACGGCCTGTGCACCGGTGAAGCGCCCTTGATATAGCCGAAAACGCCCAGTGCGATCAGCGTGACCACCACCGACCAGCCAAGCGCCGTCCGCGCGCTGTGCAGTGCCATGTAGGGCGACAGCGGAATGATTCCTCCGGCGATGTAAGAAGCGGCGATGGTCACGGCGCTCTGCACGGCGCGTTTGGGATCGGGCTCCTCCAGGCCCAGCTCGAAGCGCATCATGAAATCGACCCACTCCTTCGGCTTGCGGGTCAGCGCCTCTACCACGGGACCGCTCTCCTCCCGCGAGAGGCCATAGTCGGCAAATACGTTTTGTACCTCGCGCGCCTCCTCCTCGGGGATCTCCTCGACTTCACGCACTTCGCGCTGCCGTTCGCTGGCGTAGTGCTCGGCATCGCTTTTGGCGGCGAGATACCCGCCCAGGCCCATGGCGATCGAGCCGGCGGCGATTTCGGCCAGCCCGGCAACCACGACGATGTGGCTGTTATCGACGGCCCCTGAAAGTCCGGCGGCCAGCGCGAAGGGAACGGTCAGACCGTCCGACATGCCAATGACTACGTCGCGCACGACCTCGCCGGAAGTGAAGTGGCGCTCAACGTGAGGAGTTTGCGGCATGAGTTTCTAGCTCGGGATGAGTTGGCCAGATACTGCAGCGGCTCGCTCAACCGCGTCGCGCTCGCCTTTGTAGCTGAGGATCGCCGGCGCTTCGTCCAGTGGCAGCCAGAACGCGCGCTGCACTTCGATCCGCATCTCCGGCGCGATGTTGCCGAATCTGCCGGCGCGATACAGCAGCAAATAGAAGCTGACGATCTTGAAGACGCGGGCCTGGTCGCCCCAATTGCGAACATACACATACTTGATGTCGGCGAGCTTGGTGATCAGTTCGGTGCGTACGCCGGTCTCTTCCTCGACTTCGCGCAGCGCGGTCTGGTCGGGCTTTTCGCCTTCATCAATCGTTCCCTTGGGTAATGCCCGTATCGCAGGGCCATGTCGCTGGCTTCGCTTACCCGACTTCGCTTCCACCTTCTTGGGCCGCTCAACATAAGGCTCGATCACGGCAAGAAACCAGCGGCCACGCATCTTGCGCAAGACCACACCACCTGCCGAAAACTCGCGAACCATTAGGTCTCTCTCCAAGGGAACGGCTAGTTTCTCAGAGAAAAGGTCAGGTGACAACGGCTTTTCCCCGCAAGAAATACCATAGTAAATGCTGGTATATAATATGGTATTAAGAGAAGGATCATGAAAGCTGCGCGCAAAATTACAGTTGAAGTGCCGGGCGACCTTCTGGAGCGGGCGCAACGTGCCGGCGGCACCGGTATCACCGAGACGGTGCGCACGGGACTTCAGTTGGTAGCGGCATCGCATACCTACGCCCGGCTGCGACAGCTCCGGGGAAAGGTCAAGTTTAGCCGCACTCTCGCTGAGCTAAAGGCCGACCGATGATTGCCGCCGATACCAGCACCTGGGTCGCTTTCCTCCAGGGAAGTACCGGCAATGACGTGCAAGCCCTTGACCTGGCGTTAAGCAACCGTGAGGTTTTGATGGTTCCGGTGGTTCTGACCGAGTTGCTAAGCGATCCTGGCGTTCCGGCGTCGGTCGTGAAGACGCTGTCGCAGGTGCCGGCAATCCCGGTGCAACCGGGTTTTTGGGAGCGCGCCGGGGCACTGCGTGCCAAAGTCCTGGCAAAAGGTCGCAAGGCGCGGCTTGGAGATGCCCTCATCGCCCAATTCTGCCTCGATCGGGGCATGCCGCTGCTGACGCGTGACCGCGATTTCCAAGCGTTCGCCAATGCGGTGAACCTCACGCTCTTGCAGCCTTAATCTGGCGCAAGTCGCAATTCACGATTGTTCCAGCAACTCGCGCGCAATCTTCGAATATAAGTCCACTGCATCGAGCAGTTGTTTTTTCTCGATGTACTCGCCCTCTGTGTGCGCCACATGAATCGATCCGGGACCGATCAGCAGCGGCTTGCCCCAGCGCGTCAGGGCGGGAATGTCCGTGGTGAACGCTGCCACCATGGTCTCGATGCCGGGGACGGTTCCGAGGTCCATATAAGGAATTTCCAGGGTGAAGTTGGGGTCAGCCTTACCGGCGGCCGCCTGCTTAATATCGCGACGTAACTCGTCGGTGGGACCGATGAGGCGAAACAACAACTGCGCCATCGCGTAGTCGGGGATCACATTGGGCGCGCGCCCGCCCTCGATCTGCCCGATGTTTAACGTGCACGGGCCGGCCTTCAGATTTGTCGGCAGCTTGATCTTGCGCACCTCGTGCAAGGCATCGAGCAACTTCTCGATGGCCGATTCTCCCAGCTCGGGATAAGCGGAATGCGCCATCTTGCCGCGCGCAATTAGCTCAACACGCAAGGTCCCCTTAGAAGCCAGTGCGAGGCGGTTTTCCGTTGGCTCGCCGTTGATGAGGTATCTCACCCCACGCGGCTGCTGGTTCGCGGTTTGGGCGCCCTGGCTGTCTCGCTCCTCGCCGACTAAGAACAGCAGTCCGACATGGATGTTTTCCGCTTTCAGTTTTTCCGCCGCCGCAATCTGTGCGACGATGATGCCCTTCGCATCGCATGACCCACGTCCGTAGATCCGGTCCGGCGTTTCCGATGAAGGAATAAACGGCGGCACCGTGTCCATGTGGGTCGAGAGCGCAAGCTCCGGTCGTGGATGGCCGGGGCTGGTTGCCCACAGATTGAAGCGGTCGCCTTCGACCGGCATGCGCTCCACGTCGTAGCCCAGTTGCGCGAGCTCCGCGGCGAGCGCCTGTCCGACCGCACCTTCCATTCCGGTGGTCGATTCCATGTCGATGAGTCTGCGGGTGAGGGCGAAAAGATCCATCCCTGAAGCATAGAGCATTTCGTTCGCAAGGGTCGCCGCGCCGAAGTCCTGCTCGCGCCGCGCGTGCCTGCGGGTCTCGCATCACGATGGCCCGTGACGGCGGTCACAGGCCCAGCTCCTCCCCTTGACTAGACTGAAATTGAAAATGATTTTCAATTTCATCTACCGCTTTCCCCGGCCCGAAATTCAGGGAGAAGTACCGTGCATTCATACCCGTATGCAGTTTTCCACAATCGTGCTCTTTGGCTCATCCTCGTCATTGCCACCATCACCACCATCCCGTGTTTTGCCGCCGATACCGGCAGCGTTTCCGGAACCGTTCTCGATCCCAGCGGAGCAGTCGTCCCTGGGGCTGCGGTAACTCTTCGCGGCAGCGATGGAAATCGGCGAACGGCATCTGCTGGTGAGGACGGCTCATTTTTGTTCGGCGCCATCGCCCCCGGCCACTACGCGCTTCAGGTTGACGCCCAGGGCTTCAAGTCCTATCGCGAAGACGACATCGATGTTGATCCCGGAACGGTTTTTCGCGCCGACGCTCAGCTCGCGCTGGCCTCGCAATCCGAGGTGGTCGAAGTTACGTCGGACCCGACACAAATCGATCCGCTGTCGACGCAGATCCGGCGGTCTGATTTCTTCCAAGACCATGACCTCCGTTCCGCTGAACGGTCGCAGCTTCACCGATCTGCTGGCGATGCAACCGGGCGTCATACCCGCGAGTTCCGCGCAGCCGAATGCGGTCGTCATGTCGGGCTGCACTACTACGCCGCCTTCGGGCGATCTGAACGCGGGCAATCTTTCAGTCAGCGGGCAGCGCGAAACAGCCAATGGCTTCTCGGTCAACGGAAGCGTGGTCGAAGAAGACTTCAACAACGGCACAGCCGTCGTTCCCACGCTTGACGCCATCCAGGATTTCCGCGTCCTCACCAACAACTTCGACGCCGAATACGGCAACTACAGTGGCGGCCAGGTGTTGTGACGACCAAGTCGGGCTCGAACCAACTCACGGCAACGTTTTTGAATTCCTCCGCAACACCGATCTCGACGCGCGCAACTATTTCGCTACCACCCGCGCGGCATACAACCGCAACCAGTACGGCGGGACGCTGGGAGGCCCGATTCGCAAGGACAAGGCCTACTTTTTCGTCGATTACCAGGGCACGCAGATGAAGCAAGGGCAGGAAACCGGGCAATATCGTGGTGCCCAGCCTGGCCGATCGCGCCGGCGACCTGTCCGATCTGGCCAGCCAGCTGACGGGAAAAGTGAGTACGCAATATTGGGCGAGCCAGCTCTCGCAGAAGCTGGGCTACGGGGTCTCGGCGGGCGAGCCCTACTACGTTCGCCGGCTGCGCCAGTTCCGCGCAATGCGTTTTTCCCAACGCGAAGATTCCCAGCTGCGATCTGGTCGGCCCCTGCCAAGTCGCTGCTGCAATACATTCCGCAGCCGAATGTGGGCGACGAACCTGTTTTCCGAATTCGTCGCAGAATGAAACTCTGGGCGACAACAAGGGCTGCTGCGCGGTTCGACATCAACACCAGCCGCTTCGGGACGTTGTCCGCCTACTACCTCGTCGATCAGTACACGCTTGACAATCCGTATCCGACGCAGCAGGGCGGAGCGAATGTGCCCGGCTTCAATGCGCTTTCCGATGGCCGCGCGCAACTGTTCAGCTTCGGTTCCACCAAGGCCATCAACGCCAATACGGTAAACGAGGCCCACTTCAGCTATATGCGCTTCGCCAATGTCATTGGGCAGCCGATCGGAGGCGTAGGGCCGTCGCTCGCTTCTCAGGGATTCGTGACCGGCGAAGGCACGCTGGGCATTGTTCCGCTGAACAAGAGTATCGAGGGCATCGAGAATGTCGCCTTCAATGATTTCACCATTGGCGTCGACGTCACCGGCGAGAAGCAGGTCAATAATACCTACAGCTGGAGCGACAACCTGTCGCACGTCTTCGGCAAGCACACGGTCAAGGTCGGCGGCAGTTTCCACTACGACCAGGTCAACATCATCTCCAACTCGATCAACAATGGCTCGTTCGTCTTTCAAGGCACCGAGACCGGCTCCGATTTCGCCGACTATCTGCTGGGCATCGCGACCACCTACGAGCAGGGCGACGCGAGGCCTTTCTACCTTCGCAACCATTACATCGGCGCCTTTGCCCAGGACAGCTGGCAGGTGCGCCCAAACCTGGTGCTCAACTACGGACTGCGCTGGGATGTGTTGCCGCCCTGGCACGAGAAATACAATCAGATTCAGACCTTCGTTCTTGGCGAGCAGTCGCAGGTGTACCCCAATGCCCCGCAGGGCATCGTGTTTCCCAGGCGATCCCGGAATTCCCTCGACCCTGGCTCCCACAAAGTGGGACAACTTCGCCCCGCGGATCGGCGTAGCTTATTCCCCCGGGTTCAAGAGCGGAATCTTCGAGAAAATCTTTGGCGGCGAAGGCAAGAGCAGCATTCGCGCGGGGTACGGCATGTTCTACACGGCCTTCGAAGGACTCTCGGCCGGAATCATGAGCGCCTGCGCGCCCTACGGATACGATTACGACAGCACCGGCGGGCGGCCTTTATTCAACGAGCCCTTCGTCTCCGCCACGACCGGCCTCAGCAACGGCCAGCCGTTTCCTTCGCCCTGGCCGCCGTTCGGAGCGTCGGCCAAAAATCCGAACACCTCGGTCGACTGGTCGAGCTATGAGCCCATCACCGGCGACCCGGCTTTCTACCATCGCAACACTTCGCCGTACACGGAAACCTACACGCTTTCCTGGGAGCGCGAACTGGCGAGCAACACGTTCATGAACGTGGGTTATGTCGGCTCGCAGTCGCATCATCTGCTGGTGCTGACCTCGGCGAATCCAGGTGACGCGCCACCTGCCTGAGCGTGAGCCAGTCCGAACGAAGTCATGCCTGGCACTCCGACGTGCGGGCCGTTCAGCGAAGGCGGCGTCTTCACCCGGCCGGACGGGACTCAGGTCGTCGCCCGCGGTCCGTTCAACGCGAACTTCGATGGGATCACCTATCAGAAGACAATCGGCTTCTCGAACTACAACGCGCTGGAAGTCTCGTTGCGCCACAGCAGCCGCACCCTGGAAGCTCACGGCCGGCTACACCTACAGCAAGTCGCTGGACGATTCGTCCAGCCTCTCCGAGCCGGTTTATCCCTTCGATCCGGCGCTGACCAAGGCGATCTCCGCCTTCGACCTGCGGCACAATTTCGTGGTTGGCTACCGCTACCTGCTGCCATTCAGCTCGTTCTCGCTGCGGGCACCAGAATCGCTGGACCGATGGCTGGTGGTTCTCCGGCATTACGCGCATCTCCAGCGGACTTCCGGTCACGCTCTACAACAACACCGACAGCTCGCTGCTGGGCTCGATGCCGAACGGCATCAACAACAATGGCGTGGACACGCCCGAGTACGCTGGCGGCAACCTCGCACGTCAACACCAATCCGCGCAACGGGCAAGCCGGCGTTCAACACCGCGTCGTTCAGCGTTCCCGCGCTTGGGCACCATCGGCAACGCGCCGCGTCGCTTCTTCTATGGGCCGGGTATGGAGAACTTCGACATGGCCCTGCAGAAGAGACTTCTCACGTACGGAGCGCAAGGCGCTGCAATTTCGCGTGGAGGCATTCAACGTTTTCAATCACGCGCAGTTCTTCGGAGCAGACGCGGTGAACGGGAACATCAGCAGCGCGGGCTTCGGACAGATTGTGAACGCCATGCCGCCGCGGCAGGTGCAGCTGGCGCTGAAGTTCGCGTTCTAGATGGTGGAGCAGCCTTTCAGGTGTGCATAAGACGGTTCAACAAAAATCGCCTTCAGCCGCTGAGGTATTCCGGCAACAATTACCTCAGTGGCCAAAGGCCCTGATTCAACTCGGGTTATTCTGCACGCCTGAAAGGCGTGCTCCACCCAACGTCGAAAACCGGGAGATATTCTTTTCAACCGGTCGATATTGTCTGTCTACTTCGGCGCCCCGCTCAGGCCGGCCCACTTCTCCAGCAGGCCAAGCGTCGCCGCATAGTCGAGATCGTCCCATCCCTCTTCGCTCGCAGCTCGTAGATCTCGTCGACGGTTTCCAGCGCCGGCAGCTTTACCCGGTTCTCCTTCGCGGCTTCGAGCATGAGGTGCATGTCTTTGTGCATCAGGCGCAGCGGGAAGTTCGGAGAGTAGTCGTGGCGCAGCACAAATGGCGCTTTGTAATCCACCACGCCGGACTTGACCATTGAGGCCTGGATCAGTTCGATGAGTTTGTGCGGCTCGACACCCAGCTTGCGCGACAGCACCATCGCCTCAGCAAATCCCTGGTAATAGAGCGCGATCATCAGGTTCATACCCAGCTTTGCGGCCTGTCCCTTGCCGTTGCTGCCGATATGGATCACCTGCTTGCCCATGGCCTTGAACAGCGGCTCCAGATATTGCACCGGCTCGGGAGCGCCGCCGACGATGAAGATGAGCTGCCCGTTTTCCGCGCCGATCTTCGAGCCGGTCACGGGCGCGTCGACCCAATGCACGCCGCGCTCGTTTACGCGCTCGGCAAAGCGCAGGGTCGCGGACGGCGAAATCGTGCTGGAATCGACGATGATTCGCGCCCTCGCGCACATTTTGCAGCGCGCCGTCATCGCTGAAGATCACGCGCTCGACGGCGTTGGTGTCGGCAACACAGCACCAAACCACCTCCGCTTCTTTGGCCGCATCGGCGGGAGAAACCGCCGTCGTCGCGCCATCCACGTGCTGGCGCGCAGTCCGGTTCCACACCGAAACTTCATGCCCCGCTGCCACCAGCCGCGACGCCATCGGACGTCCCATGATGCCCAAACCGAGGAAGGCAATTTTCATCCGTTGCTCCTTATCGTTGTTCAAATGTCACAACACGCGCTGAACTGCCGGCGCGAATAACCCGAAACTAATGATTTAAGCTGAGCCGAACAGTAAGGTCAAGGAAGAGTTGGCGCAAAATAAAAGACGTGCCGCCGGTTTCAGGCGGCACGTCCGCGAGGCGCTTCCGCCACTTCTGGTTGGAAGTCTGGCGGAAGCTCCGGCTCGTTTCACTACTCGTCGTTAAGCGGTGCGTGCGCCGCTTCCGTCTTGATGGTCCGCACCGGGCGTTTGCGCCCGCGATGCGCTGTGGTCTTGGTCGTGCGTTTCATCTTCCGGACGATGCATCACCGTATCGATCAGCGCCTTCTCCGCCGTGACAAAGTTCTTCACCCCTTCGCGGGTGAGGTCCGGAATCGGAATGAAGGGGAACGGCGCGATCATGTTTACGGCGCGCCCCGCCGCTCGCATGCCGGCATTCACCTGCTGCCCGGCCACGTCGATCAGCTTCTTCTGGGCTTCGATGAACGCGTCCGTCGCCTCTTTGGCCAGCTCCGACAGCTCGGTCTTCTTCAGCCTTCTCGCGGGTTCTTTGCCGCTGGTGGCTTTGGTGGTCTCTTCCGCGATCACGTCGAGAAACTTCTTCTGGGTATGAACGAAGTGTGTCCATGGCCTCGCGCGCCATCTCCACCAGGTTCCCGGGATCGAAAGGCTTGCCGGCCTTCACCGCAGTCAGCCAGGTGTGGGTCTGCTTGCTGGCCATCTTCAGGAAGTCCTGCTGCATTTCGACAAAGGTATTGAAGCCGCGCTGCGCCAGTTCGGTCATCGCGACCGCGGCGGTGCTGCCGGAGACGCGCTCCTTCACGCCTTCGGTGACGATCTCGTGCTCCCGCTGCGCCAGGCTAAGCAGCAGCTTCTGGCCTTCAATGAAGTTGGTCATGGCCTCGCCGGCCAGCTCGCTGGCGATCGGCCGCGGGGCAAAACTCCGGATCGGCAAAGCGCTTGCGGACCATGTTCATGACATTGGCGTTCTGGCTCATCGCCAGGTCCACCAGAATGCGCTGGGTGGCGAAGAAGTTTTCCACTCCCTGCTGCACCCATCCCGACAGCAGAGATACAAACGACGAATCCCCGGCGTGGAACGTGGAGGATTCGGTTTTTCCATTCCTAGGCATGATGACCTCCAAATTGCTGCACTGCAGCATCAACTTGAATGTAGAATTCTCAGGTAAGGCATGTCAAGGACTTTGAGATAATTTGTGCGCTGCAACAGGAGGCTGGAGTCGTGGATTGCCGGCAAGGTCGTCATCAAGAAATACGCAAACCGCAGACTCTACGATACTTCCACCAGCCGCTACATCAACCTGGAGGACATTGCGGCGCTGGTCCGAAATGGGAAAGACGTGCAGGTCGTCGATGCCAGCACCGGCGAAGACCTCACCCGCGTGACCCTGACGCAGATCATCGTCGAAGATGCGCGCGGGCAGCCGGCGGGCCTTCCGCTGGAACTTCTGCGCCAGTTGATCGTCGCCTCCGATCGCGTCGGACAGGAGTTCATCATGTGGTATCTGAAGTCGGCCTTCGACGCCTATCAGAAGGTGCAGAGCTCGCTGCAGGATCGCTTCAGCCAGATGCAGTCGGCCGCACTTTCGCCGTTGCAGACGGTCAAGAGCCTCTTACAGAGCGCAGGCGAAAACAAGAGCGCCGGCAGCAGCGAAGAAGTGCGCGAGCTTCGCCAACGAATTGCGGAATTGGAAGCCAAGCAGAAGATCCCAGCTCGGAAAGCCGCGCCGGGGAAACGAAAGCAACCCGGCAAACGCGCTGGGGGCGAGAAGTGATTAACGGTTGTGGCGGGCAATGCACAAGCGAGCGTGCGGGACAAACTTGACAAGTACACCCTTGCGGTAACAGGATGCGCCTAGTGACGGACAAGATTCTCGGTTTGGCGATGACGGGCGGTGGCGCTCGGGGAGCCTATCAGGCGGGCGTTCTCAAGCGAATTGGGGAGATGCCGCGGGTTCAGAGCCATGGCAATCCCTTTCCTATCATCGGCGGCGCATCGGCGGGAGCCATCAACGGCACGGCGCTGGCCGCGGGGAGCAATGAATTTTCCGCCGCCACCAAGGTCGTTGCCAGATCTCTGGGCCAGCCTGAAACCGTCAGATGTCTTTCGCTGCGACCTAGTCTCTCAGGCCCACAACTCGCTGGTCTGGATCCTCGATCTGTCCTTCGGCGGCGTCATCGGGGCGGTGGCAACGCACGCTCGTTGTTGGATGCCAGTCCATTGCGGCACTATCTCAGTTCGCGTCTCGACTGTAGCCGCATTCAGGAGAATATCCGGCGTGGTCATCTCTATGCGCTCGCCATCTCGGCAACGAACTATAACTCGGGGATGAGTTATCTGTTTATTCAGGGGAAACGCGGTCACCCCATCTGGAACCGCAGCCGCCGGGTAACGCTCTCGCACCAAAATCACGGTCGACCACGTCTGCGCTTCGGCGGCCATCCCGCTGGTTTTTCCGCCGGTGCGTCTGGATACGGCTCATGGCGGGCTTATTTCGGCGACGGTTGCCTGCGGCTGCAGCAGCCGCTCAGCCCCATCATCCGTTTGGGCGCAGAAAAGATCTTTGCCGTCGGTGTGCGCTGCGAGAACCTGGAACATCAGGATCAGACGGCGGGGACCAAAGATCCTTCCCTGGCGCAGGTGATGGGCGTCCTCTTCAACGTGATGTTTCTGGACCACCTGGCGACGGACGTCGAGCATCTGGAGCGGTTGAATCAATTGCTCAGCCAGGGGCACATCAATCAGGCGAACTCGAATGGATGCGAACAGATGCGTCCCCTGGAAGTGATGCTGGTGACACCTTCGGTGAACTTGACCGAGGTGGCTGCTCACCACCAGAAGGACATGCCGTATCTCATCCAGTACTTCGTGAACGGGCTCGGTCGCGACGCCGCCTCTTGCTCCGACCTGATGAGCTACCTGCTGTTCACCTCCAAATACACTCGCGAGTTAATCGAACTCGGCTATAACGATGCCGACGAGCAGATCGATGAGATTGAGGATTACCTCTTTGCCGGCAGCAACGATAGCCAGCCGATGGGCAACGGTCCATCCCGAAACCACAAATCTCGAGGGATGGAATCGACGGCCAAATGAAGTAGACCGCTGCGGTCGAAATGGTGTTCCATGGTGCAGACCGCTAACGTGATAATGCTGAAGCCCCGAACGCTGGAGGCTTTCGTCAGCTACATTCGTGCTGCGGAAGAGGAAATGGACGCGGCGCTCAGCGGGCACAGTGCCTTCCTGTGGTCGGACCGCAGTCTGGAGCGCGTGCAGCAAGTGCGCCAGGGCAATGTCATCGCGCAACTCTGGCGCGGCGAGTCGCCGGTCAAAATCCCGAATGGATTAATTCACGATTGGGTTGGTGCTGTGCTTCGTGCCGAACGTGGGCGTCGAGCAGGTGCTGGCGCTGGTGCAAAACTACGACAATCATAAATACATCTACCAGCCGGAAGTGATGGACTCGAAGTTGCTTGAGCAGGACGGCAACCACTTCAAGATCTTCCTGCGCCTGCTGAAGAAGAAGATTGTGACAGTTGTGCTCGACACCGACCACTATGTGCACTATTCGGCGGTGGAGGCCAAGCGCTGGTTCTGCCGCTCCTACACCACGCGTATCGCCGAAGTGGAGGATGCCGGTACTCCCAAGGAACGCGTACTCGAGCCGGATACAGGGTACGGTTTTCTGTGGCGCCTGAATTCGTACTGGAAGTTCGACGAAAAAAAAGACGGCGCCGGCGTGTTGATCGAATGCCGGGCGGTCTCGCTGACTCGCGATATACCCACGGGTTTAGGATGGATTATCGAACCCATCACCCGCAAACTTCCCCAGGAATCGCTGATCCACACCCTGCTTTGTACTCGCAACGCGCTCGTCCCGCCAGCGGAAGAACATCGGCCATAAAAAGCGGCCTTGCCGAAGCAACAAAAAAAGCGGCGCCACTTCGCGCCGCTTGGTGCTATTTGTTTGTCTGCGCCGATTGTCTCAGGCGGCGCGTTGCTCGCCGGAGAGAAATACCGCCTTCCCGCCTGCATCTTCCAGTACTTTGCGAGCCGAGTGCGCCATGCCAACGCTATCGCAATGGACGGAAACCAGAATGCGTCCGCGTTTGACTTCCTCTTCGTAACGCTTGGCCTCAAGCTCCGGAACGCCAAGTCCGATCAGCGCTCCTGCGATACCGCCGATGGCGCTGCCCACACCGGCTCCCGCCAGAGCAGCAACGATCGGGCCGGCGGCCAGCAATGGCCCAACGCCGGGAATCGCGAGCGTCCCAATTCCTACCAGCCAGCCCAGTGCTCCACCAACCAGCAGGCCGGTGCCGCCGCCCGTCAATGCACCCTCAGGCGCCTTGGTGTTCTTCTCGATGGCAAACTCTTGGTTGAGATCGCGGTCGGGAAATACCACGGAGATATCACCGCTCCGGAAACCATCGCTACGCAGACGGTCTACCGCCTTTTCGACTTCGTCACGATTGGCAAAAATCCCATAAACTCCGGTAGGACGTGCGCCGACCGTGGTGACGTCCTCGGCTGTCGCAGGTTCACGTTTCGGTACGATCTCCGGCCGGGAGGTATGATCACGCAGGCGCTCGCGGAAGCTTGCTAGGCGAGGGCTTCTGCGCACCCGGCCCGGATCGGAGTCGTATTGCCAGTGACGGCGGTAATCGGATTCATAACTCGCGAACGCAGCGTCCGTCGCCAGGGTGTCGTCGCGGAACTCGGGCAGCGCCTCCGCATCGCGTTGCCGCAAATTGGCATAGAGATCGTTCCCATCGCCGAATGCGTAAACCTGATCGGCGGGCAGAACGAATCGGCGTGAACGCAGCCATCCCGCGTCGATCACCAGGTAACGCAGATCTCCCGTACGGTCGTCGATCAATGCATCCTCGACTTTCCCGAGCTTCTCGTCGTTCGGCCCGTAGACCTCCGTACCGCGAAGATCGCCAAGATAATCCGCTTGCAAATCAGTAGCTCTTCTCAGCATGAATTCCTCACATCGATGTTTTGGACTGACCCAACGTAAGACCCACATGGAAGCTGGGAGGTTGTACGGCCACCGTTCTGTAGGGAACAACCCCGGTGATCGATCGTTTCGCAATACGATTACGCGAAGATATCCACGGCAGGAACTGCAGGAACGAAAAAGGGGCTCTCCGCTAGAGAAGCCCCTTCTTGCTTGGTTGGCCGCGCGTTAACTCACCAGATCGTAAGCTTCGCGTTATCGATCCATTCGTGATAGCCGCCGCCGCTGAGCGTTGTCGTCGAGCTGCCACTGTACGCCGAGATTGTTGCCCCAGCGCCAGGTATTTGGCCGTGCCGGTGTAATTGACCGTGTAGCTGTGTCCGTCCACCACCAGAACGTGATACGTGTACTGGTGGCTCCTGGATTCGTGGTCATGTACCACTGGATGTGATGCCAGGTGTTAGGACTGAACTTGGGGCAGGAGATGGAAGTCTGCACCCAGTGACCCGTGGACTCGTTCCAGGTATCCCAGATATCCGCGGCCGATAGTCGCACTGACTGCCGATCATGTAGTTGTAGCCGCTGATGAACTGGAAAGCGTCGAACTCCAGCGCCTGTCCGAACGTCTGCGAGGCGTTGTCTACGTAGAAATAGAAATCCCACAGAAAATTGCGGACGTTGTTATTGGCGCCCAGTTTCTGCGTCCATAGCGTGTTGCCCCAGGTGCCGTGAATTGTAGAACTCCGTGCTCGAGCCATCCAGCGATGGGGTGCTCTGGAACTGCGCCATCCAGTCGCCACCACTTCCACTGCCTCCTGAACAGCTGGCCTGGTGACAGATGGACCAGTTGCTGCGGTTCTCGATCTTGTTGAAGACGATCGCGCCGGGAGGAGGAGTCAGGCAGCCCGTTGCCGCCGCCGCCTCCACCGCTCGTGGTCACAGTGATGTTCTCCAAACGTCACCATAGGCACCGGTGCTATCCCAGGCCCGCGTTACAAGCTGATGATTGCCTGCCGACGCGCTGATGCTGGCACTGATGGAATTGGTCTGGCCGCCCGTGTAATACATTGTTGCCGTCGAGATAAACATGCCACCCGACAATTTGATATTGGCTGGTGGCGTTGGCTACGAGATTAAAAGGACTGCCGACTTGCGAATTATTGGTGGGGGTTGTGACGGTTACGTTGGGAGCGGCTGCGGCAGCCACGGAGAAGCTCACGAGAGCGGCTGCCACGAAAAATGGATACTTCACAGGGGATTGTCCTCCGTTGAGTTTTGGCCAAACGACAATGACGCATTTGGCCGCAACGCCCTGCAAGCAGCCTGTACTGCGAGTATCAGGGCACTCTCGCCGGAGACAAATCGGGCGTTCTTCTTAGACCTTGACCTAACTTTGTCTGGGTGATCCAGAGTTGAACTAAGGGGAAAGGAGGTTTCGAACTCTAAGTTTCAAGTTTCGAGCCGGATCCGAACGACGCCGGTTTGGAGCACCGCGACTCGCAACTGGAAACTGGAAACTTGAAACTGCTGTTAAGATTTTTGCGATGGTTACCTTCGTCGTGCTGCGCATCGTAGCGGTGGTCTTGCTGATCGCGGCGAACGCGTTCTTCGTGGCCGCTGAATTCGCCCTGGTCAGCGTGCGCGAGACGCGCATGCAGCAGATGATTGCGGCGCACCGCATCGGCGCGCGCACCGTCCAGAAGCTCCATCAAAAGCTCGATCACGTCCTCAACGCCGTGCAGTTCGGAGTGACCGTCTCCAGCCTCGCGCTTGGCTGGATCGGCGAAGCGTCCATCGCTCACATGCTGGAGCCGCTCTTCCGGCCGTTGCCCCACTCGCAGCTTTATGCCCATGGCGGCGCGGTCGTGCTGGCGTTCGTGCTGATGACCTACCTGGTCGTCATCCTGGGAGAGGTGGTGCCCAAGTCCATCGCCTTGCAGCGCACCGAGCGGGTTGCGCTGGCCGTTGCCGGGCCGATGGACTTCTTCATGACCCTGGCCGCGCCGTTCCTGGCGTTCATGACGGCTTCGACCCACATGGTGCTGAAGGCTTTCGGGATGCGGCCGGTCCGCGAAGCCGGCGTGCATTCGCCGGAAGAGCTGAAGCTGATCGTCTCCGCCAGCCGCAGGCTGGGACTGCTGGCGCCGACGCAGGAAGAGATGATCCTGCGCGCGCTCGACCTGGAGAACATCACGGTGCGCGAGATCATGGTGCCGCGGCCGGATATCTTCTCCCTGCCGGCAAACTTGACGCTGGAAGAGGCACTGCAGCGCGTCGTGGACGAGCAGCACTCGCGGGTTCCGGTTTATGATCCGCAGCGCGGCCCCGAGCACATCATCGGCGTGCTGTACGCCAAGGACCTGATGCGCTGGCTGCGTTATCGTGTGAACCGCACCGCGTCGGGATCCGCCCGGTCACCCGGCCCAGTGGGCTGGAGGTTCGGCACATCATGCGCGAGGTGCTGGTGGTTCCCGAGACCAAGCCGCTGCCCGATCTGCTGACCGAGTTCAAGGCGCGCAAACGGCATCTGGCGGTGGTGGTGGATGAATTCGGTTCCACCGCCGGACTGGTGACCGTCGAGGATGTTCTGGAGCAATTGGTCGGCGAGATCGAGGACGAGTTCGACATCGCCGAGCCGTCGTTCCTGCCCGGCGCTCCCTCGATGACTGCTGGACGGCTCCGCCAACATTCGCGACCTCGAGTCGCAATACCACATTGTGCTGCCGCGCGACGAAGGCTTCGAAACGCTGGCGGGATTTGTGCTGACGCAGCTGCAGAGGATCCCGGCAGTGGGCGACAGCTTCGACTACGAAGGCCGCCGCTACACGGTGGCCAGCATGGACGGCCTGCGCGTGGAAAGTGTGCGCATCGAGAACGCGCCTTCGCAAAATCAACCGCAATCCGTACCGGCAACACCGGTTGCGAGCTGATGCTGCGCTACGTCTTCTCCCGCCTGCTGTACATGCTGCCGGTCGTCTGGCTGGTAGTGTCCGTGGTGTTTCTGCTGATCCACCTCGTGCCCGGCGACCCCATACAACAGATGCTGGGTGAGGGCGCTGCGGCCACCGACGTTGCCGCCGCGCGCCATGCCTACGGGCTGGATGTTCCGCTGGGACGCCAATACGTCAATTATTGGGGCGGCATTTTGCACGGAGACATGGGACGTTCGCTGCGGCTGAACCAGAATGTCGGACATGTGATCGCGCAGGCGTATCCCGCAACCATGGAACTGACGCTGGCTGCGCTTATCGTCGCTCTGGGACTTTCCATTCCCGCCGGCGTGCGTTCGGCGCTGCATCGCAATCGCTGGGACGACCGTCTGCTCAGCTTTGTCTCATTGCTGGGTTTGTCGTTCCCCAACTTTGCGCTGGGTCCGATTCTGATTCTGTTTTTTGCGATTGAGCTGGGATGGCTGCCGGTATCGGGCGCCGGCTCGCTCCGCGCATCTCGTCCTGCCGGCCATCACCATGGGCGGGGCATTGGCCGCAATTCTTACGCGCATGGTTCGCACTTCAATGCTGGAGGAGCTTGGGCAAGACTACATTCGCACCGCGCGAGCCAAGGGCTTGCCGGAGCGCACGGTGGTATATCGTCACGCGCTGCGTAATGCCATGATCCCGATCTTGACCGTGGTTGGCCTGCAGTTCGGAGCTCTGCTGGCTGGCGCGATTGTCACGGAAACCATTTTTTCCTGGCCAGGGATCGGCCGCCTGACCATCAGCGCAATCTCGAATCGCGATTACTATCTCGTGCAGGGCTGCATTCTGGCGATTGGCCTGACTTATGTCCTGGTGAATTTCCTGACCGATCTGTTGTACTCCGCCTTCAATCCCCGCATTCGGCAGTGACTCCCCCCTTGATTTTTTACGGGCCAGTAGTTTCCAATCAGTCTCAAGTTGCATCTTCCCAGTAATGCGGAGGTAGCCGTGAGTCTGAGGAGTAAGCTGCACGACGCCGAGCAATACGGGGCCCAAGCGGCCCACCGGAGCGCCGATCGCATCAGGACCGGTGTTCACAATTTGGAAGCTTCCCTGCAGAAACTTGGGTCGCACCGTCGTGCGAAGTCGAAGCTGCCCGTCTCGGCACATTCCGATCCCGAGATACCAGGCGGAGTTTCGTCCAACTCCAAGGTTCGCACCGGCATTGTCTCGGTAAATGGCAGGGATGTTGGCGAAATGCAGTGCCCCGGCAGACGCGGTTCGGCTTAGAGGTTCAGGCTTTTGCCTTCCACAATCGCAGCCGGATTATCCGTAACCAGCGCCTGTGCTGTCTCTGCGCTTGCCATTCTTGCGATTCCATCCCGCGCCTCTGACATCACCGGTGTGCGCCTTACCGGGTCATGGGCGTCACTGGCCACCACGTGAATCGCGTCATTTTCCAGCAGCCATTCCACCATTTCTCTGGAACGCTTGCCCCACGCTCCAGTCACGGCACTCGCGGTTACCTGCACCAGGCAGCCTTGCTCGATTAGATCCAGCACCATCTGCGGCTTTTTCAGCAGCCACTGGTTGCGTTCCGGATGCGTGATGATGGGTACCATGCCCCGGCTTCGCAGGCCTAAAACCTGCTGTATCACGGTCGGCGGAATGCCGTAATCGCTGAATTCAATCAGCAGGTACTGCGTCTCGCCGATGGTGTAGCGGCGGGGATGCTCCAGGGCGTCCTGAAGGTTCTCATGGGAGAAGTGAAAATCGCAGCCCAGGCTGAACGTCAGCTTTCCGTCGGCTGCGTCATGCAGCTGGCCGAGCATTTCCGTGAATCGTTCGCGATGGTATTCATAGCGATCGTTTGCGTGCGGCGTCGCCACGATGTGGGTAACACCGTCGGCGACGGCCTTACAGCACATCTCCCTCGTCATTTCCCAGGATTGCGAGCCGTCATCGATCCCTGGAAGGATGTGACAATGAATGTCGACCATGAGTCAGTTTCGAGTTTCCAGTTTCGAGTTGCGCTCTAACCGTTCACACGTTTCGGGAACTTTGCCAAGGGCCGGCCTGTCGACCGCAATCCGCAGCCCGAACCATGCAACTCGAGCTTGAAACTCGAAACTTGAAACTGGGAACCGCTTTAGTAGCGCTGCTTGATGAAGGCGGTCATCGCGTCGTACGCGTCGCTGAGCACATGCTCAGGCGGCAGGAAGACGATGCGAATGTGATGAGTACCCGGTTTTTGTCCGAAACCCGAGCCGTGCACAACCAGCACATGTTTCTTCTTTCAATAGCTCGGTCACGAAGGTCAGGTCGTCTTCGGGAATGCGCAACGTAGGATACGCATAAAAAGCGCCCTTGGGTGGCACCAGCTTCACATGCGGAGTGCGCTTCGCCCATTGCTCGGTGATCTCCGCGCGGCGGCGCAGCTTGCGCACAACCTCCTGCAGGTGGTCTTGTGATCCTTCGAGCGCAGGCTTGATGGCATGCTGAAAAGGATGGGGTGCGCACAAGCGCGCGCGTAACAAGCGGTGCACGGCTTCCATGTAGGGGTGCAGAATCTCGCGAGGTCCGGTCGCGATCGCCCATCCGATGCGCCAACCCGGCACAAGGTAGGCCTTGGAAAGCCCATTGAAGGTGACGATCGGAACGTCCGTCGCCAGCGAAGCAATGGAAACGTGCTTGGCGTCAGGATCGAAGACCAGCTTGTCGTAAATTTCGTCGGCAAAAATAATCAGGTTATGGCGTCGCGCCAGCTCCAGAATCCGCTCCAGCGTCTTCTTCGAGTAAACCGCACCGGTGGGATTATTGGGCGTGATCAGCAGAATCGCGCGCGTACGGGAGTTGATCTTGCGCGCCAGATCGTCAACGTCGGGCTGCCAGCCGTTATCTTCGTCGAGATCGTAGGCATTGATCGGACAATCCAGCTTGGCCAGGATCGCCCCATATAACGGATACTCGGGGCTCGGAGTGAGCACGTTGTCGCCTGGATTCAGCAGCGCGGTCAGACAACTGTCGATGACCTCGCCGGTTCCGTAGCCAATGAAGATGCTCTGAATATCGCGAAAACCGTTACGTTCGGCTTCGTTCCGAATCGCCTGCAGCGCGGGCTTAATGCCTAGCGACTCGGCGTAGCCGTTGTGGCCATCGACCATGGCCTTCAAAACGGCTTCAATCATGTGCGGCGGGGTGTGAAAGTCGAACTTGCACGGATCGCCAATGTTCAGGTAGAGGATCTGGTGTCCTTCGCGCGCGACCTCCTCGGCGACCACCACCAGATCGCGAATCGCGTAGCGCACATTGATCATGCGACTTGCGGCAATCACTTCCTCTACTGCTTTGGTAGCCATGACGGTGTCCTTTGTCCCCTGCGCTGCCGGATGCGGTACGTCGTGCGGTGACCCCTAATTTTGTCACGACCAGTGCTTTTCTTATACCAAGTTCCTGTTTCGCGAGGGAAGCGGCTGAAATGGCAGGGGATTCCGCCCCAGAGGGCTGGGGCAATTTTTGACAATCTTTCTGCATTCATTTGTTCATCCGGGGTATACAATCAGCCCAACTTGAGCGGACCGTGGGCACCGCTCGCGCAGCTTGGGTCCCGCGCTCCGCCTGAACTTCGGTCGAGGCGTCTGGTGTGCAACCCCGTCCGGCGTTCCTGAAATCCAAAATCCCGGCTGCGGCTCTCGGGAGGTATCACATGCGGCGCCGTTGGCTCCCACTCCTTTTCGTTTCCATCCCCCTTATCGCGACCGGTGCGCAAGGCCAGTTTCATGGCGGAATGGGTAGTCACGGACCTACCTCCGTCGGCACCGTTCACGTTCACGTGGTCCTGTCGAATGATCGCAGCGCCGGCCCCTACCTGATGGTGCGGTTGATGCAAGGCTCAACCGGTGAGACGGTGGGCACCACGTATACCAACGATGTCGGGGAAGCGGATTTTTCAGGCATTCCGGTAGGCGATTATCACCTGGAGGTCAGCGGGGACGGCATTCAGCCGACCACTAGCGAGACGTTCGAGGTCGATGAACGCAAGAGCAGCCAGGCAGAGTACGTCGCGGTTCGCAGATTGGAGGACTCCGGCCCCAAGCCGGTGTCGGCGCATTCCGCCCTGGTCTCGGCAAACGATTTGAAGGTTTCGCCCAAGGCGCGCAAGGAGCTCGATAAATCCAACGAAGCCATGGCCCTAAGAGACTGGAAGAAAGCCAAGGAGCATCTGGATAAGGCGCTCGCCCTCGAGCCGAACTACGCAACCGCCTACAACAATCTCGCCGTGCTGTATGCGAAGACCAACGATCTTGCCAACGAGGAGCAGGCCCTGAAGAAGTCCCTGGCGCTCGACGATCACTTCGCCCCCGCGCTGCTCAACTACGCCAAGCTGTGCATCCGCCAGAAGAACTTCCCGCAGTCGGAAACGCTATTGCAAAAAGAGATAGCAGTCGATCCGGATAACACCGAGAGTTTGCTGCTGCTGGCCGATTCGGAGTATATGAACCGTCACTTCGACGCGGCCATCGCATCGGCCGACCACGCCCATTCGGTTTCGACCGACCATGCGTCGTTTGTTCACTACATTGCCGCGCGAGCCTACCAACAGGAAAACCGCCAGCAACAAGCGCTGGCGGAGTTCCAGGCGTTTCTGAAGGAGGAGCCCAAAGGGCCGCGCGCCGATCACGTGCGCGGCGATATCGCGAAGATACAAGCGGTACTGGCGGCGAATCAGCCAGCGGCGGCCGCTCAGTAATCGCTGATGCTGGCGTCGGCAATTTAGATCGCTGTTCCTAAATCCGCGATGCGCGCCGTTAGGCCCAGCTACTCTGTGCCCTTCATCTTAAGCTGGCTCTTGTTCTCTTCTAAGAATTGCTTGATCCGTTCGGCGTGATCAAGCAGTCGGATCCACTGCTCGTAGTAAAGCGTCACCGGGAAGCGGCCTAAGCCATATACGCTGACGCCGCCCTTTTCACTCACCTTGAAGTCGACGTTGCCGCGCTTGCGACCCTGGACTTGCTTCTCCAGTTCCGCCACTTTCGCCTTCAGTTCGTCATAGCTCGGTTCCGACATGCTGGCACCTTGGAAGAAGAAATATGCAACATGGGCGACATTTTCCACGCCCGTACTGTCATCTTATCCAATTTGCGAAAAGCGGATATGTGACGGATGAACACAAAAAACGCGACCCTAATAACAACTTCCGGGTGCTCAGTTCAGTTCGATTGCCAGCACCGCATGTCCGTGGCCCATGATGCGAGCAAAAAAATCGCCAATTATCTTCTGCCAGTATTTGCGCCGCAGAAGCTGCTGGCCCTGGGCAGCTTCTTCCGCGCCGCAAATTCGGGCACGGGCATCAACCCACTCTCCAGTGACTTTGCCGCGAATGTTGCATGGCGCCACGCGCACCTTGGGATTATTACGGACCCGCTTCACCTTGCCCGCGTCGGCCTCGGAGTAGACGTAGAAGATCGCCTTCCCGGGTAGCTGGGCAAACCACACCGGAGTTCGCACTCCCGCTCCGCTCTTGCGGAACGTTTCCAGGCTCAGATACTTGGCGGACGCGAATTGGGCAGGCGCATCGGGCATAAGCGAAACCTTCGGTGTCCAAGGTTCGAGTTCTGTTGGACGTCGACCGCTCCCCAAATTAACCCAACGGAAGGGCGACCCTGGGGCAGCACTGAAAAGCGAACGCGGTCACTCGTACACTGAGCAGCCGCATCCCGGAGACGGCACATGCACCTTCAGGAAGTCCGACACGCGCTGATAGGCGTCGATCTGGTTGCTGACGCGCGCAAAGCCGTGTCCTTCATCCTTATAAACTTTCAGTTGCGCCGTGCCGCCTCGTTTCTTGATCGCGTCTGCGACCTGCTGTGATTCTTCGGCCGGGCAGCGCGGATCGTTGCCGCCTGCCAGCAACAGTAGCGGCGCCTTGATCTGGTCGACAAAATTGATTGGCGAGCGGTCCTCGTACAGCGCCTTGTTCTTCACCGGATCGCCCATGGTCGCGAGGTCGTACTCGCGCAGGCTCGGATCTTCGTTGGCAATCTCGGTGAACCAGTTCACGAACGGCACAATCGGCACCGCTGCGGCCCACATGTCCGGAGCCTTGGTCACCGCCATCATGGTGAGGTAGCCGCCGTAGCTGCCGCCCATCACGATCAGCTTCTTAGGATCGACGAAGCCGCTCTTCTTGATCCACTCCGCCGCATCCAGCACGTCATTCAACTCCTGGCCGCCGGCATCGCCCAGGTTGGCATCGATGAACGCCTTGCCATAGCCGGTCGAGCCGCGATAGTTGGGCGCAATCACCACGTAGCCCTGGTTGACGAGGTATTGAGTGAAGCGGTTGAAGGAATCGACCGACTGCGACGCCGGGCCGCCGTGAATATAAACGATCGCCGGAAATTTACCTTCGCGCTGAATGTTATTCGGAATGTAGGCGAACGCCGAGATCGTCCACTTGCCGTCGCGGCTGGGATAGTGCACGAGATACGGCGCAACCATATCAGCGCTCCGCAAGCCACCGACCAGTGAATGCGTGATCTGCTGCGATTGCTGCGACGCGAGGTCATAGACCCAGAGGTCGGTGGGCGCATTCGAGCCGTTGTGGTAGTAGAGCAGGCGCGATCCATCGGCGCTAAATGCCGTAGGATGCCCGGCGGGGGAATCCATGCCACGCACGATGGTCAGCGGATGGGCATGCCAGCCCGCACCTGCAACGGTAGCTAAGTAAACCGCGCTCGTGCCGTCGATGTTGACGGTGTACACCAGCGACTTGCCGTCCGGCGAGAACGAGCCCGCCCTGAACTCCCACTTGTCAACCGTAAGCCAGGCAATGTTCTTTGATGCGATATTGAGTAGTCCCACATTGTCGTACCCATTGTGCGCGTCGGAGGTGATGAGCACAGTCTTGCCGTCGGGCGCGATGTCGGCGGCATGATAATTGTGCCGCCCTTCGTGAGGCGTCAGGTTCGTGCTCTGCCCGCTCGCCAGATCAAATAGGAAGACGTCCGAGTCCTTGCCCGTCGCGTGCGACTGCGTGTAGACGATGAATTTACCGTCACGCGAAAACAGCGGGTTGTAATTGCTCAGTTCCTTGGGCGTGTCCTTTGTCACGTGCCGGACGTGGTGCGTCGTGATGTCGATCAGCTCAATCTCATAGCTGGAACCGGTCTTGGGCTTGGTGGCGTAGGCGAGCTGCTTGCTGTCCGGCGACCACGCTGCGTCAAGTTCTGAAGACTCCGGCGAGAGCGTCAGGTTTGTCACCTCGCCGCTCTTCGGCGACACGAGGAAAATGTCCCACTGCTCGTCGCCGTCGTGGTCGGAGGTGTAGGCGATCCAGTTGCCGTCGGGCGACCACACCGGCTGCGACTGCCGCTGGTCGCTGATGGTCAACTGCGTCGGCCAGCCGCCCGTCGCCGGCACCAGCCAGAGATTGTTCCTCCCGCTGATGTTCGAGATGAAGGCCACCTGCTTGCCGTCGGGCGACCACGTTGAGCCGCCGATCGCGCGTGTCATGTACAGCTTCTCGATCGAGAAGCTCTGCATGTCGGCAACCGTCTTGCTCTCGAGCTTGGTGGGATCGGTGATTGCCGGCGGCATGGGGCCTTTTTCTACGACAACACCGGTCGCGGAGGATGCAGGCGGTTGCTGGGCGAATGCGGTCAACGTCATAAAGATGAGTGTGAGCAGGAAGAGTTTCAAGTTGCGAGTTTCCAGTTTCGAGCAGGCGGGAATCACAGACGTATTTTAGACGGGCCGATCTGAATTTCGGCGGATCATCACCGAATAGCGTTTCTCAACGGGTCGCCAGCACAAGGTTGTCAATTAGACGCGTTTTGCCGAAATGGGCAGCGACCGCGACCAGGGCACCGCGTCCGACATCCGAGAGCGCCTCGATCGTATCCGGATCGACGACGGCAAAATAATCCAGCCGCGCGCCCGGCTCCTCCGCGACAACCTGCTTTCCCAGTTCGAGCAGCTTCGCCGCATCGCGCTCGCCATGGTCGACGGCGTTCTGCACCCGCAGCAGCGCACGATGCAGCACCAGAGCCTGCTTGCGCTCCTCCGGCGAGAGATAGACATTCCGCGAACTCATCGCCAACCCGTCGGCCTCGCGCACGATCGGGCAGACAACGACGTCCACGTCCATGTCGAGATCGCGGACCATCTTGCGCAGTACCGCAACCTGCACCGCGTCCTTCTGCCCGAAGAATGCATAATCAGGCCGCACCGTCTCGAACAGTTTCGTCACCACCGTCGCGACCCCGCGAAAGTGCCCCGGCCGCGACGCCCCATCCAGCCTGTCGCTGAGTTCATCGACGAGAACATACGTCTTCGCGCCCCTGGGATACATCTCTTCCACTGTCGGCACGAACAACAACTCCACGCCAAGCTTCTCCAGCATCGCCGCGTCGCGCTCCAGCGTCCGTGGATATTTGTCGAGGTCCTCGGTCGGCCCGAACTGAAGGGGGTTCACGAAGATCGACACGGCCGTCACATCGCATCGCGACCGGCTGGCGCGCACCAGCGAAAAATGTCCTTCGTGCAGCGCGCCCATCGTGGGCACGAAGCCGAGGGTTTTGCCCGCACGACCGATGGCCCGGCAGGCCGCTTTCATTGCCGCTACGGTGGAGATCTGCTTCATGGTTTCGGTTGCGGTTGTGTGCTGTCGGAAGCTGGCGGCGACGCTTCGCTCGGCGCAGCTTGCGCGGGAGCCGTTGCTTCGGACACCGACCAACTCGCCAGCAGCTCTTTGAGTGCAGGTTCGAGCCGCGCCAGGTTCTGCGGCGCGCACTTCAACGAGACGGAATAAATTTCGTTTTGCGATCCCTGAATGAAGATCAACTCTTCCACCCAATCGCGCGCGGTGGAGTTCTCGCGATAGCGGGCCTTCAGCATCTGGGCGGGATTGTGATCGACGGTCAGCTCCTTGCGCTGCAGCGTCTGGAAATCCTGACCCGCGGCGCGCATGTCGGCGGTCGTCTGCTCGATGATCTTGTTGAGGCTGGGGCCTTCGCCGTTCGCATCGGGCGTTGCGACCAGCGCCACCGTCATCGCGTCCCACTGCTCCCGCTCGCCCTTCTGTTGCGGGGCGATCACGACACCATTCCCGTCGAAGATGTCGCCCAGCACCGTCCACGTGCCGGGATAGCGAAAGCAGAAGCCTGCGTTGGGATGACAGTACCTTTTCGATGGAACCGCTGCTTTGTGAGCAGGAGCGGAGCTCTGACCGAAGGCGCCGCCAGCAACGCTCGCGAGAACAAGAATGTGCGTTGCCGCGCGCAACCCAAGTGGCATGCTTCTACACTGGCACAGCGCGCTTGTGTTCGGCAATGCTGTGCAACGCCGCCAAAGTTTCCTTTGGCAGATGATACGACTCGGCATCTGACGGGTAGCTGCCCGCCTTCACATCGTCCTTAAACGCATGCACCGCGTTGCTGATCACCGCGCCCACGTCGGCGTAGCGGCGAACGAACTTCGCCGGCGCCCCGAACGTCAGGCCCAGTAAATCGTGGAAGACCAGCACCTGGCCGTCGCACTCCGGGCCGGCGCCAATGCCGATCGTCGGAATCTCCAGCTCGTGGGTGATCATCGCCGCCACTTCGCGCGGAATGCCTTCCAGCACGATCGAGCAAGCGCCGGCGCGTTCGACGGCCAGCGCGTCATGCATCAGCTGCTCGACGGCTTGCAGCGTTTTGCCCTGCACCTTGTAGCCGCCCATGGCGTGCACGGATTGCGGCGTCAGCCCGATGTGGCCGACCACAGGAATTTCGGCATCGACCATGCGCGAAATCAGGCGCGCGCGCTTCTCGCCGCCTTCGATCTTCACCGCCTCCGCCCCCGCCTCCTTGATGAAGCGCGCCGCGTTGCGCAGCGAATCGCGCTGGCTGATGTGAAAGGAAGCGAAGGGCATGTCGGCCACCAGGAACGCGCGCTTCACGCCCCGGCGCACGGCGCGTGTGTGATGTAGCATCTCCTGCATGGTGACCGGAAGGGTGTTCTCGTAGCCAAGCATGACCTGGGCCAGCGAGTCACCGACCAGAATCATGTCGATGCCGGCCTCGTCCTCCAGCCGCGCGCTGGCATAGTCGTAGGCCGTCAGCACGGTGATGATTTCGTGCCGCTGTTTTTTTTCGAGAAGAGTGGAAGAGGTAATTTTGGCGCGGAAGTCGCCGGTGGTAATGCTCACGATGTCCTCCAGTGCAGCTCCGCATGGCGGATGCCACCTGTGTCTCGTCACAGGACCTTGTGATTCCGTGGGAGACGATTGGATTATACGCCTCGGGTCAGCAGGATTGGTGCCCCAGGTTCGCTTGAAGTGGTGCCCCAGAGCCTGCCCTGAGCCTGTCGAAGGGTTCGCCCGTCAATTGGGCCAACCTAGGGGCACCTACGACCCGTACAGCTCCGTTTCTGACAGCACCGGTTCCGCGGCTCCTGCCTTATGGGCCCGCGTTGATGCCCCAAACATCGGCCCACGCGCCTGCACCACCGGCGCGAACCTCATGAAGCCAACCGGCTCGGGGACATCGTCATAGATGGCTTCCATGCCGCCGCTCAACATGTAGGTCTCGTGCCAGAAGCCGGTGCCTCCCGAATCCCGGAGAAAATTCTTCCACCACTCGCGATGCGGCTCCGAGCGCGTCCACGCCAGCAACGATTCCATGTCGCGCCAATATTGCCGTATGCCGGCATGCGCAGGGAACAGTGAGAAGAGAAACACCTCGTGCGCCAGCAGGCCTTCCGGCTGCGCCTCTGCCGAGGCCGCGATCTTTGGACCAAAGCCGAACAATGTTTTCAGGCCGGTCATCCGATTCACTCGCATGCCCAGATAAACGACCACCAGGCCCGGGTACTGCGACAGGTCCACCGTGCGACGATTCACCTTGGTTGCCATGCCACTACAGATTCGCTGGGATTCCTCCGAGTTTCACGTCTGCTACCGGTCGAAGAAGCAGCCTGCGGCGTCAGAGTGCGGTTTGTCGATGCGGGTCTACCGGTCATCCCAAACATACTTGCATTTTGCAAGCGAGATTGTTAACGTCTCGGAAATTGCCTGTGGGGACCAAGTCGAAGCGCCGGTCGGGGTGTCCAGTGAGCGTTTCTTTGGAAATCTTCGGCGATCGCTGGTCGCTGCTGATCGTGCGCGACCTCATGATCCGCGGGTTCCGCTCGTTCAAGGATTTCCAGAACTCGGGTGAGGGAATCGCGACCAACATCCTTGCCGGGCGTCTGCGCCGGCTGCAAGCCGCCGGGATCATTCGCGCCGAAGCGGAGCAGACCGATGGCCGGCGCATCAACTATCGGCTGACGGAGAGGGGAATTGATCTGGCGCCCGCGCTGCTGGAGCTGCTGATCTGGGGAGCGCGACACGAGGATACCGGAGTTCCATGCGCCGCGATCGAGTCTTTGGCAAAGCATCGGGACGAGCTTCTTGCCGAAGTTCGACGCCGTTGGCGGCAACGCGATCCTCGACCGCTGCAGGCGAAGTCGGGACGGTGGCTATGGCCGTAATTCAATACCACAGAAAGGCTGGCATGCGACGCATCCTCGTCAAGAATCACATGAGCCTGGACGGCTTCTTCGAGGGGCCGAACCGGGAGATCGACTGGTTCGGCTTCGACCAGGAGCAGTTCGACGATTCGGTGGTTTTGCTGAATTCCGTCGACACACTGCTGTTCGGCCGCACCACCTACGAGATGATGAAGGCCTATTGGCCGATCGCGCCGCCTGATCCGATCTCCGACAAGATGAACAGCCTTTCGAAGGTCGTTTTCTCCGCTACGCTCAAGAGCGCGGACTGGAACAACACGCGCGTCATCGGCGGTGACATCGCCGAAGAGGCGAAGCGATTGAAGCAGGAGCCGGGCGGCGACATGGTCGTGCTGGGCAGCGCTAAGCTTGCATCGCTGTTACTGGAGCGCGGCTTGGTTGACGAATATCGCGTGTACATCACCCCGATCCTTCTCGGCCGCGGCAATCCGCTGTTTCAACCAATCGGCGAAAGACTGAACCTGCGACTGGTCGGCCAGAAAATATTCCGCTCGGGACTGGTGATGCTCGTATATCAGGGGAGCTAGTTCGACGGATGTCGAAGGAGTGCAGCGTGCAGTTCAATCCTCATCTCGCGTTCAACGGAAATTGCGAAGAAGCGTTCCGGTTCTACGTGAGTTGCCTCGGTGGCGAGATCGTCACCATGATGCCGCATGCGGGAACGCCGGCAGAGGCGCAGGCGCCGCCCGAGTGGCGAAAGAAGATTCTGCACGCCAGCCTGCGCATCGGCGAGCAATGGCTGATGGGCGGCGATGCGCCGCCCGACCGCTATCGGCAGCCGCAAGGCTTCGCCATCGGCATTCAGACCCAGGATCTCGCCGAAGCCGAAAGGATCTTCAACGCACTCGCCGACGGCGGCAAAGTCGTGATGCCATTGCAGGCGACGTTCTGGGCGGTAAGTTTTGGAATGCTGACCGATCGCTTCGGCGTTCCGTGGATGGTCAACTGTGAAGGAAAAACACCATACGACCCAACGAGGAGTAAGCCGTGAAGAAAAATATCGCAAGCACAAGAACGTTGCAGGTTTTTATGTTGGTTGCCGCGCTAAGCATAGTGTCGTGGGCTGCGGACCAGGAGCACAAAGCCTCGTATCCGGCAATGGCTCCGCTCGATCAGTACCTCATGCCCGATCGTGATGCCGAGATCGCCATGGCGCGCAGTGCGGCCCCCGATGCTATCGCGCGCGACGCAACCGTCATGGTCCTGACCGAGCATGGCTACGTGACCGCCGTGGAAGGCAAGAACGGGTTCGTCTGCGTCGTGGAGCGCGCGTGGATGTCCCCCGAAGATTCTCCGAACTTCTGGAATCCCAAGATGCGTGGCCCGGTTTGCTTCAATCCTCCAGCGGCACGGTCCATCTTTCCGGCGACTCTGGAGAGGACCAAACTGGCGATAGCCGGCAAATCGAAAACCGAGATCATCGCCGCCAACAAGCAGGCCTACGACAGGAAGGAACTGCCTCGGCTGGAGCCGGGCTCCATGAGCTACATGATGTCGAAGCAGGCCTATCTGACTGCGAACGGCGGCAACCTCGCCCACGTGATGATTTACACGCCTCACGTGGATCCGGCGACTTGGGGCGCCGGCGTGCCCAACTCGCCGCTGCTGCTGAACCCGCAGTTCAAAGGGGCGGAGCCCATCGACGTGTGGGTCATTTCGGTCGGAAAATGGTCGGACGGAACGCCCGCGCCGGTGATGTAGGGTAACGAGTAACTAGTAGCCAGTAATGAGTAATTAGTGATTCGCAGTTAGGAAAGCTCTGATTAAGCATGGCTTTGAAAGGGACGGTCTTCAGCCCGTTCCTAAATTTGCCCCGTTTCGATCGCGGCTTTGCCCGCTGAGGGACTTCATCAGATTCTCCTTAGCATGTGACACGTACCATCTTGCCTCATGCTTCGCTGGTAAGGTCGAAGGGTCGCTCAGGCAAGTTGCTAATTACTAGGTACTAGTCACTGATGAGCAATTTTTCACATTAACTTCGAGGAGCCACGATGAGCAAAGTACGCGTGCTGGTAGGCACAAAGAAAGGTGCATTCATTCTGGAGTCGGACGGCAAGCGGCAGAACTGGAGCGTAAGCGGACCGCACTTCGCGGGCTGGGAGATTTATCACATGAAGGGTTCGCCCGCCGATCCCAACCGCATCTTCGCCTCGCAAACCAGCGGCTGGTTCGGGCAAATGATCCAGCGCTCCAGTGACGGTGGCAAGACGTGGGAGACGCCCGGCGGCGGCCCGGAAAAATCGCCGCAAGGCTGGCCCATGGGCGAGAGCAACAAGTTCGTCTACGACGAGTCGAAAGAGACAGGCGCCCCGCTCACCACGCACCAGTGGTACGACGGCACGCAGAAGCCCTGGGTCTTCAAGCGCGTCTGGCACCTCGAGCCCTCGCTTACCGATCCCGAGACCGTCTATGCCGGCGTGGAAGACGCGGCCATCTTTCGCTCGACCGACGGCGCGCGTAGCTGGCAGGAAATGTCGGGACTGCGCGGCCACGGTACCGGTCCGCAGTGGCAGCCGGGCGCGGGCGGCATGTGCCTGCACACCATCATTCTCGACCGCAACGATCCCGGCCGGATGTACATCGCCATCTCCGCCGCCGGCGCCTTCCGCACCGACGATGGCGGTCAGAGCTGGAAGCCGATCAACCGCGGCCTGCGCTCGCAATTTATGCCGAAGGAAGATGTCGAGGTCGGCCACTGCGTGCATCATGTCGCCATGCATCCTTCGCGCCCCGAGGTGCTCTTCATGCAAAAGCACTGGGACGTGATGCGCAGCGACAACGCCGGCGAGCACTGGACGGAGGTCAGCGGCAATCTCCCGACCGACTTCGGCTTCGTCATCGACGTGCACGCGCACGAGCCGGAGACGATTTATGTCGTGCCCATCAAGAGCGATGGTGAACACTATCCGCCGGAGGGCAAGCTGCGCGTCTATCGCAGCCGCACCGGCGGTAACGAATGGGAGGCTTTGACCAACGGCTTACCGCAGGCGAACTGTTACGTCAACGTGTTGCGCGACGCCATGTCCATCGACTCGCTCGACTCCTGCGGCGTGTACTTCGGTACGACCGGCGGACAGGTTTACTGCTCACCCGACGGCGGCGACAACTGGTCGCCGATCGTGCGCGATCTGCCCGCCGTGCTCTCGGTCGAGGTGCAGACGCTGCCATGATTCGCGTCGTGATTCCGCAGCACCTGCGCACGCTGGCCAACGTGAACGGCGAGATACAGCTCGAGGTGGAGGGCCGGGTGACGCAGCGCTCGGTCCTCGACGCGCTGGAAGCGCGCTATCCTATGCTGTGCGGCACCATCCGCGATCATGTCACGCAGCAGCGGCGGCCATTCCTGCGGTTCTTTGCCTGCGAAGAAGATTTGTCTCACGAATCACCAGACAGTCCGCTGCCGGAAGCGGTCGCGAGCGGCAAAGAGCCATTTCTCATCATCGGGGCCATCGCCGGAGGGTAGCTCGCACCAGAGCAGCGACGCTCCGTCCTACGCCGGAGACTGGGGCTGCCAGTCATAGCCACCGCGCGCCGTCCAACCGGCATCACAAAAATGAGAATACGCATTATCAGCTATCCTGTTGGCAGCGATGAGGTGTGCGATGTCTCGTTCGATTCGCTCCGTTCTTTTCCTCCTGCTATCTGCGTTGGTCTGCGTTGCGCAGCAAGCGGCGCCCTCCGGGCAGACCTCCAATCAAACCGAAGTGCATGCGACCATCCCGCTCCAGTTGACGAAATCGCTGGATGCGAAAAAGCTCAAAGCGGGCGACCCGGTCGTCGCCAAGACTGCGGTTGCATTGCAGGGCAACGGCGTGACCATTCCCAGCGGTAGTAGAGTGATCGGCCATGTGACGCAGGCGCAGGCTCGATCCAAGGGTGACGCGCAGTCCTCGCTTGGCATTGTCTTCGATAAGATCGAACTGACCAGCGAGAAGACGTTCCCCATTCAGGGTTATATCCAGGCCGTCGGTCCTAACCCGGCGCCCGAACCGACGACAGGACCCGGTGGCGGCGGCACGATCGCCAAACAAGGCCCCGGCGATCAGGGAAACAGTGTCCCTGGACCGGTCTCGACCCTGGGCGGCATCAAGGACAACAATTCGCGACCAGCGGGCAATAGCAATTCCGGTTCAGCGGGCGATGAAGGGGCATCCGCACAGGTACCCTTGCTCAATCCCGACTCCCATGGAGTCGTCGGCATCCGCCATCTCGAGCTCGATAAAGACTCGGTTCTGGTGACGACCGAGAAGGACCTGAAACTCGAGAGCGGGACGCAGCTTCTGATTCGTACCTTTGGTGCGCAATCCGCCAAGTCGCAGTGAAGCTAGCTCGCTTGCTTGGAGTACCTAGAGGGCAAGTCCAGCTACTTAGAATTATCTTCGTACCATTCTAAGTAGTCTCTGGACCGTTTTCCATTTCGCGCGACTTCCCTCCTTCTAACTTACCTAGATTGCGGAACATGGATCTACACTGCTGATTTCGTCTATATATTTGCCAGAGAACTAGTTCTGGTACTACGGTCAGAATTGTAGTCCCGCATAGGAACCAGAGACATAGTTCTTAGGGTAATTACCTGTCTTCAACTAAGCCTAACTACTGGTTTCTCCAGAGTAGATGCCTCCCTAGTCTGGCTTCAGTGCGCAGGTAGAAGCGCCAGCAATCAAAGTTGAGGAGAACAGATGGTGAAGAAGTATCTAGGAATCGCCGCGCTGCTATGCGCACTGAGCGCAATGTCGCTGGCGGGAACCACGACCTACAGCCAGGTGCAGTCCATGTCAGGATGGACGACCTGCAATAGCTGCGCCGGCAGCGGCTCAACGCCCCATTCGATGAGCCAGCACATCAGCAATCCTTCGATGAGCGGCAACGCGACTAAGTACTCGCTGGGTGGAAGTTCGCCATACCACAACGCCATCTGGTGGAAACAGCTCGGCGCCAATGCCCATGCCAGCAACTTCACCTACGATCTGTATTTTTATCTGACCACGCCCGGCGCTCCGCAGTCGCTGGAGTTCGATATGAACCAGTCGGTCAATGGCCGCAAGTATATTTTCGGCACCCAGTGCAACATTCGTGGCGGCGGACACTGGGACGTGTGGAACACTGCCGGAGGCCGCTGGGTCAATACCGGCATCGGATGCTCGGCGCCGCCGGCCTATCACTGGAACCACCTGGTGCTGGAGTTCCAGCGCGTCGGCAATCAGACCAAGTTCATCTCGGTCACGCTGAACGGCCGCCGCAGCTACATTAATCGCACCTTCAACACTTATGGCGTGAACGCCTCGGAGCTGAACGCCGCGGTGCAACTCGACGGCGACTACAACCAGCAGAACTACTCGGAGTGGGTCGACCGGATGACGGTAACGGCCTGGTAGGGTGGAGCGGCGCTTCAGCGCCGCGTTCGCAGAGCTTGGGAACGTGTTAACGGCGTGAGCTGGTCATAGCAAATGGCCATCTCACGCCGTTTGAAGTTAGGCGGACAGTTTGCGATGCCAGCCTGAAGGCTGGCTTTACCAGAAATAGGAAAAGGCTGTGACTTTGGTTATGCTCTAGCCGCCAACTCCTGCGAGGGAGCCCTCGGCGTGGAAGCATGTACCGTCACAGCCCTTGAGCAATCACCGCTTTCGCGGCTCCGAACCCCGGCTGACATCTCGCAACGCAGTCGGTTTTTTCGGGTCTGGCGGTTGTTCCGGTCGCCCGGATCGAACCGATCACCCAGCGTACTTCAGGTCGGCTGCTTTTAGTTGCCGTCCCTTTTCCGCCGCCGACAAGAAGCAGAGCCTTGGTTACGCTCCAGCCGCCAGCTCCTGCGAGAGAGCCAACGACACGGATACGTGCACCGCAACAGCTTCTGCGCGACCACCGCTTTCGCGGTTCCGAACCCCGGCTGACACCTCGCAGCGCAGTCGGTTTTTTCGGGTCTGGCGGTTGCGTCCGGTCGCCCGGATCGAACCAATCGCTCGGCCTACTTCGGATCAGCTACTTTTAGTTGCTGCCCTTTTCTGCCATCGACAGGAGTCAATCTACCGGATGAGGAGAAAATGTCAACGCCCAAGGTTTGTGCAATCGCAACTTATTTGTGTGTGAGTATTTATCTTCGCAAACAGTAGAATTCACAGGGTTCCTGAACGCCCCCGTTTGATTTTCAACGCCGGTTCACATTTTTTTCACAGAAGCGCCGCATCCAAAGTGTAGAAATCGCGAGGAACCAAGACGGTTCTTGACGAACGCCGCGTTCTGCCGCATCTTGGTAGGGAGCGAATGCCTGACCTTGTAGCGTATGTCGACGGCGGATCGCACGGAAACCCCGGACCCTCGGGGATTGGGGTAATTATTGAAGCCGCTGAGGGTGAAACCGTTCGCATCGCCAAGTGGATTGGGCATCAGGACAACAATGTCGCTGAATATCTGGCCCTTCTGGAAGCCCTGCAGCACGCCGTTGCGGTGAACGCCCGCGCTCTCCACGTCTTCTCCGATTCCCAGGTCATGGTCAAACAAATGACCGGCGAGTACGCCTGCCATAGTCCGCGTCTGCATTCGCTGAACTGGACCTGTCGCAAGCTGGCTCGCGACGTCGAGTTCACCATTGCGTATATCCCTCGCGAAAATAACCGCGAAGCCAATCACCTGGCGCTCAAGGCCGCCAAGTCGCGTAAGCGCGGGTGAGTGTCCCCGGCGTTAGCCAATGAGTGGAGCACGTCTTCAGGCGTGCACAAAAAGCTGTTCTTGGCAGAACGGCTTTAGCCGCTGAGTCGGCGATATTAGATCTTTACCTCGGTGGCTGAAGCCGACCTAAATCTCACCCGAATTTTGAAGGCTGAAGCCGTGCTCCCCCCGTGCGGCTCCAACGACTCCCCTATCCCGCTGTGACCCCCATCACTGCACCGGCCTCCTGAAAAGCCCAGCATGGAGCTTTAGGGAGCAAGCCGCCATGCCCACCAGAACCATTATCGAACCGTTTCGCATCAAGAGCGTCGAACCCATTCGTTGGACCACGCGCGAGCAGCGCGAAGAGCTGCTCCGCGCCGCGCACCACAACCTGTTTCTGCTGCCCGCCGACGATGTGCTCATCGACCTGCTGACCGACTCCGGCACCGGCGCCATGTCCACCGCACAGTGGGCCGCCATCATGGAAGGCGACGAAAGCTATGCCGGCAGCCGCAGCTTCGACCGCTTTCGCGATTCCATTCAGGACATCTTCGGCTACACGCACGTGATCCCTACGCACCAGGGTCGCGCCGCCGAGCGCATCCTGTTCAACTGCGCGTGCAAGACGGGCGACATCGTCCCTAACAACACCCACTTCGACACCACGCGCGCCAACATCGAGTTCCTTGGCGCGGAAGCCGTGGACCTGCCCATCCCCGAAGCGAGCCATCCATCGGCGTGGCATCCCTTCAAGGGCAACATGGACGTCGCGGGGCTCGAAGAGCTGATCGCGCGCGTCGGCCGCGAACGTATTCCGCTGGTGATGCTGACTATCACCAACAACTCCGGTGGCGGCCAGCCGGTCTCGATGGAGAACGCGCGCGCGGTGAGTGCCGTCTGCCGCAAGCACGGCATCCCGCTGTATTTCGACGCCTGCCGCTTTGCCGAGAACGCCTAGTTCATCAAGCTGCGCGAGGACGGCTACGCCGACAAGACGCCCAAACAGATCGCGCAGGAGATGTTCGCCCTCGGCGACGGCTGCACCATGTCGGCCAAGAAAGACGGCATGGCCAACATCGGCGGCTTCCTCTGCACCAATGACAACGTTCTGGCGGCGCAGGAAAAAGACCTGCTCATCCTCACCGAGGGCTATCCCACTTACGGTGGACTCGCCGGGCGCGACCTCGAAGCCATCGCGGTTGGCGTGCAGGAGTCGCTGGAAGAGGACTACCTGCGCTATCGCATCGCCTCGACGGCCTACCTCGGCGACCACATCACCAAAAAAGGTGTGCCCATCGTGCAGCCGCCGGGCGGCCACGCCATCTACCTCGACGCGCGCGCCTTTCTCCCGCACATTCCGCTGCATGAGTTCCCAGGCGTCGCACTGGCGGCCGAGTTGTATCTCGAAGGCGGCATCCGCTCGGTCGAAATCGGCAGCCTGATGTTCGGCAAGGCCGCGAAGTGGGATCTAGTTCGCCTGGCGATCCCCCGCCGCGTCTACACCCAAAGCCACATCGACTACGTGATTGAGGTGATCCTGTCCGTCTGGAACCGCCGCGAACAAATCCGCGGCTTGCGCCTGACCTATGAAGCGCCCTTCCTGCGCCACTTCACGGCGTACCTGGAGCCGGTCGAAGCGGCGAAAGCGGCGGTGTGCGTCTAGAGGTGACGACCGCTTATAGGTCATGGAATTGCCGTTCACAATACTTGGCGGTACAGTCTGAAAATTAGCTTAATTTCATAGGTTAAACAGTTACCTCCATTGAACCTGCTTCCCGTTCGGGTGTAGAGTTTCTGGCTGCAAGCACATCTCGCAGGAGGTCGTCATGACGACTCCGACCCGACCCTCCACCCGCACCCTCTCCGGCGAATTGCTCCTGACCAGCCTCGTTCTCCTGCTTCCGTGTGTGCTCATCCTGATGGCGCAACCGGCACAGACGCAGACTTTCACCGTACTGCACAATTTCAACGGAGCCGACGGCGAGCTTCCCAACAGCGGCGTGACGCTGGACCGCGCCGGGAATCTCTACGGCACGACATTACAGCCGCGCGGCGGCACGGTGTATCAGCTTAAGCATGTCACCTCCGGCTACGTGTTCAACCGCTTGTATGAATTTCAAGGCCTGGCGGACGGCGGATGCCCTTACGGCGGCGTTGTCTTTGGACCTGACGGCACGCTTTACGGCACGGGCGGCTGCGGCGGAGGAACCGGCGGCTATGGAGTGTTCTACAACCTTCGGCCTCCGGCTACGATCTGCAAGACCTCGCTGTGCCCATGGACCGAGACCACTTTGTTCGACTTCACATTTCCCGACGGCGCCGAGCCGTATTACGGTGAAGTTGCCTTCGACAACGCAGGGAACGTGTACGGGACGACGCAGTTTGGCGGCGGCTCCGACTATGGCGTGGTCTATGAACTGAGTCGCACGGGCAATAGCTGGACGCAGACGGTGCTCCACCGTTTTCTCGGTTACAACGGCAATGACGGCGGATATCCGCTGCACAACGTAATCCTCGACAGCTCAGGCAATATCTACGGTACGACGTCGGTCGCCGGGCAAGGCCTGGGTCGCAACGGAACCGTCTTCCAATTGGTGCCCAACGGCTCCGGCTGGACCGAAAACATTCTCGTAAATTTCCCCGTGCCGGAGATGGACACGGGATCTTATGTCGAGCCAGGGCTCATCATGGACACGCTGGGTAATCTGTACGGCGCGACCACAGGGGGTGGTCCCGGTACGGCCTGCGTTTTCGAGCTGTCCCCGTCCAGCAACGGCTGGCAGTTCACCGTGCTGCACCGTTTCACCCTTACTGGAGCTCAGAATAGAGGACCCGTTGGCAATTTGGTGCTGGACGGCAATGGAAACCTGTATGGGACGACCGCGGGTGCCGGCCAGGGCACTGGGGGAAACATCTTCAAGCTCAGCCCTTCGCAGAATGGCTGGACATACACCGATTTATACGATTTCGTCGTCGGAGCGCCGTTTGGCGACCTTAGCATCGATGCGAATGGCAATCTCTACGGCACCGACTCGCTGTCCAACACGGTTTGGATGCTCACGCAGTAACCGGCTTTTTGGCATTGTCGTAAATGCAGGATTGCGCTCACTGCTCGGATTTTATAGCCCAGAGTGGAGGCTCTGGATAATGGGCGCGCCTATGGCTTATCGCGCCCCTTTGGGGGGCGACACCGAAAAGCTTCCATGCGTCGGCTCGTACGCCCACATCTCCGCATTTAGTGTTTCTTCGGAAAAGACTATGAAGGTACGGGAAGCGTGCCATCAATGTCTATTGACATGGGCTTATGTGACAAGCTTTCGCCGGCGGAAATTTACTGCTGCCGTCTGCGGTGGTACACCGCGAACTCGTAGCCCGGATTCGGAGGGAACAGCTCGTTGATCTTGCGCAGGCGTTCGGCCAGCGCCTCGGGCTTGAGCAGAGGATAGTCGCGCTCGCGCAGGTCCTGATAGTCCACGTCTAAATACAGCGACAACAGATACACCGCGATCGCATCCGAGAACACCGCCAGCAGGTACTCGTGGCGCGCCCTCTCGGCTTCTGGGCCATTCGTCGTCGCAACCTTGCGCAGCTCGTAGGCGTCCAGCGAGGTCTCGCCGCGCGCCCGGCCTTCTACCTGCTTCCACACCAGGTCGGCAAACTCCTGCGAGACGCCGACGCAGTCCACAAAATTGTGTCCAATGTTGATGAAAAACTCGAACGCGATCGCGAAGTTGTCTTCCATCAGCCGCGTGGAGATGAAGACGCATTGCGAGTCGCCCAGCGTCTGGTTGCGATGGCAAACGGCGCTGTCGGAGAGCTGCACGTCGTAGCGGTCGGCGATCATCGTCTCGTCGCCCAGGTTCAGCGTGAGCGGGACGAAGTAATACGCCTTGCGATTGAGCGCGGCGGCGATGGTGCGCGGCACGGCGTTCACCATGCGCTCCAGGTCGGCCGTGCCGGTATTCACCTCGCCCATCAACGAGTAGCAGATACCGTTGGCCGCCTGCGCCACCGGCGCCAGCCGCACCACCTCGGCGGGCGTGCGAGTTACCGCTTGCGATGTCGAGGACATGAAGCTTCGATTGTAACGCAACCGCCCGAGCCGGCGCGGTGTCGCGCCAGTGCAAGCAGCAGTACTCGCGCACAATGAGAGCGCCTGTTTCAGCCGTTTTTGTGCTATATCTTGCTCAACCAAAGCTGGCTTTCGCGGGAGGATCGCGATGCCGTTCTTCGCACGAGCACCGTGGGGTGGTGTCCAACAGGCACGCCGGTGCACATCCCTCATGTGTCGCTGCTGGCGTCTGCTTGCGGGCTGCTGCGCGCTGATCGTCTGTGCCGTCGCCGCGCCGGCACAAGTACTCTCGCCCCCACCCCAACTGGCGCCGACGGTCGCCGCCCTCAACGCCTTGCATGAATGCAGCAAGAACGCCGCCAGCAAAGCCGGTGGCATCGCCTCCGACATCGACAACGCGCAGCAGCAGCTTTTCTACGGGCTCGCTAAGGGCGGCTACGCCAGTTCGTTCGGCTCCGGTGGTGGCGGCTACGGCAATAGCGGATACAAGCGCAATGGCGAGTGGCTGTTAGTTCCTCCGCCAAAAGACTACGTCGCCGACTTAGCTCACGAAGCGCAGTGGTGCCTTCAGGTAGCCAACGTCCTGAACACCGACCCGACGAAAACCGAAGCCGCCAAGCAGGTGCTCACCAGCATCGCCAAGGACCTGGAAATCAAAGTCAAAGACTGCAAGGACTGGGGCGCGGGCCGGCTGGTCACGGTGATCGCCAGCACCCTCAAAGACGGGCAGCCCGATCCCGGCTGGACCGTGATGTACAAGTGGGTGTCGGTGAGCGGCCTGAATTCCCTGGAGCTGTCCTTCCCCAAAGTTAGCACTCCAACGTCACAGGGCGTGCCGCCGGGAATCTACTCCGTGTACGCGACCAAGCAGGTGGGAAGCTCCACGGTGAAGACTACGCCGGTAACTGTATCGGCGTTTCAGAATCAGAAGGTGAAATGCGAAATCCCAGTCCCATAACGCACGCCGCCGGCAACTCGGAGCCGCAAACGCCGGTGCGCCTGGCCGCCTTCGCCAAGTTCTTCAAGGCGTACATGGGAACGGCGTCGGTGGTGACCGCGTCGCTGCCCATCCCGGTCGCGGCGTTCCATCTCATCCCCACGTACGCGGCGCAGGGCAAATTTCTCTCTGTCTACACCTCGCTGTTTTGCTTTCTCATGCTCGCGTACCTGTTCTACATACGACATTGGCTGGGGCGGCTGATGTTCTCCACTCGCCCCGACGGACATGTCGTCTTGCGCTCGTTTCTCGCCTTCGTGCCTCTGGCGCTCATTCTGTCGTCGCTCGGCCTGGTGGCCCTCTATCACTACTACCTGACGCAATCGTTGCAGGTGTTCACGCAGCAAGGCGTCATGAACAGCACCACCGACATCCTGAAGTCGGTGGACTATCGCGAGATCCCCTACAGCCTGCAACTCACCGCCTGCTATCTCGGCATGTTCCTCACCGCTGAGTCGGCCTTCATCCTGATGGCCTTGCGCGAGTACTTGCAGGACGTGCTGCACATTCCCGACGCCTCGCTGCTGCGCCTCCGTGGTCCGCGAAGCCGGAAAAAGGACGAAGTGGTACTCACGGCCGTCCAGGAGGCAGAGAAGGTGTGGCACGCCGGCAGCAACTCGGCTTCATGAGCTCTCTCCGGCGCTGACACGGCCGCCCTGCTCGCAGTAAAATTTCAGGCAGTATGATGGACACCGCAGTTGCGCATGACGGCCATCGCTCGAAGCTCTCTGTTGCTTTTGCGTCAATCGTGCGCGTGCTGTTCGCCACGCTGCTGTTTACCGCCGGCGGCATGGCCGTCGGCTTGTTTTGCGGTATCGTCGGCACCGTGATTTATGGCATGATCAGGGGAGGGCAGATTGATATGAGCAACGCCTATCGTCACGTCGCCATCCCGTTTGCGCTCGTCATCGGCTCTGTCGCGCTCATCGGCGCGGCGGTGCTGGAAGTCCGCGCCCGCACACGAACATCCCTGTAGCGCCGTCCGCGCGTTCTCCTCGTCGTCCTGCAAAGCTACAATACCTAAAGCAAGCTCCGGCGCAGAGTTGCACTCGGCGAGCAATAAAAATCGGAGCCCGTCAGGCTCAACTGATCACTGGCCACTGGCCACGGACAACTGGAACAACATCATGGCTGAAACCATTCATGTGAAATTGCCCGACGGCAGCGTCAAGGACGTGCCGCGTGGGACCTCCGCCCTCGATATCGCCAAGAGCATCAGCCCGCGTCTGGCCGACGCCGCGCTGGCCGCGCAGATCAAGCCGCTGTCGTCAAACGGCAGCGGCGGCAATGGCCATCACCCGGCGTCTCCGGAAAAGAGCGAACCGGCCGGCGCGGCCGCGGCTGCTCCCGCCTCGGCGCACGCTCCTTCCGCCGACGGCCCGCGCCTCGTCGATCTTGCCCGCCCACTCGAGCAGGACGCCGAGCTGCGCATCCTCACCGACCGCGATCCCGAGGCGCTGGAAGTTTATCGTCACTCGTCGGCGCACCTGATGGCCGCCGCTGTCCTCGAGCTCTTTCCCGAGACCAAGCTCGGCCACGGCCCCGCCACCGAGTCCGGCTTCTTCTACGACTTCTATCGCGAGAAGCCGTTCACGCCCGAAGACCTCGAAGCCATCGAGAAGAAGATGCAGGAGCTGGTGAAACAGGACCTGCCCTACGCGCGCGAATTTCTGCCGCGCAAGGAAGGCCTGGAGCGCTTCAAGTCGGAAGGCGACTTCATGAAGTGCCACTTCATCGAGCAGTTCACCGCGCCCGACGAGAAAATCTCCATCTACAAGACCGGCAAGTTCACCGACTTCTGCCGCGGGCCGCACATCCCGTCCACCGGGCGCATCAAGGCGTTCAAGCTGCTCAACATCGCCGGCGCCTACTGGCTGGGCGATGAGAAGAACCCGCAGCTGCAGCGCATCTACGGCACGTCGTTCTTCAGCAAGAAGGACCTTGACGACTACCTGCACAAAATCGAGGAGGCGAAGAAGCGCGACCATCGCGTGCTCGGCAAGCAGCTCGACCTGTTCTCCATCCAGGAGCTCGCCGGGCCCGGGCTCATCTTCTGGCATCCCAAGGGCGGCATCATCCGCAAAGAGATGGAAGACTGGATGCGCAACGAGTACCTCAAGCGGGGCTACTCGCTGGTGTGCACGCCGCACGTGGCGCGCGTCGATCTGTGGAAGACCTCCGGCCACGAGGGCTACTACGCCGATAACATGTTCACGCCCATGGAACTGGACGATGCGAACTATCGCATGAAGCCGATGAACTGTCCGTTCCACATCCTCATCTACCGGGACTCGCTGAAGTCCTATCGCGATCTGCCGGTGCGCCTGGGCGAGATGGGCACCGTCTATCGCTACGAGCGCTCGGGCGTGATGCACGGCTTGCTGCGCGTGCGCGGCTTCACCCAGGACGACGCGCACATCTTCTGCACGCCGGAACAGATCGAAGACGAGGTCGACGGTTGCATAGACTTCGCCCTGGCCGTGCTGCACACCTATGGCTTCGAGCAGTACCAGGTAGAGCTGTCGACCTGGGACCCGAACGACCGCAAGACCTTCATCGGCAGCGAGGAGCAGTGGCAATCGTCCGAGGCTTCGCTGAAAAACGTGCTGGAGCGGCGCGGCATCCCGTACAAACTCATCCCCGGCGAAGCGGCGTTCTACGGCCCCAAGATCGACATCAAGCTCGTCGACGCCATCGGGCGCTTGTGGCAGCTCTGCACTGTGCAGTTCGACTGGAACCTGCCGCAGCGCTTCGATCTGGAGTATGTCGGCGAGGACGGCAAGCGCCATCAGCCGCTGATGGTGCATCGCGCACTCTACGGCTCCATCGAGCGCTTCTTCGGCGTGCTTATCGAACACTACGCAGGAGCGTTTCCGGTGTGGTTGTCGCCAACGCAGGTGGTCATTATCCCAATCGGCGAGAAGCACCACGCGTATGCCAACGAAGTCGGCGAGAAGCTCAAGGCCGCCGGCGTGCGCGTGCACGTCGATCTGCGCAACGAAAAGATGAACGCCAAAATCCGCGAGCACGCTTTGCAGAAAGTCCCGTTCCAGCTCGTCGTCGGCGACAAAGAAGCCGAAGCCGGCGAAGTGAACGTCCGCGTCCGCGGCCAGGAGAAAGCGGAAGGCTCGGTGAAGGTGGAGGCGTTTGTGGAACGGGTGAAGGGGCTGATTGAGAGCAAGTCTTCAACGCTTAGCTTACCCCTGAGTGGAAGCAGCTTCGCGGCGCCGCTGGAGGCGATCTGATGAAGGACTTCGAAGAGTTCAGAAGAGAGGAGCGGGAGCGCGAAGACCGACAGTCCTGATGCACCCGTCCCCGCAGGGGACAGCATATCTAAGCCCAGCGTTTCAACGCTGGGTAGGCGTAGCTCCTGGTTTCGAGTCCCGCCAGGGACGGCATATGAACCGCGGCCTGTGTCGTTAATCACCGAACCCGCCGCCCGCAATTCGATAGGCTGTGCGTATGTCCCACACGCACGCCTGGGTGCTCGTGCATTGTGTCTTCAGCACGAAACAACGAGCCAAACTCATCCAGGATCCAGTTGAAATGTGCCGCTATCTAACGGGCGTGGCTCAGGCGAAAAAGATCACCCTGGTTGCCGCCGGAGGTACGGCCAATCACATCCATCTGCTGATGCACGTGCCGCCCTCCATGCCTCTGGCCAAGGCCATTCAGGAGTTGAAAGCCAACAGTTCGCGCTGGCTGCACGAGCGCGGCGTGCGGTTTGACTGGCAGGAAGGCTACGGCGCGTTCAGCGTCAGCCAGTCCCAGAAGCAGGTGGTCGCTGATTATATTGCGCGGCAGGCGGAGCATCATCGCAAGTGGAGTTTTGAGCAGGAGTTCATGACGCTGTTGCGAAAATCGGGTGCGCCGTTCGATTCGCGTTATGTGTTCGGGTGAGAGTCCATTATGTCGTCCCTCCGGGACTCGGCGTGCGGTCCACGCACACCCAGCGTTGAAACGCTGGGCTGAGATATGCCGCGCCTGCGGCGCTTTCGCAGTCCATTGGTCTGACCACGAGCGGCTCTGCTCAAAGGGCAATACCCAATTGCATACGCGGACGCCTTCGCCGCAGCCCTTGCCCAAGAAATACCGCTGTCCGCTGGTGACCGGAGACCCTGAATTTCGATCCATTCCAGACCTTGAGCTGGACTGGATCGGGCGCGCGACCATATAGGCCAACGCTAACTGCCTATCCGCACTCTTCGCACCAGCAGCATCGTCTGGTCGTCCTGCTGCTTACCGAACTTCAGCGCCAGTTCGCGGATGTTGTGGAAGATCTCGGGCAGCGGCAAGTCTGCCCATTCGCACAATCCGGATTTGACGGGGTCGCTCCCCAATTCCGCGCCGTTCGGGTCCGCGGCCTCCGTGATTCCGTCAGTCAGCAGCAGCAAGATGTCCCCGGGTTGGCAATCGATATCGCGAGCGCTGAAGGTTTGCTCTGGAAGGATGCCCAGGGGAAGGTCGGCGGAGGCATATTCGCAAACTTGCGCACCTTGCCGCCGATAATGCATCAGCGCCGGATGTCCGGCCAGCGAGAGCGTCAAGCAATTGCCCTGCGCCTGGATGAAGCCTGCGGTCACGAACATGTTGCTGGTCTTCAGCGGGTAGAGGGCTTCGTGCGTGCCTTCCAGCAGCTTCGCGCCATCGCATCCGGCCAGCATGCGGGTGCGCACCGTGGCCTTGAACATGGCCATCAGGACGCCGGGCGATACGCCGTGCCCCGAGACGTCGGCCACGTAGGCCGTCCACTCGCCATCGCTGCGCTCGACCAGATCAACCAGGTCGCCGCCAACTTCGCCGCTCGGTATTGACGCGCCATAGATCTCGAACTCTCCCACGCGCCGCTCGATGATCGGCACCAGTGCCTGGTGGAGTTCGCGGGCCAGCGCGATCTCCGCATGAGCGCTGAAATAGCGCGTGCCTTCGCGCGAAAAGAAAAACATGAAGAAGGCGTATCCGGCAGACAGTGTCAAGAGTCCAGTTTGCCCCAGGACCGCGAACCGCGTGTGCAGCGGCGAACTGACGGGAACGGCGGGATGCGTGTGCGCCATCATCCGATTCAGCCAGACTGCCGCGACCACGTTGGCTGCGATGATGAGAGGTAGGAACAGATACTTTCCGCTGGTTGCTGCGGCAGCAAGCAAGGTTGCCGCCAGTCCCCAATAGCATATGTACGCGAATGACTGCCACAGGCCGGGAGGGGCCGTCTCGGTCATGAGGGTAATAACGCCGATGCTGGCAAAGACGCAGAAGACGGCCGCGTAGAACAGGATCAACGACGACTGCGGCACACTTCGCCAGAACTCATTGCGGCGGCGATGCGCATCCATTCCGGAGCGCAAACGTTCGCTAAGCTTGGAGATGATCGACGGGCCGGCGATGGGTATTCTCCCGGAAGCGACCGTATCTTACATCGGGTGCACGCGACGTTGAAACGCCGGGCTGAGATTTGCTGTCCGCCCCAGGTCTCGCGGGGTTCGAGACCTGGGATATTTGGCGGTAGTTGCTTCCCAGACTTACAGCCGACAAAAAGCACAGCCCCGGTTCATCACGCCGGGGCTTTGCTCAAGTTCAGGCTAGGTATTGCGGTCCGTCAAACACTATAGTATCGGCTCGATTCGAGCCGGCGTCAATCCATTTCTAGAACGCCGAACGGTCGCACGGAGGGCAGCAGATTCGAACTGCAGTGGCTGATGAGGCCACTCGACGGTTTGACGGACCGCGTCCAGTACCCACTGGCAATACCCTCCAGACGCATAAGGTTGCGCGCCGGCCTTTGTCCCCTGATCCCTAATCCGTCCCCACTCGCCTCTCGCCGAAATACTTGCGTATGCCGATGGTGTTGTATTGACCCCAGGGCCCGTTCGCGCCCAGCCATGCCGGGCCCAGCGGCTGGTCGCGCGAGCCGAAGCGCACGATGTTCGGATGGTTGGTGTAGCGGAACTGAAAGCGCTTGGGCAGGTCGACGCCGACGCCCCACTTCAACTCCATGCCGATGCCATCGAACGACCAGGTATAAAGCGTCTGTGGCACATTTCTGCCGAAGAGAAAATTCGGGTCGTAGAAAAACATCAGGCGGCGGGCGATGGTTCGTCCGATGGGACGAAGCTCGATGCTGCCGGCAATCTGCCAGCGGGCGAAGGCGTTGCACTTGGAATTGACTCCGCCGTACAGGCCGGCGTTGGCGGCGCACAAGTTGGGGTCGATTTCATTGTGCGGCGGCGCCAGGTCGAACTCCGCCCAACCCCAATACCAGTCCTTGGGAAAGAACAAACGTTCGGATGGCTGCGAGGTTGTCGCCGATGGCGTGGTTTGCGTGGTCTGCGTGGTCGCCGTTTCGGTCGCAGTCTGAGACCAGGCGGCGCAGGAACACAGGGAAAGAACGAGCAACGCCAGCAGGCGTTTCATTAAGCCTCCGCAAGAACCTGATTGTTGAATTGCTCTGACAGAATATTCGCTCGCACCCGAATGCGAAAGTACTTTTGAAGTGGCAGTGGTCAGTGCCGGTCGTCAGTTGTCGGCAGTTAGTTGGCGTTTGTCGGCTGAACGGTGAGCAGCAGATTGTCATCACGAGGCCCCGCCGCGCGCCCGTGGGATCTGTTGTTGGCCCGCGAGCCCGAAGGAGATTTGGGTTCGGCGACAACGGACAACCGACAACCGACAAGCCGACAACCGGCAACTGCTTCATGTTATCCTCCGCCAACGCATGTCCTACAGGTCCAGCGCCACCGCCGCCCTGCTGCTGCTCACCGCGCTGAACTTTCTGAACTACATTGACCGCAACATCCTGTACGCGGTGCAGCCGCTCATTCAGCATGAGTTTCGCCTCACCGACGAGCAGGTCGGCTTTCTCACGTCGGCGTTTTTCATTTGCTACATGGTGGCGGCGCCGCTGATTACGCCGCTGGCGGATCGCTATTCGCGGCGCTGGATCATCGCACTCGGCGCCTTCGTCTGGAGCGCGGCCACGCTGCTCAGCGCCGTCACGCATAACTACGACGAGCTGCTGCTGCGACACGTCGTCGTCGGCATCGGCGAGGCAACCTTCGTCGCCATCTCGCCCGCGTTGCTCGCCGACTTGTATCCCGAAAACATTCGCGGCCGCGTGATGGGCTTCTTCTACCTCGCCACGCCGGTCGGCAGCGCGCTGGGCTACATCGTCGGCGGCTACCTCGGGCATCGCTACGGTTGGCGCGCGCCCTTCATGATCTCGGCGCTGCCGGGATTTGTGTTAGGCGCGGCGGTGCTCGGGCTGCGTGAGCCCACGCGCGGCGCGAGCGATCATCTTGCCGACAGCTTCGAACGCGGCTCCCTGCGCGGCCTGCTGCACAACAAGGCGTACTGGACGGTCACGCTCGGAGCCGCCATGATGACCTTCGCCATCGGCGGACTGCAGGTCTGGATGCCGACATTTCTCGTGCGCATGCGGCACATGCCGCTCGATCGCGCCAATACCATCTTCGGCGGCATGACGGTTGTCTCCGGAACGGTTGCAACCCTGCTCGGAGGATGGATCGGCGACCGCCTGCTGCGGCGCACACCGGCGGCGTATCAGTTGGTGTCGGCGGTGGGCATGGCGTTGTCGATCCCGGCGATCATCATCGCCATCTTCAATCATGGTCCGGCGATGTTCCCGGCAATTTTTGTTGGCGAGTTCTTCCTGCTGCTGAACACCGCGCCGCTCAACGCCGCCCTCGTCAACTCTGTCAGCGCGAGCATTCGCGCGACTGCGCTCGCGGTGAATGTCTTCACCATTCATCTTCTGGGCGACGCGTTTTCGCCGACGCTGATCGGCTACATCTCGGACAAAAGCAATCTGGAGATAGGATTGACGTCGATGATCGTCGCGGTCGCGTTGTCGGCCGCGGTGCTGTTTTATGGCATGCGCTTCGCACCGAAGATCAGCAGCACACAGCTTGCGACTGAACGTCGACGCGCTTAGCAGATCGAACGCCGCCAGCTGTCGAGTGCTCCTCACTTGCTCGCAGCGCAGCACGAATTACAATTTGCTTATGTCCAGAATTTCGCGACTCGAAAAAACCGAGGTCGATCCCGAAACCGGCAAGATCTACGACGCCTATCTGCAGGAGCGCGGCAACGTACCGAACATGTTTCGCACGGTCGCGCATCGCCCGGAAATTTTTCGCACGATGATCGCGCACTTCCGCGCGGTGATGAACACGGGAACGATTCCTGCCAAGTTGAAGGAGTTGGCATTCGTGCGCGTCTCGCAGATCAATCGCTGCGAGTATTGACTGGCGTCGCACACCGCCTTGGCAAGGCGGCATGGCTGGAGCGACGAGCAGATCAACGAGCTGGCGAACTTCCGCAATCGCTCCGACTTCACGGACGCGGAGAAGGCTGCACTGGATCTCGCCGAACGCGTCACGCACGACTCCGGCGTCGATGACGACTTCTGGAACGAGCTGCGCAAGTTTTATGACGAAGGCGAGATCGTCGAGTTGCTGGCTGCGATCGGGCTCTTCAACTACTTCAACCGCTTCAATAACGCCTTGCGAATGGAGCCCACGAAGTAGAATTGCAGCCGCTCGCCCGCCCGCAAAATTGTTCCACGTGGAACAATTTTGTAAGCTCTTTCTGCGCAGTCGATTAGCGCGAGCACGTTGGTGGGGTAACTAAGGTCCGGACGACGAGTAACCACTTCGCCCGGAAAACCTCATCACGTCGCGCGATGCAAGCCGTCACCTCTCGCGCGACTGCCGAATCGCTGCACAAAACAACGCCCCTCCGCGAAGGCGCGAAAGGGCGTGACCGAATCTGCGATGGCGAACGCGTGGCTGCGTTAGCGGCTGAATGCGGTGATCGCCGTCGCCTCGTCATCTTTTACGTCGAAGACGGTGTACAGCTTAGTGATCTGCAGCAGGTCGTGGACCTTCTTCGTGAGGTGCAGCAGCTTCAGCTCGCCGCCCTGATTGCGGACCGAGGTGAACGCGCTCACCAACTCGCCGATGCCCGAGCTGTCGATGTAGCTGACGTCGCCCAGGTTCAGCAGGATCTTCTTCTGTCCCTTGCTCAGCAGATCTTTAATCGTGTCGCGCAGAACCACGCTGCCCTCTCCGAGGGTGATTCGCCCGCTCAAGTCGACGATGGTGATGCCGTCTACCTGCCGAGTGCTCGCTTTCATGCTCACGTTAGAAGCCTCCTGGCGGCCCCGATCACTGCTCGGGCAGCCGCTTGATCATAGTGATTTCAGTGCCAGGTTCGAGTTTACGAAATCGAACCTCATCCATGAATGCCCGCATCAAGAATATGCCACGCCCCGACTGCTTTAAAAGATTTTCCGGAGCCAGCGGATCGGGCACCTCTTCCGGTATGAAACCCTCGCCTTCGTCGCTGATGATCACGATCATCTCGCGCCCGTTCTGCTCGAAGGTCAAGTTCACGCGCTTGTCGGGAGCGTAGGCGTTGCCGTGCAGGATGGCGTTGATCATCGCCTCGCGCACCGCCATGGAGACGCCGCTGCGCGTGTCCTCATCGAAGCCGGCCTGCGTGGCCACCTGATCGGTCATCGCTTCGGCCTTGTTCACGCTTTCCAGCGTGGACTCCATGCGATAGGAAACGCGTTGTGGCGCGGCCATCAAGTTTTGCCTGTCTCGCCCGAGAATCTGCTCCGCATTCGCGTCGCCAGCGACGGAATGGGGAAGAATCAAGCAGTTTGCCTGTTCGCGGCAAGCTTTGTCAATGCAGGCGCGCGGGTCTTTGCGAAATCATAGCTCGCCGCGCGGCGCAGGAGGATGATTTGCAGGAAAACGACGCCAGGCGCATTTTCGGCAAGTCTGGTTCTGCCGCACGATTATGCGCGGAGATGACGGATATGCCACGAAAGCCACAACCAAAGCCGGTGAGTATGGGCCCAGAGCGGTGGACCTTCATCGCTGATTGACAGCGCCCTGAAGTTGATTTACTTTACATTGCAAAGTAAACGCGATGAACGACCTTCACAAGGCGCTGGGCGATATCAGCAGCATACGCAGACAGGTGGCGCGCACGACGGAGTTTCGCGGCTACGGTCCTGCAACTCTTGCCGCGACCGGCGCCCTCGCCGCCCTGGCCGCGGCAGTTCAGGCCGGATGGCTGCCCGATCCGGCAAATCGGCTTTCCGAATATCTGGACATCTGGATTGCGACGGCGGTGGTGGCCGCGGGCCTCACCGGCGCGCAAATGTTCACCCGCGCGCGGCGGATGCATTCGTCGCTTTCGAGTGAAATGATTCGCATGGCCGTGGAACAGTTTCTACCCTCGGCCGTCGCCGGAGCACTGATGACCGTCGTCGTGGTGCGCAGCGCTCCCGCCAGTGCGTGGATGCTGCCCGGCCTCTGGCAGGTCGTCTTCAGCCTCGGCATTTTCGCATCCTGCCGGTTCCTTCCGCGCTGGATGGTGGCACCGGGCGCATGGTATCTGCTCAGCGGCCTCGGGTGCCTGTGGTTAGGCGGCCCGCGAGCCTTCTCTCCCTGGGCGATGGGCATTCCGTTCGCAACCGGGCAACTATTGGTTGCCGCCGTCCTCTTCTTCGGCACGCGGGAGGCTGCGGATGAAGCCTAAACCGCCTTCTGGCGAGGGGCGCTTCGCGTACGAAGGACTCGATCGCGTGATTCACGAGCGCGCTCGCCTCAGCATCCTCACCTCTCTCATCACCAACTCGACTCCGCTGACCTTCAACGATCTGAAGCAGATGTGTTCGCTCACCGATGGCAATCTGAGCCGGCACTTGCGCGTTCTGGAGAAGGCGCAAATGGTCCAGATCCTGAAGGGACATGACCGGAATCGCCCGCAGACGGTCTGCAGAATCACAGCGAACGGCCGCAGGCGTTATGTCGAATACCTCTCCACCCTGGAGCAGGTGGTAAAGGATGCAGCAAAAGTGACGGAAGAACGGCCGGCGACGAGCCTGGTACACAGCCTGGCGCCGTCGCGGGCCTGAGTTTTTTTGCCAGCTAACTTTGCAACGCAAAGCTAACTGAAGAATTGAGGATCTAAGTGAGCGATTTGTCGACGTTGCAGTCCAGCTTAAGGATGAAATCCCGGTCAATGGGTGTGAAACTCATCGTAGTTTGCGGGCTAGCCCTGCTCATGACAATTCCGGCTTTCTTTGTTGGAGGGCTGGTTGAAGACAGGACACAGCGAGCCGCGGACGTCATTCGAGAAATAAGCAGTCACGTGGGCGGCCAGCAGACATTCCTCGGACCGACACTTGTCATTCCGTACAATATTCCACCACAATCTCCGGCTGATCATGCCAAGCGCGGCATGTACCTGGTGTTTCCGGCGCGAGCCTCGGCCGGCATCAAAACGGCAACGGAAGAGCGTCGCCGTTCGCTCTTTAAGGTGCCGGTGTTTCAGGCGGACCTGAAACTCGACGCAGCATTCGATCTAACGGGAGTGCCCGCGACGGCTCCGCAAGGCGCGGAACTGGACTGGAGCCGGGCCGAGATCATTGTCGGAGTCAGTGATGCCCGCGGAGCGATGGCCGATGCCACGTTGACGGCGGACGGAAAGACTTCGACGCTAGTTCCTGCGGAAAACACGACCAGCCTCTCGGTCGGCGGCGACCAGAGCGATCACATCAAGCTCACACTCTTCGGCGCCAGAGTCGAAGGCCTCGCGAAGCCAAACGCCCAATTCAATGTGACCTCCGCCTTGCGATTTTCCGGCGCTCAAAGGATCGCGGTGCTTGCCTACGGCAAGACGACTGATCTCACGGTTCAAGGAGATTGGCCGAGTCCAGGATTTGATGGAGGCTTCTTGCCGGTCAATCGAACAGTGTCCAGCAAGGGTTTCACTGCGGAGTGGTCCGTCCCCTTCATCGCGCGTGGAGTGCGCGCCGAAGGACAGGGCGACTCAATTATCGGTCTCGATGCGACAGCGCTTGGGGTTTCGTTCATCGAAGTGGCAGATCCATATCAATCCGTGAACCGATCCCTTAAATACGCGCTTCTCTTCCTGGGACTGCTGTTCCTTTCCTACTTCGTATTCGAAGTTACAACCGGCAAGCGGGTTCACCCTGCTCAATACGTTCTGGTAGGCATCGCCCAGATCATCTTCTATCTGCTTCTGCTGTCGATCGCCGAGAGGGTCGGTTTCGATGCTGGCTTTCTGCTCGCTGGTGCGGCCACGGTAGCGCTGCTTTCAGCGAACGCGGCATGGGTGTTCTCCAGTCGCGTGCAGGGAGTAAGGGCCTTGGCCATCTTCTCTTTGCTGTATGCGCTGATCTACCTGCTGCTACGACTCGAGGATAATGCACTGCTCGTAGGTGCGATTACCAGTTTCCTGGCGGTTGCGGCTGCCATGTACTTCACTCGCAGGATCGACTGGTACGGCTCCCTCCCGGTGCCTGGCATTACCGCGCAGCAAACAGCGCCGGAGGTTCCAAACAACCCAGCGTAGGACAAGAATTCTGCAGGGAAGGCCGGGGCCGCGAGAAAGAAGGGTGGCACGGCACAGGTTGCCGGCGATTTCGCCCTTTGGAGTTGCGCCATGATAGCCCCGGTTCGCGTCCGACCCTTGTGCGACTGGGCAATCCGCCCTCGACAACTCGCCCGCATGCCGCCGCTGTTGGAAGCCTGCTTTCGCGGGTGACGGCAGCAGAAACTCGCGGCGCCTCCCGATCCGAGTCCGAGGTTGCGCTGTCGCTGTGGGTCGTTTAAAATTAGAACGAACGTTCGAAAGTTTCGAACCTTCCTGCCTATGTCCGCTTCTCCCACAACCCGCGCCCAGCAGCCCGCTGCACCGCACGATACCCGTTTCGACCGCCGTCTGGCCGAGATCCTGGATTACGCCACCGAAGTCTTTGCCGAAAAAGGCTACGAAGGCGCGTCCATGCGCGATCTCTCGCGCCTGAGCGGCATCTCGCTCGCCGGTCTTTATTATTACTTCGAATCCAAGGAGAAGCTGCTTTACTTCATCCAGCACCACACCTTCACCACCATCATCCAACGGCTGCGCGAGCGGCTGGCGGCCAGCACCGACCCGCAGGAACGAATTCGCATCTTCGTCCACAATCACGTCGAATACTCGCTGGCCAAGCAGAAGGCCATGAAGGTGCTCTCGCACGAAGACGACGTGCTGAAAGACGGCTACGGCGCGGAGCTGGCGGCAATCAAGCGTGAGTACTACCGCATCTGCGTCGGCCTGGTCGACGATCTGGTTAAGGCGCAAGGCTTGAAGTCCGGAGTGAGCACGCGTGCTGCGGTCATGGGCCTGTTCGGCATGATGAACTGGCTGTATACCTGGTACAACCCGCGCGTCGATCCCGGCGCCGATGTGCTGTCTCGCGAATTCAGCGACATCTTCCTGCAAGGTGTGCGCGGCGGAGGCCCAGGAAAGGCCGCGCAGGATGCCAGGCCCCCCACCGCTCGCGCATCCCACAATGTAGGGGGTAAGAAAGCAATCAGGAAGTCCAGGCATGAGTAGCACGGTCCAGACTGACATGGTGCGCGCAGCCGAGCTGATCCGCTACCGCACAGATGGCGGCGTCGCCGTAATCGAGCTCAACGATCCCCCGGCCAACACCTACAGCTATGCGATGAATCGTCAGCTTGACGACGCCATCCTGCAGGCGCGCATGGATGAGAGCGTCCACGTCATCGTGCTGACCGGCGCAGGCGAGAAGTTCTTCTGCGCGGGCGCGAACATCGCAATGCTGACCGAGGTCGATCCGACGTTTAAGTACTACTTCTGCCTGCACGCCAACGAAACTCTGCTGCGCCTGGAAAATACGCCGAAGCTGGTGATCGCGGCGCTGAATGGGCATTGCGTCGGTGGAGGTCTGGAAGTTGCCATGGCCGCCGATCTGCGCATCGCGCGCAAGGACGCCGGCAAGATCGGATTGCCGGAAGTGAATCTGGGCGTCTTGCCAGGAACAGGCGGAACGCAGCGACTGTCGCGCATTCTCGGCAAATCGAAAGCCATTGAACTGATGGTCACCGGCAAGACGTTTTCATTCGACGAGGCGAAACAGATCGGACTGGTGAACGAAGTGTTCGAAAACGCGGGCTTCAGGGACCGCGTGCTGGAGTACGCGCGCCAGTTCTGCCCGCCCAACAAAGCCGCCAAAGCTGTCGGACGTATCAAGCGTGCCGTGCAGACCGGATGGGAAATTCCGCTGGAAGCGGGCCTGGCGCTCGAGCGCGAGAACCAGCAGCTCCTGTTCGAGAGCGACGACGCGAGAGAGGGTCTCTCGGCGTACATCGAGAAGCGCCCGCCTAAGTTTACGGGCAAATAGGTAGAGCTGGCCTTTAGGCCAGCATTTAACCGCTTTGTTTTTTGTTTGTCATCCCGAGCGGAGCCGAGGGATCTGCGGTTTGTCTCAAATACCATGACGTTGACCACCAACCCGACCTACACCCGCATCGCCGTCGAGCTACGCCCTCCGGTGGCGCGCGTGACGCTCAGCAATCCGCCCCTGAACGTCATCGACATGCAGATGATGGAAGAGCTGCGCGCCGCGCTCGAGCAAATCGAGTCGCATCCGGAGATCAGCGCCATTGTTGTCGCCGGCTCAGAAAACGCGTTCTCCAGCGGGGTCGACGTCGCGGCGCACACGACCGAAAACGTTCGCGGTATGCTGGCGGATTTTCATAGCGTCATCCGTTCGGTAGTTAGCGCGAGCAAATTGACGATCGCCAGCGTTCGCCGGCATTGTCTAGGCGGAGGCGCGGAGCTGGCGCTGATGTGCGACGTTGTATACGCCTCGCCCGACTCCGTCTGGGCCTTTCCCGAGATTAAGCTGGCCTGCTACGCGCCGGTCGCAAGCGTGGCGCTGTCCGCCATTGTGGGGCAAAAGCTGGCGGCTGAGCTACTGCTGACCGGACGTACGCTCTCCGGCGAAGAGGCGCTCGCGGCCGGGCTGGTGAACGGGTTGGCGGACGATCCTGAGACGCTGGTCGCCGATTGTATGCAGCGTGTTTCCCAGTTGAGTCCGGCCGCACTGCGCATCGCAAAGAAGGCATTTTATGCGTGGGACTCGATTCACTTCGACAAGGGGCTGGCGCGCGCGGAGCAGATTTATCACGACGAACTGATGAAAACCGCCGACGCCCAGGAAGGCATTGCGGCCTTTGTGGAGCGCCGTCGGCCCGAAGTGGGTGGGGAAGTAAGCGGGATGGATTACGAGATCGCGCCTGAAGAGTTGAGATCGCTGCTGGAGAACAACTCTGACGTTGTGGTACTGGATTGTCGGGAACCATGGGAATTTGACACTGCGAAGATCGAAGGCAGCGCGCACATCCCGATGAACGAAATTCCGGGGCGATTTCAGCAGGAACTGGATCCGGAGAAGCACATCGTGGTTGTGTGCCATCACGGCGTGCGCTCCTACAATGTGACAGCGTGGCTGCGGCGTCAGGGCTATGAGAAGGTGCAATCTTTGGCCGGTGGCATCGATCGCTGGGCAAGGCAGGTCGATCCGAAGGTGCCGCTGTACTAAAAGGAGCAGTCAGCAGGCAGCGGTTAGCACTCAGCTCGAGTGCTGCCGAAAACATTGAAGGATCTTCAAGGGCTGAATGCTGAATGCCGACTGTTGATTGCTAGGAACCCGAATGAAGAAGCAACTTATCGAACTCCGCGTTAACGGCCGCACTCACGAACTGGCGATTGAGCCCAATAAGCTGCTGCTCGACGTGTTGCGGCAGGACCTCGACCTCACGGGCTCGAAGCGCGCCTGCGACGACTCGTCTTGCGGCGCCTGCACGGTGCAGATCGACGGCATTCCGATGCTTTCCTGCACATTGCTGGCTGCCAGCTGCGAGGGCCAGGAGATCACGACCGTCGAGGGAGTAGCCGATCACGGCAGCCTGGCCGCACTGCAGAAGGCCTACGGCGATTTCGGCGGCGCGCAGTGCGGCTTCTGCACACCCGGATTCATGATGACCGTGAAGTGGCTGCTGGCCAACAATCCCGATCCCAGTGAGGACGAGATCCGCAACGCCCTTAGCAGCAACTTGTGCCGCTGCACCGGCTACTCGCAGATGTATCAGGCCATCCGCGCCGCCATCGACGCGGAGCAAAAGGGTATGAAGCAGGAACTGGTGGAAGCGAAATAGCGTTATGAATGATTTCTCAGTTATCGGTAAATCGATTGCAATGGTCGATGCCGCGGGTAAGACGACCGGCGCCGGCAAGTACACGGACGACTTCAAGCTTCCGGGTATGCTGGTCGGCAAGATTCTGCATTCGCCGTATCCGCACGCGCGCATCAAGAGCATCGACACCTCGCGTGCGAAAGCGCTCGACGGGATAGTTGCAGTCGTGACCGGCGAAGACGCGCCGAATCCCTACGGCATTCTGCCCGTCGGCCATGACGAGACCGCGCTGGCCGTCGGCAAGGTGCGCTATGTCGGCGATCACGTGGCGTGCGTTGCCGCAATTAATGAAGAGATTGCCGAGTGTGCGCTCGAGTTGATTGACGTGGATTACGAGCCGCTGCCGGCTTACTTCGATCCGGAGCAGTCGATGAAGGCGGAGACGGATCTCATTCATGAGAACCGTCCACATAATATCGAGAAGGATTATCACCACGTCTTCGGCGATCCCGACAAGGGCTTCGCGGAAGCGGACTACGTGCACGAGGCGCGCTATATCGCGAACGAGGTGACGCATGCGGCGATGGAGCCGCACTGCACTTTGGCGAGCTTCGAGCTCGATCCGCACACCGGCAAACTGGGACGTCTGACAGTGTGGTCCTCGACCCAGGTGCCGTATTACCTGCAGCACAAGTTGTCTCTGGTGCTGGAGATGCCGATGTCGCAGATCCGGGTGATCAAGCCGCTCGTGGGCGGCGGCTTCGGCGGCAAGAGCGAAATCATCCCGTTGGAGATCATCGCCGCTGTCGCGGCGCGCGCGGCCAAGGCGCCTGTCAAGATCACGTACACGCGCGAAGAAGTGTTCTGGGCGCATCGTGGGCGTCCGCGCACCATCGTTGATCTGAAGACCGGAGTCAAGAGCGACGGTCGCGTGACATCCGTTGCGTGCAAGGTTATTCAGGACGGCGGCGCCTACTGCTCCTACGGTGTGGTAACGATCCTGTATTCCGGCGCGCTCCTGGGCGCGTTGTACGAGATCCCCAACATTCGTTACGACGGCTATCGTGTGCTCACCAACAAGCCCGCGTGCGGTGCGATGCGCGGACACGGAACAGTAAATGTGCGCTTCGCGTTTGAGTCGCAGATGGATGAGATCGCCGCGAAGTTGAGGCTCGATCCGGCGGAGGTGCGGCGGGTGAACCTGCTGAAGCCACCGACTATAACTGTGAACGGCCTGCGCGTGCTGAGCTACGGATTGCCGGAGTGCATCGATCAAGTGGTTGCGCGCTCGGGATGGCAGGATCGCAAGGGCAAGCTGCCGAAGGGACGCGGGCTCGGCATTGCGTGCAGCCATTATGTGAGCGGCGCGGCCAACAGCATCATCCGCTCCGACATGCCGCACTCGACGGTGAACATCAAGATCGATCGCGATGGCGGGGTGGTGGTGTATACGGGTGCGTCGGAGATCGGCCAGGGCTCGGACACGATGACCGCGCAGGTTGTGGCCGAAGTGCTGGGCTGCGATCTGGCGCGTGTGAGGGTCATCGCTGCGGACACGGATCTCACGCCCATCGATCTGGGGTCGTATTCCAGTCGCGTGACGTTCATGGCCGGAAACGCGGCCCTGCGCGCGGCCGAAGAGGTGAAGAAGAACATCGTCAGTGCAGCGGCAAAGCGCATGAACTGCGCGCCACAAGACGTGATCATGCGCAACGATCATGTCTGGAAACGCGGTACGATGCCCGGCGACCATGATCCCACAGCGTCAGAGATCTTGGAAGAAAAGGACGCGCCACGCGGGCGCGTGGATGGGCAGATCCTTCGCGGGTCGGTGTTGCAGACGCGCAAGGAAGAGGGTCCCAAAGAGCACATGAGCTTCGAGGAGGCGGTGGTTTCCGCCATCGACTTCCACGGCGCACTAACCGGGACGGGATCGTATGCGCCTCCCATGGAAGCGCGCGGTGGGAAGCACAAAGGCGGAGGCGTTGGCCCGTCGCCGGCGTATTCGTATTCGGCACAAGTGGCGGAAGTCAGTGTCGATGAAGAAACGGGCGAGGTCACGGTACACAAGATTTGGGCCGCCCATGATTGCGGGCGAGCGTTGAATCCGGTTGCTGTCGAGGGCCAGGTCGTTGGCTCGGTGTGGATGGGGCTCGGACAGGCGCTCGAAGAAGAGATGGTCTGGAAAGACGGGCTGCTGATGAATCCGGGCTTGCTGGAATATCGCAGTCCCTCGTCGGCGGAGTCTCCGGACATCGAGTGCATCATTGTCGAGAGCGTCGACCCCGAAGGACCGTTCGGGGCCAAAGAAGCCGGCGAGGGCTCTCTGGCGGCGACGATTCCGGCGATTTCCAACGCTATATACGACGCTGTGGGAGTCCGACTGCGTGAGAGTCCTTTTACGCCAGAGCGGATTTTGGCAGCGCTGCGCGCCAAGAATGGCATGAAGCGAATCGCGATGACGGAATCGGTCGATCCGACTGCGCCGGAGAAGTTGCGCGAGCACGGCGGCTCGCTGTGCTTCCGCGGCAAAGGCCCGATGCGCCATGAACTCGATCCGGCCCGGCAACCCGTTCGTGCGGCGTCTCCGGCGGGGGGTAACGATTGAGCCTACCCGAATTTCAACTGCTCCGCCCGCGAACACTCGACGAAGCGGTCGCGCTTATGGCAAAGCACGAGGGCGAATGCAAAGTCGTGGCCGGCGGCACCGATCTTCTGCCTTCGATGAAGCAGAAGCTGTTCACCCCGCCGTACGTGCTGGATTTACGCGGTGTCGGCGAGCTGCGCGGCATCCGCGATGTGCCGGGTCGGGGGCTTCAAATTGGCGCGCTGACAACGTTGAGCGTGATCGAGCATTCCGCGGTTATCCGGCGCGACTACCCGGTGCTGCACGAAGCCGTGAAGACGGTCGCCTCACCGGTACTGCGTAATATGGGCACGCTGGGCGGCAACATCTGCCTCGACACGCGCTGCCTGTGGTACAACCAGTCGCTTCTCTGGCGTAAGAGCTGCGGCTTTTGCCTGAAGAAAGATGGCGATCTGTGCCACGTGGCGCCCGGCGGGAACTTTTGCTGGGCAACGTTTTCGGGCGACACGCCTCCAGCGCTGCTGTGCCTGGGCGCAGAGTTGGAAATCGCCGGGCCCGACGGAGTAAGATGTACCCCGTTGTCGGAGTTCTATGTGAACGATGGCATCGTGCGGCTTCATCTCGCGGATAGTGAGATTGTCACGCGCGTACACCTTCCCGAAAGCGCGGCCGGCTGGCACGGAAGCTATCAGAAGCTGCGCGTGCGGGGCAGCATCGATTATCCACTGGCAGGGGTTGCGGTGGCGCTTAAGATGAACTCGGGACGTGTAGCGGACGCGCGAGTGGCGATCACTGCGGTCAATCCCGCGCCGCACCTCATCCAGGACGCGGACGCGCAACTGATCGGCATGCGGCTCGACGACGAATTGGCGGGCAGAATCGGGGATCTGGCGGCCAGCACCGCGAAGCCGCTGACCACATCCGCGCTCACCCCGGAATATCGGCGCGAGATGGTGCGGGTGTTCGCGAAGCGAGCGGTTATGCAAGCAGCGAACTCCAATTCGTGAATTCGATGGCATTCCAATCTCTATTGCAATGATCACCGATTGCCACATCCACATCCAGCCGATTGAACTGTTTAAGCCGGCAGCACTGGCGTTGATGAAGAAGTCGCGCAAGGACTTCGACCAGGTCGCCGAATATTGCCGCTCGCCGAAAGCGTTCCTCAAGCACCTCGACGGAATTGGCATCGATCGCGCGGTCCTCATCAACTATGTTGCGCCCGAGGTCATCGGCTTCACGCCTGCGGTCAACGAGTTCATCGCCAACTACGTGAAAGAAGATCCCGAAGCGGCTGATTCCGTGCGGCAGCGTGCATCCGCGGCACACGACGAACGTCCTGGCTGACATGGAGCAGATCGTCCGCCTCGGGATCAAGCTCATCAAAATCCATCCGCCGCATCAACTGCTCTATCCCAACGATTATGTCAACGGCGTGAAAGAACTGGAGATCATCTATCGCGCGGCCGAGGCCAACGGAATTCCGATCATGGTGCACACGGGAACGTCGATTTTTCCCGGCGCGCGCAATAAGTATGGCGACCCGATGTACGTCGATGACGTCGCCGTCGATTTCCCGCGACTGAAGATCCTGCTCGCGCATGGCGGGCGTCCGCTATGGATGGACACCGCATTTTTCCTGATCCGCCGCCATCGCAACGTCTATCTCGATATCAGTGGAATTCCGCCAAAAACGCTGCTGAAGTATTTTCCGCGGCTGGAAGAGATCGCGCACAAGACGCTTTTCGGAACCGATTGGCCGGGTCCGGGCGTTCCGGAGATCGCCAACAATCTGGCGGAATTTCGCGCGCTGCCTATCAGCGAAGCCGCTAAACAGCAAATCCTGAGCACGACGGCGCTGGAGATTTGGCCAACTTAATCTGCGATTCCAGAACGTGGGCTCAGTCGATTTCGACATTCGCGAAGCCGAGGCTCTTCAGGATATTCGTGATGGTTTGGCGCGCGTTAGTGTCGGCGGTCTTCAGAATACCGTCGTCCAGCGCGGCGGTGCGCAGCTGACGCTCGGCTTCCTCGCGCACCTCGCCTTCCAGATTCGGGTCCGGCGATGAGAACAATCCTGTATCGCGCGAGTAGACCTTCGTCTTTGCGTTGTCGAGGCTGATGGTGAAGATTTCAGCCGCGGGCAGATGAACGCTAACGCCATTCCCATGCACGCTCACGTCGCCGGGCTGCACCTTCGACAGGTCGACTCCGGCGATGGCTTCGCCGTGCACAACCAGCAGCAGACGATCGCCGGCGAGAAACTGCGGCAGGATGGGATTCTCGCGCTCGCCGCTCACGATTTTATCCATGGTGTAGCTGACGGTTTCCAGCCGCTCGAGGCCGCGAATCTGCCGCACGACGGTCGGTTGGTCGAGGTTGATGTGAACCTGCCCGCCGCGCAACAAGCTGCCGAGTTGCAGAAGGCCGAGCCCCGCGAATGCCCACGCCGCGACGCCGATCGCGACCAGCGTCAAGATCACTCCCGCGAGAACTCCGGGAAGCCAGGAGAGCGAACGGGTTCTCTCACGTCGCGCGACTTCGAGTTGGAGATCGGTAACGGCCATGGAATCGAATCTTACTATGGGAGCAGAGCTTCTGGTTTCTGCTCACATTAGACGGCAAATCGTCGCGAACCCTTTGTTCAGAAGCGGTGACAATGGTCGCGTTCTCCTGGCAGCACGTATGACAATTTTTCTCATTACCGGGAATTCATTGCACGCCGCGCAGAGTCTCTCCTTCACCGACCTCTAACTCACACAATCACTTACGCTGCAGCTCGCTTGGAATGCTGGTTGCTTATCGCCATAAGGCAGTTTCATTCCCTCCGCAGGGGCCAACATGGAATACGAAGAGCTTGAGACGTCGCGTTCCTTCCCGAAACGCGCAATCGCCTACCTGACCGCGCTCTGGATCGCCGCCGGAACGCTGGGCTTTTATGCCTATCACGAGCATCGCCTCGCGCAGTCGCGCAGCGAGCAGACTCAGCAGGTGACCGCCGAGCTGAACTCCACTCGCCAGCAGGTCGACGATCTGTCGGCGAAGGTGAACGCCCTTGTGGCAACTCAGGCGCAAGCGCCGCAGCGCTCGCAACCGCAGGTCGCGCAGCAGCAGGAGCAATCGGAGCCAGCGCCGCATCCGCAAGTCCGGCATCTGACGACGTCGCACCGCAGCGAGGCACCGCGCTGGAAGAAGATGCAGTCGCAACTCGACGCGCAGAACCAGGCCATCGAGGACACGCGCAGCCAGCTGGCTTCCACGCAGGGCGACCTGGTGAACACGCGCACCGAGCTGACCGGCTCGATCGCGCGCACGCATGACGAGCTGGTGCTGCTCCAGAAGAAGGGCGAGCGCAACTACTACGAATTCGATCTCGACAAATCAAAGTCGTTCCAGCATGATGGCCCGTTCGGTGTGCGCCTGCGTAAGGCGAACAGCAAACATCAATATGCCGACCTGGAGCTGCTGGTCGACGATCGCTCGCTTTCGCAAAAGCACGTCAACCTGTTTCAGCCGGTGATGTTCTACACGCCCGACAGCCCGCAACCGGTGGAGCTGGTCATCAACAGCATCTCCAAAGACCACATCCACGGCTATGTGAGCGCGCCCAGGTATCGGCAATCGGAGTTGGCTTCGATGTCGAACGCCAACGCCAACGCCAACGCGAGCGCGACGGCCACGGCCGCAAACAACCAGCCCGGCAGCGATGTGGCGCCTCCGCAGCGGCAGAAGCTACCCCCTCCGCAGTAGCCGGCGAGAGTTGCAAGATTGCTTGCACTTTCGCTGCGCTCCGGCGATAGTAAGGCATGAAGGTCCTGACGCGCTTCGTGACATCGGCTGCCGACCCGCGGCAGTTTCCCCCTCCGGGCGCGCCGGAAATCGCCTTCGTGGGCCGCTCCAACGTCGGCAAATCCAGCCTGATTAACGCGCTGGTGGGCAGCAAGATCGCCAAGACCAGCAACACGCCCGGCCGCACGCAGACCATCAACTTCTTCCAGGTGCGCCGGCCCGGCAAGCCGAATCCCGACTTCGTCTTCGCCGATCTGCCCGGCTACGGCTTCGCGCGCGTGCCCAAGGAAGTCACCGCGCAGTGGGCCAAGTTCATCAACCCGTATCTGCAGGAGCGCGAATCGCTGGCGCTGTGCGTGATGCTGGTGGACGTGAACATTCCGCCGCAGGAACTGGATGTGCAGTTGATCGAGTGGCTGCGGCATCATCAGCGCAACTTTGTGCTGGCGGCCACCAAGGCCGACCGCGTGTCGGGCAATCAGCTGCGCACCTCGGTCCAGAAGTTGAGCGCCACGCTGGACGTTGCGGCCGAGCGGATTATTCCGTTCTCAGCCAAGGTGCGCATCGGGCAGGACGAGTTGTGGCGCGCCATCAAACGGGCCGCCGGCGTGGAAGGTCCCGGCACCAACGACATGGCCAAGACGGGCTAGCCGGGCCCGCTCGCGATTCCTTCGACTGCTCTTCTTGAATCGTCATCCTGCCCGAGGTCGCCTCGCGACCCAGTGGAGGAACCTGCTCCCTTGTCGAGGGATGCCGCTGTCGCGGTGGGGGTGTGCCGGATAAGCCAGCCGAAAGTCGGGGTATCCCCTCCCCTGTTTTTCATGTTGAGCCACAAGGGTTTACGTTAAAATATTGAGCCCGCAAGCACTTAAGTTAAGCCTTTGATTCGCAATGGCTTGACAAATTGCCAACTGCCGACGGCGCACTGACGACCGACAACTGGTTTTCAAAGAGCTCTTTCGACCTCGGACTGGCCGGAAGTCGTCTGGAGCACAAGACGCCCAACCTACCAGCGTAGCGCGTTCGATTGGCTTGCGTCAAGATTACGAAAGTATGAGTGGGAGTAATTCGTCTTTCGTAACCGGGATGGTCGTTGGCCGTTTCGACCTGATGGTGCCCCATCCTAGCCTTCTTTTGGCTAGGGTGGGAGAACGATAGAATCAGTCGTGTAGTCGAACCAGGACTGTCCTGTGGAGGCATGGGTATTTTGGTGATAGCGGCCGATGAGCGCGTGGCGGATGTATCGTTCACCGACGATTCACTGAGCGTACGTCTGAAAGACGGCCGCACCATCTCGGTTCCACTGACTTGGTATCCGAGACTATTCCATGCCACCGCCGAACAGCGCCGCAACTGGAAGCCGGCGGCGGTAGGCATTCACTGGCCCGACCTCGACGAAGACCTCAGCACCGAAGGCCTGCTGCGCGGAGCGCCCGCTCCGAGGGCCGGTGGGGAACCTAAATCGGCATCGAGTTGATAACGAGGAACACCCTCGCGAAAGTAACGGGGAAGGGCCGGGCCGACAAGGCCGAGGTTGCGCTCTGGGCCCTTGTGTCGCCGCTGAAGCGGCTGGGCGAGGTTGTTGGGTCGCGGTCGGCACGACTGAAGTCGTGCCCTGATACGAAGCAATAGCCGTAGTGAAAACGCTGGGCTTAGATATGCTGTCGCCTTCGGCGACGGCAGCCTGCCAATTCGAACCCCTTTGGCTCTATTCATCGATGCATCTGCGCTCAAAAACCAGCGAGCGCGATTTCGCACTTTGTTCTTCTATCGTAGCCATTACGGATTCATTGCGTTCCAGAGTTGCATCTGGGTCCACTTGGGATGTTGCAGGAGGACGCCGTGGCCTGCGCCATCGTTGCCGGGATAGGTCACCAGGCGGGCTTTGGCTGCGCCAAACTGCCGCTGATAGGCCTCCACCAGCGCCTTGCCGTAGACATGCTGGATAAACAGGTCCTCGGGCCCGTTGATCACCGTGATGACGCCGCTGATGTCGAGAGGCGCGCAATTGGTGGTGACCGGCTGGTTCGGCGGGTGGGACGTTGTCCGGCAAAGTGCACCGTTGCTGTCGGACATCTTCGGCGGTTGCGAGCAGTGGCAATCGGAGGTCTGGAAGCCGGAGCCGGCCGCGCCGCAAAAGCACAGGCTGAAGTCGAACGCCAGCTCACGCTGTTGTACATACAGCGCGTCGGAGATGCCGCGGGTCAGCGACCAGGGCCACGTTTTCTGGTTCACGATTTGTTCGGCAACGGCTTTTCTGCATTCCGCGCGGTCGACGCAGGTGGTCTCGACGTTCAGCTTCACCGCGTGCTTTTCGGCGTCGATGGTCGCCGTGCATCCGCTGTCAACTCCGTCGTAGGGCTTCTGGTTGCGATAAGGGAAGGTCAGCTCGAATGCGTCCTTCTGCAGGTCGGCCGTGAAAAAGCGGTCGTCGCTCGCCGCCGTCTTCAGTGTGCTCAGGATGGTGGACACGCATTGCGCTTCGTTGCCGTCAAAGAATCCATCGGTGTTGCCGCCGGGCTTGGCGGCGATCAGCAAGAGATCGCGAACGGTGCGAGAGGGATTGGCCTTCGGGGCGAGCAGCGCGTACTTCAAGGCATACATGGTTCCCAGCGACCAGCCGAGAAGATCCACCTGCTTCGTCGAAATTCCATAGGTTGAGGCAGCATCGTCGAGCATGGCGTCGACGTCGTTGACCGTTTGGTTGGCGGTGATGCGGCCGTGCAGCGGGCTCTTGCCGACGCCGGGAAGATCGAAGAGCAGCAGGCGATAGCTGTGGCACAACGAGGCGCTGCCGTCTTTGGAGCGCAGGTAGGCGAGTGTGCCGGCGATCTTCGGGCTGTACTTGGCGTTGGTCAGCATCTGGATGGGCCAGTCGGGCAGGGTTTGGCCCGTGCCGGGAAACATGACGATGACGTCGTCGCTCTGCGCGGCGTCGCCGATCACGGTGTATTCGAGGACGTCGCCGGTGCGCGGGTTGGTGAAGAATGTGAGATCGCGGCCAAGGTCGCGAAGGTTGCGGATTGCACGGCAGGGGATTGGAGTTTTGGAAGCGTGAGCGGCGGCGTGTGTGGGGATGGAAATTGCAGTCACCAGGAGTAAGCAGAGAATCGCACGGTTCGCCATGACGCGAAGCATCATAGCCGAAGTTACCGGGAGCGGTGCGCTGGCCAGGTCCCACTCATCCCAAACGATGGGATGAGTGGGGCACCCGCAGAGTTGCGGGTCCGCAGTGTCAGGCCGGAAGCTAGGCGGAGATGGATCTGTCAGCGGCGAGTGCGGCCTGACGGGTGTTTGCTTCGATATTGATCAGCAGGTAGATCAATTCGCCAAACGCGAAGATGAACATGCCCCACAGGAAGCCGGCGATGGCCATTGCCAAGAAGTAGACAGCTTTCGCCCCGGCGGCGTGAAGCGAGATTAAGCCGAAGACGATCGTCATGACTCCAGCCACCGCGACAATCGCGCCAAAAACCTGGTGAACGGCAGCCGCGAATCGCAACGCTCTGTATCTCCTCATAGTCGCCTCCATTACGGAATCCGAATCGCGGGTCAGAGTATACGGTAACGCAAGGAAAAAGGCCCGAGCTTGCGCTCGGGCCTGGTGTCGCCGCTGAAGCGGCTCGGTTGATTTGTTCGTGCCTGGACGCGGACATAAATGTCCGCTCTACCCGAAGCTCGCATGTTTGGTCGCGGGCGGCACGACTAACGTCGGCCCTTTCAAAACCCCGCATTCCCAGTGTTACTCGGCGGTGACCAGTTCTTCGCCTTCGTTCTCGCCTTCGTGGCGGAGCAGTTCCAGCGCGCGCTCGGCTTCTTCGTACTCGCGCGTGACCTCCTCCTGCACCTTCTGGGCGGCCTGTTCCATCTCCTCCGACAGCCGGACATTGCGGTAGTACTCCATGCCGGTGCCCGCGGGGATGAGCCGGCCCACGATGACGTTTTCCTTCAGGCCGCGCAGGTGATCGACCGCGCCCTGGATGGAGGCTTCGGTCAGCACGCGCGTGGTCTCCTGGAACGATGCGGCCGAGATGAACGAGTCGGTCGAGAGCGAGGCCTTGGTGATGCCCAGCAGCAGCGGACGGCCGGTGGCCGGCTTGCCGCCGTTGGCAATCGCCTTCTCGTTCTCTTCGCGGAAGCGGAACTTGTCGACCTGCTGCTCCAGCAGGAACGACGTGTCGCCCACGTCCTCGACTTTCACCCAGCGCATCATCTGGCGCACGATCACCTCGATGTGCTTGTCGCTGATGTTCACGCCCTGGAGCCGGTAGACTTCCTGGATTTCGTTCACCAGGTAAGCCTGCAGCTCCTTCTCGCCGAGCACGGCAAGAATGTCGTGCGGGTTGAGCGGGCCATCCATCAGCGGCTCGCCGGCGCGGATGCGCTCGCCTTCCTGCACGTTGATGTGAACGCCGCGCGGCACCTGGTATTCCTTCTCGGTGCCGTTGTCGGCCACGACGTAGATCTTGCGCTGACCCTTGGCCACGTCGCCGAACTTCACCACGCCATCGATCTCGCTGATGACCGCGGTTTCGTGCGGCTTGCGGGCCTCGAACAGCTCCTGCACGCGCGGCAGACCGCCGGTGATGTCCTTGGTCTTGGTGGTCTCGCGCGGGATCTTCGCCAGCACGTCGCCGGGCGTGACCGTGTCGCCGTCCTGCACCATCAAGTGCGAGCGCGAGGGCATCAGGTAACGCTTGCTGCCCTTGGCGCCCTTGATGACGATGGCCGGCTGGCGCTTCTCGTCGGGCGAATCGACTACCACGTGACGCGACAGGCCGGTGACCTCGTCGACTTCTTCGTGCAGCGTGAGGCCTTCCTGCAGGTCCTTGAACTGCACGGTGCCGCCGATTTCGGTGAGGATGGCGAAGGTGTACGGATCCCACTCGACCAGCACATCGCCGAGCGAAACCTGCTTGCCGTCCTCGACCTTGACCTTGGCGCCGTAGACCACCGCATAGCGCTCCTTCTCGCGGCCCTTGTCGTCGACCACGGCGATGGAGCCGTTGCGGTTCATGACCACGAGTGTGCCTTCCTTGGAGCGGACGGTGATCAGGTTGATGAAGCGCACGGTGCCGTTGTTCTTGGCATCGAGGCGCGACTGCTCGCTGACGCGCGAGGCCGTGCCGCCGATGTGGAAGGTACGCATGGTGAGCTGCGTTCCCGGCTCGCCGATGGACTGCGCCGCGATGACGCCGGTGGCTTCACCCAGCTCGACCAGACGGCCGGTGGCCAGGTTGCGGCCATAGCACATCACGCAGACGCCGCGCTTGGACTCGCAGGTGAGCACCGAGCGAATCTTCACGCGCTCGATACCTGCGGCCTGCACCGCGTTGGCCAGGTCTTCGGTGACCTCCTGGTTGATGTCGACGATGATGTTGCCTTCGTAGTCCTTGATCTTCTCCAGCGAGACGCGGCCCACGATACGGTCGCGCAGCGGTTCGATGATCTCGCCCGACTCCACGATGGAGGTGACGTAGATGCCATCGACCGTTCCGCAATCGTATTCGCTGATGATCACGTCCTGCGCCACGTCGACCAGACGGCGGGTCAGGTAGCCGGAGTCCGCGGTCTTCAGCGCGGTATCGGCCAGTCCCTTGCGCGCGCCGTGGGTGGAGATGAAGTACTCCAGCACGGTGAGGCCTTCGCGGAAGTTGGCCGTGATCGGCGTCTCGATGATCTCGCCCGAAGGCTTGGCCATCAGGCCGCGCATTCCGGAGAGCTGGCGAATCTGCTGCTTCGATCCGCGAGCGCCGGAGTCGGCCATGACGTAAATCGGGTTGAGCTCGCCGGCCTTGTCGTCCTGCTGCATGGCGGAGAACATTTCGTCGGCAACGTTTTCGGTGATGGCCGACCAGATTTCGACGACCTTGTTGTAGCGCTCGCCGTTGGTGATGGCGCCGTCGAGGTACTGCTGCTGCACGGCGATGGCGGCCTTCTCGGCCTCCTTCACCAAGCCAGCTTTGCCTTTGGGGATGACCATGTCGTCGATGCCGATGGACAGGCCGGCGCGCGTGGCGTACTGGAAGCCGAGCTGCTTGATGCCGTCGAGCAGCCGCACCGTGGTCTCGAGACCAAAGCGCAGGTAGCAGTAGTTCACCAGGTTGCCGCTGCCCTTCTTCTTCATCAGGCCGTTGATGTACGGCATGTCGGGAGCGCCGCGCTTCAGGTGGTCGTTCATGATGGCGCGGCCGACGGTGGTCGAGATGTACTGCCGCTCGAACATGGTGGGCTCGGTGTGGATCACGTCCTGATCGTCGTACGCGGTGGTGAGGTCGATGACCTCGCCCGAGTAGCGCAGACGGATCGGGGTGAGCGTTTCCACTTCGCCGGCTTCCTTGGCGAGCAGCACTTCGTCGATGTTGGCGAAGGCGCGGCCTTCACCCTTGGCGCCGGGCTTCGCCTTGGTCAGGTAGTAGATTCCCAGCACCATGTCCTGCGTGGGCACGGTGATCGGCTGGCCCGACGCGGGCGACAGGATGTTGTGCGAGGCCAGCATCAACACGCTGGCTTCCACCTGCGCTTCCGGCGAAAGCGGAATGTGCACGGCCATCTGGTCGCCGTCGAAGTCGGCGTTGAAGGCGGTGCAGACCAGCGGGTGAATCTTGATGGCCTTGCCTTCCACCAGCACCGGCTCGAAGGCCTGAATGCCAAGGCGGTGCAGCGTGGGCGCGCGGTTCAGCAGGACGGGATGATCTTTGATCACCTCTTCCAGGATGTCCCACACGATGGGCTCCTGCGCTTCCACCATTTCCTTCGCCTGCTTGATGGTGGTGCAGTGTCCGGTCTGCTCCAGACGGTGATAGATGAACGGCTTGAACAGCTCGAGCGCCATCTTCTTGGGCAGGCCGCACTGGTGCAGCTTGAGGTCGGGACCGACCACGATGACGGAGCGGCCGGAGTAGTCCACGCGCTTGCCCAGCAGGTTCTGGCGGAAGCGGCCCTGCTTGCCCTTCAGGGTGTCGGAGAGCGACTTCAGCGGGCGATTGTTGGCGCCACGCAGCACGCGGCCACGGCGTCCGTTGTCGAAGAGCGCGTCCACGGCTTCCTGCAACATGCGCTTTTCGTTGCGCACGATGACTTCGGGCGCGTGCAGGTCCATCAGCTTCTTCAAGCGATTGTTGCGGTTGATGACGCGACGATAGAGGTCGTTCAGGTCCGAGGTCGCGAAGCGGCCGCCGTCGAGTGGAACCAGCGGGCGCAGCTCCGGCGGGATGACCGGGATGACGTCGAGAATCATCCACTGCGGCTTGTTGCCGCTCTTGCGGAAGGCCTCGACCACCTTCAGGCGCTTGGCGTACTTCAGGCGCTTCTGGACCGAGGTCTCGGTGCGCATCTTCTCGCGCAGCTCGCCGGACATGGTCTCGACTTCAACGCGCTTCAGCAGCTCCTTGATAGCCTCTGCGCCCATCATGGCCTTGAAGCCCGAGGCGCGGTGCTCCTGATCGAGCTCGCGGAAGCGGGTTTCGTCCTTGATCACTTCGCGCTCTTTCACCGGCGCGTCGCCCGTTTCGATGACGACGTAGGCCTCGAAGTAGAGCACGGACTCAAGGTCGCGCAGCGAGATGTCGAGGATGTGCCCGATGCGGCTGGGCAGGCCCTTGAAGAACCACACGTGCGAGCAGGGCGAAGCCAGCTCGATGTGGCCCAGGCGTTCGCGGCGAACTTTGGACAGCGTGACTTCCACGCCGCACTTGTCGCAGATGACGCCGCGGTGCTTCATGCGCTTGTACTTGCCGCACAGGCACTCCCAGTCGGTGACCGGGCCGAAGATGCGGGCGCAGAACAGGCCATCGCGCTCCGGCTTGAAGGTGCGGTAGTTGATGGTCTCCGGTTTGGTGACCTCGCCGTGCGACCAGCTGCGGATCTTCTCCGGCGAAGCCAGGCTGATGCGAATGGCGTCGAAGTCGGCGATCGGATTTCCGAGATCAAATGGACTTGAGCGATACATGTTTAGTCCTCAGTAATCGGTTGTCGGTTGTCAGTTATCGGTCCTGCAGGCGGCCGTTATCGGTAGAGCAACGCTTTAGCGTTGCGTTGCCGCCGTTCCCTTTTCCTGGATTGCGTCCGCTGCCGCGCAACGGGCGCGAATCCAAACTTCTGAGCCGGGTCTCGACGCGAACCTGAAGGTTCGCTCTACCCGATCGGCGCACCTGAGTCCAGTCCGCGGCGACGGGGCTCTCGGGAGGCACCAGCTCTTTGGCCGCCCGGGTTTTGATGAGCTCCACGTCGAGACACAGCGACTGCAACTCGCGAATCAGCACGTTGAACGATTCCGGCACGCCTGGCTCAATGGCCGCTTCGCCTTTGACGATGGCCTCGTAAATCTTGGTGCGGCCATAGACGTCATCGGACTTCGCGGTGAGCAGCTCCTGCAGGATGTACGCGGCGCCGTAGGCTTCCAGCGCCCACACTTCCATTTCGCCGAAGCGCTGGCCACCGAACTGAGCCTTGCCGCCCAGCGGCTGCTGGGTAATCAGCGAGTATGGCCCGATGGAGCGCGCGTGGATCTTGTCGTCAACCAGGTGAGACAGCTTGAGCATGTAGATATAGCCAACCGTGACCGGCTGCTCGAACTTCTCACCCGTCATGCCGTCGTAGAGATAAGCCTTGCCCGAGGTCGGCAGTCCGCCTTCTTCCAGCAGCGACTTGATCTCGCCCTCCTTCGATCCGTCGAACACCGGCGAAGCAAAGTAGACGGCGTCCTGCATGCCGCCCGCGATGCGCTCGAGGGTGTCGTCGTCCACATCGATGAGGCTCTCGAGGAACGGCGTGTCCTTGAACAGGGTCTTGAACTGCTTGCGCACGAACTCCGCCTTCGAGTTCTCCTTCATCAGCTCGCCGATTTTCTGGCCCAGTGCGTAGCCGGCCCAGCCAAGGTGCGTCTCCAGGATCTGGCCGACGTTCATACGGCTGGGCACGCCCAGCGGGTTCAGGACGATCTCCACCGGCGTTCCGTCTTCGAGGTACGGCATGTCCTCTTCCGGCAGAATGCGCGCGATGACGCCCTTGTTGCCGTGGCGGCCGGCCATCTTGTCGCCGACGCTCAGCTTGCGCTTCATGGCGATGTACACCTTCACCAGCTTGATCACGCCGGGAGGGAGTTCGTCGCCCTTCTGCAGCTTCTCGACTTTCTCGCGGACGATCTTGCGCAGTACATCGATCTGCCGCGAGGTCATCTCTTCGATTTCGTCGATCTGCTCGTTAACCCGCGGGTCCTTGTCGGCGTACTTGATGCGCTTGAGGTTGCGCGTCGAGATGCGCTCGATGGTGTCGCGGTCGAGAATGACGCCCTTGGTCAACAGGCGCTTGTTGGTGCGCTCGTCGTGCAGGTCGGCCAGAACTTCCTTGCCGCCCAGCAGTCCGTCGAGTCGCTTCAGGCGCTCGTCGGTGAGGATTCGGATTTCGTCGGCCAGGTTCTTCTCCAGCTTGGCAACCTGCTCCGACTCAATGAACTTGGCGCGCTCGTCCTTCTCCTGGCCTTTGCGGGAGAAGATCTTCACGTCGACCACCGTGCCTTCGATACCCGGAGGACAGGTGAGGGAAGCGTCGCGGACGTCGCCGGCCTTCTCGCCGAAGATGGCGCGCAGCAGCTTCTCTTCCGGCGTGAGCTGGGTCTCGCCTTTGGGCGTGACTTTGCCCACCAGAATGTCGCCGGCCTTCACGGTCGCGCCGATGCGGATGATGCCGCTCTCGTCGAGATCGCGCAGCGCCGACTCGCTGACGTTGGGAATGTCGCGCGTGACTTCTTCCGGTCCCAGCTTCGTGTCGCGCGCCTCGATCTCGAACTCCTCGATGTGGACGGAGGTGTAATAGTCCTCCTTCACCATCTTCTCGGAGACCAGGATCGCGTCTTCGAAGTTGTAGCCGCGCCAGGGCATGAACGCTACGAGAACGTTGCGTCCCAGCGCCAGCTCACCCATGTCGGTGCAAGGCCCGTCCGCGATCACCTGTCCCTTGGCCACGCGGTCGCCCTTCTTCACGATGGGCCGCTGGTTGATGCAGGTGTTCTGGTTCGAGCGCTTGAACTTGGTGAGCTGATAGATGTCGCTACCGACTTCACGCGAAAGTTGCGCGGGATGATGCTCACCCTCGACGCGCACGATGATGCGCTCGGAGTCGACCGAGTCGATGACGCCCGAGCGGCGAGCCAGAACCACGGCTCCCGAGTCGCGCGCCGTAACGCCTTCCATTCCGGTACCGACGATGGGCGCCTGCGCGCGCAGCAACGGCACCGACTGGCGCTGCATGTTTGCGCCCATGAGAGCGCGGTTGGCATCGTCATGCTCGAGGAAGGGAACCAGCGACGCAGCCACCGAGACCAGCTGCTTCGGGCTGACGTCGATGTAATCAACCTCGTTCTGATTGACCAGGACGAAATTGCCGGCCTTGCGGGCGTTGACCAGCTCAGCCACGATGCGGCCCTTGTCATCGATTTCTGCGTTCGCCTGTGCGATGACGTGGCGATCTTCCTCCCACGCCGACAGGTAGAACGAGTACGGCTCGAAGTCGATGAGTTTCTTCTTGCGCTCCTTCAGGTCAGCATTGACCTTGAGGATCTCGGCCTTCTCGGCATGATCGCCGACGCGATACTCGCTATCGCCGGCATTCACCACGGTGAGGAAGTCGAGCACGCGGCCGTTCTTCACCTTGCGGTACGGCGACTCGATGAAGCCGTAGTCGTTGATGCGGGCGTAGCAGCTGAGCGACGAGATCAGGCCGATGTTCGGACCTTCCGGCGTCTCGATCGGGCAGATACGTCCGTAGTGCGTCGGGTGAACGTCGCGGACTTCGAACCCGGCGCGCTCACGGGAAAGGCCGCCCGGTCCAAGTGCCGAAAGACGGCGCTTGTGGGTGATCTCCGACAGCGGGTTCGTTTGGTCCATGAACTGCGACAACTGCGAGGATCCGAAGAACTCGCGGATGGCAGCCATCACCGGCTTGGCGTTGACCAGGTCGTGCGGCATGGCCGTGGACATCTCCTGGTACACGCTCATCTTTTCCTTGATGGCGCGTTCCATGCGGACCAGGCCGATGCGGAACTGGTTCTCGAGCAGCTCGCCGACAGCGCGCACGCGGCGATTGCCGAGGTGATCGATGTCGTCCACCGAGCCAATGGTCTTGCGCAGCTTCAGCAGGTACTTGATCGTCGCGTAGAAGTCGTCCGGCTCCAGCGTGCGGTTCTCGAGGTTGGTGGCGTCTTCGCGTTCAAACAGCTTGATGTTGAACTTCAAACGGCCCACGCGCGAGAAGTCGTACTTCCGGGCATCGAAGAACATTCCGTGGAAGAGCGCGGTTGCGGTGTCGAGCGTCGGGGGATCGCCGGGACGCAGCTTGCGGTAGATTTCGATGAGCGCTTCCTGCGGCGTCTTCACCGAATCGCGGCGCAGGGTCGCGCCGATGACCGTGCCCACATCATCACGCTCCGGAAAGAAGAGGTGCAGCTCGGCAACGCCGGCTTCCATCATCTTCGAGAGCTTTTCGGGTGTGAGTTCGGTGTTGGCTTCCAGCAGCACTTCGCCGGTGTTGACGTCAACGACATCGGCGGCAACGAACGCGCCTTCCAGGTCGGTGACGTCCGCTTCAATCTCGGTGATGCGGTGCTTGTGAATTTCCTTCATCACCGCCGGGGTGACCTTGCGGCCGGAGTGCGATACCTCTTCGCCGTTCTTGGCCGTGATGGCCTTGGCCAGCTTCATGCCGAGCAGGTTCGTCGGCTTCTCGGAGCTGGGATCCAGCGTCCAGTAGAGCTTGTTGTCGCGGATCGCAATGCGATCGACGGTGTAGAAGGTGCGCAGGATTTCCTCGTCCGAACGCAACCCAAGGGCGCGCAGGAAGATGGTGCCCAGGAACTTGCGCTTGCGGTCGATGCGCACGTACAGAATGTTCTTCTGGTCGTACTCGAACTCGACCCACGAACCGCGATAGGGAATGATTTTGCCCAGGAAATAGGTGCGGTTGTTGGCCGTCTCGAAGAAGACGCCGGGCGAGCGGTGCAACTGGCTGACGATCACGCGCTCGGTACCGTTGATGATGAAGGTGCCGTTCTGCGTCATCAGCGGAATATCGCCGAAGAAGACCTCCTGCTCCTTCATGTCGCGGATCGACTTGTTGCCCGTCTCGGGATCCTTGTCGAAGATGGTCAGGCGCATGGTGACTTTGAGCGGCGCGGAGTAGGTCATACCCCGCTCTTCGCACTCGGCCACGTCGTACTTCAGCTGCAACCCCACGGGGTCGCCGCACTTGTTGCAGAAATCGGGCGTGTTGGCGTTGTAGGTGCCGCACTTGGTGCAGAGCACGTCGCCCAGGTGGAATGGATCGGTCTTCACCGTGTGGCCGCAGTTGCGGCAGGTGGTGCGCAGGTGGTTCAGCCCCTTCAGGTGTCCGCACTTGCACTCCCAGTTGCCGATGGCGTACTCGACGAAGTCGAGTTGCGAGACGTTGCGGAAGTCGGTAATGGGAAACACCGACTGAAAGACTGCCTGCAAGCCCGCGTCGTCGCGCTCGCTGGGCAGAGCGTCCATCTGCAGGAAGCGGTCGTACGATCGTTTCTGCACCTCGATGAGGTTAGGAATCTGGATCGTCGCCGGGATTTTGGAGAAATCGAAGCGATTTCGGTTGGCAATTTTCTGTTGCGCCATGTATAAAGCTCCTGATCAAACGGCCAGTTTGTTTACCGGCCATGGGGATGCGCCACGGAGAGAGCTGCCGTCGCACATCGAGTAACTTGAGGAAAGAACGATTCGGGTACTGCAGTTTTGCGCGAAAAGCACAGCGCGCCCGCAGAGACAGAAATCCCCGTGAGCGCCGTTCGAGGCGTCGAGCAATCCCATAGCCAATCAGCCTGGGAAATGATGTTGTTTACTTCCCGCGCCAGTATCGTCAGGCCTTGTCTTCGTCCGGTTCGCCGTCGCGTCTGAGCTGACGCGGTGCCCGGCTAAACCGTCCGCCCGCCAACTACTTTTGATGCTGGAGTTCGCAAAACGACTCCAGCTTGAGATGCCCGGGAATTCCGCGGTTCCCCGCTGAGAGAACCGCTAGCTTCCTCGGCTTCATCGCGCCTCTGCACGGCCGCTCCGACGTGAAGAGGAACGTAGCCGCCACCCCGCCCGTTAGCGCAAGCAGCAGCGGCCAGAGACTCCGGTCAGCGCGCCCGGAGTGAAGTCGCCCGGTTCGTCACGGTTGCGCCGCGAGCGCTAAGGCCAGCGCCGCAGGGCATCGTGAGGAACGGGGCGGGATTTTCATCTCCCACCCTCCCGGCAAAAAGCCGAATGGATGGGGCACCCAATATTGGGCCGTTACTTAACTTCGACCGTGGCTCCCGCCTCGGCAAACTTCTTCTTGATGGTTTCGGCTTCTTCCTTGTTGACGCCCTCTTTCACCGTCTTGGGCGCGCCATCGACCAGGTCCTTGGCTTCCTTCAGACCCAGGCTGGTGACTTCACGGACAGCCTTAATCACCTTGATCTTGTCGGTGCCCACGGCAGTGAGTACGACCGTGAACTCGGTCTTCTCTTCCGCCGGAGCCGCTGCTGCGCCGGCGCCTGCGCCGGCCGCGCCCGCCATCATCACCGGGGCCGCAGCCGCCGCCGAGACGCCGAGACGCTCTTCCAATTTCTTCACCAGGGCCGCCGCATCCAGCAGCGACAGGCCTACGATTGATTCTTCTAACTGCTGCAAATCCGCCATGTCTTTGTCCACCTGTTCGTTATGCGTTTTGTTGATTTCGTTCCCGTCTCTGAGGTTTCCAATGTGTCACCGAACGCCAGACAACGCCCGGGGATCACCCCTCACAACGGATAACGCAATCTCTCCGGAGGCTCTCGCCTCCAAACTCGTGATCGTTCGGGTAGTGCGGACCTTCAGGTCCGCGTCAAGCCTACCCATACCCGACTCTTTCCGCAGTCGAGATCTCCGATCTCCACTGCGAAGACCAAACCTTAAATCGCCGCGGGAATGCTGGCCTGAAGGCCAGCGCTACCCAAGTCTCTACGCCTGCGCCTCAGCCGGCGCCGCTTCAGACGCCGCCGGAGCTTCTGCTGCCGGGGCTTCCTCTGCGGGCGCGGGAGCTGCTTCCGCCGCGCCGCCAAACTTGTTCTTCTCGACGCCCTGGTTGATGACCACCGCCAGGTCGCGACCGATGGCGTTCATCACCGTGACCAGACGCTGTGAGGGGGCGGTCATCAGGAAGAGCAGCTTGGAGTAAATCTCTTCCTTCGACGGCATGCTGGCCAGCGCGTCAATGTCTTTGATCGCGATGATGCGGCCTTCGACGATGCCCGCCTTGAAGGTGTACTCCGGATTGTCCTTGGCGTACTTGCTGAGCGCCTTGGCCAACGCAACCGGGTCGCCGCTGGTGTAGGCAATAGAGGTGACGCCAGCGAGGCTCTTCACCGCTTCTTCAATTGCGGTGCCCTTTGGCGGCGCGCTCGGCCAGCGTGTTCTTCAGCACGCGATAACGTCCGCCGGCGCTGCGGACGGTTTTGCGGAGCTCGAAATCCTTCTCCACGGTCATCTTGGCGAACGTGCCCACGATGCCATGCTTGGCGCCCTGAAACTCCTTGCTCAGCGCCTCAACTTGCTCGATCTTCTTTGCTTTGGTAACGGCCATGTTCGAATCCTTGTGCTGCTCTCAAGGCAGCGAACTTGTAATCGGCGCGTCAGCGTTTACGCCCGCGCGGCTGCTTCCACCGGAGCCGTGTCAATTGACACGCCCGGACCCATCGTCGAGCTGAGATAGCAGCCCTTGATGTACTTGCCCTTGGCGACCGACGGCTTCGCCTTAATCACGCTCGTGATCACCGTGGCCGCGTTCTCCACCAGCTTCTCCGGCGGAAACGAAATCTTGCCCACGGGAACGTGCACCAGCGCCGTCTTGTCGGTGCGAAACTCAACCTTGCCCGCCTTGGTCTCGCGGACTGCGGAGGCAACATCCATCGTCACCGTGCCGGTCTTGGGATTGGGCATCAGGCCGCGCGGCCCGAGCACCTTGCCCAGCTTGCCCACCGAGCGCATCATGTCGGGCGTGGCGATCACGGCATCGTAGTCGGTCCAGTTTTCCTTCTGGATCTTCTCCACCATGTCCTCGCCGCCTACGAAGTCGGCGCCTGCGGCTTCAGCCTCGCGCACCTTTTCGCCCGAGGCGATCACCAGAACCTTCTTCGACTTGCCCAGGCCGTGCGGCAGAACCACGGTTCCGCGCACCATCTGATCGGCGTGCTTGGGATCGACGCCCAGGCGCATCGTCAGGTCGACCGTCTCGTCGAACTTGGCGTACTTGACTTTCTGCAGAAGCGGCACCGCGTCCTGCAGGGTGTAGGACTTGTCCTTCACCTCGGCGCGCGCTTTCTCGATGTTCTTTCCGGATTTCTTCATTTGCTATTCCTCATCTTCCACCCTCGTTCGTTGAGCTGAAGGAGCGTGGTGTTTGCGATTTGCCGGGTAGAGCGGGCCTTCAGGCCCGCGTCTACGTCGACTTCAAATTTGTTTGTTCCGAACCGACATCTGCGATGCCGCTTGCAGAACCAATCCTTAGAATGCCCCGCAACGCTGGCCTAAAGGCCTGCTCTACCAGGCTACGCCGTTACTTCAATGCCCATCGACCGCGCGGTGCCCTTAATGCTCTTTACCGCCGTCTCGATCGATGCGGCGTTCAAGTCGGGCATCTTCTGCTTCGCGATCTCCAGCACCTGCTTCTCGGTGACCTTGCCGACCTTGTCTTTATTCGGCGTGCCCGAGCCCTTCGCCACACCCGCGGCCCGCTTCAGCAGAATCGCTGCCGGCGGCGTCTTGGTGATGAAGGTGAACGAGCGGTCGCTGTACACCGAGACCACGACCGGAATGATCAGGCCGTCAAGCTCTTTCGAGCTGGTCTTCGCGTTGAACTGCTTGCAGAACTCCATGATGTTGATCTGCGCCTGACCGAGCGCGGGACCAACCGGCGGCGCCGGAGTAGCCTTGCCCGCCGCAATCTGTAACTTCACCGAACCGGTAATCTTCTTTGCCATTTGATTTCCTAGCGCTGTTCGCTATTCGCCAGATCAGTCGCGTTACAGGCGAAGAGCGACATTCTTACGTAACAACCTTTTCGACTTGCCCGAAGCCGAGTTCTACCGGAGTTCCACGGCCAAAGATCGTAACCATGACCTTCAGGGTCTCGCGATCCTCGTTGACCTCGTCCACTATGCCGGTGAAGCTGGCGAACGGACCTTCGGTGATGCGCACCGACTCGTTCTTCTCGAATTTGACCTTGAGCTTCGGCTTCTCCTTGCTGTCGGCGACGCGGTACACAATCTGGTTGACCTCGTCCGCCGAAAGCGGCGTCGGCTGCTGGCCGGTGCCGACAAAGCCGGTCACGCGCGGGGTGCCTTTGACGACATGCCAGACGTTGTCGTCCATGTCCATCTCCACCAGTACGTAGCCGGGATAGAACATGCGCTCGCTGGTGTACTTCTTGCCGCCGCGAACTTCGGTGACCGACTCGGTGGGAATCAGCACCCGGCCAATCTTGTGCTCCAGTTCGGGATACGCGCGCACACGCGACTCGATGGACTCCTTCACCTTGCGCTCGAAGCCCGAGTAGGTGTGGATGATGTACCACTTGAAATTCGGATTCTTCGGCTGCTCGGCACCCGTCGCCCCGCTCTCTTGTGGCGGCTCCTGCGGCGGCTGCTGCTCCGGCGCCGTTATTTTCCGAATTGATGTTTTCGTCTGTCATGACTTGTCGCATTAACGTCCGCTCAAATACTTCAGCAAATGGTCGAGACTCTTTCCGATCACCGTGTCGACGGCCCAGAAATACAGGCCGAACAGAAACACGGTGATAACCACCACCGTGGTCGTGCCCTGCACTTCCTTGCGGTTGGGCACCGTGACCTTCCGCATTTCGGTGCGGACGTCGTTATAAAAACTCTTCGCGCGCTGCGGCCACGCCTTCAGCGTGCTCAGCTTATTCTCGCCGGCGCTCTCCATTGCTGCTGACTTCGCCATCTGCTACCTTCTCCGGCGCTCGTGCGCCGCAACCACTTGCTCTACCCGAATTCCTGGCAGGGGCGGAGGGATTCGAACCCCCAAGTCCGGTTTTGGAGACCGGCAGTTTAGCCGTTGAGCTTACGCCCCTGTTTGAGCACTCAGCAGTCAGCATTCAGCCGGCCTGCATTGCTCTCGAATCCTATCCCGCGCCTTGCTATCGGCACTCGCATTGGCTGAATACCCGAATGTGAGTGCTGACTGCTACTTCACTTCTTTATGCGACGTGTGCTTGCGGCACTTGCGGCAGAACTTGCTGAATTCCAGCCGCCCCGTCGTGGTCTTCTTGTTCTTGGTCGTCGAGTAATTGCGGTCCTTGCAATCACCGCACTGCAACGTAACGATCTCTCGAGGCATTGAATAATCCTTTTCGTCTACCTCGCGGATGGGCCGCGAGAGCTTGTCCGCGTCGAAGCGCGGAAATCAGCGGATTTTCTCTTCCGCCGAAGATTTCGGGTGCCCCACTCATCCCATCGTTTGGGATGAGTGGGACCCAGCTACGCGATAATTTCGCTGATGGTGCCTGCGCCTACCGTCCTGCCGCCTTCGCGAATCGCAAACCGCAGGCCCTTCTCCATCGCCACCGGCGTGATCAGCTCAATCTCCAGCGCCACGTTGTCGCCCGGCATCACCATCTCCGTGCCCGCCGGCAACGTCGCCACTCCCGTGACGTCCGTCGTGCGGAAGTAGAACTGCGGCCGATACCCCTTGAAGAACGGCGTATGCCGCCCGCCTTCTTCCTTCGACAGCACGTACACTTCGCCTTTGAACTTGGTGTGCGGCGTAATCGACGCCGGCTTGGCCAGCACCATGCCGCGCTCCACGTCTTCCTTCGCCGTGCCGCGCAGCAGCAGGCCCGCGTTGTCGCCCGCCATGCCTTCGTCCAGCTGCTTCTTGAACATCTCGACCCCGGTGACCACCGTCTTGCGCGTCTCGCGGAAGCCCACAATCTCGACGTCCTCGCCCACCTTCACCTTGCCGCGCTCGATGCGGCCGGTCACCACCGTGCCGCGCCCCTGAATCGAGAAGATGTCTTCAATCGGCATCAGGAACGGCTTGTCAATCTCGCGCGCCGGCAGCGGCACGTTCTTGTCCACCGCCTCCATCAGCTCGTCGATCTTGGCTTCCCACTGCGCTTCGCCGTTCAACGCGCCCAGGGCCGAGCCGCGAACCACCGGCAGATCGTCGCCCGGGAAGTTGTACTTGGTGAGCAGCTCGCGCACTTCCATCTCCACCAGATCGATCAGCTCGGGATCTTCCACCGCATCGCACTTGTTCAGGAACACCACGATGTAGGGCACGCCAACCTGACGCGCCAGCAGCACGTGCTCTTTGGTCTGCGGCATGGGACCGTCGGTGGCCGCCACGACGAGAATCGCACCGTCCATCTGCGCCGCGCCGGTAATCATGTTCTTGATGTAGTCGGCGTGGCCGGGACAATCCACGTGCGCGTAGTGCCGGTTCGCCGTCTCGTACTCGACGTGCGCCGTCGCGATGGTAATGCCGCGCTCGCGCTCTTCCGGCGCGTTGTCGATGGAGTCGAACGAGCGGAACTTGATGTTCGGATTGTGCTTGCCCAAAACCTTGGTGATGGCCGCCGTCAGCGTGGTCTTGCCATGATCGATGTGCCCGATCGTGCCCACGTTCACGTGCGGCTTGCTGCGATCAAATTTCTCTTTCGCCATGATTCGTCTGCCTTAGTAGTACCGGTATATTTTGTTAAACCGTTCACGCAGGGACTGATCGACAGCCTCCAGCGTGGTCAAATAAAATTCGCGCATCTGCGCCTGGTCACTCATCGTGAGCGCGTCGTAGAGCTGTTGCGCGCTCTTGCCGCTCTTCGCCAGCGCCGCATCCGACTGCTCCAGCAACCTGCCGCGGAGCACGCTCTGGAAGTCGCGAATCGAAACTCCTTTGCGCTGCAACAGCCGGACAAACTTCTCGACGGCAGCAGGAGCAAAGACCCTGAGCAGCGCCGAATGGAGCTGCTCAAACTCGTCCAGCTTCTCGACACGAATGCCGGCTTGCTGAAATGTTGGACGTTCGACCGACTGCGCCATCTCATTCAAACTCTGGAGCTGATGATCGGGATTGAACCGATGACCTCTCCCTTACCAAGGGAGTGCTCTACCAACTGAGCTACATCAGCCCTCTGAAACTGATACAGCCTTTGTAACCCTGGAGCGGGAGACGGGAATCGAACCCGCGACCAACAGCTTGGAAGGCTGTGACTCTACCACTGAGTTACTCCCGCCTGTGCCGTCCCTACGGGACTTCAACCTTCTATTCGCGCCTCACCCAGCACTCCGCTTCGCTACGTGCTGGGCTAAGCTAGTGGGCTAAGTTCTGCCGCCCTTCGGGCCGGATCCTGCCTGCTGGGCTAAGTTCTGCCGCCTTTCGGGCTGCATCCTGCACGTGCTGGGCTAAGTTCTGCCGCCCTTCGGGCTGCATCTCGTTACTCACTCGTCGTGGTGCTCGCGGCCTTCCTGTTCCAGCTTCTTGCTCCACGACCAGGTGCGCAGCGCGAACATCGCCAAAATGGCCAGCGTTGCAAACTTGAACTTCAGATCACTCAGCGTGGTCCAGGCCAACGCCGCCAGCAATGCGTACGCGCCCATCGCCACTAAAAACTTATTCATCACCACACCAGACGGCCCATCCGAAATCGTCGATCAAACCGAGCTCTCTGGCCGCATCGCCGGCACGGTCTTGAAGAAGCTGGTGCACAGGGGAGGATTCGAACCTCCGTAGCTCGCAAGGAGCGGCAGATTTACAGTCTGCTGCCATTAACCACTCGGCCACCTGTGCACATTCCACCATCCCGGCCACCGCAAAAGCGGCGCCAGTCGGGCTTCCTGATCGACCGAGCATTCTCCCAGAGTGCCGAGGCCCGGAACCTGAACGTTGCTGTCAAAGAACGCCGTACGCACACTCTACAAAGCTCCGCAACAGCACGCGCGCCAAACTTCCGCGCGTCTATGTCGTTAGCTGCTGCTGGAATCAGTTCTCTAGGAGAGCTGCGCGTCTCGCTCGGCTTGCTCCTGCTAACCGCCGCGGCGGGCGGCGCGCTATCGGTTACGATCTGGAGCTGGCGAAGGGATTTGAACCCCCGACCCTCTGATTACAAATCAGATGCTCTACCAGCTGAGCTACGCCAGCCTGCATGGTCCGTCTGCCGCCAGGCACACCTCACCACGCAAAATATCCTCCCAGCCGGGACAAACGTTGAGCTTAACACAACGGCAATACACGTGCAAGCTGACAACCCGCTGGGTTGCAACAACTTTCCTGAGAGCCGGGGACTTCGACTCGCCACTCCCACCGGGTACTGAGTTGGGATTCTGCGGAGCGCGTTCCGAACCAGCGAACGCATAATGCGGCCTCACTTATTGTACAGCAGATTGCGGCCAGCGGGGCCATCGCCAGCTCAGTCGATCCGCTTTCCCGAGACGTAAGGATTTCCGGCGATTACGAATCGTAGCGGCTGATCGACGGCTTTGGTGATGCCGATACGAGGCGTGGCGAGGATTCGCTGCGGACGGAAGCCATCATCGGCCAACCACAGGTCCGATGTGCGTGAGGTCAGGTCCTTGTCATTGTCGCGCTCGCGAGTAATTCCCAGCGCCTCCGACATGCGACCCGGACCGCTGGAGACGAGTCGCAATTGCGTAGCTCGCGGCAACGGCCAAATCTCGAGGCCGCGCGCCTGCGCCATCGCCTTCAATCCAAACACCGGCTCCATCGCGCGAAAGAGCACGCCTTCGCCCTGACTCTCCGGCATGCAGGAAACATTCAGGCAATAGTGATTACCGTAAATGAAGTAGACGTAGGCATGTCCCGGAGGTCCGAAGAGGACTAAGTTGCGCGCGGTGGGTCCCGCGTAGGCGTGGGCGGCGGGATCGACGGGGCCGAGGTAGGCTTCATCTTCGACCACGCGGCCGGCGAGCAGCTTTCGCCCTTCACGACGAATGAGCAGCTTTCCCAGTAAGTCGCGCGACACCGTGATCGCGTCGCGGTTAAAGAATCGCGGGGCAGAATTTCGGCCTGCAACAAGCGCTCCGCGGTGAGCTGGCCGGTTGCGCTCATTTGTCCGGGAGCCCCGCTTCACGAGCGCGGAACATCCAGTAATCGCCGGCGGTTTCGCTGAGATCGCCAATGGGTTTCTCGCCGCGAAACACGCGCGAGACACCGCGAACCACACGCCGCATCGGCAGCTCGCCCTGGTTCTCTGTGAGGAACAATTCGCCGGTTTTCGAACTGCGAAAGTACCAGCGCTTCAGAAGCGCGAGGTGTTCCATGCGCTCCAGGGCGCTGCGTAAGTCCGGTGATTCCACGGGCGCAAGCGCGTCGGTGATGCGTGCCTCCATCGACTGCGGCTTGGAACTCAAATGCGAAGCTTCCGTCTGTTTGCCGACGTTGAGCGCCACCGGATCGCAGATTTGGCCGGCGACGATCTTGAACAGCGCCACGGATTCTCGTTCCGACGAGGGCTGCACGAGAACGCCATTGAGGTCATCGAGCCGGCGAACGATCTCGGGGAGCTGCGAAGTGGCGGTCTTAACTTTCTCCAGCCGTGCGTGCAGCGCCGCAGCAGCTTCGAAATCAAGGCTCGCCGAGGCTTGATCGCGCTGCTCTGCAACGTCGCGGATCAGCGAATGGCCTCGTGTCTGGAAGAATTGCTCCACACGTTCAACCTCCGTCGCGTACTCCTCGTCGCTGCAGCCTTTGAAGCATGGCGCGAGGCACATCTTCATCTCGGAATAAATGCAGCCAGGAAACGCCGGGTCCGGATGAAGATCATCGACGCAGCGACGCATCTTGAAGAGATCGAGGGCGTCGTTGGCAAATTTCTCCGCCGCAACGCGGGTAAAGAACGGCCCGTAGTATTGCGCGTTGCCACGCAGTCCGCTGATGCGGGTCGTGACCGTCGCACGCGGGTAGGGATTGTCGAAGATGAGCTTGATCAGCGGAGCGAAACGCAGCCGGAGGCGCTTGTCGTAGGTCTTGGGAAATTCGCGGCGCAGCGTGCTGTAAAGCTGAAAGGAAGCCTCGAAGTCGGAGCCGACGGGGGTCCATTCGACCAGACGCACACGGTCACGAAGGTTGAGCTTGCGGCTTTGGCCGTCGACCGTGCCGAGCAAGCGCTGCAGACGCCGGCGCAGGTTCGAGCTCTTGCTGACGTAGGGCTCGCTTCCCGCATCGCCGCGAAGCACAAACACGGCGGCGCTCGCCGGAGCGGCGGCGAACAGCTCGGAATCGCGCTCGGGCGTGAACTCAAATGACTGCGCGGGCACGAAGCAATTATTTCACCACGGAGGCACGGAGATCACGGAGAAGCGCAGCTCAGCCTTTACTATTACGCAGCGAGAGCCGGTTAGGTGCGGTGATGCGCTGGAATTGCGCCTGCTTGGAATGCTGCCGGTAGTCCGCGCCTTGGATTTCGACCTTCTTGCACATCTCATGCAGGCGTGAGCGCATTCGCTCGCCAATGCGGTCGCCGAGGGTTTCACTGCGGGCGGCGCGCTCGGTTGCACTGGGAGTGCGAAGATTGTCGACCTCACGGCCGGTGTCCTCCGGCGCATCGGGGAAGTTGGTCGTGATGAGCGTCGTCTGGTTGGCGTTATAGCGGCTGTTGAGAATGTAGTTGACGGTATCGAACACCCATTCGGTGCTGCGGACGGCGCCGAGCTCATCGAGGACCAACACCTCGGTCTCAAACACCGGGCGCAAGACTTCCATTTCGGTTGCCTGCACCGACGGATTGTAGGAATTCTGAATCTGCTTCAGCAGTTCGCGATAATCGCAGAACAGGCAGCGAATTCCTTTGTCACGAATCAGCGCCTTGATGATGCCGACAGCCAGGTGCGTCTTGCCTACGCCGACCGAACCAACGAAAAGCAGGCCCGTCTTCTCGACCGGATACTCCTCAACGAAGCGCCCGGCAAAGTTTCTTGCCTGCACGATGCTCCCCTGGCGCTTGTCATCGGGATCGTACTGGAATGAGGTCAGCTCGCAGTGCTCGTAGCGGGCCGGAATGTGCGCCGCCGCGAGCAGCCGTTCCGCGCGACTCTGCACGCGACAGTCGCAGCGCACAGCCTCGCGCTCCTTGCCGTGCTCGATAGTTCGCCAGCCGCTGCCGCCACACAGGGCACAAGTCTCGTTCGCTGTAGTCACGAATTGCAATGTAATGCTAACTGAGTCGGAGACGCAATCGGGTCGAGGCTCAGTTTTGCACCGAATCTCTCCGACGAGGAAAGAAGCGGTGATTGGCTGTGGAAATCCACGAAATAAAGGCCCGCGAATTCGTGGCGCCGTACTACACCGCGGCGAGCTGCTCCTTGCCCACGGGAAGAATGTCATAAACATAATCGTGGGCGGCCAGGGCGGCGGGCTTCATTGTTCCTGCTTTAACCCGCTTCACGACCTCCTCACGCGAAGGCCCGAAGATCGCTTCGAGGATTCCTTCCCGCTCGGCCTCGCTGGCCTGCGCCAGGATGAACAGAACGCGCGCGCTGTGCTGGATATATTTTTCCGAGAGCAGTTGCCGTTTGAGCAGTTCCATGATGACTGGCGCCTTGCCGCGATCGAAGCGCCCGGGATCACCGCGGCGGTCGAGTTCGGCGAAGAATTCCGCTGTCCATTCGTTGTGATAGTCCCACATCTTCTGGAACAGCTCCGGAGTGAAGCGCGTGCCCGCTTTTATCTGCTCCTTGCTTGGCGCCAGAACGACGCCGTCTTCCGTCAGCACCGAACGCTGCAGGTATCCGTCCTTGGTGATAACCGCTTGGTGATGGGCAATTGTCCACAACCACGACACGTCGATGCGATAGGTGGCCAGATCGTTCATGAAGCGCTGCTTGAGTTCGTAATCATCGATGGCGGCAGCAAAGTTGCCGTTCAGGATCTGGAATCCGTAATTCGCAGCCATGTAGAACGCATGCTGGATGTGTTCGATGGTGACGTCGCCGGGCGGTACGCCGTAGATGGCATCCCACAATTCCGGGCTGAGCAGCTTCTCGGGCGCGTCCACATCTTTCTTGCGAATGACGTTGGGAGTTATCTTGCCGGCGGAATTCAGCAGCCCGCGCGACTCGAGCACGGCGCGCTCCGATTCCGCCAGACCGCTGGCAACCGAAGGAACCGCTTTGCCGTTGGCGTCGACCGTCTCGCGTGGTGCATCCACGAGCGCTTGCAGTTGCTGCAATGGAGCGCGCAGCGGCCCGTTTCCTGCGGCCACATAGGCGGCTTCCGGACTGGCGACCCAGCTTTGGCGATAGCAGTCGTAGAGCCGTCCTTCGTAGAGCCGTCCTTTGACGCTTCCGGCGAGGATTTCGTCAAGCGTTACCGGCTTGCCTGTCGGAACCGTCTCATCGGGCACAAACATCAATCCCAGCAGCCGCTCGCGCAATTTGTCGATTACGACAGCCCGCATGGCAACCGGGTTGTAGCGCGACCGGCCATAGACGTCGGCCGCCTGGTACATCATCACCGCCGCCATACCGCCGATGGGAGCACCCTGCGTGAGATCGCCCTTCTTCATGCCCGCCATCAGCATCACCTGAGCGTTGTAGAGCTGGTAGGCAATCATGTTGGGCGCGGCCATGCCGATGGTTTGGGGATCGGGGAAGATTCCCTTGGGATCGTCTTTCCACATTTCGATGAGGCTGCCAAGATAATCCCAGCGGCCTACATTTGTTCCCAGCAGACGCCGGCGGAAGGTCCAAGCGATGGCCGGCAGATAGCGGCCGCCGTTGCCCTCCTCGTAGAGAATCTTGATCTTGAAGGTCCCGGCGGGAATGCCAATGATCCCTTCCACTCGCGACAGCAACTTCTCGACGACTAGTGCTTCCCGGGGAGTTTGTATTTTCGGGATATAGAAGTAGATGCCGGTTCCGAGGCGCTTCAGGGCGTCGTAGTTGTTGAGCGCCCAGATCACGACCAGCGCGACGATGCCGGGAACGGGCTGGTCGTCGACCATGAATTGTTCGTAAACAATGTGAATGCTGGGCGGGCGGACCAGCCGCGTCGGCCACTTCGCCGGTTCGCGATCAATCTTGTACGACCGCGTCTTGCCCTTCTTGACCACATCGTAGGACTTGCTGGTCCAGCGACCCTCGAAAATCTCTTTTGCATTCTGCAGTGCCGAGAAAATCCCCACTTGTTGCCCTTTGCCTTCACCAAGCGGCTGGAAGTGCGCCGGGGAGGCGTCTTCGAAGTCCGGCATGTTCATGGGCGCAGCGCTATTCAGAGCGTTGAAGGCCATATCGAGAGGATGCCAAGGCCCGGTAAGTTCGAGCCCGGGGTTGTCGAGCGGATGGACGTCCGCCGGGATGGGAACCTCGTCGTTAAGCCGCCAGGCCCATTCGCTCCTACGGTCCACGAAGTTGTCGATCAGGCCCTGGACGATCTGGCGAAATGTCCACGGTTTTCCATCGATCGGGTCGGCAAAGGATTCCTCCCACTTCGGCCAGGCGTATTTTGTGCGCACCGGTTCCGGGCTGGCCAGCAGCGCGCGGCGGGCATTCAAGACTTCCGCAATGGCAGGACGCAGTTCTCGGGTAAGCGTCGCAATGGTCTCTTCGACATTAACGTCTCGGCCATTGACCTTCTTCGTGCCGAACAACTCGGGAAATTGCTGAAGGATATCTTCGCGGATCATATGGACCTCCGGGGTGGTTTCCATAGTAACTCCTGATCCTAAGGTGCGCCCTGTGAGCCATGAAACGCTTCCGTGTGACGTGCTGGGCCGGGAGGACACCCGAGCGGCCTGACGAGGGAACTTTTGCCGGCAACGCCCCGTATCTCGGTACAGGTTCAAACAGGTGCCGTTATGCTTGCCTTCTTACTGTGGTGCATCCTGCTGTTCTTCTGCTGGCCGTTGGCGCTGCTGTTCCTGGTGCTCTATCCCATAATCTGGCTGATTCTGCTGCCGTTCCGGATTCTTGGAATCGCTGTTGAAGGAGTGCTGGAGCTGGTGAAAGCGATTATCTTCCTGCCGGCGCGAGTCCTGCGTGGGCCGCGTCGGGCGTGGTAGCGATCGCCGCTTGTTGCCCGTAGCAGCCAGTCTTTATCAGGGCACGGCTTTGAGCCGTGCTGTTCAATCCCCAAAAGACGAGGGCTTCAGCCCCTGCAAGAGCTGAAGCCCAATCCCAACTGCCTATCGTACGGCACCCTTGAAAGCGTGCCCTGATGCAAAACTATCCGACCTTGACCGCGTTCTTCTCTTCTTCCTTGGCTGTTGGGAACTTGCGCTGGTCGATGCCGGTGTAGATCTGCCGTGGACGCGCGATCTTCTGCTCGGGATCCTGCACCATCTCGTTCCACTGCGCCAGCCAGCCGGCGGCTCGCGGAATCGCGAACAGCACGGTGAACATATCGGGCTGGAAGCCCATGGCCTGGTAGATGATGCCCGAATAGAAGTCGACGTTCGGATAGAGCTTGCGGGTGACGAAGTAATCGTCCTCCAGCGCGATGCGCTCCAGCTCCAGGGCGGTGTCGAGCCGCTCGTTGCGGCCGGTGACCTCGAACACCTCGTTGGCGACCGCCTTGATGATGCGGGCGCGCGGATCGTAATTCTTGTAAACGCGATGCCCGAATCCCATCAGCTTGATCTCGCCCGCTTTCACGCGCTTGATGTAAGCCGGGATGTTCTTCACCGAGCCGATCTCATCCAGCATCTTCAGCACTTCCTCGTTGGCGCCGCCGTGCAGCGGACCGGCGAGAGCAGCAGCAGCCCCTGCCATCGAAAGATAAGGGTCGGTCTGCGCGCTGCCGATGACGCGCATGGTGGTCGAGCTGCAGTTCTGCTCGTGATCGGCGTGCAGGATGAAGAGCACGTCGAGCGCGCGCGCGATGACCGGGCTGGCCAGATACTTCGGCTCCGTCATCTTCCACAGCATGTTCATGAAGTTTTCGGTGTAGCTGAGATCGTTGTCGGGATGGACATAGGGATATCCGCGACGATGGCGATAGGCGTACGCCGCTAACGTTGCCAACTTCGCGATCAGACGAACGATCTGCTTCTGGCGGTTCACCGGATCTTGAATGTTCTTGGCTTCGGGATAAACCGTCGACAGGGCGGCCAGCGTACTTACCAGGATGCCCATGGGATGAGCGTCATAGCGGAAGCCGTCGATGAAGTGCTTGGTGCTCTCATGCAGCATGGTGTGGTGCGTGATCTCCCACACCCAATCTTTTTCCTGCGGTGGAGTCGGCAACTCGCCGTACAGGAGCAGATACGCCACTTGCAGGTAGTTGCAGTGCTCGGCCAGCGTCTCGATATCGTAACCGCGGTAGCGAAGGATGCCTTTGTCACCGTCGATAAAAGTGATGCTGCTCTTGCAGAATGCAGTGTTCATGAATGCGGGATCGTAGGTCATGATCCCGAAATCGTCGGGCTTGGCCTTGATCTTGCGCAGGTCCATGGCACGGATGGTTTCGTGCTCGATGGGTGCTTCAATGGTTTGATTGGTGCGTTGGTCGGTGATGGTCAAAGCGTCCTTCGGCATGACCGGTCCTCCTGTCGGAAAGCGACGATAAATTCGGATCAACCCAGGGTGAACGAACGAGTGTTCGAACTCGATGATTTTACCGTTTCGATGCTCCTCAAATAGCGACGGGCATCACATATCCTTGTGACGGGCGGGCGGAGCCTCTTTGCCTAGTCCTTGGTCTTCGACTCGGAGCTGGATGTGCTCTTTTCGGAGGAGGCCTTCGATTCGCTGCCAGAGCTGGAAGATGGGCCCGATCCGGAGCTGCCATTGCTGCCCGACCCGCCTTTGCCCGACTTACGGGCGTAGTCGGTCACATACCATCCCGAGCCCTTGAACTGCACGGCTGGGGCTGAGATCAGTTGCTCCAATTCGCCCCCGCAATGCGGGCAGGTGGTGAGGGGTGGATCGGAAAACTTCTGGATCCGCTCCGTCAGGCTATGGCACTTCTTGCACTGGTATTCGTAGAGAGGCACCGCGGTCCCCACAATCGTCCTAAGTGATTGATTCTATTTTTCGCAATTGGTTGCGGTCAATTCGCAAGGTGCTGAGCATCCGGCACTCGGCAGTCAGCACTCAGCAGTCAGCACTGAGCTTTCTTCGCTTTTCGCAACTCGCTTTTCGCTCATCGCCAGGGAGCAATCTCCGCCTGGATGCCCCGTACGCGCCCTGTTTTGGCTCGGGCGGCCAATTCCCATGATGCCTCTTGTCACATCTGTCTCTGAGAATGAGACTAAGTGTGTGAACGCTATCGCCATTATTCCCGCGCGTCTGGCCTCGACACGGCTGCCGCGCAAAGTGCTACGCGAGATTGCCGGCCGCCCTATGCTCGCCTGGGTGTATGCGGCGGCGCGTGGCTGCTCCAGGCTGCAGGACGTGATCGTCGCGACCGATTCCGAGGAGATCGCCGAAGTCTGCCGCCAGAACGGCTGGAATTATCGAATGACTTCGCCGGAGCACCGCAGCGGGACCGACCGCGTAAACGAAGTGGCGCAGACCGTGGCCGCCGACGTTTACGTCAACGTGCAGGGAGACGAACCGCTGGCGCGGCGCGAGCATCTGGATGTGCTGCTTACGCTGATGGAGCGCGACGATGTCGCAGTTGGCACGCTGAAGACGCCCTGCTCAGCGGAGGACGTCGACAATCCTAATGCAGTGAAGGTCGTGACCGCTCTGGACGGACGGGCACTTTACTTCTCGCGCGCAACGATTCCGTTCGATCGCGACCGGAACGGCGCCGTGCGCCGCTACAAGCATCTTGGCTTCTACGCCTATCGCAAAGCGGCGCTCGATGCTTTCTGTCGACTGGCCGGAGTCGGAGCTGGAGCGCAGCGAGCGGCTGGAGCAGCTACGGTTTCAGGAGAACGGCATCGCGATCCACGTCGCCGAGACGCCGTACGACACCGTGGGAGTGGATACGGAAGAGGATTTGCAGAGGGTGGAACGCATCTTGAACGAATCCACGGCACGCTAGGGGCACCGCGGATAGGCAGCGTGCAACGCGGCGCCCCATTCGTTGTCGCCTAATTCCCCAGTCCAATCCTTCCAAGCCTGAGGCAAGTAATCGCAGGGCTCGGCGCAACCTGCTGACGCCAAGCAATTCAAATTTAATGCGAATGCATGCTCCCGAATCGAGTTTGGAGTTGAGGGCGTCAACCTTACGAACACATAAGGCGCGGGGATAGAAGCAGGAAAAGTTCGCAGATCGAGATCGCTCGGGACGCTGAGCTCCTCTACGATGCCTCCGAAAACCCCAGGGCTAGGCCCTCCGACCAAGCGAAAAGTAACGTATTGCACCTTCCCATGTAGTACAGCGAATGCTGCCGTGAAGGCGGCAGCATGGATAATCCTTAGATTTGAAAGAGGGCGATTATCGATGACAAATTCGAAAAAGCAGCGGTCCGGCGTACAGATGTTCTCGGGGAATACGTTTTCGGCGGGATCGACTGAAGCCGGAACGGAGGCATTGCCATAGATGCGAAATCGGCGATATTTCCGCGCGATCGTGATCGCCTCTGCAAAATCAGATTTGCCTATCCTGAGCGCCTTTACCTCTTCAAGCAGCGAGTTAGCAGTATGCACCAGGTAATGACGGTAGCCAATTCCGCCGAGCACTAAGGCAAGCAGTACGCCGGCAACAGCGATGATCAGCCGACGAGTGAGCGAATTCGGCATTTGCGGCACAATCTAGCAGACACCGGTTCACGTTCGAGAGTTTCGAAGCGCTGCCCCCGTGCGGCGGGATCTATGCTGTTTGTTCCACTTGGTGTTTGCCGGCCCACGCCTGCGCTGCCTTGACCCGCTTGCCAATTGACGGGTGCGAGTGGAAGAACATCTCGATCCACCGGTTTGGTTCGCGTTCTGCCAGGTTCTGATCGGCAAGCTTCTGCATGGCGGTGATGAAGGGCTCGATGGCCGGCGTGTTCTCCCAGGCGTAGCGATCGGCCTGCCGCTCATGATGTCGCGAGAGCGCATTGAGCGCCGGCATGAGCACGAACCCTAGGACGGTTGCCACCAGCACAATCAGCGGCAGATTGGCGAAGTCGTATAAGCGCGGGTCGAGCGCGGGGAACCACTCTTTCGCCAGCACAAAACGTAGCACGACGTTGATGAGCCAGAATCCAAAGAACGTAATCCCGACCTGCGTCAGAATGCCTTTCAGGATGTGCTTGTGCACGTGATGGCCGAGTTCATGCGCCAGGACAGCCTCGATCTCGTCCTCGCTGTAGTTTTGCAGCAGGGTATCGGCAAGGATGATGCGCCGCGTCGAGCCCAGACCCGTCAGGGCAGCGTTCGCTTTGTTGGACTTCTCGGAGAGCTTCCATTCGTAGACGCCACGCACCCGCGTGCCGGCGCGCTCGCCTAATTTCGTCAGCCGCTCGCGCAGGCTGTCATTGGCCAGTGGCTCAAACTTGTAGAAGATGGGCATCAGCACGACCGGCGCAAGCTGCGCCATCAGCAGAAACAGGCCGATGAACACGGCCCAAGCGATAATCCACCAGCGCTGGGGCGCGATGCGGATGATGCCGTACACCAGCTCGACCATGATGGTCCCGAGCACCAGCGAAAGCAGCCACCCTTTGCACTCGTCCCACAGCCAGCCGCGAAGTTTCTGATTGGAGAGATGGTACTGGCGCTCCAGGCGAAAGCCGACGAAATCGAAAGGCGAGCTCAGCAGCTTCGCGATGATCGAGAACATCAGCACGTACAGAAACACGGCGAAGAAGTAATGCTGGCCCGCGCCCTGGTAGGACCAGTCGCGCAGTTTGCCCGTCCACCCGGTGACCAGGAGCACGACCAGCAACGCGAAACCGATTGCGGTGTCGCTGAGGCTCAGCCAGCGCTGGATACGGTTGTAGCGCCGTACTTCGGGCGAGTCTGCGCTTTGCGCCGGTTGAGGTGTGGTGATTGTCGCCATCCGGGTAATTGAATCCAGGCGGGGCTCAGCCGCCGTTTTTGGTGATCTCAGTATAAAGCAGCCTTAAGGGGTAAGTGGTTGACGGAGCGCAAGCAACAGCCCGCGGAACGCAGCTCTTGCGTCGAGGAATGAAAACTACATCACGATGTCATTCGCGCGTCGCGTGATGGGGTGTTGCATCTCTTCTAAATCGCCCTTCACCAGGTTCAAGCCGTACACGCAGGATTCAAACTCGCTCGCCAATTTGCTGAACAGGGGCGCAAGCTTGGCGTACTCGAACTGATCGAACTTCGAGACGATGTAGTAGCTCTCTTTGCCGGCCTTGATGAGCTCGACGAAATTCTCCAAACGCTGACGGCGCATACGGAAGTGATTAATGCTCTCGGGGAACATTCCGGAGAGGAATAGCGTGTAGTCGCCAATGTGCTTGCGCACCTGGCGCTCGCGGTCGAAGGACGGCGCCGGTCCGTAAACCGGATCAGCCTCCAGCAACATCGCGCCGACATCGTCGAGCGGGCGACCATTGGCGTTGCGCAATTTGAACAGCTGTTCCACCTCGCAAAACTCGCTCAGGACGTTGGCGATGTAGTCCTGCATCTCCGGATCGCGCAAGCCGATGTCACGATCGAAGTGCTGGTGAACCAATTCGGTGAACAGTTCCTGCAGCGGATGCGATTCTGGAATCATGGCTTAGTTCTTGCCCCCAGTACTCCTCTGACGCTGTGTGATGCGATTAGATACCTCAGTTCTTCCCGACACGCAACAGTTACTCGCGCGGAGGGTTACACAGTCAGGTTCATTCCTATGAACCCGGTTTCGCGCGCAATGGTGCGCGCAATTACGGCGGCCAGGGGCCTGTTTCTTTTGAGGGCAATTTGCGCGGGTTTGGTTTGCTGCTGCTGAACAAGAAGCTGGGTTCGACATGAGTGGCAGCACAAGACCGGGTCGACTGCCAAAATCGCAAGACAACCCGCGCCGGCAAAACTGAGTCGCTGTGCACGGAGATGACTTCTAAATCTGGTGGGAGGGATCCATGGAGCGGCGGAATATCGCGGGCAATTCACCCTATGAACCAATCGTCGGCTTTTCACGCGCGGTGAAAGTCGGGCCATTCGTCTCGGTTGGGGGCACGGTGGCGACAGGTCCAGATGGCAAGATTGTCGGCGAGGGCGACATCTACGCGCAGGCAGTGCAGGCGTTGAAGAACATCGGCCGGGCGCTGGAGCAGGCTGGGGCGGGCTTTCGCGACGTGGTGCGCACGCGGGTTTTCGTCACTGATATCAGTCAATGGGAGAAGGTCGGCAAGGCGCATGCCGAAGTCTTCCGCCACATTCGACCGGTGGCTACCATGGTCGAGGTCACGGGCTTCGTGGCGCCGGAGATGATGGTGGAGATCGAAGTCGACGCGATTATCGCGGCGGAGTTGTAGGCAGAACGAATTCACCGCGGCCTCATCGAATCTCCCGGAGAAGCTGACCACGATGAACAACTCTTTGGATTTAAAGCATATCGGAGTCTGGACCGGTAATTTCGAGCCCCAGCCTGCAGGCAAACTCAAGGAAGCCGTCGCCGAACTGGAGCAGCTTGGTTATGGCGCGGTGTGGTACAGCGAAGGCTTGGGGCGCGAGTCGTTGACCCAGGCCGGTCTCTTGCTTTCAGCCTCGTCCCGCATTGTGGTGGCGACAGGCATCACCAACATCTACGGGCGCGACCCCGTTACGGCGGTGAATGCACAAAGAACCTTGAGTGAAGCCTATCGCAATCGTTTCGTTCTCGGACTGGGTGTGAGCCACATTCCTCTGGTGGAGCGCCTGCGTGGCCATGAGTATCAGAAGCCGGTAGCTAAGATGAGGGACTACCTCGATGCGATGGACCAGGCGCCTTACAACAGTGTTCTTCCGCAAGCGATGTACCGCGTGCTGGCGGCGCTGGGTCCCAAAATGCTGGAACTGGCCGCCCAGCGTTCCAATGGCGCTCATACCTACAACGTGACTCCAGAACACACCGCGACCGCTCGCAAGATTTTGGGCGCTGATCCCTGGCTTTGCGTGGAACAAGCTGTGGTGGTCGAGCGCGACACGGCCAAGGCGCGGGAGATCGCGCGTGCCTTTCTGAAGTTCTATCTCACTCTACCGAATTACACGAATAACTTCCTGCGGTTAGGTTTCACCGAAGCCGATTGCCGGACTGGAGGCAGCGATCGGCTGATTGATGCCGTCATCGCATGGGGTGACGTGGAGACCGTAAGCCGGCGAGTGCGCGAGCATCGTGACGCAGGTGCAAGCCACGTGTGCATCCAGGTGCTTCCCGCAGATCCCAAGTCGCTGCCGCTGAAGGAGTGGCGAGAGTTGGCGGCTGCTTTGATTGGTTAGGCCACTACTGCGTTACTTCCAGTCCGATGCCTTGCCCCTGAAATACTCTTGCTCCTGCCGCCGGTGTCGTTTTCACCACCATGCGTGTGCCCGCGGGAACGGTTTGAGTGCCGCTCTGCGAGGGCGGTGGCGCGGGCTGCGTCGCAATGCCTGCGACGTGAAGTCCCGCGTTCACGATCGCGTCAATGGCGGCATCTTCGCCTTGACCGACGAGATCGGGCATCACAAACGACGGGCGGTCCTCCGGCGCAGCCATCAGAATGCTGATCTTCGGCTCGGAGACGTTGACCGCATTTGCCGGCGGACTCTGCGCCACAATCTGATCCCCCGGGGCTCCTGGAATCTCCGCGGATGCGATACTCCCTAGCTCCAGACCGCGGCGGCGGATGTTGATCTCGGCTGCTCGCTCGCTGTTACCTACGAGGTCGGGGATCATCACGCGCTGTGGTCCCATGCTCTCGGCCACGCGAACATGCCAGCCGCGACGCACCTGCGCGCCCGGCGCCGGCGCCTGCGACATTACACGGTCTTGCGGTATATCGGAGCTGAAGTAGCGATCACCTTCCTCGAGCACCAGACCGTGGTCGGCCAATAGCTTCTCTGCCTGTCCCTGCGTGAGACCTATAACTTTGGGAATCGTCGTCTGGCGGCCATGGATGGCGAAGCGCATGGCAGTCAGCATCGAGCCCACGAAAACCACCAGCAGCACCAGCACGCGCAGCAGCCAGCGAAAGAAGCGCCGCATCAGTGCGCCTCGCTATCGCCAGCCTGGCCGCCGGGCGTGTCTACTTTTTGCGCGACCGCCGCGGGCGTCGTCGGAGGCGGAGCGGCGAAATCTTCCGACTCGCGTCCCACCAGCGCCACGCGCATGAAGTCCATCCAGATGGGAAGCGCTGCCATGGCGCCGGTTTCTTTGTTGCCCAAGGTCTTCTTCTCGTCGTAACCGACCCAGACGCCGCAGGTGATCGACGGCGAGAAGCCGACGAACCACGCGTCGGTGAAGTCGTTGGTCGTGCCCGTCTTTCCGCCCAGGGGATGATTCAGCTTGCTGGCGGCATAACCCGTGCCGTGGAGCACCACCTCGCGCAACATGCTGACCATGATGCGGGCGGTGCGAGCGCTGACTACGTCGTGCACCTCCGGGTAGTTTTCTTCCAGGACCCGGCCATCGTAGTCGGTGACTTTGCGAATGTAGCGCGGCGTGATGCGTACGCCGTCGTTGGGAAAGGTGGTGAACGCGGCTGTCTGCTCCGCCAGCGTAATGTCGGCCGCGCCCAGCGCAATCGGTAAATACGGCAGCAGAGGCGAGGTGATGCCGAACCGGCGCGCATAGTCGATCACGGTTTTGATGCCGCCGACGCGTTCCGTCACCTTCAGTGCGGGGATGTTGCGCGACTCCGCCAGCGCGTGACGGAAGGTGATGACGCCTTCAAACTTGCCGTCATAGTTGTGCGGCGTGTACGGCCCGGAGGCCGTGTTGAAGGTGATGGGCGCGTCCAGCACAGTGTCGTCGGGGGTGAGCCCCTCATCGATGGCGGCCGTATAGATGTAGGGTTTGAAGGACGAGCCGACCTGGCGCAACGCCTGCGTGGCCCGATTGAACTTCGATTGCTCGAAATCGCGCCCGCCAACCATGGCCTTGATGTCGCCAGTCGAGTTATCGAGAGCAAGCAAGGCCCCTTGTACACCGGACTCCTGCTGCAGGGACACACGGCTTACGGCGCCGTTCAGTTCTTCCACTTTGACGTAGACAAGGTCACCGGCCGTCAGAAACTCCTGGGGCGATTTGTGATGCGTCCACTTGATCTCTTCCGGTCCAAGACGCGCCTCATAGTTGCCGAACTTCACGGTCGCTGCCATCGGCTCCACATCGGTGACCAAGGCGTGCACATAGCTGCCTTGCCGAATAACGCCGTCCCAATCAACGTGCCGATAGGTTGCCAGCGAATCGCCGTTCGCGATCACGTTCAGCAAGTTTCCCTTCCAGCCGTGGCGGCGCTCGTACGCCGCCAGCCCATCACGCACCGCTTGCTGCGCGGTCTGCTGCAACTCCAGATCGAGGCCTGTATAGACGCGCAGGCCGCCTTCGTGCACTTCCTCGGCGCCGTATTTTTTCTCGAGATACTGGCGGATCTCCTCGACAAAGTAGGGAGCGATGTCGTTGGTGTCCGCTTGCAGCTTCAGCACCAGAGGAGCGCTCTTTGCACGCTGCGCCTCGGCCGCGGTGATCTTGCCGTCCTCCAGCATGTTGTTGATGACGAGATTGCGGCGGCGCAGAGAGCGCTCAGGATTGTTGATGGGCGAATAATAGTTCGGCGCCTTGGGAAGTCCAGCCAGCACGGCTGCTTCTTCGAGCGTCAGGTCTTTAGCTTTCTTGCTGAAGTAGTAATTGGCGCCGGCCTCGAACCCATAGACTCCATGCCCGAGGTAAATCTGGTTGGCGTAGAGCGTGAAGATCTGCGGCTTGGTGAAGCGCCGTTCGATCTGGATCGACAGCATCACCTCCTGCATCTTGCGGCGGAAGTTGCGGTCGGGGGAGAGGAACAGGTTACGCGCCAGCTGCATGGTGAGCGTTGAAGCGCCCTGCGCACGGCTGTCCAGCACGACATCGCGCCATGCCGCGCCGAAGACGCGCCAGACGTCAACGCCCCAATGCTGCTCAAATTCCTTGTCCTCGGTGGAGATAAGCGCGTCGCGCAGCACCTTGGGAAAATCGTTGTAGCTGTCAATCACCCGCCGCTGCAAAGCGAATTGGCCAATCACCTGGTCGTGGTCGTCGTAAAGCTGGGTGATCGTGCTGGGACGATAATGCTCCAGTTCGGTCACTTGCGGCAGGTCGGTTGAGTACACCAGAAGCAGGCCTGAGAGAGCGCCCGCGATCCCGGCCAGGATAATCAGCAGAACAAACAGCGCTTTGCCGACGAACCTCACCCCCAAGCGGCGCGGCGATGGTGGGGTTTCAAGCGTTACGGGAGCATCTTCGACATCACGCTTCATGGGAAGACTACGGCCAGCATAGCACTGAAGGAATCGCCAGGAATCGACCCTCTTCTGCTTCTTTCCTGATTTACAATCATCAGTTTGTCAGTAGCGTCTATTTCACGTAGAGAGGGCGTGGAGCACCGTTTAGGGCCTGTCCTGCACGTAATAGACGAGCAGTTCTTCGATTCATCATCATTCAGAACGGAGCACGCACTTGCCGACATTATCTACGATGTCGCCATTATCGGCAGCGGACCTGCCGGGTACACTGCGGCCATCCGCGCCGGCCAACTGGGCCTTAAGACAGCCCTTATCGAAAAAGACCCCTACCTGGGCGGCACCTGCCTGCACGTCGGCTGCATTCCGACTAAGTCGCTGCTGTTCAATGCCGAAGTCTTCGACCACGTGAAAGACGGCGACGAACTCGGCCTGGAGAACACAGCAGGCGTGACCGCTGAACTGGGCCACGATCCAGAAGCGCAAGCAGGGCATCGTCGACAAGCACGCCAAGGGCCTGACAGTTCCTGATGAGGAAGAACAAAGTCGACGTGATCCAGGGCTACGGGCAAGCTGACCGGCCCGGCGCAAGCGACGGTATCCTCACCGTCGACGTCGAGGGCAGAGCGGACAAGTCGACGATCAAAGCAAAGAACGTCATCCTTTGCACCGGCTCGGTCGCCCGCATTCTGCCCGGCCTGCACCCCGACGATCGCAATCCTGACCAACATCGAGGTACTGAGCCTTGACGAATTCCGAAATCGCTCATCGTCATCGGCTCGGGCGCGGTCGGCGTGGAGTTCGCCAGCATCTACAAGTCGTTCGGCGCGGATGTGACCATCCTCGAGATGCTGCCGCGCTACGTGCCGGTCGAGGACGAAGACGTCTCCAAGGAGCTGATGCGCGTCTATCGCAAGCGCGGCATCAACGGCTTCGTGAACGCCAAGGTCGAGAAGGTCGAGAACACCAAGACGGCGTGGGCGTGACCTTCACCGCGGATGGCAAGCAGCAGAAGATCGAGGCCGACAAGGTTCTGGTCGCCGTCGGCCGCGCTCCGCGTACCGATAACGTCGGCATCGAGAAGACCAAGATCGAGGTCGAACGCGGCTTCGTGAAGACCGACGAATTACATGCGCACCGCCGAGCCGGGCATCTACGCCATCGGCGACATCGTCGCGGGATATCCGCAACTGGCGCACGCGGGAGCGATGGAAGGCATCGTCGCCGTCACCCACATCGCCGGCAAGCCTGCGAAGAAGATCAATCCCGCGCGCATTCCGAATGCGACCTACTGCCATCCCGAGATCGGCAGCGTCGGGCTCACCGAAGCCAAGGCGAAGGAACAGGGCTACGACGTGAAGGTCGGGCAAGTTCCCGTTCACCGCGAATTCGCGCGCCAGCATCGTTGGCCAGCACGAGGGATTCGTGAAGATCGTCACCGACGCTAAGTACGGCGAGATCCTCGGCGTTCACATCATCGGACCGAACGCGACCGAGTTGATTGCCGAGTCCGTCGTGGCGCTGGAGATGGAGTGCACGGCAGAAGATCTGGCCAACATCATTCATGCGCATCCCACGTTGTCCGAGGCGATGCTGGACGCCGCCAACGCCGTCTTCGGCATGGCGATCAACGCCTAAGTCGCGTTGCGGTACTGAATCGGGCGCGCCTTGCAGGCGCGCCCTGGGCTGGGTCGTTGATGTAATTGCCTTGATTACGCCAACCGTTGTACAGCTTGAAGAAATGGCAGTCCCCTCAGTATCCCGTACATGCGTGCACTTTTTCTCTGTTGCAGTTGGTGACCGATCCTGTCTCAAGGTCGATGCTGACGCTGTCGCCCCAGCCGCTCTTGAACAGTAGCGACTGATTATCTCTTCCCCAATTGAAAGTGCCGCCGGCAAACCATTGAACTGTGTGGGTCACCGGGCCTGGGGGTGTCTGCCATCCTGGCGAAATATCCTTCAGCGACAAATCTTTGATGAAGACCCCGCGGCCCCACTGATCCTCAGGAGCAGTTCTACTGGGCCCTTTGTATAACCGCATAACGATTTTTTGAGAAGTAAGGCTACCCGCCTCGCTCAAGAGAACCAGATATTGGCCGACTTCGGATACGAGCGGGATGAGGCAGCCTTCAGCACGATCGCCGTCCAGCGTGACCGTCCAGCTTGGCGGGTCTTCCCAGAATGTTATCGGCGCGTTGAGTTTGCCGATGCCAGAAAATTCCGCCTCTCGAAAGATTTGGAAGGTGACCTTTGTTGCCTTGACTGCGGGTGAGTTCTTCACTGGTTCCCAGTGCGTATCCGCTACCGCTACAACCTTCCCATGTTCCGATCTGGCGACCTTCACGCAAGTCAAGTACGACAAATCCCAGCCAGGCATGGGTATCGCGAATAACGCCACAGGCACCAAAGCAAGGAAGCGCAAGCTTCTTAGCATATTTATCGCCTCATGAATGTCCGACCCTTGCTAGTATGCCTGCGCACGCAAGGTATTTGGAAGACACTCTGCTCGCGTAACATCGCCTTATTGCAAGTAATGCTAACGTCCAAACAATATTCGCGGGCGTTCACGCTGTTAGACGAATGCGCAAGACAGTGAAATTGCCTTGTAACACATTGAGCTTCAGCGGGGCTGTGAAAATGGAATCTTTGATCGCCCGAGCCCCGCAGGGCGGCACATGTGCCGGCGGCTGAAGCCGACTCAAACCCCTAAAGAAACGGCCTAGACGCTGGCCTGAAGGCCAGCTCTACCCTAACGACAGCAAAGCGATTCAGCAGCATATGAAGACTCGCACCATCCCCTGCAATAAATCTCTCAGCATTCAGCTTGGGTCGTGCCAGCCGCCGATGTCCGCTGCCAGTTCGCGAGCGTCCGGCGGACCCCACGTTCCCGGCTGATACAGCTCTGTCGGACAGCAGTCGCCCAGGATGGGATCGACGATCGCCCAGGCCGCTTCCACGGCATCCTGACGCACGAACAGCAACGGATCGCCCTTCATCGCGTCGGACAGCAGCCGCTGATAGGCGTCCATCTCGTCGTTGCTGGTGTACTTAACGGCCGAAAGCTCGACTGGCATCGGCACCATTAACGGGCCGGGACGCTTCACGCGACCGCCAAGACTGAGCTCGATGTCCGGTCCGAGTCGAAATCGGTAGTAATTCCGGTCGCCGGCCATTCTGCTGAGTGGCGGCTTGCGTAGCTTGACGAACACTTCTGTTGCTGTAATCGGCAGGTTCTTGCCGGCGCGAATGAGAAACGGCACACCCGCCCATCGCCAGGAGTCAACCTCCAGGCGCACCGCCGCGAAGGTCTCGACGTCGGAATGCGGCGAGACGTCCTTCTCGGCACGATAGCCGTCAAACTGGCCGCGCACGATGTTGGCCGGATTCAGTGGGGGAATCGTGCGAAAGACTTTTACCTGCTCGTCGCGCACGGAATCGACATACATCATGGTCGGGGGTTCCATCGCCAGAAATGCGACGACTTGCAGCAGGTGGTTCTGCACCACATCGCGTATTGCGCCTGCCTCTTCGTAAAACTTCCCGCGCCCTTCGACGCCGAACTTCTCGGCCATCGTGATCTGCACGCTATGGACATAATTGCGATTCCATATGGGTTCGAGAAAGCTGTTGGCGAAGCGGAAGATCAGCAGATTTTCCACAGCTTCCTTGCCGAGGTAATGGTCGATGCGAAAAATATTTTCTTCCGGAAAGGCCTGGTGGAGGGTCTCGTTCAGCTTGCGCGCCGAGAACAGATCGCGCCCGAAGGGCTTCTCCACAATGACGCGCGCGTTGGTTGCGCAACCTGACTTTGCCAGCCCGCGAACCACCACCGGAAACATGCTGGGCGGGATGGCCAGATAATGCGTGGGTAGTTGCGCCTTGCCGAGCTTTGCGCGCAGCTGACTGTAGGTCTTATCGTCCGCGTAGTCGCCATCGAGGTAATCGAGTAATTGGCAGAGCTTCTCAAAAGCCGGCTCATCGACACCTGGGCCGTTCTTGGCGATGCTGTCGCGAGCACGCTCGCGTAGTTGTTCCATCGTCCATCCGGACTTGGCCACGCCGATGACAGGCACGTCCAGCGTGCCCTGCTGCACCATGGATTGCAAAGCAGGAAATATCTTTTTGTAGGCAAGGTCGCCGGTGGCGCCAAAAAACACAAATGCATCGGAATGCGCAGCTGTCATGTTTCCTCTTCCCGATTCTTGCATTTCTATCGGCTATACCGATTCTCCTTCTTCTCGGCGTGTCGCTCCAGGCCGAGTTGAATCAGCCGGTCGATCAGCTCGGAATACGGGATGCCCGTCGCCGCCCACAGCTTGGGATACATGCTGATCGAGGTAAATCCGGGCATGCGTGTTGATCTCGTTGACGTACATCTTGCCGCGTGCGCGGGTCCATGAGGAAGTCCACGCGCGCCAGGCCGGCGCAGTCCACCGCCTGAAATGCCGCGACCGCGAGCCGCTGTACTTCCTTCTGCTTGGCCTTTGGTCAGCTTCGCCGGAATGATCAGCTCCGAGCCTTCTTCCAGATACTTGGCGTTGTAGTCGTAGAACTCCTTGATGGGCACGACCTCACCGGGCACGGAAGCGATGGGATTGTCGTTGCCGAGCACCGAGCACTCGATCTCGCGCGCCTTGCCTTTCTTTCCGCCGACGCCCTGCTCGATCACCAGCTTACGGTCGAAGCGCGCAGCTTCGTCCATTGCCGCGGCGAGTTCGCTGGATTCGTGAACCTTGCTGATGCCAACGGACGAGCCCAGGTTCGCGGGCTTCACGAAGACGGGATACTTCAGCGTGCTTTCGATCTGCTTGCGAACTTTCTTCGGCTGCATCGCGCCAGTCGCCCGCAGCACCGTGACGTGCTTCACGATCGGCAGCCCGGCATCGCGGAACAGGCGCTTCATCACGTCTTTGTCCATGCCCGCGGCCGAGCCGAGCACGCCCGCGCCGACGTAGGCGATGTCGGCCAGCTCCAGCAGTCCCTGAATCGTGCCGTCTTCGCCGAAGGTGCCGTGCAGCACGGGGAAGATGATGTCGACGTCGACGGGATTGAGCGCGGCGCGAAGCTGGTGAGCGTCCGTCTCGAAGGGCACGAGCGACGAGTGGTCCTCGCCCGGCATCGGCGGCACGACCACGCCCTCGCCCCGGGCCAGAACGGCGGCAGCGGAAGTTGTCTCGGGATCGCCGGCACGCAGATGGCGAGGTTCGGCCGCATCGCGATCTTGCCCTTCAGCAGGCGCTCGGCGTGAGCTGCCGTGACCCAGCGGCCTTCTTTCGTGATGCCGATCGGAACCACTTCGTACTTTGTCTTGTCGATCGCGTTCAGCACCGACGCCGCCGACAGCAGCGACACTTCATGCTCGCCGCTGCGCCCGCCAAACAGCACGCCTACCCGAAGTTTCTTCATGCTCCCGATATTAATGCCACAAGCCGCTCCGCAGCATGACTAGACGGGAACGCCACGACGGTTAATTTTCGTTGAATCTTCCGGCTGCGTAATTGACCGGCTACGGCGGGTGCTCTAGCATGCGAACTCTATGGAAAAGCCAGAATTGGATGAACTTCAGCAGAAGTACAAACAGGCGGTCGATGAATGGGTGTCCGCCATTCGTGCCGAAGAGGCATTAGCCAATGCGGACCACTCCGAGACCGCGATGGAGAAGTGGGACCGCGCCGACTTTGTGGTTCAGGACGCGGAGAAACAGGCCAGGGAAGCTCGCGATCAATACAAAGACGCCCTCCGCCTGCTGCACTATGGCATCTAGCGTCAACTTCCAGCTACGCTGCGACCAATCCGACCCATGCGCATCTTTTCACTATGGTCCCTGTGTTTCCTCCTGCCGAAGTAGAAGTCGACTCTCGCCGCCGCTACGTCCGGGTCAATGACTCCGCCTGCGAGTTGCTGGGTTACAGTCGTTCCGAGTTGCTTACAAAGACCATTGACGATATCAGCTATCCATCGCGGGCCCATGTTGATCCGCTGTTCAGCAAGTTCGCCAACGAAGGCTCGATGACCGGAATCTTCGCGTTGCAGCGAAAATCGGGCGAGGCGATCATGGTTCGCTTCGAGTCGGAAGTGGTGAATGGACGTGCGATGGCCAGGTGGACCCACTACGAACCCGTCAAACAACCAGAACCGGTCGAATGACGCCTAAGGAGCAGCTACTCCGGTTTCGTGGTGGCCGGGCTCAGGTGGTTCAGCGTTTTCTGCAGCGACGCTTCGTCTTCGACGTTGAGGCAGTTGCGCGAGCGATCGATCTGCCGCATCAGGCCGCACAGCACTTTTCCCGGCCCGATCTCGACGAATGCTCTGCACGCCCAGCGCAGCGAGTGCGCGCATCGATTTGTCCCACTGCACGGCTCCCGTGACTTGCCGGATGAAGCGCATCCGCGCCTGCTCGGCGGTTGTGACCAGGCTAGCGTCCACATTGCACATCACCGGGACTTCCGGATTGTGAAACGTGAGCGCCGCAAGATCGTCGGCCAGGCGGTCCTGCGCCGGCTGCATCAGTGCGCAATGGAAGGGCGCGCTCACCGGCAGCATGATGGCGCGTTTGGCGCCCGCGCTTCTTGGCCAGTTCGGCCGCTCGTTCGACGGCAGCCTTGCTGCCCGAAATCACGGTCTGATCCGGCGAGTTCAGGTTCGCCGGCCTGGCAGACTTCGCCCTGGGCAGCCTCTTCGCACATCTGCTGCAGCTTGTCGCTCGGCAGTGCCAGCACCGCCGCCATCGCGCCCACGCCGACGGGAACCGCTTCCTGCATGTACTTGCCGCGATTGCGGACGGTTCGAACCGCGTCGGCAAACGACAAGCGTCCCCGCAGCAACATGCGCCGAGTATTCGCCCAGGCTGTGTCCGGCGACGTACGACGGCGTGATTCCTTTCGACTGCAGCACTCGCCAGGCAGCGACCGAAACCGTCAGGATCGCCGGCTGCGTGATTTCGGTCAGCTTGAGCTGGTCTTCCGGCCCTTCGAAGCACAGCTGCGAAAGCTTGTAGCCAAGCGCAGCGTCGGCTTCGTCGAAGGTCTCCCGCGCCACGGGATACAGCGCGGCCAGTTCGCTGCCCATGCCAACCGATTGCGAACCTTGTCCGGGAAACAGAAATGCGATGGAGAGGGGTGCTGAGGTCATGAAGATGGGCGAAGCAGGATTCTGCTACGGTCGTGACATCTTGGATCGTCGCTCAGGAGAGCAGGGCTACACGGCTCACACCAGACCGCGTGCCGATCGGCCCGGCTTCGGCCGGCTGCGTGATCGTCGTGATGATTGTTCAGCTTGCGGCTGGCCTCTGCGATGCGCTCCTCGATGGTGCGATTCAGCTTGCTGTTGGCGAACTCGCTGGCCACGCGCACCGCATTCTTGATGGCATTTGCATTCGACGAGCCGTGGCTGACGATGCACACGCCCTTGATGCCCAGCAGCGGCGCGCCGCCGTATTCGGAGTAGTCCAGCCGCTTCTTGAAGTCCGCGAACGCCTTGCGCGACAGCAGGAATCCAACCTGGCTGGTGATGGTCGCCTGCAGCGACTGCTTCAGCAGAAAGCGCACGGTCTCGACCATGCCTTCGGAAATCTTCAGCGCCACATTGCCGACGAAACCGTCGCACACCAGCACATCGGCCTTGCCGTTGTAGAGATCGCGGCCTTCGACATTGCCGACGAAGTTCATCGGCAGTTCTTTGATGAGCTTGTAGGCCTCGCGGGTCAGCTCGTTGCCCTTGCTCTCTTCTTCGCCGATGGAGAGCACGCCGACGCGCGGATGCTCAGCGCTGGCAAAGCGGCCGGCGAAAATCGTGCGGAAGTAAACGTCGCCCATGATGGCGAACTGCTGCAGATTTTGCGGCTTGGAATCGACGTTGGCGCCGACGTCGATCAGGATGGTCGCGGTGCCTTGCGCGGTGGGAAAGACGGCCGCCAGCGCGGGACGATCCACACCGGGGATGGCGCCCAGCACCATCTTGGCGGTGGCCATGCCGGCGCCCGGTGTTGCCGGCGGTGACGAAGCCGTCCGCCTTGCCATCGCGCACCAGGCGCAGACCAACGCGCATCGAGGAGTCGCGCTTGGCGCGCACCGCCTGCGCGGCCTTCTCGTGCATGCCGATGACTTCGCGGGCGTCAACGATGCTGATGGGCAGCCGGCGCCAGAAGCGGTGCAGATCCAGTTCGGCGCGAACGACTTCTTCCTTCCCGACCAGCACCACCTCCACGTCGTAGTGACGCGCCGCGAGGATCGCGCCTTCGACTTCCGGTTTGGGCGCCCGATCGGAGCCCATGGCGTCAAGAGCGATGATGGTCGGCATGCTTGCCTGTCAGTCGCAACTTACCACTGCGAGAGAAGAGTATCAGACTCCTGGCGGGCGAGGATTAACCATAGACGCACAGAGACCAGGGAACTTGGTTTCCTTGGCCTCTGCGAATTTCGAGTTAGCTGGCAGCTTCTTCGATCTCGATGACTTCGCGGCCCTTATAGTACCCGCACTTGGGGCAGGCACGATGCGGCATCTTGCGCTCGTGGCAGTTGGGGCACTCGGACAGCGACTGCGCGGTCAGATGATCGTGGGCGCGACGTTTGGATGTGCGCGCCTGAGAATGGCGCCGTTTTGGATTTGGCATAAAACCTCACTGGTGGCGCACGCTTTCAGGCGTGCATCCTACTCGGTTACATTTCGGTCGGCTTGAGCCGCTGAGGTCAAGTTTTGCAACTTACCTCGCCGGCCGACGCCGAATTCCTCCGGGCCGGCTTAAATTCACGCCTGAAGGCGTGCGCCACCCGGGCAATCAACTCTAGCTTTGCAGCTTCTTCTTGATTTCGTTCAGCGCATCCCAGCGCGGATCGCTGAGATGCTGCTCGCAATGACACTGTTCGATGTTCAGGTTGCGCCCGCAGTGCGGGCACAGTCCCTTGCAATCTTCGCGGCACAGCGCCCGGACCGGCGTGGCCAGCAGCACCTGCTCGCGCAGCACGTCTTCCAGCAGCAGGCCTTCGCCCTGATAATAGCCGATCTCGGTCTCCGCCTCGCTGATCGAGACCTCGTCCGCGCGCCGATCAACGCCCTGCGGACGATAGATCAGGTCGAAACCCCAGGTCCACGTCATGCACCACCGGTTCCAGGCAGCGCGCACAACTGAACTCCAGGTGCGCTTCGACATTGCCCACCAGCCGGATGTCCTCGACATCCTGATGGTGCCCGCGATGCTCGACGATCAGCTCCGCGCGGCCCGCGCTGTGCAGCGGGCCAAGCTGGCGGAAGTCAGGCCCAAACTCGATTGCGCCGGGCTGAAAGTTCTCGTCAAACTCCAGCTTACGGAGTTCCAGTTCGCGAACCCGTATCAGCATGGCAGCACCATTCAGCACGATGGACCGCGCGCCCGAATCGTACCAAGCCGGCTGCGCCCATGCAGAAGCTGCACGGGTCAGTCCCGTGATTGCAGGCCAAGCTCCTGACGGGAAACACTGGCAGGTACAGACGGGCGGGATCGTGCTAAGACAAAAATCTAGGATAAAGTTACTGTACAGGGGTGTCAAGGCTCGCTGCACAGTATGACCGGACTGCGGAGCATAAAACGGGCTTTATTGCCAGGCAATAACTCGACGATCGCGCGAACGATCTCCCGCAGCAATTGGCGGCGGCAGCGACTGCTCATTCTCTGCTACCACGGCATCGCCATGGGCGAGGAGCACGGCTCGCATCCCGAAATGTTCCTGCCGGTCGAAATATTCGCGCGACGCATGGAAATCCTGGCCCAATCAGGGGCGAGGGTGCTGCCCCTGGGCGAGGCTCTGCGGCTCTTGCAAAAGGGCGAGCTTCCGCCGAACAGCGTGGCCATCACCTTCGACGACGGCTGGGCTGACTTCCATGTGCAAGCCTTTCGGGTTCTTCAGAAGCACGGCTTCCCAGCCACGGTTTATCTCACCACGTACTACTGCCAGTTCAGCCGGCCGATCTTCCGTTTTGCGTTGGCCTTCATGATGTGGAAGCTGCGGTCGCAAGTGGTCGAGAACGTAAGCTTCGAGTGGCTGCCGAAACAGCTCGATTTCGGTACGGAGGCGAGCCGTGGCGACTTAGTTCGACGTGTTGACGAGTACGCCAAGCAACTAGGGTTCTCAGGCAAGCAGAAGGATGATCTTGCGGCTCAATTCGCGCAAGCCATCGGGTTCGACTATGCCGCCTTTTGTCGCCAGCGGCTCTTTCAGCTCATGACTCCGAGTGAAGTGACCGAGATGGCGCGCGCTGGAATTGATTTTCAGTTGCATACCCATCGCCATCGCACACCCTTGGATCGGGAAACGTTCGTCGGCGAGATCCGCGAGAACCGGAAATTCGTCGAAGAGATTACCGGAATGCAGGATCGCATTCATTTCTGTTATCCCAGCGGGGCGCTACGGCCGGAGTTCCTTTCCTGGCTACGAGAGGCGGGTGTGCAATCGGCGACGACCTGCGTTAACGGCTTGGCCACACGTGGCGGCGATCAACTGATGTTGCCGCGATTGCTGGATCAGTATGGCCTTACCGAGGATGAATTCGCGTCATGGGTCTCAGGGTTGGCGGCGTTTATCCCTAAGCGCAAAAGCATGCCGCTGGACATGGCGCCGGAATGAGGGTGGAGCGGCGCTTCCGCGATGCAGTTGGCTGTCTCCGCTGCCGGCGGCTTGATAGTTCCTTGAAAAGCGCATTCCGCGGCCCGTGTGCCGTCGGCTACAGCTGACTCAGACACGGAATCAACGGCTTAAACGCTGACCTGAAGGTCAGCTCTTCCCGAATCGCGCGACGAAATGACTTTTTCAGCGACCTGTGAAGCCGCTGAGGTGAGGGATTACCTCAGGCGCTAAAGCGCACTTCAAAAATTCTGCCGTTATGCACGCCTCAAGGCGTGCTCCATCCGCGGGACCGGCGACGGGCCTGACCTAAACGCAGGCACTTTCTAAGGCTCCGTCAGCACCGTGTGGTACGGATCGAGCAGGAGTTGCTTCACGTCTGCCGGAGCGGGCAAGCTGAAGCGCGTGTCGGCGCCCTCGGCAAAAACGCGACCCAAATAGATTTGACGGTCACCGGCGACGCCAAACACCGGAACGCTCGTGACCAGGTCAAAGGGCGCCGAATTCTGGTGGATGGTACCGCTGGCGGTCGCTCCTCTAGTGGTACGAACCACCTTGGCGCCTGACAACTCAAGCTGGGGGAAGGCCGTCCCGTTCACCCAGCCATCAAAGAACCAATCCAGCGATTTGCGGTTCTCGAACCAAAGCGGCTTCGGCAGCACCGCCTCGACTGCCTGCTCAAAATCGCTGTTAGTGATTTCTTTTCCCTGATACTGCTGCACCAGGCTGCGCAGCAATGCGAGAAACACGGTGTCGTCGCCCGATGGGTTCGCCGGCGAGCGCGAAGCGTCACGGAACATCCAGCGAAGCATGTGGATGAGCCAGGTTCCGCGGCCATAGGTAATGATCTCGTAGCCGTTGGGGAAGTGCGAAGACGACAAACGGCTGCCCAAGGTTACGGGTCCGGCTTCGACCAGGCGGCGGCCTTGACGAGAACGGCTGGCGAGAATCCGGCGATAATTCTCCAGCGTGAGCTGAACGTCGGAAGGCTGCGAGCGCTCGAGCAACAACAGCGATACGTAATTGGCTAGCCCTTCCAACAACCACTGCTCGTGATAACTGGCCCAGGAAACCTGGTCGCCGTACCACTGGTGCGCCAGCTCGTGGGGCATCATCACTTCGCTGTAGATGATCGCGTCGGCTTGCGACAGGTTCATGGCGCGCAACTGCTCGGGCTGGAGGTAGGCGAAGCTGGAGAGGAACACCAGGCCTGGCCAGCCCTGACTTTCGGCGCTGGGGTTTTCCGTAAGCGAAAGAGAGCTGAAGGGGTATGGTCCCAGCATCTGCGATTCGTTGGTCAGCGTTTCCGCGGCACGTTCTGCGAGGGACTGTCCGGTGCTCGCCGGATTTTGCAAAGCCGGTGGATTGGGTACGGGTTCGACGGTCCCGGGCGCATGTGGCGACAATAACGTAGACGAGCTGTTACTCGCGGTTGTTCCCGATCGCTGATACTCGCTTCCGCGCGCGGCGTAGGTGTTGACCTCGATATTCAGCGCCTTCGCGCTGCTCTCCACGTATTCGCCCAGATTAAAACCTGCAATCGGAATCGGCTGATCGCTGATCCAATGACCGACGTAGCCGTCGCCCTCGCGTTGCAGCGAGACCCGCTTGCCGGTCGCGATCAGCGACCAGGGCTGGGGGAACCGGAACGTCAGATCGTAGTTGGCCATCGCGATGCCGCGATTGGGGTACCAGGTCCCGCGCGCGCCCACATACAGCAGGCCGCCGCCGGCATCCGAAAGTACGGAGCCGCTGTAGCTGAACTTCAGCGCAAAATGCGCGCCCGGCTGGAGCGGAGCGGGGAAGACGACTGCAATCGTGTCGTTGCCGCGCCGCGAGAGCTCGCTGCCCTGGATCGCTTCGTTCTGGATGAACTCGAGCGACTGGCCCTCGTACTCCACGCGTTTCACCTGTAAGTAGCGTGAGAGCTCGAACAGCACGATTCGCGGGCCGCCCTCCTTCACATCGATGTCCAGGGTGGCGTCGGCCGAAAGCGTACGCGCGAGGTCGAGCGTCGCGTTGACCGTGTACTTCCCAATCGACAGGACGTGCGGTGTCCACATCGGTCCGCTCGGCCCACCGAAGCGAGTGTCGGAGAGCGGCGTCTTGCGTAGCGAGCGCATGGGGAAGCTCATCCAGAGGTCATAGTAGGTATCATTTTCGTGGATGGAGGTATTGCCCACGACTACCTGCTCGGGACTACGCGTGTCGAAAAATACGTCAAACACTCCATAGTGCTCGCCGGCAACGCGAGCGTGGAACAGACGGTCGGCAACCGGAGGGGCGTCGCCGGACGCTGTCGCGGCCGGGGCACTCGTAAACGAAATGCACAGGCGCATCGCATCCGCTTCGGCCAGGGTTCGGGCCCGGCTGTCATTGCGCGAAACGAAGTCGGCGGCGTCTTCGGGCGGACGCAGAAAGGGCGTCAACTCCTTCGCCGTATCGTCGTTGAAACGCAGATAGGCGGAGGAAAACTTCTCTTCCAGCACACCGGCATTGATGAAGAGTCCGAGGGAAGCTCGCTCCCTGCGATCGGGCGGTTGTACCAAAACTTCACCGTCCCCCTCGAAATAGGCTCCCGTGATACGGCCATCGACCGCCTGGGTGAAGGCAATCGTGCCATCGTTGAGAGACAGATGGACATCTTCGCGATCGATGTCAGCCTCGCGAATGGTGAAGACCTTTTGCGGATCCAATCCGACATTGCTCAGTGCGTAGTAGAGCGGCAACACCGGCCCGGAAACAAGAGCAGTTGCCGGCGATGAGGCAATCTGCGGAGGAGGGGAAAGGGCTGCCCTTTGCTGGGCAATTCCCGACGCGCTGAACAACGCCAGCACTGCAAGAACGGTAGCCTGCGGCAATGAAGGACCGGAATGCCTCATGCGAGCAACATCTTAGGATGCTACTATCTTGGCGTCTTTGTCACTCCGGTTCGGACGAAATACGGTGCCGTTGGCTGAACCGCTCAACCTGAGGGGCAAAGCAGGGCTAATCTTCGTTACCTTTCGTGAGCTCGGACTTGATGTTCAGGTTGCGAATCAACCGATGCAGGTAATTAGGATGTACTCCCAGCAGCTTGGCAGCTTCCGTGTAGCTGCCTTTCGTTTGCTTCACCGCGTCGGCGATCATCCGTTTCTTCAGCTCGTTGATACGGTCGTGGTACTTGCCGCTGCAAGCTTCCGCCGGCTGCACTTCAAGCAGGGCATCGGGCAGGTCCTCCGGTACAATCTCGTCGCCGATCCCCAGTACGATCGCACGCTCGATTGCGTTCTCCAACTCGCGCACATTCCCCGGCCAGCTGTAGTTCATCAGCAAAGAGCGCGCCTCTGAGGAAATTCCTTTCAACGGCCGATTGCACTTCTCGGAGTATCGCGACGCAAAGAACATAGCCAAGAGCGCGATGTCGTCGGGACGCTCGCGCAGCGGCGCAACTGTTACGGAAACCACGTTCAGGCGATAGTACAAATCCTGGCGGAACTCCCCGGCCTTGATGGCATCCTCGAGAACCTTGTTGGTTGCTGCGATCACCCGGGCGTTCATCTTCAACTGACGGGTTCCGCCCACGCGCTCAAATTCATGCTCCTGCAAAGCGCGTAATAGTTTCGCTTGCAGCATAGGCGCCAGCTCACCAATTTCGTCGAGAAAGATCGTGCCAGCCTCAGCTACTTCCAATTTGCCTTTCTTGAGAGCGATCGCCCCGGTAAAGGCGCCCTTTTCGTGGCCAAAGAGTTCGCTCTCCAGCAGCGCTTCGGGAATGGCGGCGCAGTTGATCGCCACGAAGGGCTTGTCGGCACGCGCGCTGCTGCGATGGATGGCACGCGCAACCAGTTCCTTTCCCGTACCGCTCTCGCCGCGAATCAGCACGGTCGAGTCGCTCCGAGCGACGCGCGCGATGAAGTTCTGTACTGACCGCATCGCCTTGCTCTCGCCGATGAGGGTGTCTTCCAGGCCGAGCTCAGCCTGCAAGCGCCGGTTTTCGCTGCGCAGCGCCTCCGTTGCCAGAACGTTTTCCAAAGTCACGGCCGCGATTCCGGCCACTGAAGTCAAAAAGTGAACGTGGTCGTCCGCGAACGCGTCCTTCCGGTTCGCGATCATGTACAGCACACCAATGGCTCGTTCCACGCCCACCAGTGGAACGCACAGCACGCTTTCGCTGGCGCCATTCTGGCCGCCATTGATGAGCAGCGGATTGCGTTCCCACAAAACTCGCTGCACGAGTTCGCGCCGGATGCGCAGGGAGTCTCCACTCTCGCTGCGGCGCCAGATGCTGCTGGAGGTGGGCTCCTCCTCGACGTTACGCAACAGTACGATTGCGGCCGAGTCCGCTGGGATCACCTCACCGATGAGCTCCAAAAGACGATGCTGCAGCGGGTCCAGCTCGCGGATAGAGTTGATGTTGTTGGCGATTTTGAATAGCGCGTTGAGATCGCGCGCCATGCGTCCAACATCGACTTCGCCTTGCGGCGCCGGTCGATAGGCGCGTACGTTGGTTGTGGACAGCGTGTCGTCCGGCTCTTTTTCGCCGAACTCCACTTCCTGACGATCCTGCTCCTCGTCCTCGGTAATCAGGAACACCAACTCGCAGCGGCCCACACGGATGGTGTCACCATGGCCTAGCAATTTACGGCGGACCGGAATTCCGTTTACGAAGGTCCCGTTGTGACTGTCCAGATCGACCAGATGGAAGGCGACGTCGGTGGTACTGATCGTGAAATGTTTTCGGGAAACCGCACGATCGCGCAGGCAAAGGTGATTGGCCGAATCGCGGCCCACGGAAATCTGGTCGCCCTTCAGCCGAACCACTGTGCCCTTGGACGGCCCTGAGATGACAACCAGCCTGGAGTCCAAGCTCGCCTCCCCGTAGCAGCTCAGCCATTCGAGAGTAATGCCAAAGAACAACTACGTCCAGCATAGCCCAGGTTACAGTTCCGCCAAGGTGGCGGCTTGTAACAAGGAACCAGAAAGATAGTATCGACTATCCATTCAGATAGCCACTGCGTATCCCAAACCTCTTTGTTAACGTTGTGTTACAGATACTTTCGACATTAAGCTGATGAAAACAGGCGTAATCACTTTGCATGAACGAGCTCACCAAAGTGGTAGCTAACGTGCTCTGCATCTTGTATTCGCTGCCGTCGTCGCAATCGCGAAGATTGCGATTCGGCCCAGCGCAAGGCAGCTAGGCAACGAAGCGAAGACAGTTCTCCGATGGCCCGGAGACCGTGAGCGTAGAGGTTGAGCCCGCTACCATCACGTGATTGAAAGACCTGGAGTGGGAGCGCTCCAGGTCTTTCGTTTTGTCCGCTGTTCCCTTCCCACCGAAGTACTACCTCCCGTTGTGATTGCCCTCACAGACTCTGCATGGCGCTGCTCCTTAAGCTGAAGCTGCCCGATTAGCCCACTTCCTCCTGCAGAAAGGCAAGTGATGTCCAGTTCCACTGTTGCAACCCCTTCCCGCGTACTCAATTCCTCTCTTACACAGCGCATCATGAGCGCCGAAGAGGCAGCCGGTCTCATCCAGCACGGTCACCAGATCGGCATGAGCGGTTTCACTGGTTCGGGCTATCCCAAGGCAGTCCCGATGGCGCTGGCGCGCCGCATCGCCGACCAGAACCTGCGCGGCAACAAGTTCCAGGTCAGCATCTTTACCGGCGCCTCGACCGGCCCCGAACTCGACGGCGCATTAGCGATGGCCGGCGGCATTCATTTGCGGCTTCCATATCAGTCCGATCCCGAGACCCGCAAACGGATTAACGCGGGCGAGATGGAGTACATGGACATCCATCTCAGTCACGTTGCGCAATTTGTGGAGTACGGTTTCCTCGGCAAGCTCGATCTCGCGCTGATCGAGGTCACCGCCGTACTGGAAGACGGGCGGATGGTGCCGAGCTCGTCGCTGGGGAACAACAAAACGTGGATCGAGCAGGCCGAGCGGGTGATCATCGAGGTCAACTCGTGGCAACCGTCCGCATTGGAAGGAATGCACGACATCTACTACGGTCTGAAGCCGCCGCCGAATCGCGGACCGATTCCGCTGACGCACACCGGCGAGCGCATCGGTAGCCCGTACCTGCAAGTTCCGGTGGAGAAGATCGCCGCCGTCGTGCTTACCGACTCGCCGGATCGCAATAGTGCCTTTAAAGCACCCGACCAAAATTCAAAGCGCATCGCAGGTCACATTCTGGAGTTCCTGGCATGGGAGGTTAAAAAGGGCCGCATGCCCGCCACACTGCTGCCGCTGCAGTCCGGCGTCGGCAATATTGCGAACGCCGTCCTGTTTGGTTTGGAAGAGGGACCGTTTGAGGGACTGACTTCTTATACCGAAGTTATCCAGGATGGCATGATCCGGCTGCTGAAGTCAGGCAAATTAACGGCAGCATCGGCGACGGCGTTCTCGCTCAGCCCCGAGATGCTTACCGAGGTCAACGCGGACATGGCGAGCTATCGCGAGAAGATCGTCCTGCGCCCGCAGGAGATCTCGAATCATCCGGAGATCATCCGCCGGCTCGGTGTCATCGCGATGAACGGCATGATCGAGGCCGACATCTACGGCAACGTGAATTCGACGCATGTGATGGGCTCGAGAATTCAAAACGGCATCGGAGGTTCCGGGGACTTCGCGCGCAACGGATACCTGTCCATCTTCATGGCGCCTTCTACGGCCCAAAAGGGAAGTATTTCAACGATTGTTCCGATGGCATCACACGTCGATCACACCGAGCACGACGTTTCTGTGATTGTCACCGAACAGGGGCTGGCAGATTTGCGCGGACTATCGCCGAAGCAACGGGCGCAGTTGATCATCGAGAAGTGCGCCGCGCCGGAATTCAAAGCGGCGCTGCTGGACTACCTCAACCGCGCAGAACGTTTGTCGTACGGCCGGCACACTCCTCATTTGATGAGCGAAGCGCTGGGTTGGCACAACCGGTACTTGCGCAGCGGTCACATGAAGCCGCATTCCGAAGATTGAGCGGCGCCACAGTAAACAGCAAAAGCCGCCCTTTACGGGCGGCTTTCGCGTCGTGTGCCGAAAATGTGGCTACGTGCTGCTGTGCTCGAGAATGCCTTTTTCCAGCTTTTCCTGGCAGGCGATGCAGTGTCGCGTCCAAGGCACCGCTTCCAGGCGCTTGGGATTGATTTCATTACCGCAAGAGATACATTCGCCAAAATTGCCCTCGCGAATACGGTCGAGGGCGCCATCCACCATCTGCAGTAACTGACGGTCGGTATTGCTCTGGTGGAACAGGAATTCCTTGTTGTATGAATTGGCCGCCCGATCGGCGATATCCTGGGCCGACTCCAAGTCGGCGTCGCGCCCGTCCTGAGCGGTTCGGGTCATGGCACTCCGCAGCTCCCGCTGGCGCTCCTCCAGTCTCTTTTTGAATGCTTCGAGCTTCTTCTTATCCATAGGTCCTGTACCTGGCGATTTCCGCAACGCGGGCCCCAATCGCAATGCAATCTACTGACTGTGAACGGGAATCATATGCGCCGGAGAGAAGGCGAGTCAACTCCCGCTAGTGTGACGTGTGCCAACTCGAAACGTGGGATATTGGATGCCGCGAAAGCGTCCAATGCCAGCATCACGCAGTTTACTGCAACAAAAAAGCGGCCTTTCAGGCCGCTCTTCGAAAGAGGCGAACGAGGTAGGATCTCACTCAGGGAAGGCGATGCAGGGCGCTGCCCCGCTTAGCGGGGCAAGCAATGTGATGTCGAGACAGACGGAAGAGGGTCGACTTCAAGGTTATGTGCCTCTTTGGTTGACGGAGGTACTGCACCCAAGCTTCCAAAATTGTCGTAGAGCCTTTGCCGATGAAGCACAGGTCGTCAAAGTTCTTGGTAATAGTAGGGATATTTCGGGAGAGGGCTGTCAAAAGTGCCCTGTAAGAACACCAGTTCGGGGAAGTAGAGTGGTATCGCGGTACAAACCTTAGGCGCTCAGGTTCTTATTCTGGCTGGCGTTCTGCTCTTCGATAATCTTCAGCTTATTCAGCAAAGCCTTATAGCTGATCTTCAGAATCTTGGCCGCCTGACGCCGGTTCCAGCGAGTCTGGGTCAACACGCGCTCGATGGCCTCTCGTTCTGCGTCCATCGCTGCCTTTTTGCCAATCTCCAGCAACGAAGGAGCAGCGCCATCGCCCTTCCCGGTGGTGATGGGGATCGCAGCATTGTACGAGCTGTCAGGTGACTGCTTTTCGCTGCGGTCTGCCGAAGTCGACGTCACCCATAGAGAACTGAGAATCGGCTTGTGAGTCGAGAGCTCGCGGATGATTTGTCCCTCGTTGCCAACGATGACGTAGCGTTTGACCAGATTCTCCAGCTCACGGATGTTTCCTGGCCAGGCATATTCCATCATCTGAGCAAGGGCATAATCGCTGAAAGGCACGGGCTGCTTGGCATAGAACTCGCTGTACTTGCGGAGAAAGAATTCCAGAAAGACTGGGATCTCCTCGCGGCGCTCGCGTAGCGGAGGGATGTGGATCGTGATCACGTTCAGCCGGTAAAACAGGTCCTCGCGGAACGTGCCATCCTGCACAGCGCGCTCCAACGGTTTGTTGGTTGCGGCCAGAACCCGCACATCGACCGAAATGTCGCGCTTACCGCCCAGTCGGGAGAATTCGCCGTCCTGCAAAACGTGCAGCAGCTTGGCTTGCAAGGCAGGATGCATCTCGCTGACTTCATCCAGGAACAGCGTGCCCAGATTCGCCAAGTCAAACTTGCCCAGCTTCTGGCGATTCGCTCCGGTAAATGCGCCCGGCTCATAGCCGAAGAGCTCGCTCTCCAGCAATTCGTGCGGAATGGCCGCGCAATTTACTTTGACGAAAGGCTTTTCGCACGCGGCTGGACTGGCTGTAGACCATGCGCGCGACCACTTCCTTGCCGGTGCCGCTTTCGCCGCGAATCAGCACCGTGGCCGTCGTGTCGGCCACTTGCTCGATGGTGTTCTTCACCTCTTCCATGCGGGGACTGGTGCCGAACAGAGTAGTGAAGTCGCGGTTACGGCGGACCTGGTCGCGAAGCTGGGGCACCTCGGCAGGAATTCGCTGCCTCTCGAGAACTCGGTTAATGCGCTGTTCGAGGTCTTTCGCGTCAAAGGGCTTGACCAAGTAATCGTCGGCGCCCAGCTTGGAAGAGTTGAAGATCGTGTCGGGATCGTTGCGGGACGAGATCACAACCACGGAGACATCCGGCTTGGCCTGCTTGAGGCGGCTTAGAACATCGAGAGAGCCCAGTCCGGGCAACGAGAGATCCAGCAGCACCAGTGCCGGATCGAAGCTGCCGAGCACGCGCAGTCCCTCTTCGGCGCTACTTGCACTGCTTACCTCGAAGCCGCGACGTGACATCTGCGACGTCAGGAGGCGTCCGAGAGCGAGATCATCCTCGATCACTAAGACGCGCAGCTTTTGCGTTGAGATCATTGCACTTCCGAGCTTCGCGAGCTAAGATACCCCGCCCCACACAGGGAAACAAATGCTCATTGTGAGAATCCGGATACCACCTCCGGGTTGCACAAGCAGGCCTAAGACGGATGTATTCCGTCCGGCCTCTCTGGATTTTCACTAGAACGTGCGCTGATTCTAACTCCGTTTCAGCGGATTGCGACGAGTTCCGTGAGATTTTCTTGTGAGAATGAAAAACCCCACCGTCGTTCGGTGGGGATCGCAAGCAAAACTCGCGTTACGTGAATTAGTTTCCGCCGGAGACGGTCCGCAGCTTCACGGGCATGAAGTGATACGGGGGCCACGGGCCGGTAATGGTCACACGGCAGTCCTTGAAGTGCCGCATCGCGGTGTCGTAGCGATTCTGATACTTGGTGACCGAGTTGGATTCGATCAGGTGAGCGAAGTCGATGAGCATTCCCCCGGAGTCGGTCCGCTTGCAGATGATGTCTTCTTCCAGTGGGGAGAAGAGCTTATGCACCTGCATGGAGAGGGCACGAGCCTTGGTCTGTCGCTCGCGATCGCGCGACGCTTGTTCCCGCAGCTTGCGAAGATACTCGCCTCCTACTCCATTGGGGAGTTCCAATACAGCTTCCTCCAGAGCACCGTCTTTCACTAGCAGTTTGAAGTGCATCTCGGCTTTGCCGCGCAACCGATCTACGCTTTCGAGGAAGGTCTTGCGATTGGCTCGAACGGCGCGGCGCAGCGCCTCGTCCGAATCGAAAATTGTGCCAAAACGGAAAGGTAATACAGTGAGCGTACGGAAGCACTCGCTCACCACGCGGGCGTGGTCGACGATTGCCTGTTGTGTGAGGGGGGTTGCGGCCGAATGTTCGCTGACAACGACAGCGAACTCACCGCTGGGGTAGGCCAAGACCGAGGCACCGTTCACGCCTCGAAGATTCTCTAGCGCAAAGGGGCGGCGGGCCCGAGTGCCAGTTTGAAGGCCCTGCTGCTCCGTAATACAGTAAGCGTACCACGCCATCTTAGTCTCTCCTGGGAGTACTCGCACACACGTTGAGGCACATTGTGCATGAGGGAATGCTGACTTTCGAACGTGGAACTGCAGAAAACAGGCTTTAATCGGGGAACGGACGAGGAACCTTCCCCAACACTCCTATCGTAAAACTAACGTGGTACAAATCGCAACCGGGAACTCGCCTAGAACATCACTTTTTTTCATTTTTGGGGCGAGTGAAGCCTGGGAGTCCTACATTGGGGTAATCCGTCGGGCTTTCACCGGTGGCGGGAGGCCTGCAAGCAGTTTTTCGCAAAGGCGCAGCGTTGGCTGCGCCGTCTTCCCTTTGACGCGTCGCCCCGCCGGGAATGCCGTACCTCTGGCTTCCGCTGGGTGCACCTTCCAAGGATTGTCGCCGTAAACGCCTAAATATCGAATTCCAAAGCTGCTTAGGCGCTCAGGCTGAGCGAATTGCCGGTGGTCGACGTTGTCGGGTCGCTAGTGGCAACTGTCGACGACATGGCCTGCCAGTTTTGTTGCAGCGCCGTGAAAGCCTGCTGGGCCGCGGTCAGATTGCCCGATTGCAGCGCCTGGCCCAGCTGATCGAGTGACTGGCCCAGTCGGGTATTCCCGTGATGCCCGTGAAAGTGATTGGAAATCGCGTTCGGAGGCGTCGATCCGATCGGCAGTGAGTTGAATGCCTGCTGCGCGGCCGACAAGTTGCCTGACTGCAGCGCTTGTCCAATGCTGTTAAGCGCCTTGGTTACGGGACTGTTGCTGCCGAACTGGCTTAGCGCTGCCTGCGACAGGGTTACGAAATCCGTTTGCGCCTGCGTCAGGTTGCCCGCGGACAAATCCTGACCCAATTGCGTGAATTCCTTGCGGATTTGCTGGAAGTTCGTCTGCAATGAGGATAGCTGCGTAGATTGACTGATAGCTGCCAATGACATAATCCCTCCACTTGCGTCCGAGCCAGCACGCGCTCGCGAACATGCGCCAGCACGCCGGCACGGACGATCACAACAGATACGAACGGCAATTGGCCTTCCGAAAATAATTAAGTGAGGCTTATCTTTCCGCCTGCAAAAGTGATGAGCTCGAGGCGGAAGACGTTTGGGGGCCCACTAGCCACAGGGCGCAGCTGCGCTTAAGCGCTGCTGCATCGAATTTTCTTCAGAAGCGGACCGCTTCTTTTGGGGCGCGGCGAGGCTGCATCGGCGTCCGTATTTGGCGATGGCAGTACACTATTGGTTGCTCTGCCTTGCCAGCTGCTGCAGAGCAGCCGGCCCGCCGGCGAACCTATCTATGTCTACCCAGATCGAGAATCTGCAGCGACCCGCGATCAAAGTCTTCGTAGCGACGTCAGTGATGCTGACGTTCATCTCCTTCTGGCGTGCTGCCGCCATTGTGCTCTCCGATCTGGCGTCCTCGGCGTACTACGTCGGCGGGGACGCGGAGAAGGTCATCGGCAAGAGCGCGCCCTGGTTTGTGCTGGCGGTGATGTTGTTCAGCTACGCGGTGCGCGCGGTCTACATCGAGTCCAGCGCGATGTTCGTGCGCGGCGGCGTCTATCGCGTGGTGAAGCAGGCGATGGGCGGGACGCTGGCGAAGCTTTCGGTTTCGGCGCTGCTGTTCGACTACATCCTGACCGGCCCGATCAGCGCCGTTTCCGCCGGGCAGTATCTTTCCGGCTTGCTGACCGACACCTTCCATCACCTCGGCTACAACATCACCGTTCCCGACAACGCCTTCGCGGCAGGTTTCGCCGTGGCGGTCGCGATTTACTTCTGGTGGAAGAACACGCAGGGAATCCACGAGTCCAGTGAACGGGCGTTGCAGATCATGAAGATCACCACCGTCATGGTGGTGCTGCTCATCGTCTGGTGCCTGATCACACTCTTCAAGCACCCGTCGCCGCTGCCGCCGTTCCCCTCGCCGGCGACCCTGCATCACGACAAAGAGTCGCTGGGCTGGCTGCTGCACACTTGGGCGGTGCGAATTCCGCTCATCATGCTGCTGGTCGGTTTCGGACATTCGGTGCTGGCGATGAGTGGTGAAGAGTCCCTTGCCCAGGTGAATCGCGAAATCGAGCACCCCAAGCTGAAGAACCTGGAGAAGACCGGTCTGGTCATCTTCCTCTACAGCCTGTTCTTCACTTCACTGGTTTCGTTCTTCGCGGTAATGATCATCCCCGACGGGATTCGCCATGAGTACTTCGCGAACCTGATCAGCGGGCTGGCGATGAACGTGGTTGGACCCTACCCGTTGCGGCTGCTGTTCCAGGCGTTCGTGGTCGTTGTGGGTGCGCTGATTCTGTCGGGTGCCGTGAACACCGCCATTGTGGGCGCCAACGGTGTCCTCAACCGCATGGTCGAGGATGGCGTGCTGACCACCTGGTTCAAGAAGCCGCATCCGCGCTTCGGCACCAGCTACCGCGTGGTGAACCTGATCGTCGGTTTGCAGATCCTGACCATCATCGCCAGCCGCGGCAACGTTTACCTGCTGGCCGCGCTCTATGCCTTCGGCGTGATCTGGAGTTTCTCCTTCATGTCGCTGGCGGTGATCGTGCTGCGCTACACCAGCCCGGGAAACCGCGAATGGAAGGTGCCCGGCAATCTCCGCATCGCCGGCAAAGAGATTCCGATTGGGCTCGGTCTCATTTCGCTGATTCTGTTCTCGACCGCTGTCGTGAACCTCTTCACCAAGGAACTCGCCACCATCGCCGGCGTCAGCTTCAGTATGGTGTTCTTCGTCATATTGACGGTCTCGGAGCGCAAAACCGCATACGAGCACGCTTCGGGAGCCTCTGGGCTGGAGCAGTTCAACGTCGCTGCTGACCGCGAGCTGAGCGCCGAAGCCATGGAGGTGCGGCCGGGCAACATCCTGGTCGCGGTGCGCGATCCGCGCAACCTTTACTACCTGCGAAAAGTGCTGGAGAAGACCGACACCAGCAAGACCGACGTGGTGGTGATGACCTCGCGCGTCTACCAGCGCGAACCTTCCTTCGGCGGCAGTGAGCAGGTCGAGACCACGGAGGTCTTCCGTAAGTACGAGCAGGAACTGTTTACCGCAGTAGTCGGGGTTGCCGAGAAACAGGGCAAGCATGTCTCGCTGTTGGTGGTGCCGACCAACGACATCTTCGAGAGCATCGTCGCGACGGCGCAGCGGCTGCACTCTTCCGTGGTAGTTTGCGGCAAGTCCAACAAGCTCACCGTCGACGAGCAAGGCAAGCTGACGGGCGACGCGTGGGAGCGCCTTCCCGAGCCCCGCCCGCGGCTGCGCCTGGTGGTCTACGACCCGGCCGGCGACAGACACGTGTACATGCTGGGCCCGCACACGCCGCGCATGCGACAGGAGGATGTCGACCTGCTGCACGGATTGTGGAAGGAAGTCACGGCCGATCCGAAGTATCGCGAACTGCATCACTTCCACGTTCTGAATGTCGCGCTGCAGGAGATGAAGTCGCGTATGCACGACGGCGACAGAAAAGACGAGGTGATGAATGACATCTATAACGAGATGAACCGCAACTGTGAAGGCCCCATCGCCGAGGACGACGCCCACCAGAGCCCGCCAACGTAGCCTTTACTCGGCATGCGAACTCACCAAGTCTTGCTAACATCAGATGGTGACCACCTCTGCAAACGTCCGCGATCGTTTCGCTCCATCTCCTACCGGTCAACTGCACGTCGGCAATGCACGCACCGCTTTATTCAACTGGCTCTTTGCGCGCCAGTCGGGCGGAGTGATGGTGCTCCGAATCGAGGATACCGACGTCGAGCGCAGCGAAGCTCGCTATGAAACGCAACTGCTGGACGACCTGAAGTGGCTCGGCTTGGACTGGGATGAGGGTCCGGATGTAGGCGGGGATTTTGCACCTTATCGCCAGAGCGACCGGCTGGCCATCTACCGCGAGCACGCTGAGCGCCTGGTGAGCGAAGGCAAGGCCTATCCTTGCTTCTGCTCGCAGGAGGATCTGGAGCGCGATCGCGAGCAGAAGCTGGCGAACCAGCAGCCTCCCATTTATTCGGGCAAATGTCGGGCGATTGGTCCCAAAGAGGCGCAGCGCCGTCGTGCAGCGGGTGAATCGGCCGCGATCCGGCTTCGCATTCCGGAGCACCCCATCCGCTTTCACGACATCGTTCGCGGCACGGTTGAGTTTTCGAACGAAGTCGTCAGCGATCCCATTATCCTGCGCTCAACCGGAATTCCTGTATACAACTACGTCGTGGTGGTGGACGACGCGTTGATGAAGATCACGCATGTCATTCGCGGCGACGATCATCTCTCCAACACGCCCAAGCAGGTTGCGCTTTACGAAGCGCTGGGATGGCCAGTGCCGCAGTTCGCGCACCTCTCGACGATTCTTGGCGCCGACCGCGAGCGCTTGTCCAAGCGTCACGGCGCAACCTCGATCGCAAATTTTCGCGACATGGGTGTGCTCCCCGAAGCCTTGATGAACTACCTGGCGCTGCTGGGCTGGGCGCCAAGCGGGGGCACGCGCGAGATCTTCACACCCGATGAGCTCAAGAAGGAATTCTCGCTGGAACGCGTAACCCCGTCGCCGGCCGTCTTTGACATGGAGAAGTTGTATTGGCTGAATCGCCATTACATCAAACAGAGCCCTCCCGAGCGCATCGAGAAGCTGGCCGAGCCGTACTTCATTCGTGACAGTTTGCTGCCCGCGAATCCTGACGAGCGTACGCATACGTGGTTCGCCAAAGTGGTGGCCCTGCTAGCGCCATCGGTGAACAAGCTGGATGAATTGCCCGCGCGCGCTTCTCTGATCTTTCACTACGACGCGGCGACGGCCGTGAATTCACCGGATAACGCCGAGGTGCTGGCAGCGCCCAAGACGCAAGATGTGCTTGCCGCGTTCACCCACGAGATGGAAGCCGAGACGTCCCTTCTCACTCCAGAGCGCTTCAAGACGATAATGAATGAGGTCAAAACCAGAACAGGCGCGAAAGGGAAGGACCTCTTTCATCCGGTTCGCGTCGCGCTGACCGGCTCGCACTCCGGACCAGAATTCGACAAACTGATTCCGACTCTGGAAGAAGGTGCGCAACTCAAATTGCCGCAGCGGGTTTTGAATATACGTGAACGCTTACAGGCATTTCTGGCCAGGAAGCCCTAGCTGCTGCACTCGCGGCATTCACTGCGCCTGCACTCGTCTGACCAAACAATCTTGCGCGTCCGGGCCAGAGTGTCTTTGTGGAAAACACCAGCAACCCGGCGACAGGAATCCAACATCTCTCGAAAGGTGAGTTCCAGGAGAAAGCTCGTGGTCAAATTTCCTCGCAGTCGTTGGTTGTTATTTGTCGTGATGCTGGTGGCGTTTTCATCAGCATCCTTTGCGCAGATCGGGATATCGGTGTCCTTTGGTCCACCTGCTCTGCCGATCTATACACAGCCCGTTTGCCCTGCCCCGGGATACATCTGGACGCCAGGCTACTGGGCATACGATCCTAACTATGGTGATTATTACTGGGTCCCTGGAACTTGGGTGCTGGCGCCACAGGTCGGATATCTCTGGACCCCGCCGTGGTGGGGCTGGAGCGGCGGTGCATATCTCTTCCATGCGGGTTACTGGGGACCAACCGTCGGCTTCTATGGCGGAATCAACTACGGATGGGGCTACTTCGGCCACGGTTACGAAGGCGGACGCTGGAACAACGGGCAGTTCTACTACAACCGCTCGGTGAACAACGTCAACGTCACGAACATCAGGAACGTCTACAACGTCAACGTGACGAGGACCTACAATACGACGAATCGCGTCAGCTATAACGGAGGCCCGGGCGGAATCGAGGCGCGTCCCACAGGGGCGGAACAGGCGGCTGAGCGCGAGCGGCACATCGCTCCGGTAGCGGCGCAAACGGAGCACGTACAGGAAGCGAGCAGAAACCAGCAACTGCGGGCATCGGTAAATCAGGGAAGGCCGCCGATCGCAGCCACTCCAAAGCCCGCGTCGTTTAGTGGTGCGGGAGTTGTCCGCGCAAGCTCGGCGGGAGCGCCGTACCATCCGCCGGCTAAGGGTGCTGCACCCGAGGCGAATAACAGGCAGCCTGTTCCTCATCCGAATGAGAACAACGTTGCGCATCCGCCGAATGAGTCCACAGCTCGGACGGAAAACAAGCCTGCTCCTCATTCGCAGAACAACGTTCCGCGGCCGCCGACGCCGGTCCACGCACAAGACTTGGCTCCGCATCAGGCCCCAACTCCGTCGAAGCCTGCAAATTCGGAGGCGGAAAGACAGGCCCAGCAGCGCCAGCAGCAGATGTATGAACAACAGAACCAGGAGCACGAGAAATTAGCGCAGCAGCAGGCGCAGGACCATCAGCGGATGGAGCAACAGAAGGCGAGCAACGCTCAGATGCAGGAGATGGAGCGGCAGCACCAGCAACAGACGATGCAAATGCAGCAGCGCCACGCTCAGCAGGAGCAGCAGATGGCCAGACCTCCCGCGGCTGCATCTCATGAAGCAGCGCCCCATGAGGCCGCGCCGCACGGAGCGCCTGAAAAACACTAGTCGAACGAACCAATCTGATGGCCGCCGGTCAGATGAGCGGCCATCGGAGGTTCGTCAACTTATTTTGAGGGAATGTTTTGGTGGCGGCGGCTGGACTCGAACCAGCGACCTACGGATTATGAGACCGTCGCTCTAACCACCTGAGCTACACCGCCAAAACTAGAGCACACCAACGGGCGAAGGTGTGCTCAATAGAATTCTAACATCGACCGCGTCCCGCTCACGACAAGCAGCTTTCGATCGGCGCAGCGCCTGAAAACCTCCCCTGCCAAATCGGAGACCATTTAGTCTTTACTTGGAACACGGCGACCTGAGCAGCTAATGTCGCTCTCACTTTCTTGTGTAAGACTCTCGGTGGCCCGGGAATTGAAGATCCGCAAGTCGGCAAATCGATGCGTCGTGCTTTTCTGCGCAATGTTCCGATGCCGGCTATTGCTTGTCGTTCTGGCGATCGCCGTCGTGGCCCGGGCGCAGGAAAGCCCTCCGTCTTCCGGTCCCCCGCCGGATGCCCCCCAGCCGCAAGACACCTTCTTCGAGCATTCGCAAACTGCAAAGTGGTGGATCTCCGGGCAGGCCAACTTCATCTTTCAGGCGAACGGCGACTTCTACGCGCAGTACAGCGGAACCAACAGCTTCAAGAACAATACCGATAACGCGCTCTCCCGCGTGCTGACGCTATATACCGGCTACGAATTTACTCCGAATTCACACATCTATCTGGACGTCGAGGAGACCGGCGGCGCAGGCCTCAGTTCGGCGCTGGGATTGGCGGGATTCGTCAACCTTGACGTCGTGCGCAATCCCTCGATCGGCCAGCTGCCGTACATCGCCCGCCTCTACTGGGAGCAGATCGTGCCGCTGTCCAAAGAGAGAGTCGAATCCGACCGTACGGCTCTCTCGCTGCCGACGCAACTTCCCGCCAAGCGGCTGACGTTCCGCTTTGGCAAATTCTCGCTGGCGGACTTCTTCGACAACAACATTGGAGGAACCGACAGCCACCTGCAGTTTCTGAACTGGGTCATCGACAACAACGGCGCCTGGGATTATGCCGCCGACACGCGCGGCTATACCATCGGCGCCATCATCGAACTCGACCAGCGAAGCTGGGCGTTGCGATTTGCCGAGGTCCTGATGCCCAAGGTCGCCAACGGGCCCGACCTTGACGCCGATGTCGCGCGCGCCCGCGCCGAGAATGTGGAGTTTGAGTTCCGCCCGCAGTTGCTTAAGAACCGCGACACAACCTTCCGTTTCCTGAACTACGTGAACCACGCGAACATGGGTGACTACGACCAAGCGCTGGCGCTCTATTTCAATCACGTCACGCCCATTCCCGACGTCATCGCAACGCGGAAGCAGGGAACCGTCAAGTATGGCTTCTGCGCGAATTTCGAGCAGGAGTTGGTGAAGGACGCCTATGTCTTCGGACGCTGGGGCTGGAACGAGGGGCAACACGAGTCCTTTGCGTATACCGAAGACAACGAGGGCGTCGAGGTTGGAGTTTATGCGCGAGGAACGAACTGGAACCGCAGCCTCGACCGAGCGGGCGCGGCTTTTGTCTCCAGCGGGATCTCCAAGGCGCACCAGGACTATCTGGCGAACGGCGGCCTGGGATTTCTATTAGGAGATGGCGGGCTGAGCTACGGGCGCGAGACCATCGAAGAAGTTTTCTACACCGCGCACGTCTGGCGTGGGCTCTACCTCGCCGGAGATGTGCAGCATGTCAACAATCCCGGCTACAACCGCGCGCGCGGCCCATTCACCGTTCCCGGCGTGCGGATGCATCTCGAGTTCTAAGACGCGACGTGATGAGGCCTGATCGTCTGCCGCAGGGTCGCGGTCAACTCCTCTGGATCACCGACCGGCGGCTGGCAACTGAAGTTCGTGCAGACAATGGCGATCGACTTCCGCTCTTTGAGCGCCGGCAGATTCGGAATTGTCCCCGCCAAGACCGGCGGCAGGTTCTGCGCCACGGCCTCGCTGTCGGTCAAATGCACGACCGACTTGTTGACCGCAAAGGGAGCGACAGCGGCTTGCAGAAGTGCTTGCGCCTTTGCATCTTCGCCCACAACGACCACCTGCGTATGGGGCTGCGACAGCCAGGTTGCGGCGATGCCGTACGTCCCCGCGTAAATCCCGAACTGCTCGGCAGCGACGGCAAAGACCTCCAGCGTCCTTTGCGCCTGCTCGCGATAGCTGTTTTCGTTCGTATAGGCATGGAGACGCAGCAGCGCAACGGCCGCGCTGGGGTCGCCCGCGGGTGTGGGCGCATCCTGAAATGGCTTGCGCCGCGCCGACAGCGCTCCCAATTGCAGTTTTTCTTCGAGCGAAGCTTCCGTGTCGAAGAATCCGCCGCCGACCGCATCGGCAAATCGCCGCACCATCTCATCGGCAATTCGCCTGGCGAAGTTGAAGTAGCTCATCGCGCCGGTAATCTCGTAGGCGTCGAGGCATGCATTCGCGGTGAAGGCGTAGTCGTCGAGCATGCCGCGAATGAAACGTTTTTCTGCGTGCGGATCTGAATAGGCGATGACGTGCGCCAGCCCGCGTTCTTCGTCCCACGCCTGGGAGAGGATGCGATCGAGCGAGCGCAGCGCGAATCTGCGTGCGTCATCGAGCCCCAGCACTTGCGCCGCCTGTAAATAGGCCGAAATACACAGCGCGTTCCAGCTCACATACAGCGTCTTGTCGACAAAGGGCGTCGGCCGCTGCAGGCGCGCCGCGTACATCTTCGTCTTGGCCGAGGCGAGCAGATCAAGTGCCTTGCCGGCCTCAATACCCATGCGCGAGGCGACTTCTTCCGGCAGCGCGCGGACCCACAATACGTTCTTCGCGGCATTGTGGTGCATCTCGCCCATCGCCTCGATGTCGTAATGCAGCGCCACAGCCTCGAGCTCCTCGTCGCTCAACACCGCCTTCGCCTCATCGCGTGTCCAGGTGAAGTAGTCACCATCGTCGTCGAGGTTGATATCAGCATCCTGCGAAGCGTAGAAACCGCCGTGCTGGCGGTCGCTGAGCCACTCGTCCATCCACCGGATAATGTCGCGCGCGACATGCGCGTAGAACTCGTAGCCGAAAACCTGATAGCCGTGCACGTAGTTCTTCAAGAGCTCCGAGTTGTCGTACGACATTTTCTCGAAGTGCGGCACAGTCCAGTGCTCGTCCACCGAGTAGCGATGAAAGCCGCCCGCCAGCTGGTCGTAAACGCCGCCGCGCGCCATGTTCGTCAGCGTCGTGGTGATCACTGTTGCGACCCGCTCTTCGCCGGTGCGCACGTACCAATCCATCAGCAGATCGAGCGCCGCGGGATGCGGGAACTTGGGCGCGCTCCCGAAGCCACCATGCTTCTCGTCGAAGATAGGCAGCGCCGACTGCACCATCACACCGATCAGCCGCGAAGAGAATTCGGTTCCGCGTCCCGTAAAGTTCTCGGCGCTGGTCAGCACCCGCATGGCTTCGTCGGCGGATTTGAGCACCTCGTCGCGGCGTTCCTGATAGGCGTTGGCGATGGCCTGCAAAATCTTCTTAAAGCTCGGCCGGCCCCATTGGTCGACCGGAGGGAAGTACGTTCCGCCGTAAAATGGGTGGCCATCAGGCGTGAGGAACACGGTCAGCGGCCAACCGCCGGTCCCGGAAATGGCCGAGACCGCGAGCTGGTAGCGGCTGTCGACGTCGGGGCGCTCGTCGCGATCGACCTTCACCGCAATGAAGTCCCGGTTGATGATCTGCGGCGACTTCGACGTTCTCGTACGACTCGCGGTCCATCACGTGACACCAGTGGCACCACACCGCGCCGATATCGAGCAGGATGGGCTTGTTCTCGCGCTGCGCTATGGCAAAGGCTTCTTCGCCCCACTCGTGCCACTGAATGGGCTGATGCATGGCCGATCGCAAATACGCGGAAGAGGCGTGCGCGAGTGAGTTGCTGGCTTCCGACATGAGAGTTCAGTCTAGCAGGGAAGTTACCGCGGCCACGGCAGTCAGATTCACAACGGAGAATCCTGAGCGCACTGGGAAACTTCTTGCCTTACCTTGCTCCGTGCGCTCTGTGTGCTCCGTGGTGAAATACGCTGCCGATGCGGGCCCTAAGCATATGGTTGCCCTGTAAACTGCTGTAGACAGTTTGACGATGGAGCAGCCGTGAGAAGTCACGAAGCGCTGGCAAAAATCATTAGCGGAGTCGAGAGGTTTCAGAGGGAAGTCTTTCCCGCACGCCGCAAACAGTTTGAAGAATTGGGGCACGGGCAACAGCCCATCGCCATGTTCTTCACCTGCGCCGACTCGCGCGTCGTGCCCAGCCTGTTGATGCAGACCGAGCCCGGCGAAGTTTTCACCGAGCGCACGCCGGGAAACATTGTGCCGCGATATAGCGACCACGTCGGCGGCGTGACTGCCAGCGTAGAGTTTGCGATTCAAGTGCTCCGCGTGCCGCTACTGATCGTCTGCGGACACACCGACTGCGGCGTAATCAAGGCGCTGCTGGAGCCGGAAAAAGCGGCTGGAATGCCGGCGCTGCAAAGCTGGATGCGACACTCGCTGCCCGCGCGCGAGCGCCTGCTGCGTGACAATCCCTCCGCCTCGCGAGACGAGAAACTTCGCCTCTTAACCGAGTACAACGTCCTCACGCAGCTCGACAATCTGAAGACCCACCCCGCGGTCGAGGCGCGACTGGCGCACGGTGAAATCGAAATCTACGGCTGGGTTTATGAGATCGCCACCGGCTCGGTCTTCACTGCCGAAGCGGAGACGGGCAGCTTTCAAAAGCTACAGGTTCACGGATGAAAGCCCCGCGTGGCGCCGTCGCAACGCACTACTCTGGAGCGGCGAGTTTCTTGCGCTGATACAGCGTGAGCAGCAGGATAATCAGCGGCACCATGATTTCGAGATAAAGGAAGATCCCGGAGTTATTCGCAGCATGGTTGTGGTACTGCTCCAGCTGTCGAATGTGGCCGATTGCGTCGCCTTCCAGCCAGACGAGATTGGCAATTGCGGTCGCCAGCCAGAAGTTGCCGCGAAACCACACGCACAGGACGCCTAAGACACCGACTGTCAGATCGGCCATTCCGACTTCGTACTCATAGGGACTGGTAGACCAACCAATGGAAGCCGAGGTCTGCACCGGTCGGAACACGTGGGCGAACGCCGTTAGCAGTCCCATCAACCCGACGTAGATCACGAGCAGGTAAATGAGATAGGTTCCCGCGATGGCTGCGCCCCTGGCACGACGCGCCGGCGATACGGCGATGTGAATCGACGCGCCCGCTACTGCGAGAAGCACAAAAAATAACTGAAACATCTCAATTCCAAGCGAGCCGTTGCAGTTCCATTCAAGGCCTCGGTGCAAACGTTTCTAGGCTGATGCGCTGCTCTCCAGCGCCTCCAGCACTCGATCCGGCGTGAGCGGCAGGAATGGCACGCGCACTCCGATCGCATTCGCGACGGCGTTCGAGATCGCGGCTCCCGGCGAAACCACCGGCGGCTCGGCCAGTCCGATGACCCCGCGCTCGTCGTAGCCTTTGCCGGTCATCATGTGGACTCTCAGTTCGCCGACGTCGGCGATGCCCGCCAGACGATAGAACTCCATGTTCGGATTCAGCATGCGTCCGGTGACCGGATCGAGAATCTTCTCTTCATACAGCGCGTAGCTGATGCCCATGATGAGCGCGCCCTTCACCTGGCTCTCGGCGGTCTTGACATCGACGACCAGCCCGCAGTCCTGCACCGCGACCATCTTGTTCACGCGCACGATGCCGGTTTCGATGTCGACGGAGACATCGGCCATCTGCACGCCCCCGACGCCGCTGTTGGTGAGGTCGGGTGGCTTCGACTTGTCGGGGTTCTTGCCGCGGATGGTCAGCGGCATCGCGCCGATCTTCGCGCAGGCTTCCTTCCACGACAGGTTGCGGCCAGGGTCGCTCTTCACACGCACGGTTCCACTTACCGCTTCCAGATCCTCAGGCTTCGCATTCAACGCAGGCGCGACTTTCGCAAACAATGCATTGCGCGCGTCCACCGCGGCGCGGCGAGTCGATGACGTTACTCCGCCCGAGGTCGTGCTGCCGCCGCTCGCGCCCGAAACAGGATAGCGGCTGTCGCCGATCAGCAGATTGACGTTGCTCATCGGAATACCCAGCGTGTCGGCGGCAACGATCATGATGATGGTGCGGCAGCCCGTGCCCAGGTCCTGTGTGGCCATCTTGATCTCGACTGAGCCGTCGGGATGGATGGTCAGGTCGCAATCGCTGTTGTGGCCGCGTCCGCCCCAGGTGTGGATCGAGAGCCCCAGGCCGCGCTTCACCGGCCCGGCGCTCTTGTCGCCACGGGGATGCCAGTTCTTCTTCCACTCCATCAGTTCGACGGCGATGGGCAATTCATCGTGATAGATTTTCGCGCGCGGACCGGTAAGCTCGAGGTTGCGCGTGAGCATTTCCACCGGATCCATCTTCAGCTTCGCTGCAAGGTCTTCCAGCGCGCACATGGTGATCGACGCGGCCTGGGGATGGTTCGGCGCGCGCCAGGCGCGAGCGCTGCCCTGGTTGGTCGAGATCGCGACGTGCTGCTTGCGCTGGTTGGGAATTTCGAAGATGTACGGCAGCGGAGGCGTGCCACCGCCGCCCATGCCGCCTGTGCCCCAGGAACGCGACTCCCACGCCACCAGCTTGCCGTCTTTGTCGGCGGCCATCTTCACCCGCGCAAAGCCGGAAGGCCGCATGCCCGCGACCTCCTGCTCGGCCGCGCGGTCGAGCATCATCTTCACCGGCTTGCCGCCTGCCGACTTTCGAGAGTTGCGCGCTGGCGATGCCCCATCGGTCCGGCGAAAACTTGCTGCCGAATCCACCGCCGATGTATTGCTGCATGACCTGGATGTTCCCGGCCGGAATGTTCAACGGTTCGGCCATTTGCGGCGCGATGCCGGAGAGATTCTGCGTCGAGATGTGCACCGTCATTTCGTTCCCGCTCGGCCACTCCGCGGCCATGCCGTGGGTCTCGAGACAGCAGTGGGTGATGCACGATGCGCCGTAGAGTCCCTCGCTCACCGCTGCGGCCGAGGCAAAGGCTTTGTCGGGATCGCCCTGCTTCTGCACGGCGGTTTTCTTGTACGGAGACTTCGAGGCCGGTCGCCTCAACATCTTCGCCGTCCGCACCGCCTGAACCACCTTAGGATCGACGCCCGACTCCTGCGCTTCTTTCAGATACTTTTCTTCGGGATGGAAGCTGATGCCGTTCTGCTTGATCGCAGCGATGACCTGATCGTCGGGAACCTGGTTGTCCTCCATGTCCTCGAATTCGTCCTGGCTAATCGGACCGCGGTGGCGGCGATGTTCTTGGGTGGCTCGGCATCGGAGACGAAGTGCGGCAGGACTTCGTACTGCACCTTGATCGCGCGAACGGCATCTTCGGCCGTGCCCTCGTCCACGGCAGCGACGGCGACGATCTCGTCGCCTGCCCAGAAGATTTCCGTGCCCGGCTTCTGAATGATTTCCACCGCCTTCACGCCCGGCATCTTCTCGGCCGGCGCTGGTGATCGATGCTGACGACTCGCGCGTGCGCATGAGGACAGCGCAGAATCGCGCCCGCCAGCAGGCCTTGCGGATTGTAGTCGTAGGTGTATTTGGCTCGGCCGGAGGACTTGATCGGGCCATCGACTCGCGAGATTCGCTTGCCGAGCAGCGGACGGGTTGCGGGATCGGGCCAGGAGTATTCGCTCATAGGCCGACCTCGACCTTTTTCTTACTTGCAAGATTATGGGCCGTCGTCTTATTAGTAAGATTTTCCGCTGTTTTGCGCGTCAACGCCACCGCGCGAATCCCGTCATAGGTTCCGCAGCGGCAAAAATTGCCGCTCAGGCCGCGCCGGATATCGTCCTCGCTGGCGTTCGGATGCTGCTGCAGGAACTTTGTCGTCGCTATGATGAATCCCGGCGTGCAGAACCCGCACTGCTGGGCATCATGTTCGACGAAGGCCTGCATCACCGGCGTTAGCGCGTCGCCTTCGGTCAAACCCTCGATGGTCGTGATTTTCGTGCCTTGCGCATCGATGGCCAGCACCATGCACGCGTAAACCGAGCTTGTCGTCCATCAGGACCGTGCAGGCGCCACAGGTTCCGCGATCACAGACGCGTTTGGCGCCAGTCAGGTCGAAGTTGTCGCGCAAAGCGTCCAGCAACGTGACGCGCGGCTCGAGTTCGGCGCTGAGCTTCTTGCCGTTGACATTCAGCGAGATGGGGACCTTGCCGGGGCCATGTACGGAGATGTCCTCGCCCGCCGCACGCACCACGGTGGGTCCGACCATCAGCGGTACGGCGACGCCCACGCCGGAAATCTTGATGAAATCGCGCCGCGTAAGTCCCTGGTTCTGCACAGGCTTTCGCGCCTCATCGTCCTTCATTCTCCCTCCCGGCAAACTACAGCCAGCATGCGAGTATAACGCTGCGCGCAAAGCAACGTGGCGTCGCGGACCGCCGCAAAAGAAAATAGGCGACCCCGCGGGGTCGCCATAGAGTTGATTCGGACCTCGATTACTTCTAAGGTATGGATGTATTTCACCAAGTCGTTGATCTGGGCATCGGTCAGCTTGCCCTTGTAGGCGGGCATCTTCCCTTTGCCGTTGGTGATGGCCCCGTTCAAGTCGGCATCGGACATCCTCTGGACTTCCGCGCCGTTCAACGGCTTTGCACCCATCATGCTCTTGCTGCCGTCGGCTCCGTGGCAGCCGGCGCACTTTGCCTTGTAATCCGCAGCCGCGTCCGCCGCGGCCATCGGGGGTAGTGCGAGGGCTAGTACCATGCTGCACAACGCGATACCGGTAATCCACTTCATTTTCATCAGAGTCTTCTCTCCTTGAGCGCTACCCGTGGGCGCGAAGTTTCAGATAAGCGCTTAGTATTACGGCACAGCAAATTTACTCCTTCGAACGTCCGTTCCGCCAGAGAATTTCTGCAGCGCAGGTGGGGCCGCAGCAACCCTGCGATGCCCAACACGAGTTGAGAAACAACCTTCCCGCCATCGGTTGCCCGGTGGAAAAACCCCTGATGGCGCGTGATATGCCGCTAATCCTGCTCGAGTTACGTTCTCGCCATCTTTGCCGGCGAACCCTAAGTCTTCCCGATGGTTAAACTTAGCTTCGACCTTCCGCCTGTTCATGAATTGGCACCCGCAGTGCATTTCCATCCGTAGACCTCAAGGAGAGGTGCCCCGGTGGAACCCACGTTAGCTGTCATCGGCCTGAACTTTCGCACCTCGCCGGTTGCCGTCCGCGAACGTTTTTGGATCGATCCCGCGCGCCGCTCCGAAGCTCTGATTCAACTGGTTCGCTCCGAAGGCATCGAGGAAGTCATTACTCTGGCCACCTGCAATCGCACCGAGTTCATCGTTTGGGCAAGCGATGTTCCGACGGCTGCCAATTCCGTCCTTCGCTTCCTAACTCAGGAATACCAACTCAAGCTCTGCGAGTGGTCGCATTTTTATCGCTTGATGGACGATGTTGCCCTGACGCATATCTTCCGGGTCACCTCGAGCCTGGACTCGATGGTGCTAGGCGAGCCCGAGATCACCGGCCAGGTCAAGCAAGCCTGGGCGCAGGCACAGCAGGTTGGAACCACTGGGCGCTTCCTCGACGCGGTCATGCAAAAAGCGCTGACCGTTTCCAAGCGCATCCGCACCGAGACGGCGGTTGGATCTTCAACCGTGTCGGTACCCTACGCGTCAGTCGAACTCTCGCGGAACGTCCTGGGAGACCTGTCCGAACGCCAGTTGCTGCTCATCGGAGCGGGGAAGATGAGCGAGCGCGCAGCGCACTATCTGATGAAAGCGGGGGCGAATCGGGCGACGGTGCTGAACCGTACCGCGGCCCACGGCGAAGATTTAGCCGGCCAGCTGGGCGCGACATCGGTACCCTGGGAAGAAAAGATTGAGCAACTCAAGAAGGCAGATATCGTGGTGAGCTCGACTGCCTCTCCCAATTTCATCCTCACTCAACAGGAAGCCACGCAAATAGCGCATGATCGCAAGCACCGGCCGATGGTGATAATCGATATCGCCGTGCCACGGGACGTCGAGCCGTCCGTGCGCGATGTGGAAGGCATTTATCTGTTCGACATGGACGATTTGGAGGATGTGGTTAACCGCAACTCGGCGGGCCGGCACAACGCTGCCGAAAGCGCCGAGAAGATTGTGCAATCCGAAGTGCAAGGCTTTCGGGGAAAGCTCATGGCGGAACGAGTCGTGCCCACGATCGTCGCCCTGCGTAACCGGCTGGACGAGCTTTGCCGGCAGGAATTGGAAGTGTTGCGGAAAGAATTTGGTCCTTTCACGGAAGACCAGGATCAGGCGCTGACAGCGCTTACCGCGCACATCACACGGCGCATTGCCGGTTCGCTGGCACGCGAGTTGAAAGAGTTGCCGGAGCGGGCAGAACAGGACATGCTGACGGCCGCGGTGGGACGGTTGTTTCAGCTGGAACAGCCAGTGAGGGCGGGGAAGAACTAGCAGCGGGCGGCGAGCTTCGAGCTATTAGCCGCGAGCTGAATCACAGAGGGTTAGTCGATACACGAACCAAGACTGATTTCAAAGCTCGGAGCTCGTCGCACGAAGCCCGAAGCTAAACAAGGAGTTGCAACATGTCTCAACCTGCGCAGACGAAAACGATCACAGGCTTCACCACCGCCCAGGCGTATACGCTGGCGGTTATCACGCTCGCCATCGGCATTGCCGTTGGCTACTTTGCTCGCGGTTCCTCTTCCTCCGGGCCGGCTGAGAACGCACAGGCTGCAACGGTGGCGCCGGGCATGCCGGCTACGGCACCGGGCAATCCTCCGATGGGCTCAGCCCAGCTTCCCGGCATCGGTTCACCGCAACAGCAGCAGGCAATTGCGCCTGAGGCACTGGCGAAAGCTGCGGAGCCTTATCTCACGCAACTGAAGAACAATCCCAAAGATTTCGATACCCTGGCCAAGCTCGGCAACTTGTACTACGACGGCCAGGCCTATCCCCAAGCCATCGATTACTACGAGAAGGCCCTCGTCGTTCAGCCCAACAATGCTGACGTACGCACCGATCTGGGCACCTCGTACTGGTACACCGGCAATGCCGACAAAGCCATTGCCAACTTTGAGAAAGCACTGGCAGTACGGCCGAACCATCCGGGAACCCTGTTCAATCTCGGCATCGTGAAGTGGCAAGGAAAGAACGATCCCAAAGGGGCGGTTGTGGTTTGGGAGAAACTGCTGGCCACCAACCCCGATTATCCGCAAAAAGACCAAGTGCAAAATTTGATTGAGCGCGCGAAGATGCACGGAGCCGGCCCCGCCAAGGGCTAGTTCCGTTTCTCGGTCGCTCACCCCGGGACGATGCTGGCGCAGAGCTCGTCCCGGGGTTTTTTGTTCTTCTCCTCTCCTGCTGTAAACTGCCGTTCACACCAACAGTGAGCGGATGCGATTCGATCTCAAACTCCCCGTCCTGGGCTTGCTGCTTAGCACAAGCTTTGCGAGCGCGACAGAATTGGCAACGCTGCCTCCGCAGGAGGCGCCGGCGCATCACTGGCCTTGGTGGCTCCGGATTCTGGCAGTACTGGCCGTTCTGATCTTCGTTCGCATCGTGGGCAGCTCAATGCGAGGCGGCGGCAGCGGGGGGCCTTCCCGTCCTCCGGACGAGCAATAGCGTTCGCGCTTGATCGCGCATGCGGATTCGCAAACAGGCGTCCCGCTCGCGAACAACACGGCCTTCGGCAAGAGCTCGTAATGATTAATAGAGCCGGAAGTTTACTTCGACGTTGATCATGACGGGCACGGGCTGCCCGTCTTTCTTTGCCGGCTCGAAGCGCCACTGACGCACGGCTTCGATCGCCTTCTCATCCAGACCCATGCCCAGCGAGCGCTGCACACGAATCTGTTGCGGCTTGCCGTCGGGGCTGACGACCAGCCATAGAACTACCGTCCCCTGATACTTGGCCTTACGCGCCTCTTCCGAGTATTCGGGGTCGGGATCGTACAGCACCTTGGGAGCGCTGACTCCGCCGCCCACGCGATAGGCGCCGCCGCCGTAGCCGCCGCCATGTCCCGGACCGACACCCGGACCGGTTCCCGATCCCACGCCGCCGCCGCTACCGCTGCCAATGCCTGCACCGGAGCCGGTTCCGTTCGAGGGCGGCCCCATGATCTTCGAAAGCGGATCGCCCAAATCGCCGACCGTCGGCAGCTTAAGCTGCGGAGGGACCACCACCGAAGGCGGCACGGGCAACTTGGGATTGTCGTTGCGGATGACGATCGCCGGAGGCGTGATCTGCTCTTTCGAAAGCTTCGGCAACGCGCCTTTGGGCGCCTGCAATTTGTCGCGGTCGCCGCCGCCACCGCCACCACCGGCGCGCGTCTTGGACATCGGCAACGGTAGATACGGACTGATGTCGGTCACGATCCCTGTAACCTGTTGTTTGAGCTCGTCTTTGTGTTCCAGGAGCCAGTGGCCTGAATAAATCAGCAGGCCCACCGCGATCATGTGAATGATGAAGGAATAGACGAACGTATCCTTGCGTTGCGGATACAAGCCCTGCCCTTCGCCAAATAGCGACGGCAGAACGGGATCCTGAAACGCAGCGGCAGGAACCTGTCCCTGTTCCGGCTTGGGGGGTGCAGTGGCGGACATCAGAATTATTATTAGTATAGACCCCGCAACTCGCGATTGGTTCCAGAATAATTCGCGAAAGGACGCATTTCCATCACCGAAAGGTAGCAATTCCTCACGATCCTACACAGGCAATACTTCTGTAACTCCGGATTGCGTGGCCCGAGACTCTCCAACCGTTGTAACATTCCTCTGCTCCAGGAGAGAGGCTTATGGTAAAAGTCTTCGCGGCCCTGATGGTTCTCGCTCTTCTCTCGGCATCTGCGATCGCTCAGGAGGGCCATGAGCACGGAATTCCTGAAAAGCTTGGGGCCGTCTCTTTTCCCACGTCCTGCAATCCAGCCGCACAGGCGCAGTTCGAGCGGGCTATTGCTCTGCTGCATTCATTCGCTTATTCCGCTGCTGAGACGGCTTTCCGCGAAGCGGCTCAGACGGACCCCGGGTGTGCGATCGCGCATTGGGGCATCGCCGCCACCTATTTTCATCAGCTTTGGGATCCGCCCATTGCCGCCTCAATCCTGGAACCTGGCCGTCAGGAGATAGAACGCGCACAACGAATCGGCGGAGGATCTGCGCGGGAGCGCGGCTTCGTCCAGGCGCTAAGCATGATCTATGCAACCGATCCCACGCTCACCTACCAGGGCAAGTTAGAGCGTTACACCGACGCGATGCAGAAACTGGCGGCGGCCAATCCCGGCGACGTGGAGTCGCAGGTCTTCTACGCTCTGGCGTCGCTCGCCTCTGCTCTTCCCACTGACAAGACGCACGCCTACCAGAAGCGCGCCGTTGCAGTGCTGCAACCGCTCTATGAGCAATATCCACAACACCCGGGCGTGGCGCATTATCTGATTCACGCCTGCGACAATGCCGAGATGGCACGCGAAGGACTGCCGGCCGCACAGGCTTATGCAAAGATCGCGCCGTCGGCGCCCCATGCCCTGCACATGCCGTCGCACATCTTCACCCGGCTGGGCATGTGGAACGATTCGATCCAATCCAACCTGGCGTCGCAAAGCGCCGCCAGACGGCAGGGTGACATCGGGGAGGAACTGCACGCGATGGACTATCTGGTGTATGCCTACCTGCAGAATGGCGAGAACGGTCAGGCAGCCGGCGTGATTGGAGAACTGAAGTCGATGGCCGATTGAACCGCGGAGACTTCAAGGCCGGTTACGCCTCAACCGCAATGCCGGTTCGTTATGCGGTGGAGCGGCAGCAGTGGGCTGAGGCCGCAACGATCGAGCCCCCGCCATCCCCTGCGCCTCCTCATGTGATCGCCATCGCGGTGTGGGCTCGAGGACTCGGCCTGGCGCACACCGGGCACGCCGCCGACGCTCGCGCACAGGCAGCGATACTGCAACAACTGGAAGACCAACTGCACAAGCTCGGCCGCGACTATTGGGCCGGCCAGGTGGACATCCAGCGGCTTGAGGTGCTGGCTTGGGCCGCACAGGCTGACGGCAAATCCGATAGTGCGCTTGCCCTTTTGCGCCAAGCCGCCGACACCGAGGACGCCATCGAGAAGCTCCCGGTTACTCCGGGGCCGATCATCCCCGCGCGCGAGCAGCTTGGCGATTTACTTCTGCAGATGAACCAACCGCAGAGGGCCTTACAGGAATTCCAGGTAGCGTTGGCGAATGCTCCAGGACGCCGGGGTGCGACGACAGGGGCTGCGCGCGCAACGCAACTCTCGACTGTGGCAGAATCGGCTAGCTCGGGACGATGATCCGCAGCGCCTGCGGGCGCACGCCCATCTCCACTGGCGTCTGGCAAACGTATTCTCCGTCGGCAAAGACCTCCATCGGACGATCAGTCGCCATGCGCAGGCGTGACGCGCGAAAGTATTCGACCTCTTTCATTCCAATATGGCCGCCGTGATAGACGACGCGGAACAGGCCCAGCAATCGCATTTTGCTCAGCGTCCGCACGAAACAGACATCGAGCAGGCCATCATCCATGCGAGCGTCGTGCGTCAGCCGCATGCCGTGCCCATATTGCGGCCCATTACCGGCGGCGACGAGGAATCCATCCTCATTGATCCAGTTGGTCCACGTTCCGCCGGTTTCAACGGAGACAGTGATGCGCGGAGGCTTGAAGCCGCCGAGCGTCTGCACCAGCGCAAGCACGTAGCCGCCGTGACCGCGCAGCCAGTGCGACTGCTGTAACGTCCGGCGGTTCACCGCCGCATCCAGCCCGGTGCCCGCAATGCAGCAGAAGAACGTGGTCCGCGCCACCTCGCGTTCGGCTTCGTTCGCGCGACGAAGTTGCGATCGCATGATGCGGCCGCCCATCTTCGGCAGATCAAGCCGGGGACCATCGGGAACAAAGTGCAGAGTTTCCAGAGACTCGCTGCGCCAAGGCTCGTCCTTCGTATCCTCATACGGGCTGCCGACAGCCTCGGCCGATTCGATCGCAGGCGGAGCGACCGATTCATCCAGCTGCTGTATGGTTCCCAGGTCGATGCTCCGCACGTTATCGCCACTCGCGCAGAAGCGCTGCCACGCCGTTTGCGCTTGCTTCGCGCTGGCGATTCCGATCGACTGTGCGAAGTCGTTGGCGCTGCCGATGGGAACAATCAAAGTTGGCATCTGCTTGTGGGCGAGACCGCCGAGGTGGCGATGAACGGTGCCGTCGCCGCCGAAGATCAACACGGCTTCGGGCTGGTCAGTGGGATCGAGGTCGTTGCCGGAAAACAGGTTGACGCCCGGAAGCTCGAACGGCTTCAGGTGTTTCTCCTTGGCGTAGGGTCCTAACAACGCTACGACGCGCACCGCGTTACTTTCGCACACGCCAACCTAAAAGCAAAGCATATGATGGCTATTGGCGAAACCGATCACACCGGAGAGCACGGAGTTCACGGAGGACGCAAGGAAACGAGGTCAAGTCTCTGCATTGCGCCTGCCGGCCTTCACCAAAATTCTCCGTGCGCTTCGTGAACTCCGTGGTGAAAGTCAATTGGGGTAACTCTTGACCTGTGCTATCTGTCATGTTCGCAAGGAAAAGCGCTTCTGTCTGGCGCTGCACGATCGCATCTGTCCGCAATGTTGCGGTGAGCAGCGCGAAGTCACGCTGGAGTGCCCATCGGAATGCCCGTACCTCCAGCAGGCGCGCCAGCACGAAAAACCGCGTGAGTTCGGGGACACGCTGCCGGACGAGTTCTTCCCGTCGGTGGATCTGACGCAGGAATTTCTGCACCGCCATGAGGCGCTAATTGCCGGGCTGCTGCAAACACTCCTGCGAGTTTCCCTCAACGACCGCAGCCTCAAAGACCGCGAAGTCATCACGGCTTTGACGACGATGGCCAATAGCTATCAAACGCTGGTCGCATCCGGGCTGGTCTACCAGGAAACCTCCGCCAATCCGGCGCAGCAGGCCATCATCGATACCTTGCGCGGCTCCGTCGAGGAATTTCGCAAGCTGGAGCAGCAGCACATTGGTTACACCGCACTGCGCGACAGCGATGTGCTGCGGGCACTGGTATTCATGATTCGGCTGGCGCATCTGCATACCTCCGGCCGTCCGCTGTCGCGGGCGTTCATCGACGAATTGCGAGAGCGATTTCCGTCGCTCACCTCGGCGGGCGAGGCGGCGAGTCCATCCGGCAACCGCATCATCCTGGCGTGAAGCTGCGAGCTCCGAGCCTTGAGCTTCAATTAGCAGATAGCGAACCCCTATCGATTTGGCTAGAAGATTAAGCGCTTGAACTTTCGTGATAGCGAGGGGTGCCGGAGACTCGTCGCTCGTCGCTCGCAGCTATTTATTCAGCCGCCAGATTCCAAAGTTCAGATAGCTCGCGTACGTCACCCACAACCAATACGGCAACAGCAGATACGCGGATGCCGGCACTAGAAGATAAAAGACGAAGATGGTGAAAGCGATGGCGAACCAGAGCACGATGATCTCGGCAAACGCCACGCCGGGCATGCGCGAGCCGAAGAAGATCGCCGACCACGCGACGTTGAGCGCCAGTTGAGCGAAGAAGATAAACAGAGCGGGCTGCGCCCCGCCGTGGTACTCGCGCCAGACCATCCAGGCGGAGATTGCCATCAGAACGTAGAGGATCGTCCAGACCGGGCCAAAAATCCAGGCTGGCGGCGTGCCCGCGGGCTTGCGCAGCCGCGGATACCATTCACGAACGCTCCTGGCGGTGAATGCTGATCCAATTCCGCCCGCTCCCAGACAAATGGCGAAAAAAATAATCAACACCAGCCAGGGTTTTGGGTTCACGAGAATATTGTAAGGAGCGCTCGGCATTCGGCACTCAGCAGTCAGCATTCAGCATTCAGCCATCAGCTTCGGCGTTCAGCAATCAGCAATTAATCCTGAAGGCTTCCGCTAGAAGGTGGAGTGAATAGCGTGGCTCAGGTGAAATCAGTTTTCGTTGACGTCTGGTGGCCACGGCCGAGTGCCGAGTGCTAGTCGCTGACTTTCAACACAATCTTTCCGTAGTTCTCGCGCTGCAAAAGCAGCCGATGCGCCTCTCCCGCCTGCTCCATCGGCAAAGTATGACCAATCTCGGGATGCAGCTTGCCGGCTTCAATCCAGGGTTGCATGGCCTGCAAACTGCGATTCATCAAGTCGCGGTTCTTGGCCAGCACGCTCAGCCACAGCCCGTGCGCGCTTAAGCTCCTGCCCATCATCACGCCGGTGTCGAACTGGTGGCGCTGGCCCGTAGCCGTGCCGTAGATGATGACTCGGCCGAACGGCCGGCAGCAACGGAGGCTTTTGGCCGTGTGCTCGCCACCCAGCATCTCGAAAACCGCGTCCACGCCCTCGCCGTTCGTCAACTCCTTCACGCGCTGCTCGTAATCCAATTCGCGATAATTGATGGGGTGGTCAAGTCCCAGCTTCTTTACCCGCTCCAGCTTCTCGTTTGAAGACGCTGTTCCATACGTCTCAATGTCCAGCAACTTGCCGACCTGGACGGCGGCCGTCCCCACGCCTCCGGCAACGGCGTGAATCAGCACGCGCCGCTGGTGCGTCTCCGTCCAGCGATTCGGCTCCATAGCATCGGCCGTCACGCCGGCCTTCCAGTAAGCCAGATAGGCTGTCAGGAAGTTCACGGGAAACGCCGCCGACTGGACCGAGCTCCATCCTTTTGGTTGCGGCCACAGGAAGTCACGCTTGATGGCGATCTTCTCGGCGGCAGCACCCCACTGTGCGTAGCCCATCACGCGCTCGCCCGTGCCCTCGACGACGCCGGCAAACTCACGCCCCGAGATGAACGGAGGCGGCGGAGTTCCGCTGTAGGTGCCGCGCGTTGTCATCGTGTCAGCAAAGTTGATGCCCACCGCTTCGACGCGCACGATCACTTCGCCGGCGGCCGGCTCCGGCTCGGGAACGTCACGAACTTCCAGAACTTCGGGTCCACCTGCGCGGGTAACAACCACGGCTCTCATAGTTCAGCTTTCTTGTGAACGGATCATCGTGCGCTTACTCGTGAGGCGTATCTTTCGATCCATTGTTTCTGCTCGGCAGTTTCAGGAATGCTCGTCCCGCGTGCCTCGCTGACAAGTCGCATCGCCGCGTCCGGGCTATGACCCCGATTCATGAGCAAACAAGCCGCCAGCAAGCCACTCCGGCCAATTCCATGATGACAATGCACTACCACATTTCGCCGCCCGGAGAGTTCGGCGTCGAGATCGCGAACCACCGCTTCCACCTCGCTTTCCGAGTCCGGCACCTGCCGGTCGCGAATCGGCAACGAAACGAAGTGCATGCCCAGCGATCGAGCCTTAGTACCCTCTTCCGAAAGCGAGAGCTCATCCTGCTCATCCAAAGTCAACAGCGACACAATCGTGTCGACGCTGTCGCATCGCCAGTAGCCAAGTTCCGCCGACAACCAATCGCCTCCACGCGGGCACGCCGCAATAGCCAGTTTTCCCGGCCATGGGCCATCGATCCAGTGAATCCCCTTCGTCATCGCGTTTCTTCTTCTTTTGTTACACCTTCTCGCGGGAGCACATCTACATCAAAGCCTCTGCGCCGCAGCACAGTTATTTCGATGATGCCCATCAAGTATGGTTCTGCCCGATCTGGTTTTCAAACAATCTTTTGAGCCAAGTATCGGCGAGGCGACCGGAGCCTCTGTAGAAAAGCTCTCGAAATATTTTGAGCGGGATGAGAGCGTATCCGGATGAAGGGATCTCAGCGGCGGAACACATTTTCCATCGTCCATAAGAGACCGCGACCTTACGCCGGCGTCTTCATGAAATCGAGCGCGCGCGAGATGTAGGCCTTCAGCTCATGCCGGCGAACCACCGCATCCAGCATTCCATGCTGCAGCAGGAACTCGCTGCGCTGGAAGCCCTCGGGAAGCTTCTGCCGTATGGTCTGCTCGATGACTCGCGGGCCGGCGAAGCCGATCAGCGCGCCCGGTTCGGCGATATTCAGGTCGCCCAACATGGCAAACGACGCAGTCACTCCACCCGTGGTCGGGTCTGTCATGAGTGAAATATACGGGACTTTGGCGTCGTCCAGGCGCGCCAGAGCGGCGGAAATCTTGGCCATCTGCATCAGGCTGATGGCCCCTTCCATCATGCGCGCGCCGCCCGAAGCCGACACAACAATGATCGGCACCTTCTCCGCCGTGGCTTTCTCAATCGCGCGCGTAATCATTTCGCCCATCACCGTGCCCATCGAGCCGCCGATGAACGAATACTCCATCGCGCTGACGAGTACGTCCTTGCCATCCAGCTTGCCGCGCGCGTTAATCACGGCGTCGTTCAACCCGGTCTCTTCCCGCGAGCGCTTCAGGCGCTCAGAATAAGGTTTCAGGTCCGTGAAGTGCAGCGGATCGGTGGAGACCAGGTTGTCGTCCTGGATCTCATACTTGCCGTCGTCCAGCAAGTAGCTCAGCCGGGTGCGCGCGTCGATGCGGAAGTGGCGATCGCACTTGGGACAGACGTTGAAGTTGTTATCCAGGTCCTTCTTCCAGATGATCTGGCGGCACTGGTCGCACTTCACCCACAGGCCTTCGGTCTTGACTCGCTTCTCCCCCGAGGTATCGAGGGCGACGGACTCTCGCTTGAACCATGCCATAAGAAGTAATAGGTCAGTGTAGCTGACCCCTGCTGGAGTTGTCGCGGCGCGCCGATTTCCGCACAGAAACTCTGGTCGTAATCGGAAAAAATCGGTACGATAGCCCACCTGCCCTTATTCGATCTAACGTGGAGCAAGTTCGTATGTCTTCATCTGCCAAGCCCGTTCCAGATGCCACTGACGATCCCGAGCAGCAACTCTCCAGCTTCATTGAAAAGTTCGAAGCGAAGCACCAGGCGCTGATCCGCTCGGTTCGCAAGGCTCTGCGCCGGCGCCTGCCCGCCGCCAACGAGTTGGTGTACGACAACTACAACTTCTTCGTTATCGGATATTCGCCCACGGAACGTCCCTCCGATACCTACTTCTCCATTGCGGCGGCTGCGAACGGAGTGGGATTAGCCTTCTACCACGGCGCTACCCTTCCCGATCCGCATAACGTCCTGCTCGGATCCGGCAGCCAGAATCGCTTCCTCCGTCTGGAAACGGCTGACGTGTTGGCGCGCCCCGAAGTTGCCGCACTGATGGATGCAGCCATCGCGCAAGGCAAGCCTCTGCGAGAGGGTGCAAGAGCCAAGCTGATTATCCGTTCCATCTCCGGCAAACAGCGCCCACGCCGCAAGCCGGCGACTTAGCGCCAATCGCGGCCTGGGCGCCCGCTAACACAAGATTTTCCCTCCTCCGCCGATAGAACAACTGGAGGAATTCGCCCCATGACTTCGCCCTGACGAGGTGCGTAGCGGAAGTTCGTCCACTTGGTCAGCGTTGCAGCAACAGGCAATCTCACTCCGAGGAAACACAGGAAGCCGGAACGATGTTTGTCATAGTGGGCATTCTAGTGGTGCTGGGCGCCGTGATCGGCGGCTTCCTTATGGAGCACGGCCCGATTCGCGTGCTGATTCAGCCGTCCGAAGCCATCATCATCTGCGGAGCGGCGCTGGGCACACTGCTGATCGCCAATCCCCTGCATACACTCAAAGCGGTATTGCAGGGCGTATTGAAGGTCCTGAAGGGATCGAGCTTCAACAAGAAACGTTATCTCGACGCTCTGAAGATGATGTACGAGATGTTCAACAAAATCCGGCGCGAGGGACCGAATGCGGTCGAGAACGACATCGAAGAACCGGAAAAGAGCAAGTTCTTCGCTGCCTTTCCGGGAATCGTCAAGGACGCCTCCGGCCGCAACTTTATCTGCGACACCATGCGCATGGCCCTGATGGGCGGGGTGGAAGTCTTCGATGTCGACCAGATGATGGAAGCCGATATTGAGGTGCATTCGCATGAGCATGAACAATCGGTTGGCGCGCTGAGTACGGTCGCCGACTCGTTGCCTGGGCTCGGCATTGTCGCCGCCGTGCTCGGCGTAGTGATGACCATGAGCGCGCTCGGTGGGCCTCCCGAGGAAATCGGGAAGAAAGTTGCGGCCGCCCTGGTCGGAACCTTCCTGGGCATTCTGCTGTGCTACGGCTTCATCGGGCCGATCGCGTCGAACCTGGGCAAGCTGGCCCACGAAGAGCACGAATATTTACACGTCCTGCGGGTCACCATGATTGCCTTCATGAAGGGGGTCTCACCGCTACTGGCGGTCGAAATGGGGAGACGCGCAATTCCTGCGCACCTGCGACCCAGCTTCAATGAAATGGAGAAGAACTGCAAGCAGGCGGCCGCCGGCGCGGCCGCAGAAGCTTCCGCCGAGGCGAACGCGGAGATGGCCGACGCACCGGCCTAACTTCCATGGCGGCCAAAGCACAGCCCATCGTCATCAAACGCGTGAACCGCCACGGCGGCCACCACGGCGGCGCGTGGAAGGTGGCCTACGCCGACTTTGTCACCGCCATGATGGCGCTGTTCATCGTGCTCTGGCTGATGAACACCAGCAAGCCCATCCAGGAAGCCATCAGCGGCTACTTCAAAGATCCGGCAGGCACCGGCAAGTTCACCGGGCTCGCCAAGCCGGTCGCGCAGCCCGTGAGCAAAGATGATCTCACCAAGGTCAAGGCTGACCTGGAAAAAGTGATTGAGCGGGTCACCGACTTCAACAAGCTGAAGAACCACATCGAGATTACCGTGACGGCGGAAGGATTGCGCATCGAGCTGCTGGAATCGGAGAAGGGAACCTTCTTCGAGAGCGGTGAGCCGGAGCCCAACGCCAATGGGCGCGAGCTGCTGATACCCATTGCTGAGGAGCTGGGCAAGATCCCCAACAAGATTTCCGTCGAAGGCCATACCGATTCGCAGCCTTTTTCCGGTAAGGCCAACTACACCAACTGGGAGCTCTCCACCGATCGCGCCAATGCCAGCCGCCGCCTGATGCAGGCACACGGCCTGCGCGCCGACCAAGTGGCGCAAGTGCGGGGCTTCGCCGATCAGCAGCCGCGCAACAGCAAGAACTCGTCCGATCCCGCGAATCGAAGAATCTCGCTGATCGTGCAGTATCTGGGGACGAGCGTGCCGCCCAGCGCAGGCACCCTGCCCGGAGCGTCCGGTTCGCCCCAAAGCACACCCCCGGCCGCGCCGAAAGAGCATCCGTAGTCAGACGGGTGCTCCTTCGGCTGTACGCCTCTTCGAATTGCTAAAATCGTTACTTGCCTTCCGTTCGAAAAACCGCCAAATCAGCCACCGTGTCGAGCGCAGCCAAGCCTGCCGGCGCCGTCAAGCCGCCGATCAACGTCCCCCCTGAGCCGACCGGCTCCAAAGGCCGCATTTACCTGATCGACACAATGGGCTTCATCTTCCGTGCGTACCATGCAATGCAGGGGATGGGGCGAGCAATGTCGACCAAGACTGGGATTTCTACCAGCGCGACCTACGTCTTCGTGAACATGTTGCGCAAGCTGCGCGCCGACTTCGCGCCGCAGTACCTGGCTGCGGTCTTCGACGTTAGCGCCAAGACGTTTCGGGACGACCAGGCCGCCGCAATCGGTAGCACTCGTAAGTATGACCGCAAGACGCAGACTTACGTTGACGTTCCTTACGACGGCTACAAGGCTAATCGCAAGGCGATGGAGGAAGATCTGGCGCAGCAGGTGCCCTACATCCGGCGCGCGCTCGACGCCTATCGCATCCCGATCCTCGAGATGCCCGGCTTCGAAGCCGATGATGTCATCGGGACGCTGGCGCACAAAGCCGCCAACGCAGGCTACAGCGTCTTCGTCGTCTCCAGCGACAAGGACATGATGCAGTTGGTCAGCGACCACATCTGCGTGCTGAATCCGCCGAAGGACAACCTCATCTGCGACGCCGCGAAGGTCGAAGAGATCCTGGGCGTGCCGCCGGAAAAAGTCGTGGACGTGATGGCCCTGCGCGGCGATTCGATCGACAATATTCCAGGAGCGCCGGGCATCGGCGACAAGGGATCCGTGGAGCTGATTCAGCGTTTCGGCAGCGTCGAGGGCGCGCTCGAGCATGCCGCTGAGGTCGATCGCAAAACCTATCGCGAGTCGTTGCAGAACAATCGCAACGCAATTCTGGTCAGCAAGCAGTTGGTCACCATCGACACGAATGTTGCGGTGGATTTCGAGCCGGAAACGATGCGGGCGCAGGAGCCCGACGCCACCGCGGCGCGCGCGCTGTTCACCGAGCTCGAGTTCACCACACTGGTGCAGGACTTCCTCAGCGAGAGCATCGAGCTGGGTGAGACCGATTATCAGGAAGCGAAGAGTGCGGCAGAAGTAGAAGCCGTTATCAAAGCCGCGCGGAAAACGGGAGCGATGCTGGCGCTCGCGTTGGAATCATCGGCGCAGGGAACCGCCGCGGATTCGGCAGCGGAAGAAGCCGAGGAAGCCGAGTCGGATCAGCTTTCGCTTGGAACCGCGGCGCAGGCGGTCCCAGTGCTCGCAAGTGTCGCCTGCCACATCGCGGTCAGCGCCTCCGAGGGAAAAGCTTTGGCCATCGCGCTCGACGATGCGAAGACCGCTCCCACGCTGAAAGAGGCGCTGGCGGATGAATCGCTCGCCAAGACCGTTCACGATTACAAGTCTGCGATGCATATTCTGAGCGAGCAGGGCGTCGAGCTCGCTGGCGTTCAACACGATCCGCTGCTTTACGCTTATCTGCTCGATCCCACCTACTCGAGCTACGACTTGCCCGCGGTCGCCTTCCGCAAGTTCAGCCTGAAGATGGGACCGTCGGCCGCCGAAGCTGCCGATGTCACGCTGCGGCTCACGCACAAGCTGCGCGACGAAGTTGAGCATGCCGGTCTGCTGAAGGTCTACGACGAGATCGATTTGCCACTCGTGCCTGTGCTCGCACGCATGGAAGAGGTCGGCGTGAAGCTCGACTGCGACGTGCTGGCCACAATGTCGCAGAAGCTCGAAAGCGACATCAACTTCAAGGCGCGCGAGATTTACGACAAGGCGGGCGTCGAGTTCAACATCAACTCGCCCAAACAGCTCGGGGACGTGCTCTTCAACAAGCTGAACCTGCCCAAGCCGGTGAAGTACGGCAAAGGCAAGACCATCTCGACCGCGGTCGATGTCCTCGAGGGCCTGGCTGCCGAGCATGAAGTGCCGAAGATGGTGCTCGACTACCGCCAGCTCTCGAAGCTGAAATCGACCTATGTTGACGCGCTGCCGGCGCTGCTGAACTCCTGCACTAAGCGCCTGCATACGACGTTCAACATGGCCGGCTCGGCGACGGGACGTCTGTCGTCGGTCAATCCCAACTTGCAGAACATTCCGATTCGCACCGAGCTCGGCCGCGAGATTCGCGCCGCCTTCATTGCCGAGCCCGGCCACGTGCTGCTCAAGGCCGACTACTCGCAGATTGAATTGCGCCTGCTGGCGCACTTCTCCGGCGACAAGCTCCTCATCGAGGCCTATCGCACCGGACAGGACATCCACACGCTGACGGCATCGCAGGTCTTCGGCGTGCCGCCGCTGATGGTCAACGCCGAGCATCGCCGCCGTGCCAAAGCCGTGAACTTCGGCATCGTGTACGGACTCTCCGCTTTCGGACTGTCGCAGCAGATCGGCATCGACACCAAAGAAGCCAAGCGCTTCATCGACGCCTACTTCGAAAAGTACAGCGGGGTGCGCGAGTTCATCGATCGCACGCTCGACCAAGCCCGACGCGACCAGAAGGTCTCAACGCTGTTCGGCCGCGTGCGCCCCATCCCCGACATTCACAGCAAGAATTTCAACCTGCGCGGATTCGCCGAGCGCACCGCGGTCAACACGCCGCTACAAGGCACCGCCGCCGATCTCATCAAGCTTGCGATGATTCGCATCGATGCCGAGTTGCGCGAGCGCAACCTGAAGTCCAAGATGCTGCTGCAGGTCCATGACGAGCTGGTCTTCGAGGTGCCGGAAGACGAAGTTGATACCATGAGGCAGCTTATTGTGGCGCGCATGGAAAACGCGCACCAACTCAAGGTCCCTCTAAAGGTGGATGTGGGCGTGGGCCCGAACTGGCGCGACCTGGAGTAGCCGACTTGTCCGACCCCAAACCAGCCACGGGCGGTAGACCGCAAGCGCAGCCAGCGCTGTCGCCGGAGCAAGTAGCGACCATGAACGTCGCGGTTGCGCAATACATCCGCGCCCAGCGTGAGATGTATTATCCCCGTTCGGTCACACTCACCTTCAGCGAGCTCTGGTCCCGCTTCTTCTCTGACATAGATCTCGCGCGCATTCGCGCGGTGCAAGCCGGGACATCCGGCGGCCCGGGCGCCAAATCAGGCGCCGGCGAGCGCGTGCCCAACCCTCCGTTCTATTCCGACCTGGAGAAGCTCGGCTTCGCCGGCCTGCCCAACTTCTCGACCATGCCCGCCATCACCTTCGATGACGTGGTCGTCTTCCACGAACCGCTGACGCCGCAGTTGATCTTCCACGAACTGGTGCACGTGGTGCAGTATCGCCTGCTTGGCGTTGATGAATTCGCGCGGCTCTATATTCGGGGCTATCTGCACGGCGGATATGGCGGCACGCCTCTGGAAATCTGCGCCTACGAACTTGACGGCCGCTTCATCATGGGCAGCGTGGGCTTCGATGTCGAAGCGGAAGTACGAGCCTGGATGGACAACGGGCGGTTCTGAGCTTCGCGGCAGTTCTGTTTAACCACAGAGGCACAGAGGCACAGAGCAAATCAAAGAACTGGAATCTGTTCTCGTGCTCTATATTGGCTTCAGCATCGGCTGGGGAAATCATCTCAAACCGAGCCACTACCCAAGACTCTCTGTGCCTCTGTGTCTCTGTAGTTGATTCTTACTTCGCCGGTTGCGCCAGGAAGCGCTCCATGAACTTCGTATCGAAGTTGCCGGCGCGGAAGTCGGGATCGCGCATGATGCGCTGGTGCAGCGGAATCGACGTATAGATTCCCTCAACGACAAACATCTCCAGAGCACGGCCCATGCGCGCAATCGCCTCGTCGCGATCGCGACCGCGCGCGCACAGCTTCGCAATCAGCGAGTCGTAGTACGGCGGAATCACGCCCTCGGCGTACGCCGCCGTGTCCACGCGAATGCCCGTTCCGCCCGGCGTATTGAATACCGTGATCTTCCCCGCCGACGGCGTGAATCGCTCGGGATGCTCGGCATTGATGCGGCATTCAATCGCGTGCCCGCGAAAGTACACCTTCTCCTTGATGATGCTGCCTAGCTTTTCGCCCGCGGCAATCAGGATCTGCGACTTCACCAGATCCACGTCGGTGGTCATCTCCGTCACCGGATGCTCCACCTGGATGCGCGTGTTCATCTCGATGAAATGCAAACTGTCGTCTTCGTCCATCAGGAACTCGACGGTGCCGGCGTTCATGTATCCGATGTTGCCGAGCGTCTTCACCAGAATTCCGCCGATGCGATCGCGCAGCTCCTGATTCACCTTCACCGACGGCGCCTCCTCTACCAGCTTCTGATGTCGCCGCTGGATGCTGCACTCGCGCTCGCCGAGGCTCATCACGTTGCCGTGTTCGTCGGCCAGTACCTGAAACTCGATGTGCCGCGGCCGCTCGATGAACTTCTCCATGTAGAGATCGCCGTTGCCGAAGGCCGCTGCCGCCTCCGACTGCGCCGAGTGGAACAGGTTGGGCAGCTCTTCTTCGCTGCGAATCACGCGCATGCCGCGCCCGCCGCCTCCGGCCGAGGCCTTGACGATCACCGGAAATCCCACGCTGCGCGCCCACTCCAGCGCTTCGTCTGCCGAGGCGACGATGCCGTCCGAGCCCGGCAGGATCGGCACGCCGTACTTCTTCATGGTGGCGCGCGCTTTTTCTTTTTCGCCCATCAGCCGCGTGACTTCGGGAGGCGGCCCGATGAACTTGATGCCGCACTCCTGCGCGACTTCGGCAAAGTTGGCGTTCTCGCTCAGCAGGCCGTAGCCGGGGTGGACCGCATCGACATTGGCAATTTCGGCCGCGCTGATCACGGCGGGAATGTTGAGATAGCTTTCGTTCAGCCGCGGCGGCCCAATGCAGATGGCCTCATCGGCGAAGCGCACGTGCAGCGAATTGCGATCGGCTTCGCTGTACACGGCTACCGCTGTGATGCCCAGCTCCTTGCATGCGCAAATGACGCGCAGGGCAATTTCTCCGCGATTGGCTACCAGGATCTTCTTGAACATGGGTTTCAATTCACCACGGAAGCACGGAATACACGGAAGGGAATTGGTTCCGGAGGCTTATGGTCGAAAGCTGCAAAGCTGCAACGGCTCAACGAGGACCGCATGTTGTAGCGTCGATTACAAAAAATTCCGTGCATTCCGTGTTCCCGAGGTGAAAACAAATATGGCGAAGCTCTTTACTGTTTCCGTATCCCGAACAGCGGCATGCCGTACTCGACCGGGGCGCCATTGCTCACGAACATCTTGGCGAGCACGCCCGAAACCTCGGCCTCAATTTCGTTCATCAGCTTCATCGCCTCGATGATGCACAGCACTTGTCCCTCTTTCACCGCGTCTCCGACTTTGACGAACGGGGGCGTGCCCGGCGAAGGCGCTTCGTAGTATGTGCCGACAATCGGCGACTTCACGATGAAGAGGTCAGCGTCGGAAGCAACCGCCTCCGCCTTTTCCTCGGCGGCGGTTGACCGCGGAGTCGCCGGCGCACTCGCGCCCGGTGCCGCAGCGTGTGCGGCCGAAGTCACGGTCACAGGCATCGGCTGCATCGCCGGCGCAACCTGCACGACGGGAGCGGCCGAGTTCCCCCGCCTGACATGCACCTTCACGTCGCCGCGCTCGAGTTCAAACTCGGTGATGTCGTGCTCGACGAGCAGCTCGATCAGTTCTTTGATTTCTTTCTGGTTCATTCCATTTTTGTTAACCACAGAGGCACAGAGACACAGAGAAGACGAAAGCCTAAGTCGGATTCGGAAGTTCTTGCGATTGTCGATCTTTCAAGATTTCGAATTCCTCTGTGCCTCGGTGTCTCTGTGGTTAAAACCCATGCCTCAAATCTCGATCAGTTCCTTCTTCACCTGTGTCAGTACCTCGCAGCCACTCGCGGTCACCAGCACCATATCTTCGATGCGAATGCCGCCTTGACCCGGAATGTAAATTCCCGGCTCGATGGTGACGACCATGCCCGGCTGCAGCTCTTCCGTTTGCCCTTTTCCCAGCCGCGGCGGCTCATGAATCTCTAGGCCGACGCCATGTCCGGTCGAGTGCGTGAAGAACTTGTCTAGCTTACACCGGCGAAGGGTTTGGCGGGCCGCTCTGTCCACTTCGCCTGCTTTTTGGCCCGGTTTTACCGCGGCAATGCCTGCCAACTGGGCTTCCAGGACGGCTTCGTACCACTTGCGCTGTTGCCGCCCGATCCGCCCCACATGCACGGTCCGGGTCATGTCGGAACAGTAACCCCGGAGTATAACACCGGAATCGACCACCACGAACCCGCGCGCCGGGATGGGCTCGGCCGTCGCTCGGCCGTGAGGCAGCGCCGAACGCGGCCCACTGGCGACGATCGTCTCGAACGACATGCCGTCGGTGCCCGCCTGCCGCGCCGCAAATTCCAGGTCGCCGGCGACTTCCGTCTCGCGCACTCCCGGACGAATCGACTCGAGCGCCTTCTCAAAGACCTCGCCGCCGGTGGCCACGGCCAGCCGAATGATCCGCAGCTCATCTTCATCTTTGATAAGCCGCTGCCGCATCACCATGCCGGACGTCGCCTTCAGCGCGACTTTCTTCGGAACGCCCTTTCGCATCGCGTCGGCGACAGCCACGGTTGTGCAGTCGGCTTCAAAACCAATCCTGGCGCCCTGCGGCGACTGCATCAGCCGCGCCGCCGCTTGCAATAGCGAAGCCTTGGCGATGATCACGCGTGCGCCCCGGACCTCCTCGCGTGCTTGCGCCGTGTAACGGCCGTCGGTGAAGAACGTCCGACGACAGCGAAAAAACAGCAGCAGCCCGTTGCTTCCGGTGTAGCCACACAGGTAGCGCAGGTTGGCCGGATGCGTGACCAGGAAACCATCAAGCCGTGCAGCCTCGATGGTTCGTTCGAACTGTTGCAGACGGGATAAGTAGTTCATCAGGTTATTTTGTCATCGTGAGCAGGAACCTTATGGGTCCCCAGGCTTGTGACGTTCAAGGCTTGCGAGAAAGAGGAAAGTCCCGGTTCTCGAACCACGCGTGACCCGGGGCACCCTCAATACTGCACCACCGCCAAAGTACTCGGCGTCTGCTTGCTGGCGCGGTACGTATGATGATGACCCGACCGATGCGCCACTGCGTCGGCGCGAACATAATAGCTTCCCGGGCCCGGAGCTGAGCCAAATGGGATCACCGGAGTCGACGTCTGGCCGGCGAGCTTGATGTGCTGATATCCCAGCGCCGTGGCGCGCCCGATCTGATTGACGGCGACGATCACGACCGTCAGGTCGAACTCGTCCGGCGTCTGATTCGACACAATCGCCGAGCCCGAGATCTTCGTGCCCTCGACCTTGGGCGCTTCTTTCCACTCGATGGTCAAGCCCGTAATGACATGAATCGTCAGATCGCGTTGCACCTGGAGCTTCGGAACGCTCGCGTCCCTGACGGCAATCGAGAACGAATAGTCGCCCGGAGTAGTCGGCACGCAGATGATTTTGCCCGCGTGCGGATGCAGCTTGCAACCGGGCGGAAGCTCGCCTCCGGTGACCGACCACGTATAAGGCTGCGTCCCGCCGTTGACCGTCAGCGGCAGCGTGTAGTTCTGGCCAACGATCGCACCATGGCTTGGCGCAGCTTCAAACTGCAGTTGCTGAGCCGAGAGCAGAAGGCTCGCCAGAAATACAAAGAAGAAAGCAGCTGCAGGGCGAAGAGACATGGGCGAATTACAGGACGCGTTCGCGGCACCTGGCTTTTCCGAGCTTCTCGTAGCAGATTTCGCGTGTGAAGGCGTGAGCTCTACCTTAAGAACGTCTCGAGCGAGGCTTCCTCTGCCGGACATACAGCGATTAGGGGATTTTACGCAAGCCATCATCTCGCCGCGTCAGGTGTCCGAGTCTTTGCGGGCACCGAGGGCCACCCTGCTCCCACTCTTCCAACCCTCACTGTAGACGTGGGCGCTGAGAAACGCGGCGATCACTGCGCCGAGGATCAGCACGGCGATGAGCCGCAGGTCGCTTTTGCTGCGTCCAAAGGCGAGCGCCAGCAGCGCCCAGAGGATTGCGGTAGCGATGGCCCACAAGACGCCCGTCACCGCGGCGAGTAACCACTTCTGTGTGGCGGATGGTTTCATCTTTTCTTTCAAAATTCCTAACCCCAACCCGATTGGCTGGCAATGCCGATTTTAACGCGAACGGACCCCAGCACCGTAGTTAGCGGCTTGCCGACACCCCAGAAGTTGAAAGGTTCTACGCGCGCAGAGGTCAGGGGTAGCCGCGTTTGCGCGAGGAGACGCCCTTCTTGGCGCGTCCTCGTGTGGCTTTGAGTGTCGTGGGGTGCCCAGTCTTGGCGGGCTTCGTTTTGACGGGTTGAGTTTTGCCTGGGTCCGTTGCGATCGGGCGCCTTGGAGTCTGCCCTGAGTTCGCCGAGGTGTTTTGCGCGGTTGGAGATACCGGAACTTCTGCCATCTCTTGCAGCGCTGCCAGCGGCGGCAGCTTCTGCTTCAGCTTCAGCACCGGCTCGAACAGGTCGCCGTGTTCCTTCACGCGCTCCAGCACCTCGTCGGAGTCGAAGACCAGCAGGTTCGGATCGCCTTTCTTCAGGCAGTTCTCGACCTCCTCCCAGGTCACCGGCGTGAGACGCGTTGGCCGCTCCTTGGCGCGCAGCGAATACACGCAAACCGTGGTCTTGTGATCGTCGTTCTGGCTCCAGTCCACCAGCACCTTGCCGGTGCGCAGCGACTTCTTCATGTCGGAGACGACCAGCTCGGGATGCTGCCGCTCCAGCAGCCGCGCCAGCTCATGCGCGAAGGGCTTGGTGTCGTCGTAGGTGACGGCGGTGTTCAGCGGAACGTAGATCTGCAGCCCCTTCGAGCCGGAAGTCTTGGCGAAGCTCTCCAGTCCCAGCTTGGCGAAGATGTCGCGCACCCAGATGCCCACCTGGCAGCACTGCACGATGTTGGCGGGCGCGCCGGGATCGAGATCGAAGACGATGAACGTCGGCCGCAGGATTTCTTTGCCCAGCGATAGGCTGGTGTGCAGTTCGATGTCGGCGAGATTCGCCGCCCACACCAGCGTCGGCACGATCCTCGAACACGCAGTAGTCCATCCAGCGGTTGTTGCCTTCGCTCCACACCCGCGCCGTCTTCACCCATTCCGGCCGGTGCGTCGGGCAATTCTTCTCGTAGAAAAACATTCCGCTCACGCCGTTGGGATAGCGCTTCATGGTGAGCGGGCGTCCGTGCAGATGCGGCAGCAGCACGGGCGCGATGCGCACGTAGTAGTCGATCACCTGGCCCTTGGTGAATCCCGCTTCGGGATAGAAGCACCTTGTCGAGATTCGACAGCTTGAGGTGCTTGCCCGTCGACTTCGACTACGGTGTCTTTGGGCATCGGCGCCTCGCGTTTAGGAATGATGCCGCGTCGCACCGCGGGTATGCAAGCGCTGCCCTGCGCCGACCTTTAAAGCCATCTTTTTCGATTCGGCAACAACGCTTGAGGCATCTCGCGTCATCCAACCGTAAGCCGTGGCCGCCGAGATCGAACTTGCCGGTCAGCACTTCCGTCGCCTCCGGATTTCCCTCCGGAGCAGCGCGCATTGTTCTGCGAAGTGCTGGAACACATGAATCGCGCGCGTGTGCCGTATGTCGTGTCTGGCGCCTTCGCTCTGCAGAAACATACAGGCATCTGGCGCAACACCAAAGACCTGGATTTATTTTTGCCGCCGGAAACGGTGCCCGAAGCGCTGCGTCATTTGCAGGAGCAGGGCTTCGAGACCGAAGTGCGCGATCCGGTGTGGCTCGCGAAAGCGCATCGCGACGGGTACTTCGTCGACCTCATCACCGGCATGAGCAACGCGATCATCACCGTCGATCAATCCTGGATCGATCGCAGCGCAGAAACGATTGTGCTCGGCGTGCCCACGCGCGTGCTTGCGCCGGAGGAGTTGATTGCCTCGAAGATGTTCGTGAACTTTCGCGAACGCTTCGATGGCGCCGACATCGTACACGTCATCTACGGCACGCGCGGTCAACTCGATTGGCAGCGATTGCTGCAGCTCGTCGGCGAGCATTGGGAGTTGCTGCTCTGGGAGTTGGTTCTGTTTCGCTACGTGTATCCCGCGAAGCAAAACTTTGTGCCACGCGAGATCTGGGACGAACTTCTGTCGCGCTTGCGCCGCGACCTGGATGCGCCCTCGCATACACAATTTCGCGGCAGCTTGATCGACGAGAAGATGTTCGCGATCGATGTGAAAGAGTGGGGCATGGAAGACCTGCTGCAGCAGCAACGCAGGCAACGCGAACCGAAGATGGAAGAAGATCCGGCGCAGCGCCTTCGGCTCGAGCGAAGAAGAATTATGAAGATTGCGGCAGTCGCGGATTTGCATTTCAGTCCTCAAGTGCACGACAAAGTTCGCGACTACATGAATCGCGTGCGCGAAGAAGCCGACGTGTTGGTTCTGGGCGGCGACCTCACGAATTTTGGGCAGCCTCCGGAAATGGAATCGCTGCTGAACGTGATCGTCCGCTTGCGAATTCCAACCATCGCGGTGCTGGGCAATCACGATTACGAAAGCGGGCGCGCGTCAGAGCTCATGAAGATGATGACGGAGGCGGGCATCAAAGTTCTTGACGGAACCGCGTATGAACGCGATGGAATTGGCTTTGCCGGAACGAAGGGTTTTCCTGGAGGCTTCGGGCGCGGCGCGCTCACCGCGTTCGGTGAGCCGGAGGTGAAGGCCTTTGTGCAGGCCGCAATCGATGAGGCGCTCAAGCTGGAGCGCGCGCTCTCGCAGTTGCGCACCGAAAAGCGCGTGGTGGTTTTGCATTACGCTCCAATCGGCGATACGGTCAAAGGTGAGCCGCCGGAGATTTTTCCGTACCTCGGAAGCTCGCGCCTCGCGGAGGTGATCGATCGGCATGGAGCCGATCTGGTCTTGCATGGACACGCGCACGCCGGAAGTCCGGAAGGGAAGACGACTGCAGGCACTCCGGTCTACAACGTAGCTTTGGCGATTAATCAGGCGCGAGGGAATGGAGCTGTATACCGAATCTTCGAAGTGTGAGAAAGCGGCATTTCAGCGCCGCAAAATTGTTCCACGTGGAACAATTTCTGAAGTATTACATGAGAAATTTCAGCTAATCCGCTGCTTGCTCTCTTGATGCGCGTCTGGAAATCGCGTCTGGCACAAATAGGCAAGATTAATCAATTGGTAAGTAACTTTGGCACTTCCGTACCGCCATCCTAGTCACAGTTTGTTCAGCCCATCCAGCGCTGCCACCTTGTACGCCTCCGCCAATGTGGGATAGTTGAAAACCGTGTCGCGGAAGTACTCGATCGTACCGCCCAAAGCCAGCACAGCCTGACCGATATGTACGATCTCTGCTGCGCGCTCGCCGATGATGTGCACGCCCAGTACTTTCAGTGTCGCGGGATCGAAAATCAGTTTCAGAAATCCCTGTTCATCGCCCAGCATCTGTCCCTTCGCCAGCTCCGCGTAGCGCGAGATCCCAACCTCGTAAGGAATTTTGTCTTTCGTCAACTGCTCTTCCGTCGCGCCCACCATGGAAATCTCGGGAATGGTGTAAACGCCGTACGGGATCAGATTCGGTGGAATGTTGACGGCGCATCCGAAGATGTGGGAGCTGGCAAGACGTCCCTGTTCCATCGATGTGCTGGCCAGCGCCGGAAACCCGATTACATCGCCGGCCGCGTAAACGTGGGGCACGGAGGTCTGAAAATTCTCGTTCACGATCAGCTTGCCGCGCCCGTCAGGAATCAGTCCAATCGCCTCCAGATTGAGCTGATCGCTGTTGGCTTGCCGTCCCACGGCATAGAGCAGCGCCTGCCCGTGCACCGTCTTGCCGCTCTCCAGTTTGGCGAAGACGCGGTCGCGCTCTTCGTCGAAGCCGACCTGCACCACCTTCTCGCCCAGACGAAACACGGTTCCCGATTGCCGCAACTGGAAGCAAAGGCTCTCGACGATCTCGCGATCGGCGAACTCCAACAATGTGGGACGCTGGTCGAGCAGCGTGACCTTGACGCCGAGGGCGGCGAACATCGAGGCATACTCCAGGCCGATGATGCCCGCGCCGACCACGATCAGCTCGCGCGGCAGCTCCTCCAGTTCGTGCACCTGGTCGGAGTCGAAGATGCGTTTGCCGTCGATGGGAATGTCGACGCTGTGTGCGGGTCGCGTGCCGCAAGCGAGGACGAAGTTCGTCCCGCGCAGCAGCGTGTAGCCTTCTTCGCTGGAAACCTCCATGCTATGCGCGTCGAGGAAGCGCGCGTTGCCTTCGTACACCACCACGCGGTTGCGGCGCAGCTGCGACTTGATGACCTCGATCTCGCGAGCCATGACAGCGTCGGAGCGGAACACGAGATCCTGCATGGAGATGTTTTCCTTAAGCGCGTAGCCGCGGCCGTAGAAGGTCCGCTGGCGCAGTCCGCTCAAGTAGAGGATGGCTTCGCGGAAGGTCTTGCTCGGAATCGTGCCGGTATGCACGCAGACGCCGCCGATGGTCCGCTTGCGTTCCACGACCGCGACCTTCTTGCGCATCTTGGCAGCGCAGATGGCCGCCTTTTGTCCCGCCGGACCGCTGCCGACGACGATCAGATCGTAGATATTGTTGGTGCTGGCTTCGGTCGTGGGCAAGGCCGTCTCTCCTGGGCTGCTTTGGGCAGGAGATGAAGCTACCATCAAACATGACGGGATGGAAGTCGACGAGCGCAGCGGACCGATGCTGCGGAGGAAGATTCATCGGGGATTTACATTGCGAGGCGTTCCAGGCGGTAACGCGACGCAAGCGCCTACGGGCGCTCGCCTGCTTTGTCGCCGATCACCCTAAGGCATAGGCGGGCCATTCACAACAAAGTCGCAGGCGCTCTTAGCTGCATAATCAGCTCCTCCTTGTCCCGTTAGTGAGCCCCTGGCGTGCGGATCGCTGTAGTCCGCGACGGTGAACCTTTTCTCGTCGGAGCCAAGACCGCGGCTGAGTTCGAGAAAGAGCCACCAAGTGCGTGTGGAGTTTAGTGCCCGACTATCAGGCGAAGCATTTAGTGTCACAAACGTTAGCTCTCTACACAAGGGATCAGCTTTGAAGGCTTGCAGGAACTGTGCCTCAAAATTTCTGATGTCCGTGCTCGGATCGGTTGTACAAGCCGGGACTCCCACCGCCGCTCTGGATTGGCAGTCGGCTATTGCCCGATCCACGCTCCACGGGTCGTTCAGAACGAGAATGGCATGCCCTCGCTGCCTACATGCGCACAGAGGGCTGCCCAATATGAGCAGGGCCGACCCAAATGTTAGAAGTCGCATGGTTTGTATTCTAGGCGCTCGTTCTAAAACACTCTCGTGAATTGCCCGTTTCGCAACTGATCGGCACGCTTCCTGCGCGCCCCGCAAATCAACGCCGCTCTGCGATATACTTCAAGGTCTGCCCACCAGCCATATCGAAATCCAGAAGGAGAACACCTTCATGTCTACTGCGACCGTTTCCCCTGCAATTTCTTTTGCTCGCGATAATCAGCAACGTTTCATGAATGAGTTGAAAGACCTGCTTCGCATTCCCAGCGTCTCGACCGATCCCGACCGCAAAGGCGATGTCCTCAAAGCCGCCGAGAAGTGCGCCGCTGAGCTGAAGCGCATCGGCTTCGAAAATGTCGAGGTCATCAAGACCGACCAGCATCCGCTGGTCTACGCCGACTGGCTGCATGCTGCCGGCAAACCGACTGCGCTCTGCTATGCGCACTTCGATGTCCAGCCGGCCGAGCCGCTCGACGAGTGGAAGTCGCCGCCGTTCGTGGACAAAGACGCGTACCAGGTGAAGGGCGAAGAGGCCGAAGCCGCGAAGAAGAAGTGGACCGAGCCGGCCGAGCGCAACGACAACATCTATGCGCGCGGCGCCGTTGACGACAAGGGCCAGCTCTGGATGCAGGTGAAGGCCTACGAGTCGCTGTTCAAGTCAGGTGGCGGCAAGCTGCCTATCAACGTGCGCGTGATCTTCGAGGGCGAAGAGGAAGTCGGCGGCGAGAGCATCGAGGAGTACGTCAAGAAGAATGCCAATACCGGCAAGCTGAAGGCCGACTTCGCGCTCGTGACCGATACGGAATTGTTCGCGCCGAACTTGCCGACTCTGTGTGTCGGGCTGCGCGGGCTGGTTTACACCGAGATCGAAGCGCAGGGCGCGATGACGGACCTGCACTCGGGCGTGTATGGCGGTGCCGCGCCGAATGCGATCTTCGGGTTGATCGAGATCATCAGCAAACTGAAAGATGAAAATGGCAAGGTGCTGATCCCCGGCTTCTACGATGCGGTGCAGAAGCCGACCGATGACGAACTGAAGGCCTGGGACCGGCTGCCGTTCAACGAAGAAGACTATCGCAAGGCGGAGGTCGGCTCGGATGTGCTGACCGGCGAGCCGGGCTACTCGGTGCTGTATCGCACGTGGGCGCGGCCGACGCTGGAGGTTCACGGCATCGTCGGCGGCTTTATCGGAGCGGGCGCCAAGACCGTGATTCCTGCGCGGGCTTCGGCGAAGGTCTCGATGCGGCTGGTGCCCAAGCAGGACGCCGACGACATTTTCAAGAAGTACAGCGACTACGTAAAGAAGCTCACGCCCAAGGGCATCAAGACGAAGATCAAGATTCACAGCAAAGGCCCGGCGTGCGTCGTGAATACCGACAATCCTTACGCGCGCGCGGCGGTTGAGGCGATGCACGAAATCTTCAAGAAGGACACGGTGTACATCCGCTCGGGCGGCTCGATTCCCATCGTCACGCAGTTCGACGAGGACCTGAAAATTCCCAGCATCATGATGGGCATGGGCCTGCCGGACGATAACCTGCATGCGCCGAATGAGAAGTTCCACATCCCGAACTTCCATCGCGGGATCGAGTCGATCATTCGGTTTTTCCAGATACTGGGAGAGCAGTAGGATCGTTGTCAGTCGACGTTAGCGACGCAAGTTGTGCTATGACCGGGGTAGAGCGGGCCTTCAGGCCCGCGTCCCGGCCGTACTTTTGAATGCGAGTCGGCTTTAGCCGACGAGAGCGCTGTCGCCCGCTAAAGCGGGCTTTGGCTCACACCTACTTTGTTGCAAGCGGCGCTGAAGCGCCGCACTACCCTTCTTAGGCGTTAGGTTCACAGGTCGACGTAGAAGAAAGATGCCTCGCGTCGCAAAGCCCCATCCCAGCGCCCTCGGATGGGGCTTTGGTTCGCGGTCTACGGGTGCGCGCCGATGGGCTGGACCGCGCCGATGTACGAGCCATCGTGCCCTGCGCCGGCCAGCGCCAAATTGTGCGGCGCCCAGCCGCGGCGAATCCAACTCCACAGCGCCGGAATGCTGTAGCACTGATTCATGATTCCGCCAAAGCCGCTGCGGCGCGCCAGGTTCAGGAACAGGTCGGTGTCGGTGCCGGGGCCGCCGCACAGCGCATCCCATCCCGCGGGACGGCGCGTGGGGTCGAGAAACCGGGGATCGACACTGAGGTCTCCGTATTGCGCGTAGCTGGGATGGTGGATGGAGCCGTTGTCGAATCCCGGAGTGGTCTGCACGTTCATGTACGACTCGTTCCCGGCGGCGTAGTCCAGGTTGTGGTGGACGGCCGCACCACCGTACTCGATGCCCGAGCTGAGGTTCCAGGTGTTGTCGTCGTTGGCGTTGGCGTAGCCAATATTGCCGCCGTAGGAGATGTTGGAGCGCGCGTAACTGCTGATCACGCAGGTGTACGGACTGGTTCCTCCATCGCCCCAGAGAAAATTCATGTTGGGATTGCCGGTTGGATTGGCAGGCGCGTAGATGGTGTTGTGGTCCTGCCCGACGGAGGCATCGCAATTCTCGTCACTGTAGCCGAGATTTCCAATCATGTTGAGGTAGGGATCGGAGTTCTCGATGACGAGCACGTTGTAGCTTTCGTAGATCGTGCCGGAGCGGGTGATGATCGCGCCCTGTGCGCTGGAATCCTCCTTCCACTGCGAAATCCAGTTGTAGCTGAAGGTCGGCGCGAACGACGCGGACTCGCCGATCTGCGAGATGCCGGCGTGACCCCCCTGCATTACGTTATAGGTGACGCTGGTTCGATTGTCATTGCCGGCGATCTCAACGCACGCGTTCAGCGTCGGCCCCGGCGGCTCGGGATTCACACACAGGTTGAACTGAATGGAGTTCGCCGATCCGCCGAGAATCTCGGCGATTGCGAACGGGGTTGTGGATGAGCCCAGCACGGCGTTGCGCATTACCTGGAACTGAGATCCGCCATCAGGCGCGTAGACGAGGAAGCTCGCCGTTTGGGCGTTGGTCACCGTGTTGTCGGTGATCACCGACCCCGTCGGGCCGCTGACGAGATAGACGATGGCCTGATTCGCATTGGGACGGGGAGCGTCAAACCAGTTCATGACGATTCGCCAGTTGCCGGTCTGCAGGCTCGAGCCGCCATTCACGATCTGATACAGGTCGGCGAGATGATTATTAGCGACGGTGAGCGAGTTGGCCGGCGACATGGCCCTCGTCATGTCCCAGTCGATGCCGTTGAAGTAGTTGACACTCGTTCCAATGTGGCTGGCCACTGCGTTCTGCAGGTTGAGCACCGCGCCGTTCATGGCGCCGGTCCCATTGCAGACGTTGCCGGAGATGGCGGTGCAGCCCACGTAATCGCCGGCTGCGTGGTGGATGTACCACGGGCTGCTCTCGTTCGCGCTCGTAATCGTAACGTTGTTTGGCTGCGAGCACGAAAGGTTGAGCGTTCCGAAGCTGGCGAAGAAGCCGAACATCGAAGCGTCGGCGCCAGGATTGTTGCTATTGCCGGAGCCGATGGGATCGGTCCCCGTCGAGCCGAAGTAAATCGCGTGCGGCGCCAGGCAGTCGGAACTCAGCTGACCGTTGTTCTCGATGCGAATCCAGCCCATGCCGGCGCCGCCTTCGCTGCCGATGTTCTGGTTCAAAGTGACCGCATGGCGTATGACAACGCAATTGCCGTCGGTAGGGACCGCGCCTCCAACCCAGGTGCTGGGATTGCCGAAGTCTCCGTTTTGAGCAGAGAGAATAAGGGACGATGTGGTACAGGGAAAAGTCGCCGCGTAGGCGGAATGGGAAAGAGCAAGTTGTGTGATGGCGAAGATGGTTAGTACAAGCAGGGAACGAACGAATACCCGAACACCTGTGTGCATTCTGGCTCCAAAAATTGAATCCTGTCGTCAGTGAATCGGCGGCCCGGATCGGCTGGGAGCGAGCCGGGGCAAGCGCATGGGAGCGGCGCGGAAAGAGAGGGCCGCGTGCATCGGGCACACGTCCGTCTTCGCTGCAACTAGCGACGGCAAGCTCAGTTTGTTAGGGCGCTTGGCTTTCCACGGGCTGGCGCAGACACAAGAACATGTCCGCGGAAGGCTACTTAATTCCTTGTAACAGGGTGGTTAACGAGAGCTCAATCCAGAATTAACCAAACGGTAAACTAAAGTCACCGGCTATAATTACTATAGTAATTAGCAATATTACTTAGGCGAATGAGCTTGAAGACGCTGGGTTTGGACTCTATGGAGTTCGGAGGTGCGCCAGAAACGCTTGCGCCACGGCGGCCGCGTCCTGCTTCTGTCCATCGACGGCGTAGTTCATCGCGCGCATCTGGTCGGCGTTGATGCGGCCGGCCAGAGAGGCGAACACGCCGCCAGCTTGCGGACATTTCTGGAAGAGGTCGGGGCGCACGATGGGAACCGCGTCGTAGGGCGGAAAGTAATGTTTGTCGTCTTCGAGGACGACGAGCCCGAGCGCGGCAATCAGGCCGTCGGTATTATTGCCGGCGACGATGTCGACGGATTTGTTCTGAAGCGCGCGATAAAGCAAGCCGAGATCCATCACGCGCGGCGCTTCGGCAAAATGCAAGTCATAGGTTGCCACCAGGCCTTTGTAGCCATCCTGCCGCTCGAGAAACTCATAGCCCACGCCCAGCCGCAACTGCGGCGCTACCGGTGCAAGTTGCGAGAGCGTCTTCACCCCGAGCCGGCGCGCGTCGTCCGGACGCATCACCATGGCGAAGCTGTTGTTGAATCCCAGCGGCGGCATGACGTCCAGGTGAAAGCGCTGTTGGTACTGCTGCTTCACCTGCTCGTAGACCGCCGTCGCGCCGCCGGTGGCCTGCTGCTTCAGGATCGCAGCTAGCGCCGTGCCGGTGTACTCGACGTAAGTATCGATGCGGCCGGCGAGGATGGCCTGCTGGCAGATGTAGCTCCCGGCAAGATAGAAGCGGCCCTCGACCGGTATGTGGCAAGCGCGCTCCAGGGCTTGCTTCAGCGATCTCGCCCAGGATGAGTTGCTCGGTGAAATTCTTGGAGCCGACGGCGAGCTCGTGGCGCGCGACGCGCAACCCATGCCGCCGAGCAACGCCAAACCGGATGCGATGAACTTGCGGCGATCCATGTTGGGTAGAGCTGGCCTTCAGGCCAGCGTCAGTCGTGGAACCATTTAGATCAAGGTGAGGTGGTCATGCAATGACCACCTCACCTGGCCATACATATAGTCGCGCAGACGCTGGCTCTGAAGGCCAGCTCTACCCGCGATGTCGCACGATCAGCTTCTCGCAGCCGCTCAGCAGAAGATCGGCGGCCAGGGCCATAAGGGCTGCGGGAATCGCGCCCGCGAGAATCACGCCGTTATCCACCATGGCGATGCCGCGGAAGATGAACTCGCCCAGGCCGCCGGCGCCGATGGCCGCGGCGATGGTCGCGACGCCGATGGTGATGACCGCTGCCACGCGAATGCCGGCCAGCATCACAGGAAACGCCAGCGGCAGCTCAACGTGCCACAGCATCTGTCCCGAAGTCAGCCCCATCGCAGCTGCGGCCTCGCGCACCGGCGGACTGATCCCGGAGATTCCAACGTAAGTATTGCGAACGATGGGAAGCAGCGCGTAGAGCGCGAGCGCCACAATCGCCAGGCGGTCGGCACGCGCACCCAGCCAGGGCAGCGGCAGCAGCAGTCCAAACAGGGCGAGGCTGGGGATGGTTTGGACGACATTGGTGCTTCCGAGCACGACGGCTTTCCACTTCGGCCGCCGCGTCAGCAGAATTCCTAAAGGCACGCCGATCGCGATCGCCAGCAGCATGGACGTCCCCACCAGCCACAGATGTTCTGCGGTCAGCGTGGCGATCTCGCGAGGATGAGTGAGCAGGAAGTTCATCGTGGCTTTTGGCTCTAACTCTTGGTTTTTGGTTCTCCCAATTCGTCACTGGGGCACACACATCATTCTCGGCGGCCCGGCGATCCCGAGCGAAAAACTTCGACGTAGCGTTTGGCTTCTTCGTCGCTGCTGTTGAGAAACTCCTCTGCTGTGCCGAGTGTCCGCAGTTTGCCATTCTCCAGCAGGCCGATGCGATCGCCCAGCGACAGCGCCTCGTTGATGTCGTGCGTCACGAAGACGACAGTCTTGCGCAAGCCGCGCTGCAGCGACTGGAACTCCTTTCGCACTTCGGCGCGGGTGATGGGATCGAGCGCGCCAAAAGGCTCATCCATGAGCAGGATCGGTGGATCGGCGGCCAGCGCCCGCGCGATGCCGACGCGTTGCCGTTGCCCGCCGGAGAGCTCATGCGGATAGCGGTTGCCGAAGCCTTCAACCGGCAGACCGACCATCGTCAGCACTTCTCTTATTCGCGCGTCAATTTTCTCTTGCGGCCATCCTTCAATCTTGGGAACAATCGCGACGTTTTGCTTCACCGTGTAGTGCGGGAACAATCCCACATCCTGGATCGCGTAGCCGATGCGGCGGCGCAGCTTGATGGCGTCCCACTTGGTGACCGGAGTGCCTTCGACTCGCACCTCGCCCGACGTGGCCGTTAGCAGACGATTGATTAATTTGAGGGAGGTGGTTTTTCCGGAACCGCTGCGTCCAACCAGCGTCAGGGTTTCGCCGGCCGCCACGGCGAAATTGATGCCTGAGAGCAACTCCTTTTCCGGCGAGATACGAAAGCCGGCGTCAAGGAACTCGATGGAGTTGCTCGCCATGAGAGACGATAGGGTAGCAGAAAGAGGCAATCGGCAGTCGGCAATCGCGACGGCGCCCGTTTGGTGGCCGAATGCCAACTGCCGAATGCAAAAACAAAACCGGCGCAGCTTTATCAGCTTGCGCCGGCAAAAAACGAAATCTAGATTCTGAAGACTAGTAGCGGCCCCAGCCGCCACCACCGCCTCCGCCTCCGGAGCGTCCACGGCCACCACCGCCGCCGCCGCGCCCGAAGCCGCCGCGTCCACCACCGCCGCCACCGCCCTCGCGCCGTGGCCGGTCGGCCTTGGGACGAGCTTCGTTGACCGTCAGGTTGCGACCGCCCAGGGCGGTGCCGTTCAACGCTTCCATAGCTTTGCCGGCAGAGTCGTCGTCAGGCATTTCGACGAAGGCAAATCCGCGCGGCTGTCCGGTGTCACGATCGGTAATGATGCTAACCCTGTCGACCGGGCCATACTGCTCAAACATGCCGCGGACCTGATCCTCCGTCGCATCAAAGTTGAGGTTACCCACATAGATGTTCTTCATAGCGTCCTCGCTTTCGGTGACCGCCTGCCTGTACCAATGATCGCAAGCGGGGTGGGTTGAAAATGTTCTACGACTGAAGTCTCAGCGGGCTAAACGGTTAGTTAAAGAAGCGAGGACACCGGAAGTGCCCTCGCTGGCAATACGATTAGAGAACCTGAACGTTCTCGGCCTGCCATCCCTTGGCGCCGCGCTTCACATCGAAGCTTACGGCCTGGCCTTCCTGCAGCGTGCGGAAGCCGTTGGACTGGATGGCGGAGAAGTGTACGAACACATCTTCGCCGTTCTGACGCGAAATGAAGCCAAATCCTTTGGCATCGTTAAACCACTTTACTGTTCCTTGTTCCATGTGACTTTTCTATTTCCTTGATGTTGATATCGCGTTTGGTGATCGGAAGGTTACAGGCAGGAATCGCTCGACAACTCGGGAGGGATGGCTGCTAGACGCGCCGTTCGAACATACGCAGGTTCAGTATACAACAGTCGTCAAAATGGAAACTGCGGAAGGTCCGCTTCCGGTGCGGCAAGGGCGGGCGTAAGTCGGCGCATCGCGCAGAAAACGTTCTAGTTGCTTGATCTGGTGGACTGTCGAGTTTCTTGCGGGCAGTCCTTTGCCGTATTCCCGCTAAGGCAAAGTCGCTGGAAAACAAGGGATTTCCTTGACAAGGGCGCAGAAGCAACGCACAATGCGGCCCACTTGCAATCTCCCCTGTGGACGATTGCACACTCAACCAGCGCCTTCCGTGCGCGAGCGTACACCCCGGTGCGTTCGTCCCGCGGCGTGGAAAGAAGCGACAATGCGACAACTCCGAATCCTGGTACTAGCCTCCCTGGTCCTCCCAGCCTTAAATGCGCCGGTCGCCGGTCAACAGATACGGTTTATTCCGGACTTTTCGAATGGCAACTCGCTGGTGCAGCTCAACAACAGTCAGATTACGCCATACAACAACTCGACCGTTTTGCGGCTCACGCCTCCGTTGAACGCGCAAGCCGCCAGCACGGCTTACTTCAAAGTCCCTCAAGCCGTGCAGATGGGCTTCTTCACGTACTTCTCGTTCCAGATGCATGCGCCTACGCAGTGTTGCAGTCCCGGCGATGGCTTTTCCTTTATCCTGCACAATGCCAACGCAACCGACGCAAGCCAGGGCGCGTCGGGCAGAGGTCTTACTGCCGTCGGAGCGGCCATGGGAGGAGTTGGCTATTCGGGGATTAACGACAGTCTTGCGGTTGAGTTCGACATCCTAGGGAACGATTGGGACCCGAACGGCAACCACATTGCAATTCAGACCTGCGGCGGCAATCCGGTGATGTTCAACAGTCCGGTACACGAGCCTGGAACCTACACCATCGGCAACAATCACAACGTCACCAGTTGCCTTTTGAGCCCCGGTTCCATCAACCCGAATCTTGCAAGCGTGCTTGGTCCGACCTGTAACGGCGACAGCTGTAGCGACGGACCCGTTCACCAGGTAGTGATTGAGTACACGCCGCCGGCCAGCGGGCAACAGCAAGGCTTGCTGCAGGTCTACCTCGATCCTCTGTTCCAGCCGGGCAGCCACGTTCCCATCAACGGTTCGCCGACGATTCTGAGCGTGCCCTACAACATTGTCTATTCACCCGCCAATCCCCTGGGACTGCAACCGGCAAATATCAACAAGCTGTACGTTGGCTTTACGGCCTCCGTTGAGAACGGCGGCACGACCACCGACATTCTGTCGTGGGAGTTCACGCCACAGGCGCCGACTCAAATCACACAGCCGATTCAACCCGGCGGCACGCTGACCGCTTTCCCCTTTGGTGGACACCAGTTGGGCGTCACCTACCCCACCGGGTTTATGAATAACTGCGATCCGAACAATCAAAATTGTTTCCTGATGACGGTTACGGCGACTCCGGTGAACCAGCAGACGTTCTACACGCAGCGCCTGCAGGGAACCAATTTCGCGAATGAGAATTGCATCACCTACCTGCAAACCGGAGGAAACTGCATCGATTACAGCGTTACGTGCTCCTTCAATGGTGTGCAGATGACCTGTCCGCAGGAAGCGGATGACAGCATTGCCATTTGCAGCCAGTTCGAGACCTCGCAGTTTGTCTCGCAGCTCAACACTGATTTTCTCGAGGCCGAACCGATAGGCTCGAACAACTGGTGCAGCATCTGGACGGGATTCCAGCAGCAAGGTTCGCTGTTTGCGGCCGATCCGATCGTCTCCGGAAAGGGGCAAGGCTTCTCCGACATTGTTGCGACCCTCAGTCCTACCGGACCTGGGCCGGCATGCTTTGGCGGATTGAAGGATATTACGAAGAGCCTTGAGCAAACGACCAAACCCCAGCGGCGGCTACAGCAGCCTGGGGGCAGTTTCTGTCCCCCAATCCAATAGGGAAAATGCGGTTAAAGTAAAACCCCGGGATCCTTCCCGGGGTTTATTTTTTGCATGAATGAAGCGGGCTGGATTATGTGCTGCCCTGATATCCCTTGACCGCGTCGCGGTAGATGTCCTTCAAGTCCGAACGGTCCAGTACGCGAGAAGCGCCGTCTTCTTTGCTGATGGATTCCAGAATTTTCACCGCTTCGCGAAAGTGCGGGACCGCGTCTTTGGACTTGCCGCTGTCCGCCAGGGCAGCACCGAGGAAGTATTGTGCGCGCGCCTGCTCGGTGTGCAAACCCAGCTTCTCCGCTTGCCCGGCGGCAGAATCCAATACTCCGCGGGCCTCTTCCGCGTGATGCGTGGCGAGCAGGGCTTGTCCCAGGTAGATCGCCGCCCGGACCGAGTCGGCTTTCAAGCCCAGATTGTCGGCGTCCTGCTGCAGCTTCTTGAGGGCCGGAACTGCCGCCTGCGGACGGCCCTGAACGAGGTCGAGTTGGGCGAGGTTCAGCTTGGAAAGTGCGACTTGTTGGCGGACATTACTCTTCGTTGCCAGCTGGAGCGCCTTCTCGTATTGCTGACGTGCGTTGGCGTAGTCTCCGCCGTAGAAGTAGCTGTCGCCGAGCGCGTTCAGGGCATCGGCCGTGATCTCGTCGTTCTTGGCGGTATCGGCGAGCTTCAGCGCGTCTTCAATGTTCTTGCGGCCTTCCTCCTCGCGGCCCACCGCAGCTAACGTGTGCCCGTAGCCGGCAAGGGCAGCTTCCGTCAGGTAGGTGCGGTCGCCGAGTTGCTGGAAGATGTCGACCGCTTCCTTCTGGGCCTTGAGAGCGGCATCATAGCGGCCCTGGGCCGCAAATAGCGCGCCCATGTCGGCCGACTCGCGCGCGATGCCATTCTTGTTGTTCGCCGCACGTTGCGCGTCCAGGGCCTTCAAATACTGCCCCAGCGCTGTCTCATAGTGCCCGAGCAGCACGTTGGTCTGCGCCAGATCGTGCAGCGCGCCGGTCGGGTCCTGGTTTTGCTTCGAGCGGAGGTCGTAAGCCTGCTGGAAATAGGTGAGCGCATCCTGATACTCGCCCTTGTTGAAGTGGGCGCCGCCGATGTTCATCAGGATGTCGGCCTGGGCGATCTGGTCGCCGTTGTCGCGAGCGATTTGCAAAGCCTGGTTCGAATAGTCCAGCGACTTTTCGTTCTGCCCATGGTCCAGATAGGACGAGCCCAGCGCCTCCAGACTGATGGTCAGCCCGTTTTTGTCGCCAATCGCGCGCTGCACTTTCGCAGCCTCTTCGTAGCTGGCCAGCGCTTCCTTGAAGTGACCGAGCTGGTCCTGGATCTGCGCGATCTGTCCCAGGCTGGTGCCGATGCCGCGCTGATTGCCAATCTTCTTCCTGATTTCCAGCGCCTGGTTGAAATTGCGGAGCGCATCTTCCGGCTTGTTCAGATTCTGGTAGGCGTTGCCCAGCGCCTGCAGCACGTTGCCCTTCTGCTCTTCGTTGTCGAACTGAATCGTGAGGCTGAGCGCCTTGTTGAGGGGATCGAGCGCAGACTGCGAATCGCCGCTCTTGATGTCCACGCGTCCGCTGGCCAGCAGCGCCTGCACAAAGTTGGGATCCGACTTCAGAACTTGCGCCAGATACTTCTTGGCCTGAGCGAAGTTGCCGGAGTCCTCGTAGAGTTTGGCCAGAGCGAACTGCGTCTCAGCGTCATCGGGATTGACCTTGGCCAGCTGCTCGTAGGCGGCGATGGCCTTCGCCGGATCGTGCATGATGCTGGCGTGGTTGGCCGCGATCAGGAGCCGGTCCTGCGCCGGCAGGTTATCGCTCAGCTCAACCGCTCGGCGTGAGGCTTGCTCGGCTTTGTCGTCATAACCGAGCGCGGCATAGGTTTGCGCCAGCTTCGAAAAGCCCATGGCAAAGCTGGAGTCCTGCGTCGTTGCCTCTTCGAACTTCGCTAATGCCTGGGTATTGTTGCCGGTCCGGGCAAGTTGCAGTCCTTCGTCGTAGGCGCGTAGCGCGGGGACCGACTTGGTGGTTACATGCTTGGAGTGGCCTTCCAGCTCCTTCAATATTTCGGAGTTGGCTGCGAGCTTGACGCGAAGATCGTCGGCTAGCTTCTCCAGCGAGCCGAGCAGATCTTTCTCATTGGCGACGTCAACATTGACCGAAGCTTCACGGTCGTTCTTCAGGTCGTGAATGGTTGCAGTGATGCGCGTGGCTGCACCCATGCGCTCATACTGGCCGGAGACGACGGTATCCGCATTGGTGTACTCGGCAATGCGCTTGAGAATCGACAGGTCCATCTGCGATTGCGACGACACGCGGAGGTCTTGCAGTACCTGGGTCAGACGCGCCGGCGCAACCAGACGAACATGCGTCGACTGCCCAATGTCGGAGCTGAGCGCTTCCGCGATACTGCCACCCATCCAGTTCGTACTGGAGTCGCCGGATGCGTTGTAGAAGGGCACAATGGCCAGCGACATCACCGGCCCCTGCACGGCCGTCTGGCCACCACCTCCGGAGGTGAGATAGTGGCGGCCTACGACTGCACCGACCGCCAGCACGATTACGGCAACCCCGATTCCGATCCACTTCAGCGGCAGCTTGGATTTTGGAGCAACCACCAGCGTCGAGGAGGACGGGCGCTGCAAAGGTGAGGATTCACCGCGCGGTCTTTTTCCTTGCCAGACTTCCAGAGCCTCAGCGAGCTCTCGCACCGAGCCGAATCGCTCCTCGGGATTGCGTTCCAGACAGCGGCAGACGATGTCGTTCAGCTCAGCTGGGACGCTCGAATCGACTTCGATCAGCGGAGTCACGCGCTCCTGTGTGCGCTTCACCAGGCTGGCGATTGCGCTGTCGGCCTGGTAGGGCATGAAGCCGGTCAGCAGTTCGTAGAGAATCAGGCCGACGGCAAACTCGTCGGAGCGGGCGTCCAAGTCCTTGCCCATGGCCTGCTCGGGCGACATGTACTCCATGGTCCCGATCATCATCCCGGTCTGCGTCATGCCGTCGCCCTGGAGGCTGCGCGCCAGGCCGAAGTCCATGATGACGACACGACCGGCGGCGTCGCGCATGATGTTGCCCGGTTTCAGATCGCGATGGATTACGCCTTCGGAGTGCGCCGCCTCGAGTCCGCCACAGACCTGCAGGATGATGTCGGCCGCTTCGTCGGGTGCGATCTTTCCCTTGCGAGTCAAGATGGTGCGCAAGTCCTCACCCTCGATGAACTCCATGGTGATGAACTTCACACCATCGGCCTCATTCAGGTCGTAGATGCGCACGATGTTCTTGTGCGTGACCTGTCGCGCCAATACCAGCTCCTGCTTAAAGCGCGCAAGAATGGCGGGGTTGCCGGCGAGGTCGGGACGAATGACTTTGAGTCCAACCACGCGCTCCACTTCCATGTCGCGGGCCTTGTAGACCGCGCCCATGCCGCCCATGCCGAGAAGTTTTTGGATTTCGTAGCGGCCGCCGAGGACGTCGCCCTCGTGAAAGATGGTGGCGCCGATATTGGCGAAGATGGGGTGCGATGGGGTCTCAGGCTCCTGCTTGGGCCTGATCACAGGTGACGGGGAAATGACAGTCTCGGCGTCGGACGCAGTTTTGTCGGCGCGGCCGCCGCTACCGGAAGAAACCTGGCTTGAATTGGGTGCAGCCGTCGGATCCAGGGTGGCTGGATCCACACCATGAAGCGTCGTCGCCTCAGGGTCGAGACTGGGTCGCGGTGTGGATGCCGAACTTTCTCCGCTCGACAAACCGACGCCGTCGCGCGCTCGTCTGGCTGCGCTGTCGAACTCGGAAGCCAATCCTGCCACCTTCCCTGGGACCAATGGCGGGAAATCGGTCGGCCCCCCACCCGGCCCTGTTATCCGAAAAGTATACCTTTATCCGCCTGTGTAACGATACGAACCGCCCTTCCGGCAGGGAAAGCCGGTATCCCGAAGGACACCGGTCTTATTGCAACGCAGAGTTATTTTCCGTAGGTGCTTATCCTCGGGTTCGGATCGAGAGTTGCCGTCCCGCTTTGCGGATTGGGCACTCCGAGGTTTATGCCCACAAGTCCCGCCTTGCCGCCCGTCGCTCCGACCGCTCCTCCTCCGGCAATGTACACAATTTCAACCGGCGGATTGTTCGGATCGAACGTGAACGAAGTGCAGTACGAAGTGGTGTTCGGATTGTTGTTGGGAGCGCAAATAGCGAACCTGCCGAAAGCTCCGCCATAGCAACTGATTAGATTCTGTGGGTCGCATGTCGCGGGTGGATTTACGTCATCGATGTTGTATATCCCCGTCAAAGATAGGCCGGTCTGTGGACCGCCGGGTCCGCTGGTCTCATAGCTCTGGGCCCACGTACCACCGGGAGGAGGCGTACCGGTCACGTCCAGCTCGTTGGTGATGCTCGACAGGGTTGGCGTGATTGTGCCGCCAAGATAGGAACCAAGCAGCGATGGCAGAGCGAAGCCCGGCGGCATACCGGTGGGCACCGATTGCGGTTGCAAAGAGCCCTGAAGGACATCGGCATCTCCTCCCACGACAAATCCCTGAGACGTCGCGGACAGATACCACACTGGCTGATTCGTCGGACCTTGCAGGCTCAGCGTCACGCGCCCGCATGGATTCGGGAAGTTAGGCCCGCAGGTCGCATCGATGCTGTAGGTTCCACCGGAGTAGGTAACGGAGTTGTAGGTTCCGCCGACGCTCTGGTCCACATAGTACGGTGGCAAGCTGTCGGTTCGCATGAAGCTGCCCACACAGGGGGTTCCGGTGCAAGTGCTGAAGCTGGCTACCCCAACCTCGGCCTCTGGCACTGTGCTGCTGCCGCTGGCAGCGATTCCGTCCAGTGCCACAGCACTCTGGCAGTTCGACGACGACGACTTGCAGAGCACCAATCCACCACTGATGCCCGCGCCCATTTGCTGCTGCAGATCTACCAGTGTCATCGGCCCACCCGAATCGGTCTCCACCGCGATCAGTTCGTTCATGTTCGCGACGTAGTACGCATACGTGTTGCTGTTGCTGCCAATGGTTAACGTCAGCGTACCGCGACCCGTAGCGGGATCCGGTCCGGTGAGACTACCGCCGGAGATGAACTGCTCGCCCGACAATGTCCCGTTGTCGTTCGTATCTTCGGCTCCGCCCGTAACCGACAAGTTCGCGCCCACAGCGAATGCGCCCGCTCCAGCGAAGCGGCCTCCGGAGGAATCGGTGCCGAACGATCCGAAAGTATAGGTGACGCCGCCGGGGAGGGCGGTGGTGGTTTGCTCCTTCAAAAGCCCGGAACCCCACTGTGTGGCGGGAGCGACTTGAATCAGCTTCGAGTCGTTCGTGTTTCCGGACAGAGCCATATTGAACTGGTAATTGGCTTGGTTATCGGCACGCGTGAAGCTGATGGTTCCGAAATTCGTGCCGGCTGGAATGTTGTAGGTACCGCTGACCATGACATCGGTCGCAATGGTTGCACCCGGTCCGTTCTGATCGATGACACCGGTGATGGTCCCGCTGCCATTCATGTCATTCGCCGCGGTCAGTTGTCCCACCAGATAAAAGGCTTGGCTGTTCGCGGGCTGAGTTGTGTCGAAGCCGTTCAACGTGAACGCATACGGACCTTGTAGTCTTCCAACCACCGTGAGGGTGAATACGGCCGTGGCCGTCTCCGACGCCGAGTCGGTCGCCTGGACGGTAAAGGTGTAAACGCCGGCCGTTGTCGGAATGCCGGAGATGCTTCCTGCGTTTGCCATTCCGCTCATCGGCTGGACAGTCGTTAACGTCAGCCCGGGGGCGGGACATAATGTTTGCTGATTCATGACCGTGCACGAAGTGCCGAACGCAACCGAGTAGGTATACGGCGGGACACCGTTCGAGGCCATGATGGTCGCGGCGTAAGCCTCACCGACGGTCGCGGTGCCCAGGGAGGTCGGAGTCAGACTCAAGTCTAGATTGATGGTGATGCTCAAGCCAGCGGTGTCGACGGCGTGGACGGGGGTTTGCGAATCCACGACCTGGGCGGCGAAGTTGCAGGTGATGGGGAAAGAATTGTTCGTCAGCATGCAGCCGGCCGAGGAATATTGCGTGGGATCGCTACTCGGCGTGCCGCTGATGATTCCGTCGGTGGTCACACTGAGCCCGGCAGGCAGTGCGCCGGAGGTGATGGACCATGTGTAAGGCTGTAAGCCTCCCGTTGCCACCAGGAGTTGCCGATAGGGAACACCCATGGCGCCCTGCGCCAGCGTGAACTGGGCTATGTTCAGTGCCGGTGCGCCGTTGGCCGGTGCATTGGCGGCGCAGCCCACAAGAATTGTAGAAATCAGAACAGCGATGGCCAGGAAGACAACGGAATGCAGCCCTCTCATGAATCTCCTTCTCGAAATCTGCAGCAGCTGGTTTTGACGAGACTTTGGGGGATCGGCTCGCCCGTCTGAGGTGTGCGATGGCGCACGCTCCAGCGAATCAGTTGGCGGCCGCAAAGTCTGTATAGCGTAGCAGAGTAACCGAACCGACACTAAAAGCAAGTTTTTTCTGTCGCTTTCCCGCTTCGCCTTTCGCCATTTCTTTTCGCCAGAGCCATTCCGGGAATGGGCCAGCCAGCGCTTCAGTTCTCAACGCATTTCCCATTTCGACATTCCTTCGATTTGAGATCGTCTGGCAAAAAGCGAAGGGCGAGTAAGGAACCGCCAACAGCGAGAGGGAGGCGCGCATAGCGGACGGTCGAGGTCCTCTGCTATTCTCATCCGTCTGACGGAGCCTATTCGTGAAACGCACTCTAACTCTTCTGCTCCTGCTGCTCCCGTCTGCGGTACTCGCTCAACAATCCAACACGCAAAGCGGCACTCCGCCGCCGAGCCAGATGTATGTCGAGCCAACAATGGCCTACACGCCAAGCCTGGACCTCCCCTCGATGGACCGGTCGGTCGATCCTTGCGTGGACTTCTATTCGTACTCATGCGGTGGCTGGGAGAAGAACCATCCCATTCCGCCGGATCAGACGTCGTGGAGCGTTTACGGCAAGCTGTACGAAGACAACCTGAAGTATCTACGCTCCATTCTGGAGCAGGCTTCGACGGCAAAAGACCGCGACGCGGTTACGCAGAAGATCGGCGACTACTACGCCGCGTGCATGGATGAGCCGGCGATCGAGAAGCTCGGGGCGAAGCCCATCCAGCCCAAACTCGACGCTGTCGCAGCGCTGAAGAACATTCGCGACGTGGCGCCATTGGCGGCCCAGCTTCACCTGGACGGCAATACGCTGCTGTTCGGCAGCGGCTCGCAACAGGACCCCGACAACTCCGACGCGATGATTGTCGCGGTCGTGCAGGACGGCCTCGGCCTGCCTGATCGCGACTACTACACCAAGGACGATCCGAAGTCGAAGGAGATTCGCGAACGCTACCTGGAGCATGTGCAGAAGGTCTTCGAACTCGTCGGCGACTCTCCGGCGGCAGCGAAGCAGCAGGCTCAAGTCGTTATGCGCATCGAGACCGCGCTGGCCAAAGCTTCCTTGACCCGGGTCGACCAGCGCGATCCCTACAAGATCACGCACAAGATGAAGGTCGGTGAGTTGGACAAGCTTGCACCCAACTTCGATTGGGCCGCGTACTTCAACACCAGCCAGGTTCCCCCGTTCGAGATCCTGAACGTGAACAGCCCCGGGTTCCTGAAGGAGCTGAATGCGCAACTGGCGGCGACATCGCTGGCCGATTGGAAGAGTTATCTCCGCTTTCATGTGGTGAATTCCAACGCGCCTTATCTTTCTTCCGCGTTCGTGAACGAGAATTTTGATTTCTACCGTAAGTACCTGCATGGCGCAAAAGAGTTGCAGCCGCGCTGGAAGCGCTGCGTGGAATGGGTCGACGACGAACTGGGTGAGGCCCTCGGCCAGGCGTATGTGCGCAAGACCTTCCCACCACAACTGAAAGAAGCCACGCTGAAGATGACGCAGGAGATCGAAGACGCGATGGCCATGCGCATCCAGCAGCTGGATTGGATGAGCCCGGCGACCAAGCAGCAGGCGCTCAACAAGCTGCATGCCATTCGCAACAAAGTTGGCTATCCCGACAAGTGGCGCGATTACAGCTCGGTCAAGATTCTGCCTGACGATTTCTACGGCAACTCGGAGCGCGCGACGGAGTTCGAGAGTCATCGCGAGTTCAACAAGGTGGGCAAGCCGGTGGACCGCACCGAGTGGGGGATGACGCCACCGACCGTCAACGCCTACTACGATCCGCAGATGAACGACATCAATTTTCCCGCCGGCGTGCTTCAGCCACCGCTCTACGACGCGAAGGAAGACGATGCTCCCAACTACGGCGACACTGGCTCAACGATCGGGCATGAACTGACGCACGGGTTCGACGATGAAGGCCGCCAGTACGACGCGAAGGGAAACCTCAAGGATTGGTGGACGACGCAGGACGCAGAGCAGTTCGTGAAGCATGCGGACTGTGTGGCCGATCAGTACGCGAAATACGTCGTGGTCGACGACATCCACATCAACTCGAAGCTGACTGAAGGCGAGGATATCGCCGATCTCGGCGGGACGATACTTGCTTACATCGCATGGAAGGACGCCGACAAGGGTGCGCAACTCTCGGATCGCGACGGGCTCACGCCCGATCAGCGCTTCTTCGTGGGCTTTGCGCAATGGGCGTGCGAGAACGATCGTCCCGAGGACCTGCGGGCGCGCGCCATCACCGACCCGCATTCGCCGGCGAAGTATCGCGTAAACGGCGTGGTCGTGAACGTGCCGGAATTCGGTACCGCCTTCGGCTGCAAGCCCGGCTCAGCCATGGTGAAGCCGGCTGACAAAGTATGCAAGGTGTGGTGATTCTCGAGCCCCGTACTCGCAGGGATTAGAGCCCTAAGATCCTGACGCTGCGCGGAACGGCTATCGGCGCGGAATGCTCACGGGATGGCAGATCACTTCGTCTGTCTCCTCCTTCGGCTGTCCATTGCGTACGCGAATCAACACGCAAGTCGAGTTGTCTTCGCCGCCGCCTTCATTTGCGGCGTCGACCAAGGTGTCGCAAGCTGCCTGCAGGGAGGGAAGTTGCAGCAGGATGCTGCGAATTTCCGCGTCGTCCACATGACGGAGAACCCCGTCTGTGGTCAATAGCAGAATGTCGCCCCCTTGCGCTGGGAACTCGCCCAGGTCAGGCAGGGTGCTTTCGTCGGTGCCTAAGGCCCGCGTGATGATGTTTTGTGCCGAGGAGTGCTTGGCCTGCTCGATGGTAATCATTCCGCGGCGCACCTGCTCCATCACGAGCGAATGGTCCTCGGTCAGTTGCAGCAGCTGGCCTTCGCGGAACAGGTAGATGCGGCTGTCGCCAACGTTGGCGATGCTGAAGAGCCCATTGCAAAATCGTGCTGCCACCAGCGTCGTGCCCATGCCCGAGGTGTTCTTGTGCTCCTCGGCGTATTGCAGGATCGCATCATTGGCTTGCTTGACCGCCTCGGCTAACAGGCGCGCCCCGAGCGGGGCATCATCGAGGAAGGCGTGCTCCTCCACGCTCGGCTGGAGTTGGCGGAAGAAGCCCAGCACGGTATCGACGGCGATCTGGCTGGCTATCTCGCCGGCCGCGTGACCGCCCATTCCGTCGCAGACCACAAAGATGCCAAGATGTTCGTCGAAACCGAAGTGGTCCTCGTTCGACGGGCGGACCCGGCCAACATCGCTTCGTCCCGCCACCTCAAGTGAAAGTGACATTCGCGCAACAGTTTACCCTCAACCGTGGACGGCTGCGAGTACCTAAAGTGCTAGTTGATTAACCTTGACAATTGTCTCCTATGTTTCAGTTTGCCGCTCGCCTAATTTTGGTCGAACTTCGATTCCCATTTTGGTACGAATGCCGCTGTACGAGTTGCCAAAGGAGCACTGTTCCCCGCATCTAAGGGAACATGCCGATCTCTCACCAGATTGTGTGGCTGTTTCTGCTGGCGCTGCCGATCGCCAGCATCGCGTGGACGGTTACGCACGAGGAAGTCTTTCGCGAGCCGCGCGAGTTCTGCTCCCGCATGAGTAAGGACTCGCGCACTCTGGCCTGCCGTAAGTTCTTTTACCTGTTCACCTGCGAATACTGCTTCAGCCACTGGGTTGCGGCCCTGTTCCTCATCATCACGCGTTACAAGCTGCTGTACGACGACTGGCGCGGCTACCTGGTTGCGTTGTTCGCCTTGGTGTACGTGTCCAACTTCTACATCGGCATCTTCGGACACGTGAAGCTGGAGGTGAGGAAGGACCGCGCCGAGATCAAGGCGATCGAGGCGCAGGTGGAACAAGTCGAGACCAAGAAAGTGGCGTAAAGCCAGTGGCTAGTGGTCAGTAGCGAGTGAAATCTGTTGGGTTCATCAGCTGACAAGGTGGGCATCCGTAGAGGGCGAAAATTCGTCCAGGCTCACTAACCACTATTCACTAACCACTGACCACTGTCTTTACGGTCTGGTCTTCGCGATATCCGGACCCTTGTCGCGAAAACGCTGCGGCTCCAGATGGTAGTGCGTCAGTTCTTCCTTGAGGCAGTGAAATGCTTCCTCCGGCGTATTCGCCCAGTGAAACAGTTTCAGGTCGTCGGGTGAAATCGTCCCAGCGTCCACCAGGGCCTGGAAGTTAATTACGCGGTCCCAATAAGCTTTGCCGTAAATCACGGTGCAGATGCGCTTGGCGAGTTTTTCTGTCTGCGCCAGGGTGAGCAACTCGAACAACTCGTCGAACGTTCCGAATCCGCCGGGAAAGATAACCAGCGCCTTCGCCAAGTAAGCGAACCACAGCTTGCGCATGAAGAAGTAGTGGAACTCGAAGTTAAGCTCCGGGGTGATGTAGGGGTTGGGCATCTGCTCGAACGGCAGATTGATATTCAACCCGATGGTCTTGCCGCCAGCTTCCGATGCGCCGAGATTGGCCGCCTCCATGATGCCCGGGCCGCCGCCGGTGCAGATGACGAAGCGATGCCGCGCCTGGTTGATCGACTTGGTCCATTGCGTGATGAGGAATGCCAGCCGCCGCGCGTCTTCGTAGTAGGCAGCCATCTCCACATCGGCCTTGGCGCGGCGAATGCGCGCCTGCTCCTGCGGCGGAGCGGGTGTGGCCGAGCCCGGCTTATCGAGAAGCTGCAAGGCTTCTTCCGCCTGTGAGCGGCTATGAAAGCGCGCCGACCCGAAGAAGACGATGGTGTCCTGAATGCGTTCCCGCCGGAAGCGTGACAGCGGCTCCTGGTACTCAGCCAGGATTCGCAGAATCCGGCCATCCGGTCCGTTCAGGAATTTCTTGTTCTCGTAGGCAAGTGGAGCCTGGTGGGCGTGCGGATCGTTCTTGTCAGTCATGTGCGCGGCTCGTGACTCCGCCTTACTCAACGTTACTCAGTCGTCTCTCGGTAGCGTACGGCTTCGGAGATCGCCAACCAAACGTCGATCAATCCGAGTCCGCTGACCAGGCCGCGAACAAAATCATTCATCATGAATTCCCGCACCCGCGGAAAGCTCATGACCAGAGAGTTCTCACTCCACAGCGGCGTCCAGGGAGCAGCAATCAGTAGGATGCCGATGAGCAGGCAAACGAAGACGAACTCTACGAGAAAGAGACGCGCCCGCCAGATCTCCCAGCGGCTGGGCCGGGGGCGCGAAGGCGGCAGCACTAACACCGGGCCCCGGCGAGGATCGCCACTCTCGGGGTCGTGCTCAACGAAGTTCAGCATAATCGCCAATAGACGCAGCGCCTGGACGTCCCCGTCGTGAGCACGTTGAATAGCGAAACGCTTACGCCTCATGCAAGGATACTACTTGCGCCATCCCAAGCCGAGGTTCAGCGACTTGCGATCAGCAAGTCGGGCTCAGGCGCTGAACCGGATCGCCGCCCGAGCCCTCGCCTTGGACGCTTCTTCTTCGCGGTTTTTGGGCGGAGCCTGCGTCCCCAGCGAACGAAGCAGGCGGCCGGACGCTGCTGTTACTTCCTCAACCGCGGCCAGAAAAGCCGCTTCGTTTGCTTTCGAAGGTTTGTTGAAGCCGGAGATCTTCCTCACATACTGCAACGCGGCGGCGCGCAGTTCCGCTTCCGTGACCGGAGGCTCAAAGTTAAACAGCGTTTTAATGTTCCTGCACATGACCTCAACTCACTATTTCTTGGCCGGGGTGCGGTGCGTTGACGGCTTGGCATGCGTCGTACGACCGGACTGGATATCGCTCAGACGGATCACCGCCGCCGCGGCCGCATACTGCACTTCCTCCTGCGCATCTTGCAGGCCGGAGAGCGCGGTTCCTTTCAGCGAAGGATCGCCCCGCTTGGCGATAGCCTCATAGGCAGCGGCCCGCACCAGCCACTTCTTTTGCTGGAGCGCAGCATTGGCCAGCGCTTCTCCGCTTTTCGGATCCGGATCCTTCGCTAACGTCAGAGCCGCCGCTGCCAGCACGGGCGAAGTATCGTCCTTGGTAAAAATTTTGTAGGCCGACAGGCCGAGGCCTCCGAATGGAACGAAGCCGAGGCCCGCCTGAAAGCCCAAACCGGCGAGCTTCTTGGGATCGTCGAGCATCTTCTTCTGCTGCTCCATCAGGCTCTGGCCACCCTTCCGTTCTCCGGTAAGCACGGCGTAGAAAACGTTGTAGCCTGTTTCATCACCAAGCAGCACGAGGGAGTGGGCTGCAGTCAGGACCACTCCGACATCCGTGTCTTCGTTTATGACTGACACCAGTTGTGCCTTCGCGCTTTTGGCGTCCATCTCTCCCAACGCCTGCGCCGCGGCGGTCCGCACCTCCGGCTTTTCATCGTTCAAAGCGGTCAGCGCCGCATCCAGTGCCTGCTGGTCGCCTTGCAAAAGTCCCAGCTCACCCGCTGCTTTCGTTCGTTTTTCAATGTTCTTGTTGGTAAGTCCGTCGTTGAGAACCGTCCAGGCCTGCTCGCGCGGGTCTTCCGCCGTGCAAGAGATTGCGAAAACACACGTGACCAGAATCATAACTAAGCAGCGCAGCCGAAAGCTCATCCCGAAAAACCCTCCGTTGATCGTGAATTCCATGTCAAAGCAACGAGCGAGTCTAAGCTGCGATGGTCACGAACTCCAAGCAATAAATCAACTCGACCACACTCCGTGAGCCACGCTCTTACCTCGAATTTCCATGATAGCTTTCGATTCGTTGAACACAGCGAGGGATTCGGCTGCGATTTGCTCGTGCTGGCGCAAAACCACTTCGAGCAAGGCCTAACGTTTGACCGCCATCTACGCGGGTGCTAGCGTCGAAACAGAAAGCCGCATGCTCGACAGATTGCAATACTGGCCGGTTGCGCTGGTGGTGCGCGTACTGGGCGCGTTGCCGCGTCCGGTGGCTCATGGCGTCGGCATCTTCCTCGGAGGGCTGGTCTATCATCTGCATCCCCGGCTGCGGCGCGTTGGCCACCGCAACCTGCAGCTGGCATTCCCCGACAAGACTCCTGCGGAACGGAAGAAGATTCTGCGCGCTGTCTATGTTTCGCTAGGGCGGCTGCTGGGCGAAGCTTGCCTGTTTCCGCGGTACACCAAAGAAAATGCTGTCACCATAGCGGTCTATCAGGGCTTCGAGAATTTCGAGGCGGCCGAGAAGCGCGGCAAGGGAGTGCTGCTGCTCACTGGCCATTTCGGCGGCTGGGAGGTCGGGTCGTTCTTCCACTCGCTGTGCGGACATCCCATGCAGATTGTGGTGCGGCCGCTGGACAATCCTTATGTCGATGCGCTGGTCACGCGCTATCGCGGGCTGCATGGCAATACGCTCATCGGCAAGCAGGAGTTCGCGCGCGGGCTGCTCGCGGCTATGCGCGACAACGCCACCGTCGGCATCTTGATGGACACCAACATGACACCGCCGCAAGGCGTGTTTGTCGACTTCTTTGGTATTGCTGCATGTACAGCGAGCGGTGTGGCGCGAGTGGCGCTGCATACAGGATGCGGCCGTGGTTCCCGCGTTCACCATCTGGGACCCGGTGCTGCGCAAGTATCGCGTGGAATTCGATCGTCCGGTTGAGCTGGTGCGCACGGGCGACGACGAAGCCGATGCGATCGCCAATACTGCACGGTTCACGAAGATCATCGAAGAGTACGTGCGCCGCTATCCCGACCAGTGGCTGTGGGTGCATCGGCGCTGGAAGACGCGGCCGGCGGGAGAAGTTCCGCTGTACTGAGGTTCGCAGCGGGGAAGTTGCATGGAGCGAACCTACGGCGCAAACTTACAGTATCGCCTGTTCACAAGAGTTCAGTTTCCTATGTTCTAGATTCTGCTCCTTATGTTGGCCGAAGACGACAATCGTTGGAGCACACTCAGGAGCGGATACCGATTGCCGCTTGACCCGCGCCCCTTGGTCAAGAAACTCGAAAACGAGTCGGATACGAAAGCTGTTTGGGATGAACTGTGGAACGAACTGCATCATCAAGGCGATGTTGGAGACGCTTCCTACGCTGCGGTTCCTTTGCTGGTGGAAGCACACCGAAAGTGCGGTGAGGCTGATTGGAACACCTACGCGATCGTGTCCATCATCGAACTCGCACGAACTGAGCAGCACAATCCGCCCATACCCGCGTGGTTGTCAGATCGGTATTTCTCCGCCATTCAGGAACTGTGCAGGATCGGGCTTCGCGAGATTGCCGATGCCAACGACATCGACTCGGTACGGGCAATGCTCAGCGTCATTGCACTTGCCAAAGGGCTTCGTACTCACGCCAAGTTCCTCGTCGAATACAACGAAGAGGAGTTGCAGGAGTTCCGGTCGCCGCCTCTTCCATAGGATCGCTCGCGTAAAATCGCCATAGCACAAGTTATCCCGCCGGCCCATTCGAAGCGCACACTTGCAACTTGACACTCGAAACTTGAAACTGACTCCATGCCTCATACGCTGCACGAACTGGCGGAGTTCACGGCCGCGCGCCTGGTGGGCGACGGCAATACTTGAAGTTGCGAAGGTGGCAAGCATTGCGCAGGCGCAGCCCGGCGATTTGGTCTTTGTGCAAGACGAGAAGGATCTGTCGTCAGCGCTGGCTTCGCGGGCCAGCGCCGTCATTGCGGGCGAGTTCGCGGCCGATCTGGAGCGTCGAAGCCGCTACTGATCGCCGACAATCCTCGTCTCGCCTTCTGCCGCGCGGGAGCGCTGCTGCATCCGCCGAAAACCTACGCGGCGGGCGTGCATCCTACTGCCGTGGTGCATCCGTCGGCTGCAATCGCCGCAACCGCCGCGATCGACGCGCACGCTGTCATCGAGGCCAATGCCGTCATTGGAGAGCGCGCGCACATCGGCGCCGGCTGCAGCATCGGCGAAGGCGTCGTCATCGGCGATGATTGCGACCTGTTTCCCTGCGTGGTCATCTATTCGGGCACGACCTTGGGGCGGCGGGTGATCGTTCATGCGGGCGCGGTGCTCGGCTCCGATGGCTTCGGCTATGTGCGCGATGAGAAGTATGGGCGCTATCACAAGTTTCCGCAGATTGGCGAGCTGGTGATCGGGGACTACGTTGAGATTGGCGCAAACTGTGCCATCGATCGCGGCGCGCTCGACAAGACGGTCATCGGCGCGGGCACGAAGCTGGATAACTTGGTGCACATCGGCCACAACGACATCGTGGGTTCAAACGTGGTGATCGCCGCACAGACCGGAATTTCGGGCAGCTCGGAAGTGGGCGATGATTGCGTGATTGGCGGGCAGGTTGGGATCGGCGACCACGCCAAAGTCGAAGCGGGAACGATGCTGGGCGGTCAGGCGGGCATCCTGCCGCATAAAATCTTTCGGGGACGCGGAAAGCTGTTTTGGGGAACTCCAGCGCGTCCGCTTGCGCAGTACTTGAAGGAGTTGGCAGCGGTGACGCGGTTGGCGCGGAAAGAGAGCTCCAGCGGCGAACGGTAAGAGCAGTGCGAAAAGCTAGAGCAGCCAAGGGAAGCTTATGTCGTTAATCGTGGTCGGCGGACATTCCCGTAGCGTAGGCAAGACCAGTGTAGTCGCCGGCCTCATTGCGGCTCTGCCTGAGTTCCACTGGACGGCGATGAAGATCACGCAGTACGGGCACGGCATCTGCTCGGCGAACGGCAAAACGTGCAACTGCGCGACGGACGATCACTCCTGGGCCGTCTCCGAGGAGCGCGATCGCAGCGGCGAAAGCGACTCCTCGCGATTCCTGGTCTCGGGCGCTTCGCGTTCGTTGTGGGTGCGCACACGGCAGGGAATGTTGGCCGAAGCCATGCCGCGGATTCGTCAGGAGCTCGCCTCCTCAGAAAACGCGATTCTGGAGTCAAACAGCATTCTGCGCTTCGTCCGCCCCGACATCTACATTACGGTCCTCGATCCGGCAACTGCGGACTTCAAGCAGTCGGCACAGCAGTTTCTGGATCGAGCCGATGCCGTCGTCCTGCACGACGATGCCGACAGCGTTGCCTGGACCAACGTTTCGTTGAAGCCGGTCGCAAAGCGGCCAATCTTCCGCGTCCAGCCGCCGCCGTACGTCACAGCAGACTTAGTCGATTTCGTGAAAAGCAGGATTACTCACCAAGCGCGTGTCTCCTAGGCGGCGCGCACGGGAGAGCCGGCCTTTTCTTCAACCGGCTTGGTCAGTGGAGGTTTAGGCGGCGGATTCTCCCTGCTCGTGTCCTTTTCGAAGCCAATGCATGCGAACGTTATGTCGAGGACCAGTGCTGTTAATGTCTGCATGAAGGCCTCATTAATGCGCGCCACGGACGCGACCTGCTCGTCCGTCATGCCGGCATCGAGTAGTTGCGTGACGCTGGTCTCCACGCGCAGCGGCAATTCGCCCGCCACGCTAAGAGCGCTGTCGCCAAGCCGATATTGGCAGTCGGCATAGACCGGCGACTCCAGCAACTCCTTCAGAGCTTTCCAGTACTCGGCATAGAAATCAGGCCAGCAAGCCAGAGCGCGATGTTCATCGGAGACGAAAGCCAAATCCATCAGCCGCCTTCTCTCGTTCCAGCTCCTTTGAAGCTCCGGGTTTGCTTCTCCATCGCGAAGCAGAAGTGGCTCGCTGGCAAACTCCCGGTGTTCAGCCGGTTTAAGATTCTTCACCGGTTGCCCGACTGGTCCTTCGAAGGCCTGCATCTGCGCAGCCGAGATCAGCAACAGCAGAGGGTCGAGGTACTGGTAGTAATTCAGCATCTCCGAAAGCGATAGGGGCGTGGACTCCTTCGTCGTGATGTCGTAATGGGGAAACGAGCGAATATCGAAGTAGTTATGCGCGCGAGTATAGGACTCGGCGTAAAGTCGAGAACCCGAGAGGAAGAACTGCCGCGACTGCAAAACCGGCCGAAACGCTTGCCAGTGCACCTCGAGAAACTGAGGAAAGGCCGCATAAGCCTGATAAAGTCTGGGCACTGCCGGGACGCCCAGGCTTCGGCGAACCTCGCCAAGAATCTCGCGCGCAGAGTCGGAGGCTTCACTTTCGCTGACTAGCTTCAGGCGTTGACCCCGCTTCCAGCGCATATTTGCTTCGATGCAGAAAACCCGCTGCCCCGATGTACAGCAGCATCGCGGGATTGCTCGCAGCCTTTATTTATGCACCGATGAGGGCAGTGTGCGGCCACACGGGAAGGCAGAGCACAAATCGAACCGAATCAGAGATACCGATTCGATAAGATTGATGGCGAAGTGCTGCCTGCTAACCCAATACGCCGCTTCGAGATACTGTTCGATAAGGCGGAGCCCTGCCCGATTGAGCATGCCGGCTACGAACCTTACGGCAACTTGGGATTCCCCCCACCGCCTGCCGATCGACCTTGGGTCTACGCCAACTTCGTGCAATCGCTGGATGGCATTGTCAGCCTGTTGGGCCAGCACGCCTCCGGGGGAGAGATCTCGCAATCGGCCGACGACCGCTGGCTGATGGATCTGCTGCGCGCTCATGCCGATGGCGTGCTGATGGGTATGAACACCTTGCGCGAAGAGCAGCGATTGCGCGGCCCGCAAAGCCGCGGCGTGGTCTTCCGGGTCGTCGATCCTGTGTTGCGCGACCTGCGTACAAAACTCGGCAAGCAAAGAGAGCGCAATATCTTTGTCACTGGCGCCGTCGGCCTTGATCTCTCGCGTTACAAGGTTTTCGACGGTGATCTGGTTGAGGCGGTGATCGTTACTTCGCCGGCGGGAGCGGAGCGCCTGCGTGCTCAAGGTAAGAACTCGCAGGTGACGATCATCGCCGCTGGTGAGGCAGAAAAATTCGACTGGCGGCGCGCCATCGCAAAGCTCAGGGAAGAGCTCGGGATCCGATATCTGCTGTGCGAAGGCGGCCCGACCGTTTACGGAAACCTTGCACGGGCGGATTTGATCGACGAAAAATTCATGACCGTCTCCCCAGTCGAAACCGGACAGTTAGTTCCGCGGGAGCAAGAGCGAACCATGGAGGAGCAGAAAATCCCCGTGCTGCTCCGTCCGACAGTTTTTGGTGGGCCAGGCTTCACGCGCGAAAACCTCACGAGTTGGAGATGGATGAGCAGCCGCAAGGCAGGCGACCACCAGTTCAACCGCTACCGTCGGGAGCGCGGCGCATAACTCTTCGAAGGCAGCTCGGCCCCCGACAATTGCGAATGCCGATGCCAGCGGCTACACTGCCTTACGCTATGATCCGACAGTTTGCGATAGCTCTTCTGCTGCTTGTCCTCGGCAGTTCGTCTCTCAACGCACAGTACACCGACCGCGCCGCGATACAGGACCTGGGCGGCCCGCAGGAGTTTGCCGCTCGCCGCACCGAACTCGCCGGCAAGCTGAAGACCGGCTATGTTCTGCTCTTCGCGAAAACGCAGGAGCCGCCAGCCGATCACTATCGCGAAGACAACGACTTTTACTACTACACCGGGCTCGGCGATCCCGGCGCCGTCATGCTGATGGACGTTGCGACCCAGAGAACGACCATCTTTGAGCCGCAGCAGAGCCCGCGCGAGATTCAGGTTTATGGAGCGAACCTGCTCTCCATGTCCAAAGACGAGCAGAAGGAGTTGGGTTATCAGGCTGTCGCGCCACTGTCCGCACTGGACGGGTATCTAAGTTTTCTGTTCGGCAGCGGCGGTGAGCACGACCTGTGGGTTCGTTTGGGCTTCGCAGACAAGCCCGACGGAGCGCGCTTCGAGACCGGCCGCGATTACGCCGCCGAATACAACAACTCTTACGGACAAAGTTTGCCCGGTGATCGCGACGTCATCGTCAAGCTCCGCGAACGCTATCCCGCGGCCAACTTTCGCGACATCACCGGCACGATGGACGCGATGCGCAATATCAAGCGCCCCGGGGAGATCGAAGTTTTGCGCCGCAATGGGCGCATCAGCGCGCAGGGTGACAAACAGGCCATTGCCAGCGCCCACCCCAACATGTACGAGTATCAGATCGAGGCCAAGGCCGCGTTCGTCTTCCGCAATTCCGGGGCGCAAGGGGTGGCCTATCCCGCAATCGTCGGCTCCGGCGTGCACGCCAATACCTGGCATTACTTCTTCAACCGCGGACAGATTGCGCCCGGCAGCATCGTCGTCTTTGATTACGCCGCCGACCTCGACCACATGACGATGGACATCACGCGCACCTTCAACATCGATGGCAAGTTCACGCCGGAGCAGGCCAAGTGGTACAACGTCGATCTCGAATGCCAGAAGGCAGTGATCGAGATGTTGCGTCCCGGCAATACCTACGAACAGGCTGAAGCAGCGGGCAAGAAGGTGTTTGAGCGCGAGGGAATCGCTTCGCAGTGGTACGGCTGGCCCGGACATTTTGTTGGACTGGCCACACACGACGTCATGCTGGCAAAGGGGCCAATCCAGGTCGGACAGGTGGTCACCGTCGAGCCCATCGTGGAATTTCCCGACAAGCACTGGCACTTCCGCGTAGAAGACACGATCTTGATCACGCCCAATGGACCGGAGGTTTTGTCCTCGAGCGTCCCCAAGGAGATGTCAGACGTTGAAAAGCTGGTGGGCAGTGCTCCCGCAGCCGAGCCTGTTAAGTAAGCCGCGCGATTCGCCGGTATCCGGAAGCGGTAACATAGAAGTTTTGCAGAAGAGGTCCTCCCGTGCCCGAATTACGCAAAGACCCAATCGTCGGCCGATGGGTGATCATATCCACGGACCGCGCCAAGCGACCCTCCGATTTCACGCGCGAGCCAGTCAAGATGAAGGGCGGGTTCTGTCCCTTCTGTACCGGCAACGAAAGCAAAACGCCGCCAGAGGTTTTGGCGTACCGCCCCAATGGCGCTTCGCCGAACACCGGAGGCTGGACGGTGCGGGTGGTGCCGAACAAGTTTCCCGCGCTCGGCATTGAAGGCAGTCTGAACCGTCAGGCCGAAGGCATGTTCGACAAGATGAATGGCATCGGGGCGCACGAGGTCATTATCGAAACGCCGGAGCACCATGTCAGCTTGTCGGAGCTGTCCGAAAAGCGCATCGAAGATGTCTTCTGGGCTTACCGCGATCGCATCGTTGACCTGAAGAAGGACCGCCGCTTCAAATACATCCTCATCTTCAAGAATCACGGCCCGCTGGCGGGCGCGACGCTGGAGCACTCGCACGGCCAGCTGATTGCGCTGCCGATTGTTCCCAAGCATGTGGTGGAGGAATTGGAAGGTTCCCAGCAGTACTTCATCTACAAAGAGCGTTGCGTCTTCTGCGACATCATCCGTCAGGAGACAGAGGCGGGCGTGCGGGTTGTCGCCGAGAACGACGGCTTTCTCACCGTGGCGCCCTATGCGCCGCGATTTCCGTTTGAGACCTGGATCCTTCCCAAGCGTCACGAATCGTCATTCGAAAACTCATCCTCGCAGGTCTATGAAAGCCTGGCGAAGGCGCTCAAGGCGTTGCTGATGCGCGCCGACCTGGTGCTCGACAACCCTGCCTACAATCTCGTAATCCACACCGCGCCGGTGCAGGAGAGTTCCATGGACTATTACCACTGGCATGTGGAATTTATGCCGCGCCTGACGAAGATTGCAGGATTCGAGTGGGGCACGGGCTTCTATCAGAACCCAACGCCGCCGGAGGAAGCAGCGAAATATCTGCGCGAAGCCAAGATCGAGCACGCCCAGCCGGTCGGGGCATAGCGGTTCCAGGGTGACGGTTCGCCTTACATCTCTTGCGCAGACGATCAACGCTTTCGCAACAGTAGCATCCAGCCTCTCGTCTGGATAAGCTCTGTTCGGTAGAGCCCTCTCACGACGGAACTTCATCCAATAACCTGCATGTCGATGACGATGATGAATCCCACTTCAACCGGAATCCCACCACTCGAGAAACGCACGCGATTCCTTAGCGGACTTTACAGCGACCTGCTGGAGAATGGGATCCGCTACTTCTTTCCGGGCGCAACTCTCCAGCGAATGTCAAACGATGCCGAGCGCATGCCGGAGTTGCTGGGCGCGGTGCCGAGCGGCGGCGAGCTCGAGTTTCAGTGGATGGGGAGCGGCTATTCGCTGATGGCCAGCTCGAAGTTGTCGGAGCACGAGCGCCGGTTGATCCGCAGCATCGGGATGGTGCTGTCGGCGCGCTACCAGCTGCTGACCAACGAAGCCCTGGCGGCGCAGAGCTTCCAGCTTTTTCGCGGGCTTCCCGAAGATCGCTTCGTCTCGGCTTTCCTCGATCCCGGCCCCCACGCCAGCGCGGAAGCCATCACCGCAGTCCCCGACCGGGTGGCCGACGCCATTGAGGTGCTGCGCACCAGCAGCATGAGTACCTACGAGAACCGGCGCATTTCAACCGGCGTTCTCCTCTTTGGCTCCATGCCGGAGCCGTGCCACACGCCGCCGCAGACACCACAGGATGCGCTCCGTTATTCGCATTCGCTGACCACGGTCCGCAGCTTCCACCGGCTGTGTGACGGCATGCGTACAGTGGCGCTGGTTGACAACAGCGGATTACTCGCCGAACTGATCGATCTCCGGGAGTGGACCGAGCCCTACCTCGATATGCCGCTGGCGGTGCCGGCCGCCAAGAAGTACGCGTATCATGCCCGCGCCACGCTCTGCGGTGGACACATCTGCCTCATCCTCACTCCTAACGGCGAGATCAAGATATATTCCGACGGCGTTCCGGTTTTCCGCTTCATCGAAGGCAAGTGGCGGCTTGTCGATGCGCGGCATCGTTACGCGCTGTGGAAGAACGCTATCGGCAACTCTGAACTGGCGGACCGCCTTTTCTCGGTGGCGATGAATCTGACCGAGAGCCGCCGTGGCGCAATCTTCGTTGTGCTGGAGAATGCCGAGTCGGCGCGGGACCTGGTTTCGCAGCCGGACCTGCTGGAGCCTTTCGACCACGACGGCTTGGAAGACGGCGCGACCAGCAAAGACCAGCTTCATTATCTTCTCCGCGACCGTAGCATCCTCGACGTTCCTTCCACGGTGCTGGAAAACATCGCCCGCATCGACGGTGCGGTGGTGCTGTGCAGCGACGGCAGCCTGCTGGCCTTCGGCGCCATCCTGCATCATCATTCGTCGGAAGAAACCTTGAACCGCACGGTTGAGGGCGGACGCACGACCGCGGCCATCACCGCTTCCCATTACGGCACGGTGCTGAAGATCAGCGAAGACGGACTGATCTCGATGTATCGCGGCGGCGAGTGTCTGTGGGAGATGTGACGAGGTGCCAGGCATCGCGGCGGTTCATTTACTGGCGCGGCGCTACGGAAACCGCGCCCTTCGGAACAACGAACAGGAAGTGGGCGTATCCCACCTGTGCGACCGGTTCGTACTGCGCCAGGTAGGCGGCGGAGTCCCAGCGGTAAACCCCGGTCAGGCGGTTCGCCCTCACAAGAACCCGTCCCGTCGTGAGGGTGTCCGGATCGAGAGCCACATCGGGATGCTTCCGCACGAACTCCTGCGCAATCGCGGCATCTTGTCCCCAATCGAGATTACTGTCGGACAGGATTTTGTAAGCAAGGCGGCGATCACCCACCCATTCGTTCATATACGGGATCATCTGCGGAAAGTAGCTTGCCACTGAAATCCCCAACCACAAAACCAACACCGCAAGGACCGCCTTCTGAGTTCGGCTCTTGGAATAGAAGTTTTGGAACGGAGCGCCCGCGATCACGGTCTCGATCGCCAGCACGGGAAGGATATGCCGGATACCAATCTGCGCCCTGCTGAAAAATGACAGGAAAACGAAGTTGATGGCAGCAGCCAGCAGCAGCATTCCCTCTCCCGTCAGCAAAGCCTCCGGTTTGCGGTTCCGGCAAACCCAGACAAGTCCCCACACAAACAGGATCTGCAGCGCTATTGCTTCTTTATAGAAGAACGCTACGGCGTAGTAGGACTTGAACCCGCGGACACTCCGGTTCGTGGTATCCCGTAATTTCCCCAGCAAATAGATGTTGCCAAAGGTCTGGCCGACCCCTTCATCGTGTCGCATCATGGCGATCCCCTCCAGAAACGGGTAGGGAACCGGGACAGGCAAGTGACCAACAATGGGTAATTGTTGCGCGCGTTGCCAGGCAATAGTCCGGATTTTGAGGTCGTCGCTCATCTGGCGCATGGAATAGCTGAGTGGCTTGAATGTACGATCAAAGCAGAATGCCACGTTGAGTACGGCGAGGAAGCACACTGCCGCTAATGCCGCGAAGACGAAAACCGATCTCAAGCTGAGAGGCGGTTTGCGACGACGGCTGAACATAACGCCGGCGATAGCCAGCAGAACCACCGCATACAGCAGGATGGCGAACGGTTTTGTGATCTGCGCCAGGGCCAACGCGAAAGCGCCGATGAAGGCGCGGCGCACCGTCGGTACAAGAAGGAAACGGCGAAAAAAGAACAGCGACCCCACCACCCCAAGCGCATGGTACATGTCATTGGTGGCCAACGTCCCATGTGCAACCAGGTTAGGAGACAGGGCACAAAGCAGGCACGAGGCTAACGCTGCCGCCTCGCCATATAGATCGAGCGCCCACAGATAAACCATGAGGGCCAATGCCAGGCTCGCCAGAATGGTGACGCTGCGGGCCACGACAAGGTTGGTCTGTTGCGAGAACGGCGGGAGCAGACCACGCTGCTCGAATTGCGCAGCGATCGCAAGCGGCGCGGCATTCAATGCCGAAACCGGCATCTGGCTGTCGTAATAGTCGCCGTTTCTGACCCGATCCGGCTTGAAATGGAGAATCAGCATCCCGTAAGAGACGTGGTGACCCTCGTCGGTCGTGATCGACGCATTCAAGGCCACGACTATGTCGAGCACAGCGGAGAGGCCAAGCACCAGAAGGAGCCCAACCACGGACTTGCGGGTTATCTTCATATCTCTTCCGGGTCCTGGCTGTTTCGCGAGTCAGACCTGAGATTCACGGATACGCGGACAATCAGGCTGGGCCACATTTCGGTGCTCAAATTGGAGCAAGGCATAAATAGTGCAGGAACTTGTGCTGAGTCAATTGTCCGCCATGGTCCTTGCGGAATGAGAGGCTAGTTCGATTACCCCACCATTTCCTCAAACTTTAGCGGATCGGGGGGGATTGGAATCGGCGGCGGCTCGATCTCGCGCAGCACCTGGTAGGTGTGGCGAATACGATGAATCACCGTAATTGTGCTAATCACGGCAATCACCCACAGCACCGGCCCCATGCGGTTGAACAGCGCGCCGATGATGACCAGCACGATGCGCTCGGGCCTTTCCATGAAACCGACCTTGCAGCTCGGGATGAGCGATTCGGCGCGGGCGCGCGCGTAGCTCACCATCACCGAGCTGACCATCACGAACGCCACCATAACAACGTAAAAGAACCGGTTTGCGCGCGCGTAGTAGACCAGCAGTCCAAAGAAAAGGGCGACATCGCTGTAGCGATCGATAATGGAATCGAAGAAGCCGCCGAAGATCGTGACCTGGTTGGTGGCACGCGCCACCCGGCCGTCCACCATGTCGAAGATGCCGGCGCCGATGATGACCAGTCCGGCATAGAGAAACATGCGGCGCTGGTTCTCGGGGTGGGCGTAGCCGAAGAGAATGCCGGCGACGATGTTGATGAGAAGCCCGATGAAGGTGAGGGCGTTAGGCGAGATGCGGGTGAGTGCCAGGCCGTGTACGATTTTGTACAGCAGCCATTTGCAGGACCGCCCAACTGCGCTCGTCCAGGTCATGCCGCCTCACTACGCTTCGTCGTGAATGGTGATCAGCTTGAGCACCTCAAGTTCACGTTTTCCGGTGGGAGTCACCACTTCGCTCACGTCCCCGACCTTCTTGCCCATCAACGCACGTCCGATCGGCGAGCTCGTCGAGATTAACCCCTTGGTAACGTCGGACTCCTCACTCGTTACCAGTTTGTACTCGATTTTTTCTTCCTTCGTGGAGTCGTAAACCACCACGGTGGACCCGATCGCCGCACGGTCCTTGGGGATGTTGGCCATGTTGACCATCGAGAGGTCAGCCATGCGCTGCTTCAGTTGGCCCAACCGAGCGCGCACGAACTCCTGCCGCTGCTTGGCCATGTGATACTCGGCGTTCTCGCTGAGATCGCCCATGGCGACGGCTTTTTTCAGCTCTTTCGGGAGTTCGTGATTCAGTTCGTGCTCGAGGACCGCGATTTCCTCGGCTAACTTTTTCTTGATGTGCTCAGGCATACTTCGCAGTCGATGTGTTCCGGCCAGCTGGCGTGCACCGGAGGCATCTGACGATTATACCCGACGGTTGGTAATCGAGGTCCGGCACGAGGGTCGTGAACCGCTACGGGTTTGTTTCTAAAGCGTTAAACGCCGTGCGGACCGCTTGTCCGATTGACCCCCCGCAAGAAACGAGGGTATACTCAACAGATAAAGGTAGTCGTTCCCCTCTTAACCGTCCCAGATCAAGCGCTGGGACACAGTATCTCCGGCCATCATGAACACCCAGAGTTTTAGCATCGGAGACAAGGTCGTCTACCCGAATCACGGGGTGGGCATCATCGAGCAAATCAGCAGCAGAACGATCGGCTCACAAGTTGAGCGGTTCTACCTCCTCAAAATCAAAGCCAGCAGTTTGAAGGTGATGGTGCCCTTCCAGAACGTGGGCAGCGTTGGTCTCAGGCGCGTCATCCGCAACGGCGAGGTGCAGAAGATTCTGGACTTCCTGATGGACGGCAAATGCGAGAACCACGCCGACTGGAAGTATCGTTTCAAGGAAAACTCCGACAAGATGCGAACCGGTTCCCTGCTGGATGTCGCCGAAGTGCTGAAGGGGCTCCTGCTGCTGGGCCAAGGCAAGCCGCTCAGCTTCCGCGAAAAGAAAATGCTGGAACGGGCCCGCTATTTGCTGGTCAGCGAATTGGCCATGGCGAAGAGCCTGGAAGAGCCGCAAGTGGAGGATCTGCTGAATCGGGCGCTGTCCAAGTGTAAGCTGCGCTTTCCTGAAGCGTCGCCGATGGAGTCTTGATCGCTACAGACGTACGTGACTGGCGGGGCATCACCCCCGCTATTATTTTGCTCGCTTGATTCGCCAGTCGGATCGCCGGGCGTGAATCTCACAAATTCTTGCCGGGATTGGAAACGTATGCCAGGAAACCTGCACATCTTCCGCTTGAAAGCCGATCCGCTGCAATACCAGGTGAACTACAACGTGGGTGCGAACTCATGGGTCCAGGTCTTTACGCCCGAAGGCGTCGAGGAGTTTCTCCATCACAGCGCCGGCTTGCCCCGCGAAGAAGTTGAGGCGATGTTGTCGGAGTTGCGCCAGGAAAATCACACCACCGAGGCCAATGTCGATCTCTCCGAAAGCCACCTGCCGGAAATGGGTTTTGCGGAATCGCCCAGCGATGAATGACCGCGCCGCGCCGGGGAGACAGACGGTTGTGGCTTAGCCCACCAGCACCGCGCCGCCATTCACGTTGAAGATTTCGCCCGTGATGAACCCGGCGTGCTGAGTACACAAGAACAGAATCGGAGCCGCAATCTCCTCCGGGGTGCCGACGCGACCGAGCGGAATGGTGCCGAAAACGCGGTTGCGACTGTCGGCATCGCTCAGCGTCGCGGCCGTCATGTCCGTCGCCACCCAGCCGGGAGCAACGCAGTTGACCCGAATGCCGAACGGCGCCAGTTCCGTGGAGAGTCCCTTGGTCATGCTGATCAGTGCGCCCTTCGTCGCAGCGTAATCGCAGTGGCCGGCCTCACCGCGCTGCCCGGCAGTCGAACTCACTAACACGACACTCCCGCCGTGCCCCTGTCGCTTCATGTGTCCCACGGCGTGCTTGATCAAGGCGAAGGTGCTATCAAGATTCACTGCGACCGTTCGGTGCCACTGAGCGTCGCCCATTCGATCGATCGGCACATCGTCAGAAGGCCAGATGCCGTGGTTCACGACCAGGGCGTCCAGCGAGCCAAAGCGCCCCACGGCGGATTGCACCAAAGCGTCCGCGCCGGTCGTGCCGGATAAGTCGGCCTGAATCGCATAGGCGCGTTCGGCCCCACACTCCTGCGCCAGACTTTCGGCTTCCTTCTTCGCGCGCTGATAGTTGAAGGCGACGTGGGCGCCGGCGCCCACAAACATCTTCACCGCCGCCGCGCCAATTCCACGCGAACCCCCGGTAATGAGAGCCACTTTTCCTGTCAGGGACAATTTCGGTTCAGCAGGCATGGCCAAAGAAGTTAGCATAGTCGGCTCACGGTTCGATTGGTTGCAGGGAAGTTTGTCGGAATTACGCCTTAGATGTTGATCCAGGCAATTATTGAGGAGCGAGGAGCGACACAACAAGTGCGTTTCGGCCCAGGGGCGTCTGCCGCCTAGATGGCATGTCTTTCCCGTTGCTCCTTCAGACTAAGAAACCAGAGGTAGATCTCGTCTACGCGCGCGATGTCTTCGTTGAGCACCGGTTGATCGGCGTATTTGTGGATCTCGGCGCCGCTATGCCGTCGTTTCAGGTTGGCCACAATGTGGTAGAGTTCGTCGACTTTGGAATGCATGATCCGCAAGTCACTGATGACTCTGACTTCGTCGATGTCCAGCCAGCGTCCTTGCGGCGGCTGTTCTGCCTGATCGGACTTCTTCATTTAGACCTCGTGCGAATGGGCTCTGCCTAACGGTCTGCGAGCGGCAGTAGTATACGACAAAAGTCGTAGTAAGCCTGTGACCTGCGTGTGCTCTGTCTGTAAATGCGGCCGACGGGCGGAGCGTACCCAGCGTGTAAAATCGCAGTCTGATGCCGTCCTCGGCTGCACCTGGTTCCGGAGAGCATTCGTCCAGCTTTGGCGCTCGCCTGCTCCGCATCTTGCGGCCCTCGCACCAACACACGGAATTTTCCGCCACCCTGCTGCTGATGGCAGCCATCATGTTGTCGCGCGTCATCGGGTATCTGCGCGAAGCCTACATCGCGTGGGCCTTTGGCGCCGGACCCGGCACCGACGCCTACGTCGCCGCCTTCACCGTTCCCGACTGGCTGAACTACATTCTCGCCGGCGGCACCGCTTCCATCACGTTCATCTCCATCTACACCCGGCACACTTCGAAGGGCGAATCCCAAAAGGCGCAGGATGCGTTCAACTCGACCATCACCATCATGACCGCGCTGGTGTGCCTGGGGACGGTCTTGCTGGAGATCTTCACCCCGCAAATGGTGCACCTGGTTGCGCCCAACTTTTCGCCGGCGCAACGGGAATACTGCGTTTATCTCACGCGCATCCTGCTGCCCGGCCAGATTTTCTTTTATGCGGGCGGAATTGTCTCCGCGGTTCTGGTCTCGCGTCGGATGTTTCTCTATCCCGCGCTCAGTCCAATCTTCTACAACCTGTTCATCATTCTCGGCGGGCTGGTCGGCGCAAAGCGCTTCGGCATCGCGTCGCTGGCGTACGGTGCATTTTTTGGCGCGCTCATCGGACCGTTCCTCATCAACGCCATCGGCGCGGCGCAGGACGGTTTGGGCTATCGGTTCAACTTCAACTGGCGCAATCGCGAGTTCCTCGAGTGGATTCGACTCTCCATCCCGCTCATGCTGGGCGTCTCGCTGGTGACGGTGGACGACTGGATCCTCCGTCACTTCGCCTCGGGAGGGGTAGGCGACATTACCCGTCTCAACTACGCCAAGCGACTGTTCGCCGTACCCATCGCGATACTCGGGCAGGCCACCGGACAGGCGTCGATGCCGTTCTTTGCGCGGTTGTTTGGGGAAGGGAAGATGAAGGAGTTCGCCAACACCGTCAGCGGCTCCGTCTATCGGATTGCCGCCGCGTCATTCCTCTTCTCGGCGTGGATGATGCCCGCCGCGCTGCCGCTCGTCGATCTGGTCTATCGGCGCGGTCATTTCAATTTTCAGGACTCGCGCGCGACCGCAGTTTACTTTTTCTGGTTCACGTTGTCGCTGGCTCTTTGGTCGGCCCAGGCGCTGTACGCGCGCGCGTTTTATGCCGCGGGCAACACGCTCACGCCGATGATCGCCAGCACCGTGGTCGTGCTGGTGTCGCTGCCCATTTATTCGACCCTGTTTTATCGCCATGGCGTGGTCGGGCTGGCGATTGCCTCCGACATCGGCATCCTGCTGCACACCCTGGCGCTGGCGTGGCTACTGAATCGAAGTCGCCTGGTGTCGCTCGGCGATATGGAATGGCTGGAACTGACGAAGTCGCTGGCAACAGCGATCCTCGCCACCATTGCCTGCTCGGCCGCCGCGCGACTCGTGGTTATCGACGGCAGCCGCCGCGCCGATCTGCTGTCGCTCGTAGTCATCAGCGTCGTCTGGTTAGCCACGGTGGCTCTTGGGTTGTGGATCACGCGATCCCAGCTGCCCCGCGAAATTCGTCGCAAAAAAGCTCCTGCAACGCCGAATCTTATTGCTCCCGACCCAGTGGTAGAACGAACCACCGGCGGCATCGAGCCGTAAGTGACTCTCAACGTGTAATCGGATTGAGCTCGGTCCGGCGGTCCTCGATAAGTCTTCGATAACTCTTGAGTTCGCGCCGAAAGCTGCTACACTCCCCGCAGCAAGACCATGCGCCCGTACGACCCTGCCTCTGCCATTCGACCGTTATACCGATTTTTCCCCATCGCCCTTCTCGTCATTTCTATGGGTGCGTCGCTTGCGGCTGCTCCGCCGGCTAACCCATCGGCAGGTTCCGTGAAGGCTCTGCTTCCCGATGCATCGCGGAATGCGCATCCGCTGGCAGTCAACGACCCACTGCAATGGAACGACGTGCTGCAAACCGATGCCAAGGGCCGCGTTCGTGCGGTGCTGAACGATGGCTCAATCCTCAGCATAGGTTCCAACAGTCAACTCAAAATCGTGCAGCACGACGCCGGAGCCCAGCAGACGGTGATCGATCTCGACTATGGCAAGCTGCGCAATCAAGTCACCAAGATCACACAGCCGAAAGGGAAGTATCAGGTCAAGACCTCCAACGCGGTCATCGGTGTAATTGGTACCGATTTCTATGTGGCTTACGCGAAGGGCCGGACTTCCGTCATCTGCTACGAAGGCCGAGTTTCCGTTACTCCCGTAGATAACTCCAAGGTCCTCGGCAGCACCGACGTTCCTGTTGCCTCCGACGGCAGCGTCACTCTTCACAGCGGACAGGTTGTGATCTTCGGGCCAAAGATAGCTCGCAATGAGACGCTACTCTATCCCGTACTGATGGAAGCGGGCTTGAAAGACACGGACGTGACCGTTCCGGGAGCACAGGGGTCTGACGTCGGCGCCGGCTCAAGAACTCGCACTCAGACTTTTCAGAGTCAACCAAATTCGAAGGATGCCACCGACAATTCCCAAACTGCAAAAGCGTCAATAGGCGACGCAAGAAATGCGACGGCGGCGCAGCTGAGTCAAAGTTCGAAGGGCACCACCGACAACGCGCTTCGGATAAGCCAACCGAATCATGCGCCCGCATCGGATAACGCGTCGGTAAGCACCAGCGAAAAATCCCCAACCCCCGATGAGGCCCAGCTCGTTCAGCTTATCAACCAGACCCGGTCCGAAAAGGGTCTTCCGCCGCTGGAAGTCGATCCTCGCTTGACCGAGGCTGCTCGACAGCACACATTATTAATGGTCGAGAATGGTACTTTGTCGCATCAGTTTCCAGGCGAACCTGTCTTGCTGGAGCGCTTCGATGCGGTCAAGCTGCCTGCCGACCACGCAGCCGAAAACGTGGCTTGGGACACCAGCGTCATCGCAGCTCATCAAGCCCTCGTTGGCGATACTCCGCATCTGCGCAACATCTTGAGCCCACAAGCGACCATCGTGGGGGTCGCAGTCATCCGCAGCGGGGACCACATTTTCGTCACGGAGGACTTCGCCCACATCATGGCGCCGGGCGCGGCGTCGCAATAATAGGCCTCAAGCCCATCTGCAACCACTCCACATCCGTCAGATCACGACCGATGCCTCTAACCAGCGCACTGTCATTCTGCGGGATGCACTTGACTTGCGGCGCATTTAAGAGACAATGCTGCCATCACCCCACGAGGGCAACCAGCATTCAGCACACCGACATCGGCGAAGCGAAGCGGCCTCACCTCGGCGGAACCTTCACGTTGGCAGCCTTGGAGGTCGTTGCCGTTTTGACCATCGGTCTCACGCAAGCGAACTCATGCTCCAAACCGTGCGGCTGCAAGTAGCCCGCGCCGCCTATGCGCTTCTCGAAAGAAATGGCTCAATGGTCTTCGCGTCATGTGCATGTTGTGATTGCGCTGACTTCTACTCTCATTGGCTTGGTCTTGTTTGCCTATGTAGGTATCAGCGAGAACCGCGCGGCCGCTTTCCTGTTCCTGCAGGATATTGAGCAACGTTCACTCGACCTGCGCTTTGCCTTGCGCGGCAAGCGGCAGCCCGATCCCCGCATCGTCATCGTGGGTATCGATGAGAAGACGTTGCAGGAGATCGGTACTTTTCCGCTGCCCCGCAGCTCTTATGCAGTTCTGGTTCGTAACCTGAAACAGGACGGCGCACGTGTAATCGCCTTCGACGAGACTTTTACGCTCCCTGCCAGTAGCGAAGCGCTCTCGATGCTGACCAGGCTGAAACAGGATTTTGGCACCCATACCACACCGCAACAGAGACAAGAGCTGCAAACTTTCTGGCAACAGGCAGATGTGGATGCTCAGTTTGCCCAGGAGTTGAAGGGCGCCGGTAACGTGGTCCTGGGCCATCTATTTCTCGACGCTGACCGCGCCAAGTACGCCGACCCCAAGAAAGCGGAAGCGTATTTCAATATTGTTTGGGCAAAAGAAATCCCGCAAGTCTTGAAGGCCGGAAAAGGCAACTTCGATTTGGGTGCCGCCTGGACCCAGGCGGGAGGCGCCGTAGCACAGGGTATCGAGGCCAACATTCCACAATACGCCGAAGCCGCCGCCTCTTACGGGTTCTTCAATATTGAACCCGACCAGGACGGCACCTTGCGTCGAGCGCTGCTCATCATCCGCTATAAGGACCAGGATTATTTTCCTTCACTCGACTTGGCGGTATTACAGCAGTACGAATCCATACCCGATCAGCAAATTGCTGCTTACATTTCCCCCGATGGTGTAGACCACATCCAGTTTGGCAGTCATTTGCTTCGTCCCTGGCACAACGGCACTGCCGTCATTAACTATGTCGGACCGTACAACTCGTATCCGCATTACTCCATGATTGATGTCATGGAGGGTAGAGTTCCAGCCGAAGTCTTTCGCGACAAAATTGTTTTTGTGGGAGCTACCGCATTAGCTATCGGAGACATCCGCAATACTCCTTTTCCGGAACGAACCGCCTACATGGGTGTAGAGATTCACGCGAATATCCTGGACAACCTATTACACAGCGCAGAACCGCATCGTACGTTCCTGGTACGAAGCTACCGCGAAGAGTTAGCTGACATCGGCTTCATTATCTTGTTTGGCGTCGGATTCGGCATCTGGCTGGGCAAGTCCCGTCCGCTAGCTGCCACCGCAACGGCCATCGTCGCGCTGGGGCTCTTTGCCGGATTCATTTACTTCAGTTTCGTGTACTGGGGCCGCTGGTTCAGTGTGGTGATACCGGGACTCACTCTGGCCATGGCTTACCTTGGCTCGATGAGCTATCGAGTCTTTTTCGAGGAACGAGAGAAGCGTAAGATCCGCAAGCAATTTGGCATGTTCCTCTCGCCGGATGTAATCGCCCTGATCGAAGAAGATCCCGAAAGATACTTTAAGCCGGGTGGCGAGACGAAAGAACTGTCGATTCTATTCAGCGATATTCGCGATTTTACCAGCCTGTCGGAAGGCATGCTTCCCGATGATCTTGTGCGTATGTTGAACGAGTATTTCAATGCCATGACCGAAGTTCTCTATAAAAACTTGGGTACGCTTGATAAATTTATTGGCGACGCCATCATGGCTTTCTGGGGGTCGCCCTATCCGCAGGAAGATCACGCCTTCCACGCCTGCAATTGTGCACTGCAGATGAGAGATAGGCTTGTGGTGTTAAATAGCGAGTGGGAGCGGCGCGGCATGAAAAAGATCGCCGTTGGCATCGGCATCAACAGCGGGCCCGTCAATGTCGGTAATATAGGTTCCGAGAAGCGCCTCTCCTGGACGGTTATGGGCGATAACGTCAATCTTGCTTCGCGTCTTGAAGGAATGACGAAACAGTATCGAACCGCGATATTGATAAACGAAACGACACGCGAGCAGACCAAACAGCAGTTCGTTGCGCGCGAAGTCGACAAAATTCGGGTGAAAGGAAAGGCACTGCCGGTTACGATTTATGAACTATTGGCGCCGGCAACAGATCGGGCAACGTACGAAGCGCTCTTAGTCGCCTATAACTCCGCGCTCGAGAGCTATCGCGCCGGTGATTGGCTGGGAGCGGCCGGGAAGTTCGGCAACATCATGTCAGCTAGTCCATATGACGGCCCCACGCAGGTACTGCTGGAACGCTGCATCGAGTTTATCGAAGACCCTCCGCCGGCAGACTGGGACGGGGTGTACGTAGCGAAATCGAAGTGACGGCGGATGGGCAGTTTGGCTCGAACTATCGGACGGGGACACATGCCAGCCCTCAAAACCGACCAGGACCTCTGGTTTACGGGTGTGGTGCTGCCCTGCTCTTCGCGAAATGTCGCCGTCGGCGAAGGATCAGCCTAGTTGGGACTAGCCTCCGTGCGCGCTCGGCTCACGTTATTCTCGTCTCCCATCACAATAATCACCGTGCCCGCTGAGAGTCTGGTATCGGCCGGAGGATTGAAGGTCAACTGCGGCTCGGTGTCAGTAGATACCTTAATTGCCAGTGGAAGAAGATTGTAGCGCTCGTCCAGTCGCAAGTCGGAAATCATGCTGCCCAGCCAGGTTGAATTAGCGGCAATGGTAATCTCGTCGATCCGTAAAGTTCGCGATTTCTCCTGCAACATCAGGTCCAGGAAGCTGACAACATGGGGACGTAACATCTCACTCGCCATCCGCAGACCGCCAATGTGAGTCGGCGATACCGTGGAACTTGCGCCCGCTTTTATCATCCGTTCCGCAAAGCTAAGATGGGTGCAGCGGGTGACGATCCGCGTCGCGGGATTCCGTTGATGTACAACTACAGTAATAACGAGGTTGTCTTTATCGCTGGATAGAGCAGAAATAACTCCCGCCGCACTATCCAGTCCAGCCTGGAGAAGTACCTTTTCGTCAGTCGCATCGCCTATGACGTAGAGCAGGTTTTCATACAAGCCGTGATGGGATTCCTGGGCGCGGGTGATCGGATCAGGAGAAAGCTCCACCACGACGTGAGGCGTGCGTGTCTTGGCAAGCTCGTCGACGACGTGGCGTCCAGTCTCGCCGAATCCACACACGATATAGTGTTGCTTTAATTCAGAAATCTGTTTCTTCATTCTGCTTCTCCGGAACAGATGACGCAATTCACCCTCTACCAGGAACGCCGTCAATACGGAAAACACATAGACGGCAACGCCCGCTCCGATCAGCACGACAAAAATGTTGAAGACCCTGAGCGCGTGATTATTCGCGGTACTTACGATTTCATCGTAGCCGACACCCGACAACGTGATGACGACCATGTATATAGCATCCAGCAGAGTGACGGATGGGCCTCCAATCACCTTGTAGCCGGCTACCGCAATGGTTCCGACAGTGATGAGAAGCAGACACGCGAGAAGAAGGCGTTTGCGAGGGGTCACGGTATGAGCTGTCAGAGTACTTGTTGTGCAACCGTAAAGACAATTGTAGAACTTACGAGGGGAAACATTCTGGCCCGGCTACGACGCCTGGAAATAGATCATAAGATGATCTCCATCCCTTCCTGGGCCGCTTGCGTTTTTTCGAAATATTTCCTCGCCTGCGTAACAATATCGATCATGACGCTGTCATCGTGGCTGGGGTCGTGATGAAACAAAACCAGGCGCTTCACATTGCACTCCTGTGCTACGCGAGTCGCTTCCAGCCATGTGCTGTGGCCCCAACCTGTGCGTAAAGGATACTCGTCAGGAGTGAACTGGGCGTCGTAGATAAGGACGTCGGCACCCTTAGCATATTCACGAAGCGTTTTGTCGAGCTCAGGATTACCATGCTCAAGGTCGCTCGCATGGGTGATGATCGTACTTCCCGCTTCAACGCGGAATCCAGTGGCGCCTTGGGGATGGTTCATGGGGAACGGATGAACGCTCACATCGGGTAGTCGAAGCGGGTCTGTAGTCAGGTCGATAAAGCTGCGCCTAGCCGGGAGAAGGTCGAAACTAACAGGGAAGTAAGGATGGGACATCTCGCCTTCCAGCAGTTCGCGCAACTGACTAGCTGGGCGCGTTGAGTAGAACCGCACCTCAGAATCCGGAGAATAGAGTGGCGCGAAAAACGGCAAGCCCTGGATATGGTCCCAGTGGAAATGCGTCAGCAGAAGATTGACGCCGAGCTTTGAGCCGGCAAGTTCCCGCTGGAGTTCCAACCCCAGTCTTCGAATGCCGGTTCCGGCATCGATGATGAGGATAGTGTCGTTAACTCGCAGTTCCACGCACGCGGTATTGCCACCACATCCGAGAAAATCGTATGCGGCGACAGGTATGGATCCTCTTACTCCCCAGAACTTAAGTCGAACCTGTGGTCCCATTCTCATCCCTAATCATCAACCAGATAGACTGCCACTCCCTACGAAAATTGCGCCACACAGAACTAGCGCCTCCATTCGTCGATCAGGTTTGCAACCAGTCCCGTCCACCCCGTCTGGTGGCTGGCGCCCAGTCCCTGACCGGTCTCACCATGATAATACTCGTTGAAGAGCAAGCAGTCGCTCCAGTGCGGGTCTTGTTGAAACTTGTCGAATGGACCAAAGCATGGCCGTCGTCCACTTCATCTCGTTTGAAAATCGAAATCATACGATCTGCGATGTTGCAGGCCAGATCGCGAGGTACGATCGTTTCGCCGTTGCTGCCCGGGGATGCTATCGATAGTGACAGAGCGAGAGATCGGTGAAATTTCATGAGCGAGCGGATCAGCAGATAAGAGGTTGGAAACCAGATCGGTCCGCGCCAATTGGAATTACCGCCTTTGATCTTCTCATCGGATTCTCCAGGCTCATAGCCAACACACTTCCCCTGAAAACAGAAAGGATGCTCCGCATGATACTTCGACAAACTGCGGATGCCGAACGGCGAAAGAAACTCTTCGTGGTCGGCGAGCCGGTGTAACATGCGATTGAGTTGATTGGCGTCGGCAATCGAAAGAACCCATCGGGAACCATCGAGTGAGTAGCAGGCATGGCCCACCAGATCGGGGCGATTTCTGATAAACCATTCAACATTGGCGAGAAATTCGGGATGAGGTTCCAAGTCTTCTCGACTGAGTACTTCGACTGCGAATAGAGGGATGAGCCCTACCATGGAGCGTAGCCGGAATTTCTTGAATGTGCCATCCGGCAGGCGCAGCACATCGTAGAAAAATCCGTCCTGCTCATCCCATAATTGATAGTCGCGGCCGCCCATTTTCTTCATGGCGGCTCCGATGTAGACGAAGTGTTCAAAAAACTTGGTCGCGAGCGTTTCGTAAACCGGATTAGTATCGGCCAGTTCCAGAGCAGACCGCATTAAGTACAGACAGAAAAATCCCATCCATCCGGTCGCATCGGATTGCTCTAAAGCCGCGCCCCCCGGCATCTTCTCGCTGCGATCAACCACTGTAATGTTATCGAGACCGAGAAATCCTCCTTCGAAAACGTTATTACCTTCCCGGTCGACACGATTGATCCACCAGGCAAAGTTCATCAGTAACTTGTGCATGCATTTTTCTAGAAACGCCCGGTCTCCCTTCCCAGTGCGCATTTTCTCGTTTTGATAAACGCGCCACACCGCCCAGGCATGCACTGGCGGATTCAGATCAGAGAACTCCCATTCATAGGCGGGAATTTGTCCATTCGGATGCTGGAACTGCTCAAATAGCAATAGCCATAGATTTTCCTTGGCGAATTCCGGATCGACCAGGGAAATCGTCGTGCATTGGAAAGCCAGATCCCATGCGGCAAACCAGGGAAACTCCCACTTGTCCGGCACCGCCATGATTCGCATTGAATTCAGATGCCGCCAGTGAACGTTGCGAATTCTTTTATGGCTGTCGGGAGGTGGAACGCTATCGCCGTCCAGCCAATGACTCAACATCAAACAAATAAATTTGCTTGCTCCAGAGCATTCCCGCGAATGCCTGCCGCTGAATCAGTTCTCTTCTGGCTGTGGCCTTCGGTGGATGAATGCTTTCGTAGAACTCGTCAGCCTCCTGCCTTCGCTCGGCGATGACTTTGTCCACATCTTGCAGCGGGTCGCGCAATGGCTCGGGGTTCAACTAGCGGAGGCGGAGTACAAGCGATTGTCCTGCCGGGATGTGCCGATGTAATGAATGCAAGTCTTCGTGCCCGTCTCCTCCGGATCAACGCAGTTCTCTCCATTGATGATGTAACGGTGGAAGGCATCTTTGATGTAAGCTCGGATCCATCCGGCGACTTGAACACTCGGACTGCCATTGGTTTCGTTGTTGGTGAACAGTATTCCTGCCATCCGCAGGCGCATAGAGATATCGCTTGCCGAAGCTATAGGCGAACTGCAAGTTCTCCAGCGGTGGCCTTGAGGAATCGTCGGCGAAAAGACTCAACATTCCTTGCCGGCAGGTCCTAGCTGTATCAGCGGCTCGACACCTCGAGGATTTGTCCAAGCCCAGCGGTTGCGAAACCAGAGATGCGGCAAGATGTGCAACTCGGCAGCGTCCGGCCCGCGATTGCAAGCTTCGATGCGAATGCAAATATCCTCCGCGGAACTCTTCGCATACTCGACGAAAATATCGAAGTAGCGATCTTCGTCAAATACGCCAGTGTCCAGCAGCTTGAATTCGCGCTGCCCTGCCGGCGCCGGTTTTCCTCCACCAATTGACGGTACGGGATACTCGCCTGCGGATACTTGTAAAGCATCCGCATGTAGCTATGGGTAGGCGTGTTATCGAGATAAAACCAGTATTCCTTTACATCTTCGCCGCGATTGCCTTCATTGCAGGTAAGGCCGAACATCCGCTCCTTAAGAATCGGATCGCGGCCATTCCAGAAAGCAAGCGCAAAAACAAGCAACTGATATCGGTCGCAGATGCCGGCAATGCCATCCTCACCCCAGCGATAAGCTTTGCTGCGCGCCATGTCGTGAGGGAAATAATCCCATGCACTTCCATCGGCACTGTAGTCTTCGCGAACGGATCCCCAGGAGCGCTCGGAGACATAAGGTCCCCACTTCCGCCAGGGAGCGACGCCGCCCTTGTGCGGTTCGGCGAGGCGCAGGTGTTCGGCAGTTTGTGGTACTTCCGGCGGAGATACGCGCTCAGGAGCCGGACTTTCGCGCGCCGCTACTTGCTTTTTCATTCTGTGGCCAGGTTGCTAGAGCTTAGCTACGAAACACTGCAATTACCGACCAACTAATTGCTGCCCGAAGCCGAACCCTGTCGTACTCCCAGCGCTTTGCTGACGTTCTGCATCCGGTCCGAGAATTGCGTGGCGGAGTAAGCAGAAGGATTCTGCTCCTTGAAGAGCTTATTGAGAGAATCAATCGATGCGCTCAGCCCGGGGTTCATCTCCTGACCACTATTCTGCTGGTACGCCCTCGAGAGATCGTCCAGGGTCATGGCGGCCTGCGCGGCAGCTCCATAACCGGCATTGGCGATCGCCGGGTCGTTCGATGCGATGCGCCGCATCAGACGCAGGGTGAGTGCGGGATCATAGCTCTGATTATTCAACTCGTTCGCCAGTTCATTCGCCAGTTCGGCGGCCCTCGTCGCAGTCGCGGCAATCGTTTTGCGATCGCCGTTCAGCTTATTCATCTGCGTCGGCCACTTCCCACAGCTCCTTATTCAACTGCTTCGCCGTTTCCGGGTGCAGTTCCTCAACCAGATCGCGGAACACGATCACGCGCGCTTCGTTCCACGGCGGATTTCCGGGACGGCGGTTGCCGTAGTAGTTGGTCGTCTTCAGCCGCCAACTGTCGGCCGCAGCCGTCAAGCCGTGATGACATGCATAGCAATCGAGTTCGGCGTACTCCGGCCAGGCTTTATTCGGATCTCCGGCACGGCGCGCCAGCCGATACAGCGAATCGCGCAACTGAATGGCCTGCCCCACCCCCCAGGCCTGCACGCTTCTCCAGGGATTGTCCTGTTCCGGTGTATGCCAATGTTGCGGCATGCGGTAGCTGAAATAAGTGATCTCGAACATCAGGTCGGGATGTCCGGCCGCAATCATTTCATGATCGACAAACTTGTCCGCTGTGCCGATATGGCAGGTCAGACAAATTTTGGCGCGTTCCCGCAGATCGCGCAGGTCATTCATCTGCCGGTTCGTCACCGAGTCGACGTGAGAATCCTTGTGCGTGTGCGTCTCCAACCAGCCGGAGGAGGGACCGTGGCAGGATTCGCAGCTCACGCCGTCTTCCAGTCCGAAGGGCTGGGCATGCTTATCGGGAACGTAGAGCGCGTGACAGGCCAGACATTTGGGCGCTTCCGATGGCGGGCACGGCCGGCCGTCGGCACACTTGGTCTGCAGGATCTTGCCCATGCGGACCGACACGTCATTACTGAGTACCGAGTAAGCGTTGGCGTGCTTATCCTGGCCGATCCAGACGCTATATTCGTTCTGCAGCACGCGCGTCAGCTTCTGCGGTTGTACGTTGCCATGGCAACTGCTGGCCGCACAACTGCCGGGTCCGTGATACATACCCGATTTGGCAGCAGCAGACGTGTCGGCTGAGTTGGTCGACGAGCTGGCGACACTGAACAGCAGCAGGAAGGATAGGAAACCCAACCACCAAACTTTGCAGCGCATCGCCTCATCCGCTCCGGCCGCCGCGATTTGAGGGGGCCTTGCTACAGAATTTCTGGGTGCAGGGTTTATACGACGAAACCGCCAAGAAAGCAATTGCGCAATTATCCGGGCCGATAAGGACGGAGTCGTGTTTGCAGCCGCCCCAGTCAAATTTCAGACCTAGACATCAGGTCAAATTTGCTATACGATTTGCCCTCTTAATTTGGGACTCATTGACATCTCAGCAAATTCGAAACCGCCAGAGGGAGCTCTGCCGCCGTGTACGAAGAGTTGAAAGCGATACAGCGACAATTTGGCTACCTTCCGGCCGAGCAGCTCAGGGCCTTGTCGAAGAAGATCAAAACACCGCTCAGTCAGATTCACGCCGTCGCCAGCTTCTATCCCCATTTTCATTTGGCCGCGCCCCCCAAGGTTGATGTGCGGGTCTGCTCGGATATGAGTTGCCATTTGCGCGGCGCGGATGAACTTAAATCTACATTGGAAGCGCGCTTCCGGGGAGCCAGCCCGGAGGACATTTCGGTGCGCGAAGTATCCTGCCTCGGCCGTTGTGATCAGGCGCCGGCGATCATGGTGAACGACACTATCTACGCCGCAGTCGACGGCCGCACCACTGTCAGAATGGTGCGCGATGTTCTCGCCGGACGTCCCCTTCCTCAGCAGGAAGGCAAACATGAGCGCTTGCCGGCAATTTGCGATCCCTATAACGGCTCGGGCCAGTACAGTGTCGTCCGCAGATTTGTGGAGAAGCGGGATTGGCAGGAGATTATTGCCACGCTGAAGACCAGCAAACTGCGCGGCATGGGCGGAGCGGGATTTCCAACCGGCCTCAAGTGGGAGATTGTGCGCAACGCTCCCAGCCCTACCAAGTACATCGTGTGCAATGCCGATGAGAGCGAGCCGGGAACGATCAAGGACCGCCACATCATGGAGAACCTGCCCTACCTGGTTCTGGAGGGTATGACCGTTGCCGGCCTGGTCACTGGAGCTCGCCGCGGCATCCTCTATATACGTCACGAATACGAACGGGCCAAAGAGATCCTGCAGGAAGAACTGGATCGCTGCTATTCCAACGGCATCCTCGGCCCGCGCGTGATGGGCAGCGATTTGTCGTTCGACCTCGAGATCTTCGTGAGTCCGGGCGGCTACATCTGCGGCGAAGAGAGCGCTTTACTCGAAGCCATCGAAGGGCACCGCGCCGAGCCGCGAAACAAGCCGCCGTTTCCGGGCCAGGTTGGCGGCGGACTGTGGGGACAGCCGACGGCCATCAACAACGTAGAAACGTTTTCTCTGGCCACGGTAATTCTCGGGCGCGGCCTGGAGTGGTACACCAAGCAAGGCAAAAACGGCTCGGTGGGAATGAAGTTCGTCGGCCTCAGCGGCGACGTGGTTAGGCCTGGAATCTTCGAAGTACCGATGGGCATAAGCTACTCCGAACTCATTTACGACTACGCCGGCGGCATTCCGAATGGGAAGAAGATGCTGGCGTTCGCTCCGTCAGGGCCATCGTCGGGATATCTTCCGGCGTCCATGACCAATCTTCCGCTGGATTGGGACGCGGTCGCCGCCGCCGGCTCCATGGTTGGCTCGGGAGCCATCGTGATCTGCGCTGAGGGTCGCTGCATGTTAGACATGGCGCTGAACGCGACCCGCTTCTATCGCAACGAATCGTGCGGTAAATGCGTGCCTTGCCGCATGGGCTCGCAAAAAATGGTGGAGATGTTGAAAGGCTGGACCGAAGGCCGCAGCTCCGCTCGCGACATGCAGACATTGGAGGAATTGTCGACCGCCATGAAGCTGGCATCGATCTGCGGTCTGGGCCAGGTTGTTCCCGTGCCCATCGCTTCCATACTCAAACACTTTCCTGAGGTCGTGGACGACCATCTGGTCCGGCACCACTGCCCAGGCGGCGTTTGCTTTCCACAGATGGGGATCCAATGAGCTCCAACGGCAGTGCGGTTAAGCCGGTGACGCAAACGGTCACTCTGACCATCGATGGCAACCCTGTCACGGTCCCGCTAGGGACAACCATCTTCGATGCCGCGCGCGTGAACGGGATTCCCATTCCCACGCTGTGTCATCAGCAGAACGAAAATCCCGTGGGCGTCTGCCGGGTCTGCGTTGTCGACGTGGGCGCAAGAGTTTACGCTGCGTCGTGCATTCGCCAGGCGGAAGCCGGAATGGTGGTGAAGACCCACAGCGAAACGCTGGAAGGTGTGCGGCGCACGCTGCTGGAACTGCTGATGGCGGATCATCCCAGTCCGTGCGCGCGTCAGCAGCACTCGGGAGACTGCGAGCTGGAGAAGCTGGCGGCTGCGGCCCACATCGAGCATCCGCCATATCCGCCGCGCACCACGCCGCGCGGGCACGACGACTCGTCCCTGTCCATTGCCGTCAATCATGAGGCTTGCATTCTCTGCGACCGCTGCATTCGCGGCTGCGACTACACCCGCAACAACTGGGTTCTGGCGCGCCGTGGCAAAGGCTATCAGGCGGGCATCTCCTTCGACCTGAACGAGCCGATGGGCGATTCCACCTGCGTCTCTTGCGGCGAGTGCGTGGTGTCGTGTCCCACCGGAGCGCTGACCAACCGCGGTGTGGTTGGCACCAGGCTGGAAGGCGAATCGGTTGACCCGGAGTTTCTGCTCGGACTTCCTGTCTTCAAGAATGTCTCCGGCAACTTCCTCGAGCTCAACCGGAACGCGGTAGTCGAACGCCATTATCGCGCCGGCGACATCATCTGCCGCGAAGGTGACTTCGGCGCAACCGCCTTTTACATCCTCGACGGCACCGTCGACATTTATATTTCGAGCCCCATGGCGCACGTGAAGACCGATGGCGGCGCCACCGGTTTACTCAGTAAGCTGCGCAGCTTCCTCGCGCCTCGTGAGCGTCACCAGGGAAACGGCGATAGTCAGCGCACGTCCATTCCCATCGATGCTCCGATCGATCTGCCTTACGATAAGCGAGTTGCTCAACTGCACGCCGGCGAACTGTTCGGCGAGATGACCTGCATGAGTTATTACCCGCGCTCGGCAACGGTGCGGGCTGCCACCGACTGCCGGGTGCTGGAAATGCTGCGTAATGTGCTCGACATCATGCAGCGCAATAAGAACTTCCGTGAGCAACTGGACCGTACTTACAAGCAGCGCGCCTTGGAATCGCACCTGCGCAGCGTTCCCGTGTTGTCGTCGCTCACGCCGGAGTTCATCGAGCAGCTCAAGGAGCGCGTCGAACTGGTGCGTTTTTTGCCCGGGCAAGTGATTTGCGCGCAGGGTGATCCGGCGGACAGCTTCTATCTCGTGCGCCTCGGGTTCGTGAGGGTCGCGGAAACCCGTCCCGGCGGTGACATCGTGCTCGCCTATCTGGCGCGCGGTTCGTACTTCGGCGAGATGGCGTTCCTCGGCAATACCACGCGCACCGCGACCTGCACTGCGCTCGACCATGTCGAGGTCGTGCGCATTCCGGGCGACGACTTCAAGCGCATGCTGAACGAGTTTCCGGAGGTTCGTCGCCAACTCGAGGCGGTCGCAGCCGAGCGCGTCGAGGCCAACCGGGAAAGATTGACGCAGATCGAAAGCGTTCCCGTCGATCAGTTCCTCAATCAGGGACTGATGGAAGCCCAGAGCCTGCTGATTCTCGACCTCGACCGTTGTACCCGCTGCGACCAATGCGTGCGCGCCTGCGCTGACGCGCACGACGGCGTCAGCCGGTTGATCCGCGAAGGGCTGCGCTTCGACAAGTACCTGGTCGCAACTTCCTGCCGCAGTTGCCGCGATCCGCTCTGCATGGTGGGTTGTCCCGTTGGTTCCATCCGGCGCCGCAATTCGCTGGAGATCGTCATCGAGGACTGGTGCATTGGCTGCGGCCAGTGCGCCAACAATTGTCCCTACGGCAATATCAATATGCATCCGTTCCCGGTCGAGATGGCCGATCCGGCGAATCCGGGAAGAATGGTCGCCACAACCCGGTTGAAGGCAACGGGATGTGACCTCTGCACCGATCATGCGGAGCCCAGTTGCGTGTACGCCTGTCCGCACGACGCCGCGCATCGCGTGAATCCGCCGCAGTTCTTCGCCAGCATGCTGAAGCAAGCGACGCCTGCGAAAGGAGGAGTGTAGTCCTTGCGCATTGATCGCACTCATCGCAAGTGGTGCGTGCTCAGCATCGCGCTGCTGGTGCTGGCTGCGCTGGCCTACATTCCTTATCGCCACAGTTCGCCGCAGGGCCCCAGCGGCGGAAGCGTGATGGGCCTGATTTACGGCAGCATCGGTTCGGCCTTCATGATCTTCGCGGGACTGCTGGGCGCGCGCAAGAAGGTGCCCGTCTGGCGGCTCGGCCGCGCGCAAACCTGGATGCGCGGACATCTTTGGCTGGGCACCATCAGCTTCCCGATCATCCTGTTTCACGCCGGCTTTCACTTCGGCTTCGGCCTCACCCGCGTGCTGATGTGGATCTTCGTCGTGGTCTTCCTCAGCGGCATCTTCGGCGCGTTGCTGCAACACTACATGCCGCGCCTCACCACCGAGCGCATTCCCATGGAGACCATCTATGAGCAGATTGGGCGCGTGCGGGCGCAGCTCGTGGAAGAGTCTTCGTTTCTGGTCGAGCAGGCTTGCGCGATGCTGACCGGAAATCTCCCCGACGCAACCGTAGAGCAGCGCGCGGCCGCGGCCGGTGCCGGAACGATGGGTGGAACTACCGTTGCGACCGGCCTGAATGTGGACGAACAAGCGGGCACCGATCTGCGGAACTTCTTCGAGAGGAAGATGCGTCCGTTTCTGCAGCAGGCAGGCTCGCGCCGAATGGAGATCGCCGACCGCACCACCTCGCAAGCTATGTTTCGCCAGCTGCGGCTGCTGCTTCCTCCTAATCTCCACGCATCGGTGGACGATCTGGAAAACATCTGCGAGGAGAAGCGCGAACTGGACCAGCAGACGATTTATCACCGCATTCTGCACGGCTGGCTGCTGGTGCACATTCCCTTTTCCTACGCCGTCCTATTGCTGGGCGCGATTCACGCCGTAGTGGCGCTGCGCTACTGAGACGAACACCATGACGCGACGCGTGCGCACGACCAAAGGCTTAGCCAAGCGGATGGACTTGCAGTACTTCACGCATCTCCATCCCCTGCGGCGCTGGCGCATGTATCTCTCGATCGCCGTGCCCGTGATCGCCGTCGTCTGGTTCTTCTCCCAGCGCGCCAGCGGACAGAAGGTCTACAGCAGCGGACCGGTTTCGGCATCGCACGCTTTCTTCGGCAAGAAGTGCGAACTCTGCCACGTCACCGAAGGCGGCGTCTTTCGCAAGCAGGTCAACGACAAGGCTTGTCTCGCCTGTCACGACGCTCCGCCGCATCATCCGACGCTGGTGACCTTCACTCCGACTTGCGGATCGTGCCACGTTGAGCACAAGTCGTCGCTGCGCCTCGCGCACACCATGGATGCGGGCTGCGTGCAATGCCATTCCGACCTGAAGGTTAAGAGCGGCGACCTGAAGTTCGCCAAAGACGTCGACGGCTTCGACCATCATCATCCCGAGTTCGCGCCGCTGCGCCAAGGCTTCGCCGATCCCGGAACCGTGAAGCTGAATCATTACGCGCATCTGCACGTGAAGATCGCCGGCCCTAACGGCGCGAACGATCTGGTGCAGATGACCTGTCAGGATTGTCATCGTCCGGCGAGCGACGATCGCGCCTGGCCTTACGCCCGCCAGATTCAGGCTTGCCCTCCCGAGAGCAATGCTTCAACTCCGGCCCTGCAAACAGTAGCTGCGCCGATGCCCGACAATCCGCGGCAGGCCAATTCGCGGGCTTACATGGCGCCCATCAAGTTCGCCACGCAATGCGCCGGTTGTCACATGAAGGACCTGCAATTCGACCGCCGCTTCAACGACTCGGTACCACATTGTAAGACCGATGCCGTTCAGGCGTTTCTGGTGAAGAAGTACACAGAGTATATCGCCGCGCATCCCAGCGCGATGTCGGAGCCGCTGACCGTCAACCGTGTCGCGCTCAGCTCGCTGGTGCAGTTGCCTTCGCCGCCGCACACGCGGGAAGAGTGGATCCAGTGGCAGGTCGCCAACGCCGATCGCCTGCTGTTCGACAAGGGCTGCAAGCTCTGCCATGAAATGGTGCGAGGCCAAGGCGCGATTCCGACCGTCGCGAAGTCGGCGATCCCGGTCCGCTGGCTCAATCACGCCGACTTCGATCACGACGCGCATCGCATGGTGAAGTGCGAGAGCTGTCACGCGCAGGCGCCGCAAAGTAAGCGGACCGCCGATGTGCTGGTGCCGGGCATCGCATCCTGCCGCGGCTGCCATTTGCAGGGAGGCGCCGAACACGACGCCGCTGACGGACGCTGCTCCGAATGCCACGAATATCACGAATGGCAGAAAGAGCAGTCCCCCAGGAAGGACTTCAGCATTCCGCAACTGCGCAGCTCAGCCGCAGGGATGCAATAAAGCGCTCCGTGGCTAGTGCCCCGTGGCCAGAATGCCAGGTGGCGCCTGCACGTGCCTGACGCCCGCCTAGGGTCATTGTGAGTGTAATCGCCTGTGCCTGTTGAAAAACTCGCTCGCAGCGATCGCGCCGAAAAATCGTCGCGCTAGGATGCCGTATAAACGATTTTCTCCACCTTGGGATTCATTTCTGGTCATCCAATTTGAAGCCGGATCTCAGGAGAAGGGAGTTTTTCAACAGCCACGCCTGTTCTCGCCACCTATCCGGTTGAATCTGCGCACCGTCCGGATTAGGGCACTTGCTTTGAGAGAGATAAATGAGCCTTGACATGGGTCAGTTCTCGCGCGTGCTGATAGTTGCTTTTGGGATCGCCCTGATCGCTCACACCAGCTTCGGACAAGAGTGCCGCGTAACAACGACTGTGCGTTTGCTCGATGAGCACGCGATTTCTCGTAGTATCACGCCAGAGGAGTTGACAGCGCAGATCGGTGGTAGTCCGGCAAAAATCATCTCAGTTGAGAGAGGGACTCCGCCGGTGACAATCCTTCTCATCGACGTCAGCAGCAGCATGAAACAGACTTGGAGGCAGTCTGTAGCAGCCGCGAAGCAGTTCTTGGCGAATAGCGGAGACCGTGTTGCCGTAGTGGTCTTTCGTGAACAGATACTCGACCACGCAAGTGGTTCGGCGGCAACAAGTCAACTCCTCGATCATTTGGCTACCGAGAAGATAGGCTACAGTACCGCCGGAACCGCGCTTTATGACTCTCTGATCGCGGTAGCAGGTGCAGCGAAAAATCCGGACACTGCGCTTGTCGTTATAAGCGATGGCGAGGATAACGCTAGCCGCAACTCGTCCGAGCTGACTGTCAATTGGTTTCTAAAAAACCATTGGCCACCCGTTTTCGGTCTTGTCCTCGACTACGATCATGACCAGACACATCGTGGATACTTCAAGAAGATTGTGAACGGGACGGGCGGCCTCGTTGCGTACCCGTCGTCTGCCTCTAAAGTTGCCGAAGCCACGGGTGAATTATCGTCGCTGATAAATGCGCCGCTCACGATCATTCTGCAACCGTCTCAGCCGGTTATGAAACCGGAGAAGCTGAAGCTAGAAGCCATAGGCTCGGACGGCAAGCCGAGGCAGGGCGTCGAGATTGCCCATGCCGCAGAGATTACCGCTTGTGACGGAGCACCACTGTCATCACCAAAGTCAAAGTAAATGAAATAGGTGGCGATATATCCCCATATCACTCACTGCCCCGGTTACGAAAGGATAATTACCCCACCCCCTACTTTCGTAATCTATCGCTCGTCGCCTCCGAAAACTAAAATTGACCGGTTAGGGTAGGATTCGCCTTCACCCCGGCGCTCCTGCCCTATTTGTGTTTGTGGGCCAGAAGAGATGTCCGCAGTCCGTTCTCAGTTGTCGGCGTTCTCACCTCAACCTGCTCGCAGACACCGAATCGCCCGCCCCTCAGACGGTCGTAAGTCTCTGCCAATCAAACGCATACGCATAAGTCCAACGGGCTCAAATGCTTGCGCATGGTTACTGCATGAAATCAATAACTTACAGGCGAAAAAAGGGGGAGGGGGCGGTCAGTTGTCGGTTGTCAGCGCGAGCCGGAAGTGCGAGCTCACGCCGACGGAAATCACCTCGAAGCTCGCGGCTCGAAGCTCGCGGCTCGAAACCAATGGAGGGATACGTTATGAAAAAATCCGAATGCAATCAAAGCCAGTCCAACTCTGCGCCCCTTAACCCTGCCGCGGCGAAGCTGCCGAGGCATTGCGAACACGTCATGACCAATGGCGAGTTCTGCCAGGCCATGGCGCTGCGCGGACGAAAGTTCTGTCACTGCCATCTGGTGCATCGCGCGCGCCGCATCCGCATCGAGCACCGGCATGAGCTCGCCTTGCGCCACGACTTCGAGCCGAAATACATGTCGCTGGATATTCCTTTGCTGGAAGACAGCAACGCGATCCAGTTGGCGCTGAGCAATGTTGCGCACGCGGTCATGAACCATATGATCGATGACCGGCGTGCCGGGCTGGTGCTCTATGCGCTGCAGTCGGCCGTGCTGAACCTGCGCAACGGCGTCAACTTCCGCCCCGGCGCGGGTGCGCTGGCCGCGGAAAGCTATGACAACCTGGAGGAGGAAATCGGTCTCGGCGACCTTGCGCCCGAGCTGCGGGACGGGCCGCCGCCTGCGTCCGCGAAGGTCGCGCCCAACCAGCCGCCTGAATCTGCGAATGTTGCGCCCAGCCAGCCGCCGGCCGCAGCGAAGGTCGCGCACGAGCCCGTTGCCTCTGCGAGCGGCGCGCCAAAGAAGCCGCCGCAGGTCGCTGTCCCCGCCCGGAAGACGAACGCCGAGGTTCGCGCCGCAGCGGCTGAGCTGATCGCAGCCCTGGGACCACGTGATGCCCAGGCCGCGATTGCGTCGGCGCTTGCGGCGAGGTCGAAGGCGGCCGCGGTTCGAAGGGCTTGACCAGGCGCTTGAATCGCCGGTTGACGTGGCTCTATATTTCTGCAAATATGGAAATATGGTAATGGCTCGGACAGCGACAACCAAAAGCGCAGAGCAGGTGACCCGCTACGCCGACATGTTCTCGGCAATGGGAACGGAGCCGCGGCTGCGCATCATGCAGCTGCTGCTTTCGGCGCATCCGGATGGCCTGGTGGTCGGCGAGATTCAGGAAGAGCTCGATATCCCGAACTCGACCCTGTCGCACCACCTGGACAAGCTGAAGAACGAAGACCTGGTCAAGGTGCAGCGCGAGAGCACGTTCCTGCGCTACACCGCGAACACCGACGCGCTGCAGGAGCTGCTGCAATTCCTCTACGCCGAGTGCTGCACGCGCAACAAGGCTGTCAAACCGAAGACCATCATTCAGATCTGCAAGTAGGAGGCCATCATGAGCACGACCGACATTAAGGAAGTAGTGAAAGAGAAATACGGACAGGCAGCGCTGCGCGTGACCACGCGGCGGAAGCAGTTGCTGCGGAGCGGCGCCGGCCACGCGACTGCTGCGATCCGATCACCTCCAACCTCTACGACGTGACGCAGATCAAGCAGATTCCGGAAGAGGCGCTGCTGGCTTCGCTGGGATGCGGCAACCCCACCGCTCTGGCGCAGCTGCAGCCCGGGCGAGATCGTGCTCGACCTGGGCTCCGGCGGCGGCATCGACGTGCTGCTCTCGGCGCGCCGGGTCGGTCCCACCGGCAAAGCCTACGGCCTCGACATGACCGACGAGATGCTGGCGCTGGCGAATGAGAACAAGCGCAAGTCCGGCATCGAGAACGTCGAGTTCCTCAAGGGCGAGATCGAGAACATTCCGCTGCCCGACAACTCGGTCGACGTCATCATCTCGAACTGCGTCATCAATCTCTCGGCCGACAAGGACCACGTGCTGCGCGAGGCGTTTCGCGTGCTGAAGCCGGGCGGCCGCTTCGCCGTTTCCGACGTGGTGACGCGCGGCGAGATCGATCCGAAGATTCGCAAGAACATGCTGCTGTGGGTGGGCTGCATCGCCGGAGCGCTGGAAGAGGACGAATATCGCGCGAAGCTCGCGGCTGCGGATTCGGGCAGATCGAGATCGAACCGACGCGCATCTACAAGACCGAGGAAGCGCGGGAGATTCTGGCAGCCGAAGGAATCGATGTCGACGCCATTGCGGCAGAGGTCGATGGCAAGTTCATGAGCGCGTTTCATCCGGGCGGTGAAGCCGTGCCGCGAAAGGCTGAGTATGCCGGCACAGCTACAACGTTCTCTTCCTGTGCACCGGCAATTCGGCGCGCTCGATCATGGCCGAGGCGATCCTGAACTTCAAAGGCAGGCCGAACTTCACCGCCTACAGCGCGGGAAGCCATCCCAGCGGCGCGGTGCGCCCGGAGGCGCTTCGCCAACTCGAGTTTGCCCACGTTCCGGCGCAGGGCTTGCGCAGCAAGTCGTGGGAGGAGTTCGCAGCAGCCGGGCGCGCCGAAGCTCGACTTCGTCTTCACCGTGTGCGACAACGCGGCGAAGGAAGTCTGCCCGGTGTGGCCGGGTCAGCCTATGACTGCGCATTGGGGCATGCCCGATCCAGCCGCGGTACGAGGGCACGCCCGACGAGATGGAACGTGCTTTTCGCGAGGCGTTCATGTATGCTCGAGCGCAGAATCAGCCTGTTCCTCTGCTTGCCGCTGGCCAGCCTCGACAAGCTTGCGCTTAAGAAAGAACTCGACAACATCGGGCAGACATCGGCGGTAACGCGGCCGTAGCGCGGCATGAGGATGAGTTATGAGCAACGGCCGCCGGCTCAGTTTTCTCGATCGTTATCTCACCGCGTGGATCTTCGCGGCGATGGCTTTCGGCGTGGTTCTGGGATGGCTCGTGCCCGGAGTGGTGCCGTTTCTGAATCGCTTCAGCGTTGGCACCACCTCGATTCCCATCGCGGTTGGACTGATCGTGATGATGTATCCGCCGTTCACCAAAGTGCGATACGAAGAGCTGCACGAGGTCTTCCGCAACAAGAAGGTGCTGGGCCTCTCGCTGCTGCAGAACTGGGTGGTCGGTCCGATCCTGATGTTCGTGCTGGCGATTGTATTTCTGCGCGGCTATCCGGAGTACATGGCCGGGCTGATCATGATTGGACTGGCGCGCTGCATCGCGATGGTCATCGTGTGGAACGAACTGGCGAAGGGCGACACCGAATACGCGGCCGGACTGGTGGCGTTCAATTCGCTGTTCCAGGTTTTCTTCTATTCGCTCTATGCGTGGGTCTTCATCACCGTGCTGCCGGCGCAGCTTGGGCTGCAGGGCGCGGTGGTCAACGTCTCCATCGGCGAGATCGCCAAGAGCGTCTTCATCTATCTCGGCATTCCGTTCCTGGCCGGCATTCCTGACGCGCGCGGTGCTGGTGCGCGCGAAGGGACGTGAGTGGTATGACCGCAACTTTGTGCCGCGCGTGAGCCCGCTCACGCTGATCGCGCTGCTGTTCACGATCGTCATCATGTTCTCGCTGAAGGGCCAGTACATCGTGCGGCTGCCGCTGGATGTGTTGCGCATCGCGGTTCCGCTGCTGATTTATTTCGTGGTCATGTTCCTGGTGTCGTTTTACATGGGGCGCAAGCTCGGGGCCGACTACTCGAAGACCACCACGCTTGCGTTCACGGCGGCCTCCAACAATTTCGAGCTGGCGATCGCGGTTGCGGTATCGGTGTTCGGGATCAACTCCGGCGCGGCATTTGCCGCGGTGATCGGGCCGCTGGTCGAAGTTCCGGTGATGATTGGGCTGGTGAACGTGGCGTTCTATTTCCAGCGCAAGTATTTCGTGACGCCGCAGCCGGCAAACGCCTTGATTTCGGCGGGTCACTGAAGTGCGGCCCGGTTGCTACTGTCCCGGATTCGGTTGTCCCGCCGAGGCGCGCTGCGGTTCGGTGGCATTCACAGGAGGGCCGGGCGGAGAGTCGGTGACGGTGTAGAGCTTGTCGTCGCGCAGGTAGAAGCGCTGCATCTCTTGCAGGTTGAAGGGGCGCGCGCCGCGGCGTCCAAAGACGGCGAGTTGATTGCCGCTTTCATCGACGGCGCGATCGCGATCGATGCCTTTCGAAATCGCCAGCGCCGGGCCGGCGGTCTTGTGAGTCGCGATCAGCCTGGGCTGCGGGTGGAAGCTGAAGCCGGAGAAGAGTGGATCGTCCATGGGCGAGAGAAGCTGCACGATGCGAAGGCCGTTCTTGCCATCGGCGACGTAGGCGAACGCTTCGGCCGAGACCATGCCGATCTTGATGTCGTTGACGTCGTTCATCGCGCCGCCGGCATCGAAGACCTGGTCGAGCAAGGGATGTTCGGGCTGCTCCACGTTGAAGATGAGCATGCCTTGCTTGCCGCCGGAGATGTAAGCGTAGGTGCGCGCGACATAGATGTTGCGCGCGTCGGCAATTCGTATGGACGGTTGAATCGGCACCGGCTTGTCGAGGTGAGTGACGTCGAGGACCTTCAGGCCGTCGCGATCGACGACGAAGGCATAGCGGAATTGCACGGCCACCGCACGCGGCTCGTTGAGAAACGGCGCGCCGATCTCGGCAACGATTTTGCGGATGCGTGGGGTCGGTGAGTTCGACGACTTCCAGCCCGCGATCGCAAAGGATGTACGCATAGTTGCCGGCGATGGTGATGCGACGCGCGCCGTGTCAGTTTGTTGTCGGGATTGAAGCCGGGAAGTCGCACAAGATAGTTGTTGGTGGGATCGCCATCGAGCAGCGTGCCGACGCCCGCCTTCTTGTATTTGGGATGCTGAAGGTTCGGGTCGCCGACGACAACCAATCCTTCCTCGCGATCGGCGACGTAGAGGAAGCCGTAAAGGAGGTTCATCGGAAGCATCTTCTGCTCTTCGTTCTCGGGGAACTGATGGCGAAGAGGATCGACGCCGAGCGTGGTGGGCGTGGCAACGGCCATCGCGTATTTCGTCGGGACATAGAAGCGCTGACCGAGCGGCGATACGGGAGCCGTGATGGTGCGCTGCGAGAAATCTTTGTCGTCGAGATTGGCGATGTCGTAGATGCGGAATCCGTTCTTGCCCATCGCGGTGTAGAGATATTCGCCGCGGCCCTGGACGTCGAGAACTTCCGCGCCCGGGTGCACCACGTCGCCGGCGGCGTGGCCGTAGCTCTCTTTGAGTTCGCGGCCGCCGGCGACGAATTTGTTGTAGTCATCGGGCCACGCGAGCTTTTGCAGGTCGCTGCCGTAAACCGCGGGCGGCTCATCGTGCTCGGTGACAGCGACGGCTTCGTAGCCTTTGTCGCCGGTGGCGACGTAGATGTAGCGCGCCCATGAAGTTCATGAGGTTGGTGCCCTGGGTAAACAGTTGCGCCATCCAGGCGTTGTTGTCGCGCCGTTGCGAGACGTGGCAGTCGGTGCAGGTCTTGGTTTCTTTGGCGCGAACGGTGTGCGGAACGAAGGTGCTGAAGGCCTCGCCGCTGAAGCCTTCGGCAGAAATCGTCTGCTGCTGGTAGTAGATCCAGTCGCGATCGGCGTTCTGCGAACTCACGAGCACGGCGCAAGCGGAGCGCACAGGCGCGACGCGATGCTTGGTGACGGTGCCGTCGATGCCGAGCAGGAAAGCGTCATCGCGCAGAATCTGGAAATCGTAGGAGGTCCAGTTGCGCGTGGTGATGCCTTCGTTATGCAGCATGGGCATCTTCTGGTTGGCGGTCATCGAGAGATGGCAGCCGTAGCAGGTCGGCGCCCACGAGCTGTGGCACGAATAGCAGGTCATCTTGCTGTTCTCGTGGGCAAGCTTGTCGCCTGCGCTGCGCGCGTCGCCCCAGGTGCTGCCATCCTTCTGGATGGTCTTGGCGAGCCGCGACTTTTCGTTGTAGTGGCTGTTGCCCGGCGTGATGGAGTCGAGCACCTGCACGACCTCCCACTTCACGTCGGGGTCAAGCATGGCGCGCTGGTAGAGCTTGCCGCCTTCCCAGTAGAAGCGGCGCTCGCCCCAGGGCGTGCGCAGCATGTCCATGTTGTTGCCGCCGGCCGGTGCGGCGAAGCTGGAGGTCTTCAGCGTCGCCTTCTGCTCGATGGTGCCGTGGCAGTCGATGCAATCGACTTCGACGGCATTGCGCGTCTCGCCGTAGAGATTGCCGTTGCCGTGGCTGTCCTGCGCGAAGTGGCAGTCGATGCAGTGCATGCCCTTCTCGAGGTGAATGTCTTTCAGGTGGACGGCCTTGGAGAACTTGTCGGGATCACCGGGCGCGACGATGTTGCCTTCGGCATCGAGCAGATTGCCGTGACGGTCATGCTTGTAGACGGCGCGGTAGATCCAGCCATGGCTGTGGAAGTCGGCGAACTGCGTGTTGGTGAGGTTCTTGTTGAACTCGGGCGTGCCGGTCTTCTCCAGGAAGTTGACGGTGTCCCAGTTGCCGCGAATGGCGGTGCGTTCGGGATCGCGCGACTGAACCTCTTGCTGCTCCTTCGGGCTGAGATTGCGCTGCTTCGCGGGATACATGCCCTTGTCGCCGTCGATTTCGTTGTCCCACCACGTGTAGCCGAAGTAGGTGGTGACCATGTTCGTTCCGGGGTGAACGTGGCACACCATGCATTGGCTCGAAGGAATGGCACGGGTGAATTCGTGCTTCAACGGATGGCCGGACTGGCCTTTCGGAATCGTCGGATCGCTGGTCTGCGACTGCCCCATGTTGCCGAACTGCGCATAGCTGGCGGAGTGCTCCTTCGAGCGGTCGTTGGCGTAAATGACGTGGCAGGCGCTGCATCCGCGAGGCGCGATAGTCGCCGGGCTGATCGTTGGTGCCGGGGAACGACAGCAGCGGATCGAGCAGGCGCGTCTTCTGCAGGCCGAGGACGGTGGGATCGGTGCGCAGCAAGGTGCCGAAGCCGCGGAAGCTCAGCTTGACGTCGGGATTGCCGTTGATCGTCATCGAGGATGGGATTGCCGACTTCCTGCTTCTTCTCGCCGCCGCGTTCGAAGACGCGCAGCACGTTGCCGGGCTGCGAATACTCCCAGCGCTGCAGCGGCTCGAGATAAGGCAGAATGCCCTTGGTTCGCGTTTCCTCTGCGGTCGGCGGAGGTTTCATCTCCAGTCGCTGCGGCTGTCCGTTGCGATCGTAGCTCTCTCCGAAATGAGCGTCTTTGAAGGGGAAGGCACCGTTGTTGTAGAGAGCCGCTTCCCACAGCATCGCGCCGTGAGTCATCATGCTGGTCCTGACGCGATGGACTTCCTGCTCGTGGCAGCCGGAGCGCCCGCAGGTCTCGTCGGCGATGCGGAGGTCGCCGGGATTGATGAACTTGATGTAGTCGGCGTCTTCTTTCAGTCCACTTGGTGTAGGCGCGGATGGGATTGGCCGTGTTCCAGGCGTTCTCCGGAATGCGCGGCTTGGGATGCGCTTGCCTGGTAAGCGAAATATATTCCGGCGAGTTGGGTGCGGTGCCGGCGGGCAGAAAGATCTTCGGATTGCCGCCGTGGCAGTCGGTGCAGCCGAGGGCGAAGCTGCCCGACTTGTGCATGGTCGGCGCGTCTTCCGAAGTGTGGCAGCTCATGCAGCCGTCGGTCTTCTGTTTGGCGCTCTCGAATGGCTGCTGGAGAAAGATTCCGGCAGGGAGCTGCGGTCGTTGCTGCGGCGGTTGGTCGGGCGCGGACTGCGACTGCGACTGCTGCTTTCCGGCGCCGGGAGACGCGGCGCTGCGCGCGCGCGGCGTGAACAGGGCGACGACGATCAGACATCACGGCGACGAAAGCGAGACGCGACAGACGGTACTCAGGATCGAATCGCATGGCAGCTCAGAAGGTCAATGCCAGAGAAGCAAAGCCGGAAAGCAGGACCTTGCTGTTGTAAAGATTCTCCAGGCCTGCGCCGGGGAAGAGCGTAGCTTCTCCGGCGGTGACGACAATGTTCTCGTTCAGCTTCGGACGATACCTCACGCCGAAGCCCAGGTCTTCGCCGATGCTGTGCCGGATGTTGTTCTGGAACAGCACGATCTGCAGCGGTTCGGTGTCGGCGAAGCGGAGGTAGTTGAAGTTGGAGAAGCCGCGCAGATTCGTCGTGATATTGAAGTCGGCGCCGGCGTTGAAGATGTAAATTCCCGGATTGACGAAGTTCGCCTGGCCCTCTTCCTTATTGGAGCGCAGGGCAGGGCAAGCAGGCTGCCGGGGGTTGTGAGCGTCACGCCGGTACTGAGCAGCCCAATCTGTTGCTGGTCCCAGAAGCTGAATGGTCCGCCGGCGAAGTTGGTGTCATCGACGATGGTGTCGAAGCCGCGTCGCGGTGCCGCTCTTGCGGGCGATGCCGGAGTTCGGGCTGGAATCGCCGGAGGCGTAGAAAAACGAGGCGTAATAGCGGGCCCAGTCCTTGTCGACCGAAAGCTCCAAGGCTGCCAGCTGCGCGTTGATGTTCACGGGTCGCCCGGCGATGGGATTGAAGGTGTCATGGCCCAGCGCCTGGTAAAAAGCGTGATCGATGTTGATGCGCTTGATGTGCCCGTTGCCCGTCCATCCCAGGTAATAGCGACTGGATCTGGTGGGTGATGATGGCCCCGTTCACTACGTCGCCGATCGGCGCGGGCCGCACCAGGAAGCCGTTGTCGTCAAAATGGATCGTGGGATCGTCGCGGCTGTGCAGGAAGCTGAACTCCGCGGTGTAGCCCTTGGCGAAGAAATCCTGGATGTAAATGTTGGCGACGTACACCTGCTGATGCCGCTGATTGAAGGTATTGAGCCCGCTGTTGGTGTTCTTCTCCAGGAAATAGAAATACGCCAGGTTGTAATTGATGCGGTTGGATTTCAAGTTGCCGAAGACGCGAATGCCCGGCTGCTCGTCGGCGAAGAGGAAGCCGCGAAAGTCGCTGACAAACTGCTGTATGCCGGCGCGCACCGAGACGAAATCGAAGTTCGGGCTCAGGTCGTGGATTTTGGCTTCGACGAACGCCTCCTGTATTCCCGTGTGATCGTCGAAGCGATTGATGCCGTTGGCCGGGTCGACATTCACCAGGCCGCGCTCGCGGGTTTGCAGGAAGTTCAGGTTGATGACTGGCGTAAAGCGGAAGCGCCAGTCAACCGGCCGAAAGCTGGTGTCGCCCTGAAACAGATCGAACGACAAGATGAAGCTCTGCGAGCCGAAGAACTGCTCGCCTTTGCCGAAGAACCCTTCGCTCCCTGGCGATTGGGTAATGATTCCGCTGGGCACCGGCAGACGCCGGATGTTAAATGCGGAGAGACTGGTGCCGGTGAAATCGAAGAACCAGCTCTGGCCGAAGATCGGCTTGTCAGCTTTGAGGATGTTGCGATTGAACGGGTCGTACCAATGGCCTTGAACGTAGGGATAGTCGCCGGGACTGCCGTAGCGTTGCCACGTCACATCATTCAGAATGTTCCAGCGATCAGGCGCGGGAGTTGTGGCGACGACGATCGGCGGCGTGGCTACGCCCTCGGGCGCAGGATTGTTCAAGGTCGCCATCGCTGTCGGATACGCCGTCATGGGCGCCGGCTGCGATCCTGTGCCGGCGGAGCCGGGCAGGCCGGTCGTCACCTTATCGGGGGGAACTGCCGTGATCGGCTCAAGCCGCACCTGCAAGGTGACCAGTTCGCCGCCCTTCAGTTCCGTTCCCGAGAGGCTTTGTGGCTTGTAGCCGTCTCTGGCGGCGCGGATTTCGTAGGTGCCGACCGGAAGCCGCGGCATGCGGACAACGGGGTCCTGGGGCTGATCGTCTACGGAATGAGCGGCGGCACCCTGCAGACGCTGGTCACCTACCCCGACATGGGCCAGGGATCGAGCGCCCTGGCCTTTTTGGTCGGCGACTTCACCGGTTCGGGCGTCACCGAGATCGCGCAGCTCTGGGACAACAACGGGATCCTAGGGCTGATCGTCTACAGCGTTGCTAACGGCATCCTGGCCACGCCGGTCGCCCAGCCCGACATGGGCCAGGGCTCGGGTGCCCTGGCCTTTCTGACCGGCTACTTCACCGGTGCGGGCACCACCACTCAGATCGCGCAGCCCTGGGACAACAACGGGACCCTCGAGATGATCGTCTACGGGAATGTCGGCGACGGCAACCTGGGGACGGTGTACGCCGCCCCCATGAACCAGCCATCGAGCGCGCTGGCCTTTATGACCGGTAACTTCATCGGTTCGGGATACACCCAGATCGCGCAGGCCCGGAACAGCAACGGGGCCCTCCAGCTGCTCGTCTACGGGGATATCGGCAACGGTGGCCTGTCGACCGTGTTCAGCAACGACATTAGCCAGGTGCCGTTTGCGCTGGCCTGGGTGACCGGCGACTTCACCGGTACCGGCAATACTCAGATCCTGCAACCCTCGTTGGCCGTGTTGGGTTGACCTGGATCCGACGGGACTGGTTCGGGGGGTTGACCCGAGGGGTTCGGGCTGGTGGGCTGTGAACGTGGCAGGGCCGGCGGGCTTTGTTGGCCGTGAGGGTGAATTGTCCCGACTGCTGGGGGCGCTGGGCGGCGATGCGCGGCTGGTGCTGGTGGTGGGGGATGCCGGGGTGGGCAAGACCCGGTTCGTGACCGAGGGGATGGACCGGGCCGCGGCCGCGGGGATGGTGATGGCACGGGGGGAGTGCCTGCCGCTGGCGGGCACGCTGCCGCTGCTGCCGGTGGCCGATGCGCTCGGCGAGCTCGGCCGGCTGGAGGCCGGCGGACTGCTGGCAGCGGCGCTGGACGCCGCCCCCGGGTACGTGCGCGAAGAGGTGGGGCGGTTGCTGCCCGGGATGGGCCCGGGCAGCGGGACGAGCCCGGCTGGCCGGGACGGGGAGTGGAGCCGGGAGCGGCTGTTCGCCGGGGTGGCGGAGGTGCTAGCCGGGGTGGCCGGCCGGTCGCCGTCCGGGGTGGGGCTGGTGGTGGAGGATGTGCACTGGGCGGACGGTGAGACGCTGGATTTCCTGACGTTCCTGGTGCGGGCCGGGCGCCGGGGGCCGGTGCGGGTGGTGGCCACGTGCCGGGGGGATGAGGCGCCGCTGGCGGAGCATGTGGCTGGGTGGCTGGCGCTTGTGCGGGGCGACGCGGGGACCGAGGAGATCCGGCTGGGACCGCTGTCGCGGGCGGAGGTAGCCGGGCAGGCCGCGGCGCTGGCCGGCTTCCCGGTGTCACCCCAGGTGGCCTGGGACCTGTTTGCGCGGGCTGAGGGGAACCCTTTTTTCACCGAGCAGCTGGTGGCCGCCGCGCTGGCCGGCCAGGCCGGGGCCGGGAGCGGTCTGCGGGTTCCGGCGGGGTTGCCGGTCCGGCTGGCGGAGCTGCTGGCGGCGCGGGCGGGCCGCTGCGCGGAGGATGCCCGGGCGGTGCTGGCGGGCCTGGCGGTGGCGGGCCGGCCGCTGGACGAGGACGTGCTGGGTGCGGTGACCGGGCTGGAGGCCGGGGCGGTGCGGCGGGGGTTGCGGGAGCTGGCGTCGGCCCGGCTGCTGGCCGAGGACGCTGCGGGCGGGGGGCACCGGCCGCGGCACGCGCTGCTGGGCGAGGCGGTGGCCGCGGGGCTGCTGCCCGGGGAGCGGGCGGTGCTGCACGAGCGGGCGGCGCGGGCGCTGGCCGGGGACCCGGCGCTGGCTGCGGAGGTGGCCGGGCACTGGCAGGCCGCGGGCCGCCCGGCCGAGGAGCTCCCGGCCCGGATTGCGGCGGCCGAGGCGGCCGAGCGGGTGTGCGGCTACGCCCGGGCCGCGGCGCACTGGCAGCGGGCGATCGAACTGTCCGAGGCCCAGCCCGATGCCGCGACTGCGGCCGGGGTCGACGTGCCGCGGTTGTCCGTACGGGCCATCGACGCGTTTCTTCATTGTGGCGACAGGGTGCGCGCTGGCCTGGTCGCCGAGGAGGCCTACCGCCGGTTCGCCGGCCACGGGGACCCCGCCATCGCTGCGGTCGTCTGCCACCGCGCCGCGGTGGTCCGGGCGAGGGTTGCGCCGCGGTCGTCCGGGCTGCCGCTGATGGAGGAGGCGCTGCGGCTGTTCGGGCAGGCTCCGCCCTCGTCCGATCACGCCGACGCCCTGCTCGACTACGCCACCATCTTCTTGCTGTACGGTGAGGAACGGCTTCAGGCCGGCCGCGCGGCGCTGGACCGGGCGCTGGAGATCGCCGAGGCGGCCGGCGCCACGGCGCTGATCCCCCGCACCTTGTCCGTGATCGCGTTCACGGCGTTCGTGCGTGGTCAGGTCGAGGAGGGGTTCGCCGCCCTGGAGCGCGGGTGGGAAATCGCCCGGGCCGCACGGGACGGCCCGGGGCTGGTGTGGCTGGCCCTGAACGAAAACGGCGCGCTGCTCAGGCTCGCGCGGTTCCAGCGCGCGGCCGAGGTGGCGTTGCGCGGTCTTGACGACGCCCGGCAGGCCGGCCTGCAGTCCTGGGATCTGGCCAGCAGGCTGGCCGCCCAGGCAGCTGAGGCCTTGCTGGCCCTGGGGCGCACCGCGGAGGCGGCAGCGCTGATCGACCCGCTGACCACCATGCCGCCCGACCGCGATCACTGGCTGGCGCAGGTGATCCGCGCCGAGATCGACCTGCTGCGCGGCGACACCGATGCGGCCGCCAGGCGGTGGCAGCAAATGGAGACGCTCCCCGCCATCACCAGAGTCGACTTCGGCTACTACGCAGTGCCGCGGGCCGCGGAGGCCCTGCTGTGGACCGGGCGCCCGGCCGATGCCCTCCGGGAGGTCCGCCGGGCGCTAGCCCGGTTCAACGTTCCCGAGCTGACCATCTTGTCCGGGCCGTTGCTGGCGGCGGGCATGCGGGCGTGCGCTGACCTGGCCGGGCAGGCCCGCGCGCGCCACGACCAGCAGGCCGCCGCCGACGCCGCGGACGCGGCCGACGGCCTGGCCGCCTGGGTCGAACGGATGGGCCGGGTCCCGTTCACCGACCACCCCACCGTGGCCACCATCGCGGCCGAGCGCGCCACCTGGGACGCCGAGCGGACCCGGGTGGCCGGGCCCGGCGACCCCGCTGCCTGGGACGGCGCGGCCAAAGCCTGGCAGGACCTGAGCTGCCCGCACCGGGCCGGGTACGCATGGTGGCGGCAGGCCCAGGCGCAACTGGACGCCGGGCAGCCGGCCGCGGCGGCGGCCGGCCCGCTGCGCGCCGCCGCGGCCGCCGCCAGCGGGCACGCCCCCCTGCTGGCCCAGATCCGCACCCTGGCCGAACGGGCCCGGATCCCGCTGCACCCGGCCGCCGGCGAACCCCAGGCCCCGCCCCCGGCCCGGCCGCTGACCCGCTACGGGCTGACCGACCGTGAGCTGACGGTGCTGCGGCTGCTGGCCGCCGGGCGCACCAACCCCCAGATCGGCGCCGAGCTGTACATCAGCACCAGCACCGCCAGCGTGCACGTCAGCAACATCTTGCGCAAGCTCGGCGTCTCCAGCCGGGTCCAGGCCGCCGCCACAGCCGAACGCGCCGGCCTGCTCAGCCCCCCGCCACCCTGAACACGGCCCACGCACCAGCCCTGGAGACATCCGCCCTGCCCGCCGATTGACCACGGCCGACGACGAGCACTCGCAGTCGCATGATTACGAAGTGTCGCTGGAGTAACAGTGAGGCTCCGCCTCTGACCGCCTAGCTGCATGGTTCGGTGTGCGGATCGGTGCAGGTAAGCGCATCATCGCAACTAACAGCGGTTGCGGTAGGTGGTCATCATGGCGCGTGTGCTGACGGTGAACGACGTGCTGGACGGGCACGTGACGCTGGATATCGAGTGCCTGGACCGGATCTACCTCAACGCGTACGTGCCCATCTTGCAGACCAGTTCCCAGGTGGTGGCGTTCCTCTCCGGGCACCTGGGATTCCCGTTCCCCTCCCCGGTGCTGTTCCGGCAGCTGGGCGACCGGTTCCGCAAGGCGGTGGTCTCCTTTTCCGATGCCAATGACATCCCCTGGGTCAAGTTCGGCAAGGACGAGGCCAAGCTGGAGGTGATGCAGCCGCACCTGGCACGGCAGGCATCGACCGGGCGGTCCGGGGTGGCGGCGATCGGCGTGGCCCAGGAGTTCCAGCGGGTGTGGACCGCTTCTGAGGGCAAGACCTCCACCGGGACACCGCGGTGGTCATTCTTCAAGACCGACCGGCGGGTGACCTGCTACTACTTCTACCTGTGGGACGCCGACTTCGGCCCGGCCTTCATCAAGGTGTGCGCCTATTTCCCTTATCCGGCCAAGATCTGGCTCAACGGGCATGAGTGGGTCAAGCGGCAGGCCGCCCGGGCCGGGATCGGGTTCACCCCGCTGTCCAATGGGTTCGCCGCCTGCGCGGACCCGGCCGCGCTGCAGGCGATCTGCGACCGGCTCGGACCGGGCACGATCAACGTGTTCGCGCAGCGGTGGCTGCACCGGCTGCCGATGCCGCTCGGCCTGAAGGACCATGATGCCGGCTACTGGTGGGAGGTCTCGATGCGGCAGGTGGAGATCTCGCGCACCATTGTCTTCGATGCGCCGCGCCATGCCCGCGGGTTCTTCGAGGCGCTGGTCGCCGACAACCTGGACATCGGCCGCCCGCACAACGTGGAGATCATCTTCGCCCGCAAGATCCGCCGCGACACCAAAGGAGTCTTCCGGACCGCGATCGACCGCCGCGACAACGGCGGCGTCCTGGTGAATGTGTTCTATAAGCATTCGCGGATCAAGCAGTACCTGAAAGACGGCCGGGCGATGCGGATCGAGACCGTCGTCAACGCCCCCCGCGACCTGGGCTGCAACGCCCGCCTGCCCAACCTGGACGAGCTCCAGGCCAAGGCCCGCGCCTGCAACCGGCGCATACTGGATGCTGAACGTGCAGGCCAGGGCACCGTCCTTGCGAGCCCAGCCTTTGAGCGGGTCGCGCACCCCTCGTAGACGCGGAGGGGCGGAGGACCCCGGCTCTTCGATTCGGCGATCCTCGGGTCATGGCCCTGGCCGGCGCCCTGTGCCAGACGCTGCTCGCCGCAACCGGCTTCACCAACAAGAACCTCCGCGTCTTGATCGCCGGGCTGCTCGGCAGCACCTACACCCCCGGCCAGATGACCTACGACCTGCGGCGGCTGCGCCTGAACGGCCTGATCCGCCGGCTCCCGCACACCAACCGCTACGTCCTGACCGGCGACGGCATCCGTATCGCCGTCTTCTACACCAAGGTCTATAACCGGCTCCTCGTCCCGCTCACTGCCGCGAACCAGGCGCAGGCACCGCCGGAACTCCGCGCCGCGCTCTCGGCCATCACCCGCCACGTCGACGACTACGCCAACCGGGCGCGCCTCCCGCGCGCCGCGTGAAACTTGACACAAACGTCCACAAGCTCACGACCAAAGATCGC